>JAWSVC010000038.1:0-20360 GCA_033852075.1 Gammaproteobacteria bacterium | reverse complement strand
AGCTCATCAGCGTCAAGGTTTTCCCGTTTAGGATTATAATTATTTGGATAATTGTCCTGACTGTCAATAATGCCATCTTTATCAGAATCTGTGTCATCCTGATCCTCACACACATTACCAAGGCCATCACCATCGGTATCCTCCTGATCTGGATTTGCATTATACGGGCAATTATCTACTTCGTTATCTTTGCCATCACCATCAATATCCAAGTCACAAACGTCTCCATACTGGTCACCATCAAGATCTACCTGATCAGCATTTGCATCATATGGGCAATTATCTGCAACATCATCTACACCATCATCATCGCGATCATTATCAACTTCCCGATCTACACGCATATTGTTATTTGCAAAATATTCAGCTAGGTACATGCCATAGTTGATACTACCATCACTTATAAACACGCCTGAAGCATCCTTCCCTCCTGACCAGTTATGCCCAACGTCATCCATAACAAGCTTTGATACCCGGCTATCAGACCAAAGTGTTTCAATAGCAGGTGTAATCTCAACATTGTCAATAATGGTTCGTTCCCCTGGTAATTGAGTAACACCATAAATAATTGCCATTGCTTCAGCATTTTGAAGACCATAACCTTGAGGCACAAGAAAATCATCTAAAGAATAAGCGGTACTGGTTATCTGTGTATCAAAATAATTAGAATAAGAGCCAGCATAAGAAATACAGCGCTCACTAACCACTTGCGGAGACCCCTCTAACGAAACATCCGAGCCTGTTGCATTAGCAGAAGAAGTACCTGGGCTTGGACCAGCATCAATCCCCATACCGGCAAATATATCTGGCGCAAGACAACCAAGCGTCATTGCAAATGCTGCACCAGATGATAAACCAGCTATATATACCTGATCTGGATCTATATCCAGGCTAACGTTATCCTTTAAAGTTTGAACAAGATCAATTACATTTTTATAATCACCAAGATCTCTCCCCCTTGAAGTTCCGGATGTACCGTCTGTCCAAAACCCCCAACAACCATTTGCAGGTGAGTTTTCAGCATTAGGCGCAGCAATAACCATCCCGTATTCATCAGCAACCTGATCAAGATTTGCAGTTTTGAAATTATAGGCATCTTGACCACAACCATGCAGCACTATCATCAAAGAACGGCCATTACCAACGGGCGATCCTGTTCGTGGTATATACATATAAGCAGAGGAAAAACCACCCATTGAACCACTTTGCCATGCACCAAGCAATAGATCATCTTCATCAATGCAATCAGCCGAATCAACCCATACTCCGTCAATCAGATATAACGGAAAAGGATCTGTATAACCATGTTTTGCTCCTAACGCCGAATAAGCAGGCTGATCTATTCTTTTTTCCAGAAAGTGATCCGTAGCTGTAGCAGATGCGGCATCGGTATAACAAACTTCGTAAAAACCACCCTGGCTATCTAATTTTTCAGCAGGCAAGTTTGCTGCATTAGCAAATACCGAGAATGATAAAGTCAATACACCTAGCGCAAACACTGCCATTTTCTTCATTATATTGTCTTCCTTAGTTACTTTATTGTATTTTCTGTGATGCCTGATTACAGGGAAAATAACTTTCACAGACTAGTTACTGTGACGTAGTATCTATTATTTTTGTGAAGTCCGTCAAATAAATCACCAATACAATTAATAACTTAGATTGTGCAGTGCGCAATAAAAAAGTTTTTCCCTTTTGTTTTCAATAAATAAGAAATGATAGCTAATTTTAAATCTTTTTATCGACTAAATCGCTATTTGCTAATTTTGCAATTAGTGCAGTCGAATATTGGAAGTTTTTGTTTTTGCAAAGGTTTTTAATTATCTACATATGTAAAACCATACATATGTAGATAATTACGAGACATGGTTCGCATTTTATTTGGCAGCTAAAAAGACTCAAGGCTTTTTATTATTTTTTCCAGTGTGGCATTTGGATCATCTGATTTTGTTATTGACCTGCCTATAACTAAATAATCAGCACCAGCACGCACCGCATCAACAGGAGTCATTACCCTTCTTTGATCTCCTGTTTCACTTTCCGGTAATCTTATACCTGGTGTTACAGTAATAAATGACTCATTTATATTATTTTTAATGGCCCCAGCTTCCTGAGCTGAACAAACTACCCCATCTAAACCACATTTATTAGCTAAGTTTGCCAACTTTAAAACCTGACTTTGAGCAGTTTCTTGTATTCCCAACTCCTGCAAATCTTCGTTTGCCATGCTAGTCAGTACCGTAACAGCGATAAGCTTGGTATCGAAACCATTTTTTGTTAATGCCTCTTTGGCAGCCTCCATCATTCTAGTCCCTCCAGATGCATGAACATTTATCATCCAAACCCCTAAATCAGCAGCAGCTTTACATGCGGCTGCCACTGTATTTGGAATGTCATGAAATTTTAGATCTAAAAAAACATCAAATCCTTTACCCGCTAATTTTCGTACAAAATCAGGTCCAGCAATCGTAAATAATTCTTTTCCCACCTTAAGACGACAAAGGCCAGGAGAAAGTCTTTCGATAAAATCTAAAGCCAAAGATTCTTCCGGATAATCCAATGCAACAACAACTCTTTTAGAATCATCAACCATTTTACTCTTTTTCACTATTTCTTGATTTTGGTAATTATCCACAGGATTACTCATAAACAACCTTCTGAAAATAAAACTAATATAAATTCACATTGATTAAATATACCAATCAGGTTTTATACAATCCCAGTTTTGACAACTGGGACATTTCCACTTCATGGTAGAAGCATGATAACCACACTTTGAACAAGAATAACTTTCATCATTTAAACTATTTCGATTCAGTATTTCTGCGATATCACTACTTGAAAGTTCGACATTATAATTATTAAGCAGCTCATATAATACGCTAATCGATGGATTTTCTTCGATAAAGTTAATAAGACATTCCTGAGCTAATTCTTTTTTGCCATTATTATTATGTAAATTAGCTAATTCTAGAATAGCTGATGAACTATCGGGAGCTTCTTGGACACATTTATTTAAAAATAATAACGCTTCTTCTTTATTGTTTATAACGCTTTGCTTTATCTGCTTAATTAAAACCGGAATATAACTTGAATCCTTTATTAAGGCTTCTTCCAACCTATATATCCCCTCCTTAATTTTACCTTGTATGAATGCAATTTCAGATAACTTAATCTCTGCTCTTACCGATTTTGAATTATATTCAAGAGCTTTTAACAAAGAGTTTCTTGCATTGCGATACTCCCCTTTTTGCTCGTAGTCTTCAGCCTGCTCACAAAGATAATTTGCTAAATTAATTGATATTTGTGTATCCCCAAGCCTATATAGCTGCATACTAAAGCTTATCGCATTAGACCAATCTTTTTGCACCTGAGATATATTAATAAGATTTCTTAATGACCTTTTCCCAAATATTTTATCGTTAATCAATTGCTGAAACAGCTGTTCAGCCCTATCCAATAAACCTGCTTTTTGGAAATCAGTTGCTAGCTCAAAAACAGCAGAAGCACTCTGCTCTTTAGTTAGAGTAGGTCTTGCAATAATATTTTGGTGTATCCTAATAGCACGATCAACCTCCCCTCTTTGACGGAATAAACTACCAAGAGCAAGATGGGTTTCGACAGTATCACTATCCACCTCTACCATCTCTACAAAAACCTCAATCGCCTTATCAGGCTGCTCCTGTAATAGATAATTTAACCCAACAAAATACCTAGATAATGACGAGGAGTCACTTTTATTTTTTTTATGCGACCGAGATGCGAAATACCAACCCGATAAGGCTGATACAGGCAGCAATATAATTAGAATAATAACATCAAGGCTCATAAACTATTCTCTTTAGCTATACATCAGCCAATTCGGTTCCAATACCATCATCTTTAAGGGGTAAATTACGCAAATTAGTTAATTCCTCCTCATTTTCTTTTTGTATTTTCTTGAGCTTGCGTATTTCTCTTTTTTTAGAAAATACTAATCCAAGCGTCGCAAAACAACCTACTAAAACGCCAATACCAAAAGCGACAAGTATTACTACCGGCAGCCTTGCTGACTCGATAACATCAAAATAATAATCAATTCTAACAATCTGATCATTAAGCGTATAAAAGCTCATACCTAAAGCCATTAAAACAATAGCAACAAAAATTACAAAAATTGATTTCATTATTTCTCCCAAGAATTTTAAATTTAGATCCAGCAATACACTTAGGCATAGTATTTGATGATCATATATATTTATATAGATATTTCAATCTATCTTATTTTTAAGTTCCTATTACAAAAACATACCATTAATTAATATTAATATTTTGAATAAGACTAGTTTCGGGTTATAATCTCCGTATGGACACATTTTGAATAATTTCCATTTTGGCAATCAATTTCAAAAACTATTTGTTAAATATCAGAAATAGTCACGATCTATTGCAAGGCCTTATTTAATAGTACTTTACGCAGGATGCTACTTGACTATATCTTTTTATGCGACTAGGATGTTGCTATGCAGCAAATTTATCTTGCAGCGACTTTTGCAGCCGAATTCCAGACATTAATAAATGTCTTAATGTCTCCTCCAAGTGGCGACGACAATCCTAGCTACGTCGCCCTTACTTTACCCCTCCTTACCTTTAAGGAGGGGGATTTTTAATTTCCAATATAACAAAACTTAATAAAAGGTGATCTGTATCAATTTAACCGTATGATAATGGCATAATTATGCCGCCCTCACCTTGATAAAACCTGGTTTATGAAATAATCTTTAAGTTACGTATCGGTTTAGGATAAAAGGACAAATATGTTCTGCAAATCAGAGCAGATGAATATGGAATGGGTAGGCGATTGGATTGGTCGACGCGCCGCTATTACCCCGAATAAAATTGGCTTATATGATAAGGGCTGCAATCAAAAATTCACTTTCAAAGAATTAAACTCTAGAGCAAATAAAGTAGGCAATTATCTACTATCTAATAATATCTCCAAAGGAGATCACATCTGTGTTATTTCAAGAAACCGCGTAGAAGTTATCGACCTTTTTTTTGCTGCCGGTAAAACCGGCACCATCCTCGCCCCAATAAGCTTCCGCTTAGCTGCAAAGGAAATATCTGACCTTATAGAAAGAATTCAACCTTGCGCACTATTTTATGAAGATTTTTTCCAGGAAATTATCGATACCATACAAATTCCTGACTCTGCCAAATTGATTGTCAAAATTTCTGACGCTGATACATGCAAATATAAGACAGATGTTTTAACCAATTCTGATACCGAAACCAACATAGCACTAAGTCTTCACGAAACTGCACTTCTAATACATACAGGAGGTACTACTTCTGTACCAAAGATATGCAAAATATCTCATCAACAACTTTTCTGGAATTCTGTTGAACTTGCATCCAGCTCTTCAGGGTTGATATGCGCCACTTCGGAAATACTAACGCTTCCATTCTTCCACATCGGCGGCTGGAATATTTTTATTCCACTGATCCACTTCGGAGGATATGGTGTTTTAATAAGAAGTTTTGATGCAAAAGAAGTCATGGAACTTGTAGATAAGGAAAAAATTAAAATTGTCCCCCTTGCCACTCCTATGGTACTTATGATCACCAATCATCCCGATTTTAGCTCGTATGACTTTGAATCCGTTGACATTGTCTTTACCGGCGGTTCAAAATGCCAACCAGAAATCATGCGTCCATTTTGGGGAAAAAATGTTACTACAGCTCAATCATATGGGCTTACAGAAGCAGGTCCATCAAATTTCATATTTATCCCTCATGACAAAGACATGGAACTTGTTAAAGACAAAGCCAACACAGTTGGCCAACCAATGTTCCATTGTGATCACAAGATTGTTTCAGAAGATGGTAGAGAATTAGAACCTGGTAAGATCGGGATTCTACATCTTAAGAGCTTACATGGCTTTAAAGGTTATCTTAAAGACGATGAGCGCACTAAAAAAATCATGTCGGAAGATGGCTGGATAATCTCCGGAGATCTTGCTATCGAAGAAGACGATGGATTTGTCACAATAGTTGGCAGATCAGATAACATGTTTATTAGTGGCGGTGAAAATATTTCCCCTGAAGAGATTGAAGATGTTTTATTAAAACATTCAGATATAGATGAGGCCGTCTGTATTGGCATAAATGATGATAAATGGGGCCAAGTACCTATAGCTAAAGTAGTACTTAAAGATCACCCAACTCTTAGTGAATCTGACCTCATGGAATTTTGTACAAAACACTTGGCAAAATTCAAATTACCAAGAAAAATCTATTTTGTTGACTCTATTCCAAAAACAGGCGCAGGCAAATTAGACAGGAATGCTGTAATTGAACAATATAAAAACGAAATAATTAAATAATCCATTTTGAATCGCATTAACAACACGAACCAAATAATATTTTCACAATCCATAAAAAAACCAGCTTAAAGCTGGTTTTTTTATGGATTATATCCAATGGTGGGGATGGCCGGAATCGAACCGGCACGGCCGCAATAGCCAAGAGATTTTAAGTCTCTCGTGTCTACCAATTCCACCACATCCCCGAATTTGGAGGCTAGAGCCGGAATCGAACCGGCGTCTACGGCTTTGCAGGCCGCTGCATAACCACTTTGCTATCTAGCCTTTTTCATTTCAAAACAGAAATGGGTAACTATGCTACAGTTTAATCCTTATCAAAATCATAATAAAGACCTGATAAGGTTTAATAATAAAAGACCCTGGATTTACCAGGGTCCTAAAAATTCTTGGAGCGGGAAACGAGACTCGAACTCGCGACCCCAACCTTGGCAAGGTTGTGCTCTACCAACTGAGCTATTCCCGCGTCAATTCATGCGTGTATTTTAGTCAGAATCGTTTTTGTGTCAAGCTTTTCCAAAGCTTTATTTTATTATTTTTTTTACTGACTCTTATTAAAAGTTACAAATCAATTACAACTAATTGTTTAATAGGAATCTTTCTAATTTATTACTATTCTGATTACTAGCCTATATTATTTTCTTCTGAAGTAAAAGCCGCTTTCAAATACGAAAGCATGGATACAATTGTTAATATTGAAGCAACGTATAAAAGCACTACACCAATTATGTAAACTTGATCCTTAGTTAAAACAAATAATTTATAATTAAATAACAAAAACATTATCGACAACATCTGTAGCACAGTTTTAATCTTACCTAAGATAGATACCGCAACCTTACTTCTTTTACCAAATCCTGCCATCCATTCTCTTAACGCCGAAATAGTAATTTCTCTTCCAATAATAATTGCAACCGGTATTGCAAAATAAGCAGTTGGTGTTTGAACTAAAATACAGATCAATGCAACAGCAACCATTAACTTATCTGCGACTGGGTCCAGAAATGCTCCAAATGGAGATGATTGGTTGAGCTTTCTAGCTAGATACCCATCAAACCAATCAGTAATCGATGCAACTAAAAAAATCGCAAAACTCACCCAGTTATTCCAAGGTTCTGGTAATGCAAGAAAAGCTATCATCAAAAAAGGAATAAGAGCTATCCTAATCGAAGTGAGTATATTAGGTATATTCCACTGCATTATTTCACCTCACTATGAAACATTGCATAAACCTCCTGAGCCATCTCTTTACTTATCCCTTTTATCTTTTGTATATCTGCAACCCCTGCCCTAGACAGCCCTTGTATTCCACCAAACTGTTTTAGCAAAAGCTGGCGCCTTTTGGGGCCTAAACCTGAAATATCTTCCAGAATCGATCGAGTTTTTTTCTTACTGATCTTACCTCGATGTCCTGCCAAAGCAAATCTATGCGCTTCATCTCTTATATGTTGCAATAAATGAAGAGCCATCGATGTTGATGGTAGCATAAATTCTCGGTTTGTACTGGGAATAATTATTTTTTCCAACCCAGGCTTACGACCCTCTCCTTTTGCTATACCAACAATCAATATATCTTGCAATTTAAGCTCAGCAATCACTTCAACCGCCTTCCCAAGCTGACCTTTACCACCATCAACCAACAATATATCAGGTAAAGCTCCACTTTCCTTAACTACTCTCAAATATCTACGATGTATCGCCTGTTCCATTGCTGCATAATCATCACCTGGAGTTATATCATTTATATTAAAGCGCCTATATGCACTATTTACTGGCCCACTAGCATCAAATACCACACAAGAAGCCACTGTAGATTCCCCAAGGTTATGAGAAATATCAAAGCACTCAATTCTAGCGGGTATTTTTTTAAGTTCGAGTTCATGAACAAGTGATTTATATCTAGCATCCATATTTGCTTTACTGTTTATGAGACTACGAAGGGTATTTTGAGAATTTTTTATGGCAAACTCCAACCATTCACGTTTTGCTTCCCGAACCTTACTTACAATTTTTATTTCTTTGCCTTTTAACTCCGATAGCACAGACTCCAACAATTCTTTTTCATCTGGTAATTGCGAAACTACTACCTGATTTGGGATAGCCTTATCCTGATAGTATTGAGATATAAATGCCCCGATAAGCTCACTATCTTCGGTATCCGCAGGAACCTTTGGAGTATATGACGCAGTCCCCTGATTTTGCCCGTTTCTTATGAAGAAAACCTGCAATACATTAACTCCTGCATCTCTAGCAATGGCTATTATATCCAAATCCCCCTTATCTCCCTCGACAACTTGTCTTTGGAGAACATGACGTAATTCGGAAATCATATCTCTTGTCTGTGCAGCACTTTCAAAATCCAATGCACTGGATTGTTCTTCCATATCTTGAACTAGTTTATCAATCAATAAAGTATTTTTACCCTCTAAGAATAAAACTGCATTATTGATGTTCTGCATATATTTTTCATGAGAAATATTTTTTACGCAGGGAGCGCTACAGCGATTTATCTGAAACTGAAGACATGGTCGTGATCTATTAGAAAAGTAAGAATCGGCACATTGACGTATCTTAAAGATTCGCTGTAAATGTCTTAGTGTTTCTGAAACGGCTTTGGGGCTCGAAAAAGGCCCAAAAAACTTACCGCCACCTTTTTTTGCTCCACGATGATAAACAAGCCTTGGGTATTTATGATCTGTAAGATGTATATAAGGGTAACTTTTATCATCGCGTAGTAAGATATTATATCGAGGTTTGTATTCCTTAATCAGGCGATTTTCCAATATTAAGGCTTCGTTTTCGGTATCAGTAGTTATTACACTAATATCAGCGATATTTGATACTAGTGATTTGGTTTTTATGGGCTGGTTTGATTTCGTAAAATAGCTGGAAAGGCGCTTTCTTAAATTCCTGGCTTTACCAACATATATAACATCACCTTGCACATCAAACATTTGATATACACCGGGAAGTTCAGTAACTCTATTAAGAAACTCTTTGGAATCGAACAATTAATTTATCCTATCAGCTCTGCTATTTATAATAGAATAATAACGCAAACGAATATACGATTCCAAGATAGAACACGCCTGCAAACTAATAGGAAAACTAAAATTTATTGAATATTATCAACCATACCATGGCGGATTGCCAGGTGAGTCAGCTCAACGTCGTTATCCACATCCAGCTTTTCATATATACGATAACGATAGGTACTAACCGTCTTCGGACTAAGACACAATTTATCAGAGATATCCTGAAGTTTTTTACCTTGGGTTATCATCAACATTACTTGAACTTCACGCTGAGATAGTTTATCGAATGGGTTTTTCTTACCACCTGGTAGTGCTGAAAGCGCCATCTGCTGGGCTATATCTTTACCAAGATAACGCTCTCCACGCATAACAGTGTTAATAGCATTTACAATCTCAGAAACTTCACAGCCTTTGGTTAAGTAACCAGATGCCCCTGCTTCCAGCAAACTTGTTGGATATGGTTCATCAGCATATACGGTTAAAGCAATTATTTTTAAAGACTCATCTACACGAAGTAGTTTTCTTGTGGCCTCGATACCGCCAATACCAGGCATACTTACATCCATCAAGACTACATTTGGCTTAACTTCCCGGGTCAATGAAATGGCTTCTTCCCCACTGCTAGCCTCTCCAATGACGTCGATCCCTTCAGCATCCTGAAGTATTCTATTAATCCCCGATCTAACCAATTGATGGTCATCTACCAATAGAACTTTTATCATAAAATATCGTTACCGCACTAAATAACCATTACCGCACTAATAATTAGGCCCATGACCTAAGAATAGCAGGATTTATTGAGAAATCATGTAATCTCGGATATTTGTCTTCCCTTAATTACAGATCAGATAATAACAGATAATACTGATATACACTAAACAAAAAAGCTAAATACATCGGCAAGAATACTAACTATCCATAATTTTATCCAGATTTATAACTTCACCTCTACTTTTGAAGAACCTCTTTTTGCTTTTTCCAGAGCCTTTTCAATAGTTTGGTCACTAGCCAAAACCACCCCCATTCTGCGTTTTCCAGGTATCTCCGGTTTACCAAATAACCTGAAATCAGTGTCAGTTTCTGCAATTGCCTCCTGTAAATTTCCAAACTCAGGACATTCACTTGTACCCTCCACCAAAATTACACTAGATGCAGAAGGTGCATAAACCTTAATTGATGGTATAGGCAAACCAAGTATTGCTCTTGCATGCAATGCAAATTCTGACAGATTTTGCGATATTAGAGTAACCATGCCGGTATCGTGAGGACGAGGAGAAATCTCGCTAAAATATACATCATCACCTTTCACAAAGAATTCAACACCAAAAATCCCTCTCCCACCCAGGCTTCCAGTTACTTTTTGCGCCATCTCTTTAGCTGATGCCAAAGCCTTATCAGTCATTGGCTGAGGTTGCCATGACTGCTGATAGTCTCCAGACTCCTGCACATGACCAATAGGCTCACAAAATGATGTACCGGCAACATGACGTACTGTAAGAAGAGTTATCTCATAGTCAAAATCCACAAATCCCTCAACAATAACCTTTCCTTTACCAGCCCTACCACCTTGCTGAGCATATTCCCAGGCTTTATCAATATCATCTTGATTTTTTACAACAGATTGCCCTTTACCAGATGAACTCATAATTGGCTTAACCACACATGGAATACCTATCTCTCCAATCGCAGCAGTATATTCATCTTTATCTGCTGCAAATCTATAAGGCGATGTTTTTAATCCTAACTCTTCTGCAGCAAGCCTTCTTATCCCTTCGCGATTCATTGTTAATTTTGCTGCACGAGCTGTTGGAATTACATTAAAACCTTCTTGCTCTAATTCAACCAATGTATCAGTAGCGATTGCCTCAATCTCCGGCACAATATAAGCTGGACTTTCTTTTTCAATAATCTCTCTGATTGCATCACCATCAAGCATAGAAACCACATAAGACTTATGTGCTACTTGCATCGCCGGAGCATTTTTATATCGGTCTACTGCTATTACTTCTACCCCTAAACGCTGCAGCTCAATAACTACCTCTTTACCAAGTTCCCCAGATCCTAACATTAGCACCTTGGTTGCGGTTTTAGATAGCGGCGTTCCGATAGTTACCATAATTTTTCTCCACATCGATTTAAGCTTTGAAAAAGGATAGAGAAATATCATTTTTTAGGCAACATGATAAATCCAATTAGCCTTTTATCTTTTTTTAAAATATAATCGTCTGCCTATTAATCAACGAGTTAGGTATATATTGATGAAAGAAAGAGTTGAAGAAGCGCTAGAAAAAATCAGACCAAGCCTTCAAGCTGATGGTGGTGACATCGAGCTAGTTGAAATTGATGACAATATTGTCAAAGTGAGATTACAAGGTGCATGTTCTTCTTGCCCAATGGCAAATATAACCCTGAAAAATGGTGTTGAGCGTGTTCTAAAAGAGATGGTTCCAGAAGTTGAAGCTGTAGAATCAGTTTAATTTTACCTATGAATCTGTTAAAAAGGCGCCCATTTGAGACTGTGTGAAAACAGTTTCAAATGGGTTAAAATAACCGCAACTTAGTTTGCGGTTATTTTTTATGGGATATAAAGAAGGCGCATCATGCCACCAAACAAGCTCTGTCAACTTAGCCAGCTAGATTATTGCAATCCCAACATCAAATATCCTATGACATATTTCTAACACAACCAGCCCTACTCCATACATTATAAGTTAATCTAAAAAAAGTAATGTTAAATTGCTTTTTTGTAAATGATTGCAAGTTTTATATAGACGGACTTTTAAGTTAATAGCGCCTAATGAAGCATAAATGGGGTCATCCTAGATATTTTTTATTATCCAGGACAATCCCCAATATTTATATCCAGTTACTGGTCAGTTGAATAAAATATTTTGTGATCACCAGTAATATCAGTTGTATTGATATACTTGGTGGAACCGGTAACAGACAAACGGTAACCTTTGGTGATCCAGTATGGAGGCTCGCAGCTGCGTTCTCCCGGGACTTGTTCACATTCGGTAATATTGACTTTTGCTTTAAGAGGCGTACCGGCCTTTACTTGCAGCTGAACCCAATCAGTCTTATCAAGAGAATTTGAAACAGCGATTACATTATCGTTTAAGTCAGTGATAGTTAAATCAAAGTTATAACCTAAATCATGACCATTCACCATGATGGTGACAAATTGCTCTGAATTTGAAATAAATCTATATGTATCAGTTTCAGAGTAATCGCTTATATTTCCGTCTACAATAAATGAAGTATCATTGTCTTCTTTGTTTTTGACGTATTCCTCATCATTATATATCTCATAAAGTTCATAATATCTGGGCATACCATCAATTTCAGTAGAAACAAATCTAACTTCAGTACTGTTGCTGTCATCAGGGGTTTTATATTTCTTTGTTTTTGCAGAAACACCATCGTTCCACTTTCGGTAACTGCCATTAACGTCTGTTTTGTAACCATGATCACCTTCAGGACCAAGAGGGCCAAGGGCACCTAGAGGCCCAATCGGGCCAACAGGACCAAGAATAGTCCAGACTCCACCGGCTTGAAGCTGTTTGGCGAAATCATTGATTCCCGGCATAGTAGTATTGTAACCTGTTTCGCTTAGAAGGCCATTTGGCCCCAGAGGACCATTTTCATCTAACGTACCATGAACTTGATTATACCACTCAGGCCAGGTATAAGCCGCGTCTCTCCAAAAATAAGCGTTCCAGGTCAGATCAGTAAGATTAAAAGTCTGATAACCTCCATGATGAATTGACAGCACACCATGTGGACCGATAGGGCCGTTAACGCCAAGCGTGTCAGCGCTAAGGTATTGTTCGGCGTTACCAGGAGTATTTACCGCGGGAGATACTGACGAAAGATCTTCATTCAAGTTTTCCACAGAACTGGCGGAAATATAGTATGGCGCTGTCACGATAGGACAGGCGTCAGCATCTCGGGTTACAAGACATGAATCAATCTGATGATCTCCTTGTATATCAGTAATGTTTATATGCTCAGTGGAACCAGTCACAAACAACCGATAAGCTTTGAATCCACCATGAAAAGTACTTGAAAGTTTGACATGCGCTTTCAGAACAG
Source organism: Gammaproteobacteria bacterium (assembly GCA_033852075.1). Lineage (GTDB taxonomy): Bacteria > Pseudomonadota > Gammaproteobacteria > QZLD01 > QZLD01 > QZLE01. The sequence goes on along the minus strand of JAWSVC010000038.1, from coordinate 6,868 downwards.
TACCGGTATTAACCTTTAGCTGAACCCAGTCGGTAAAATCAAAAGTACGTGACGTAGCAATTAAATTATCATTTGCGTCAGTAATGGTCAGATCAAAATCATCAGCCTGAACAGCACCAACTAATGCAACTGTCACATATTGATCAGAATTTGAAATAAACGTATATGTATCTGTTTCAGGCAGGAAAGCCAACCCAAAACTAATATTACCCTCAACCATAAATGAAGTGTCGTTATCGGTCTTGTTCTCGGCATAAGATTCGGTGTAATTCTCAAACAGTTCGTAAGTACGGGTAGTATCGTTGTATGGAACATCGACAGTGCGCATTTCAACATTGTTAAGAAGGTATTGACCATTGGAATCTGTGTAGTAACCGTGTGCACCAACAGGACCCAGCGGACCGAGAGGGCCGAGAGCTCCAAGAGGGCCGACAGGGCCAAGCACAGTCCAGACACCACCAGCCTGAAGTTGTTTGCTGAAGTCATTAATCGCAGGAAGATCAATCCAGTAGGCGTCGTCAGAGAGCGGACCTTCTGGACCAAGTGGGCCGGATGCACTCAACGGACCGTCAATTTGATCAAACCAGTCTGACCAGTCACCAAATGCGCTGATCCAGTAGGATACATTCCAGGTGTTATCACCAACCGGGCCAAGAATTCCCACAGGTCCGTAAGGGCCTACCGGTCCGTAATAACCCAGACAGCTGAGTGGTTCTAAATAATTTTCCGGTGCAGTCGGGGTTAGTACTGAGGGGGTAACTGAAGCAAGGCTTCCGTTCAAGTTTTTCACAGAACTGGCGGTAACTACATCTCCTGCATTGACCGATGCAGATATGACCATACACACACAGGCACATGCAAATATTAATTTGCTGACAATTTTTTTCATGAACATTCTCCAATTTTGACTATTACTGTTTTAAATAGAAAACAACGAGTTGTAATCAGGGGGGTACATTATCAACTGCTAATACTATGATCAATGCCAAGTTTGTGTCATGCTTCACAAATTCGTAGTTTTTGTAAATATAAATTGAAATTAGAGAGAGCATGAAAAAGAATATTAATCACTCCATGACAATTTAAAAATCGCTGGGCCTGACCTTGAGATTTGCTCCCGCATCTGCCTTTCCTGATTTTTTGTTGGCCCTACAGAAATCGTGTTTTTACACAGCCCCTATTTGGGGCTTGGGGCTTTTTTCTTATTCACGAAAAAAATCAGAACTTAACCGGCACTGCCTTATTCCCCCACTTACCCGGCTTTTCTGAAAAATGTCCTGGAAGCTTCTTCCCACACTTAGGACAAACCCCTTCCGGTTTAAGGTTCCATGAATCTATGGTGTATGATTTTCTTTCTATCAACAACTCACCACACCCAGCACAATTAGTACTTGCTGTAGGAACATCAATAATATTGCCAGTATAAACATATTTAATTCCATTTTTCATGGCAATATCACGAGCCCTAAATAGAGTTTCCGGCGGTGTTCGCGGGATATCCATCATATGCCATGAGGGGTGAAATGCAGAGAAATGGTACGGAACATCAGGACCAAGATTTTCTACAATCCATTTTGACATATTTTCTATTTCTTCAGATGAATCATTAAGTCCAGGGATCAATAAGGTTGTTATTTCCAACCATGTATCTGTTTCATGCTTAACATATTGCAAGGTATCTAAAACAGCGCTCAGATGCGAGCTGGTATACTCTTTGTAAAACTCTTCGGTAAAGCCTTTAAGGTCAATATTAGCTGCATCCATTACAGCAAAAAAATCTTTCCGTGGCTCAGGATTAATATATCCAGCAGTAACCGCAATCGGATGAATACCATTTTCTTTACAAGCGATTGCCGTATCAACTGCATATTCATGAAAAATCACTGGGTCATTATATGTAAATGCAACACTCTTACATCTATAGCCTTTTGCCACATGAGCAATCTCTTCAGGGGAGGCCTTTGCTGAAAGAATCATAATTTCATGTGATTTACTAATATCCCAGTTTTGACAAAACTTACATCCAAGATTGCATCCAGCAGTTCCAAAAGAAAGTACAGAACTACCAGGATAATAATGGTTCAGAGGCTTTTTTTCTATTGGATCTATACAAAAACCGGTCGATTTCCCATAAGAGGTTAAAACCATTTGAGACTCTATGTTCTCACGAATAAAACAAAAACCTCGTTGCCCAGGCTTAAGAACACAGTGCCTTGGACATAGATCACACTCAACTTTACCATCTTCCCTAACATGCCAATATTTTGCTTGCATTTCCATATCCTTATTTACAAGTAACAAGTTTATTAATGCCCTTTATAACAAACCTGTTTAATTAACCCATTTAAGAAACTATAATTGTTAAAGTTAAAAATTTCACCATGGAAAGAAAAAAATGCCTACTACAAGAGAACCGGCAGTAGCGGGATCATTTTATCCTGCATCTAAAACGGAACTTGATCTTCTTGTAACAAACCTTTTGCAACAAGTTGATATTGATTCAGATTCATATAACCCTAAAGCTATTATAGCTCCACATGCTGGATATATATATTCCGGCGGTGTAGCGGCTGCAGCTTATTCAACAATTGCAAAACTTAATTTCAATCGGGTACTCTTGCTTGGACCAACGCACAGAGTTCCTTTTTACGGACTTGCTCTCAGCACCGCTTCATCTTTTAGCACACCTCTTGGAAATATCCCTGTAGATACTATAACTACAAATAAATTAGCTTCTATTCCAGACTTTAATTTTAATGATGCAGCACATATGCATGAACATAGTCTTGAAACTCAATTACCGTTCCTGCAAAAGATAGCTAGAAAAGACTTCACCATTATTCCAATTTTAGTAAGCGATACCGATTATCTTAGTTCCGCTAATGCTCTAGCCGATATTATTGATAATGAGAATATTTTAACTATTGTTAGCTCTGACCTAAGTCATTTTCATTCGTATGAAGATGCAAAAGAACTCGACAATATAACTAATGAGAAAATCACAGGCCTTACTAATAACCCAATTTGTGGTAACGAGGCCTGTGGTTGTCATGCAATAAATATAATTCTTGAAGTTGCGCGTCAACGCGGTTGGAAGGTTTCTGGACTTGAGCAAAAAAACTCCGGCGATACTTTTGGCTCAAGAGATAGCGTTGTAGGTTATGGAGCATATTGCTTTGAAAAATAATAACGAAACTGCAGAACAATATTCTGCTGACCAAAGACAGATATTATTAAAAATTGCCTGTGAATCTATTAAATATGGAGTTGAACACAGCAAAGCTTTAAGTGTTAATCCAAGCGATTACGATAGCGAACTTGTAACACCAGCAGCTACATTTGTAACCTTGCATAAAGAGAGTCAATTGCGCGGTTGTATTGGCTCATTAATGGCACATCAACCATTAGTAAATGATATTGCAGACAATGCCTATTCAGCTGGATTTAGAGACCCAAGATTCCCACAATTAACCGCTAATGAACTTGAACTGCTTGAGGTACATATCTCTATTCTCACACCACCTGAACCAATATCGTTCACTAGCAAAGAAAACCTTCTTCAGCAAATAAGACCTAATATAGATGGCCTTATCTTAAGCGATGGCTTTAATCGAGGAACATTTCTTCCATCGGTTTGGGAACAGCTACCTGGCAAAGAAGAATTTTTAAATAATCTATTAATGAAGGCAGGATTACCGCCAAATTACTGGTCAGATTCTATCAAAATGGAAAGGTATGAAACTATTTGTTTTGGGGATAGATATGCAAAAATAAAGGCAGCACCTTAAAGGTGCTGCTGATTTGAGATCTTAACAGTTATTTTATTGCCCTAACTGTAGACGATTTAAATATACCTGAATAGAACGATCTAAATATGTAATCCAATTGTTATATTGACGATGGATAGTATGCATCGAAGGATCATAATCTAAACCGGTACTATCAACATATTTAATGCTATATGATTCCGCATCATAGGTTATTTCTATTACCGCATAGTGTTTTCTAACAGTGACTTCACCCTTAATAACACCATCTTTAACCTCTTTCATGACCCAGCCTCTATGAACACCAGCTTTGATGATGGCATTTCTAACTAAATCTTTTGAAACAGCCTTATCTGAAACAGATACTACGCTTTGACCGGTTATACTCTTAACTGGATGACCTCCACATGCAGTTAAAGCAATAACTAAACCAACAATTGAAAATAACTTAAGTAATTTCATAAATGTACTCCCATAATTAAAACCAAAAGTGCTATTAACATAACAAAATTTAGTTAAATATTGATAACACTTACCTGTGGTTGTGAGCTTATAACTTCTGTATAATCTTTGCAACTTGGAATGGGGTGTTTTACCCAAAAATGATTATCACAGGAATATTATGGAATACAATTACTCGGAAGATACTTTAACTGCTATTGAAGCAAAATTTGAAGCTCAAAAAATTGCATTTGGCCCTATCCTATTCCATGCGGCAAAAAGCATGAGAGATCTTGGAATTCTTGAGTGTATACGCAAAGGTAAAAAAAATGGGGTTACTCTTGAAGATATTTCAGCAGCAACAAAAATCTCCACTTACGGTGTTAAGGTGCTTGTTGAAATTGGTCTCAGTGGACGCCTTATTATTGTTAAGGATGATAAATATTTCCTTACCAAGACAGGAATGTTCATGGACACCGATGAAATGACCCGTGTAAACATGAACTTCACCCAGGATGTCTGCTATAAAGAGATGGAATATCTTACTGAATCAATTCAAACAGGAAAACCTGCTGGCCTGAAAGTTTCAGGGAAATGGGAATCTGTTTATCAAATGCTACAAAATACTCCAGAAGAAAACAACACGAGTTGGTTTGAATTTGACCATTATTATTCTGATCATGCATTCCCTCTTCTACTGAAAACCGTTTTCGCTAACGATGTTAAGTCATTAATGGATATTGGAGCTAACACTGGCAAATGGTCCAAACTATGCCTTGAATATTCTGATAAAGTGAATGTAACCGCCGTTGATCTTCCTGGACAATTGGAAAGGGCCAAAGCAAACATTGATGCAGCTGGATATGGAGACAGATTCACAACCTACCCTGCTGACTTATTATCTTCTGAAACCACTCTTCCTTCTAATGTTGATGTAGTATGGATGAGTCAGTTTCTAGATTGCTTCTCTGAAGATGAAATTGTATCAATCCTAGAAAAGATCAAAGCCAATATGCGTGATGATACTATCATCTATATCAATGAAACCTTCTGGGACAAACAGGAATACGAAGCAGCAGCATTTAGTCTGCATGCAACTTCGCTTTATTTCACATGTATCGCAAACGGTAACAGTAAAATGTACCACTCAGCGGATATGATCAAATGCATCGAAAAAGCTGGTCTTAAAGTAACCAATGAGATTAATGATATTGGTCTAGGACATACTCTACTTAAGTGTGAATTAGCTTAGTTTTTATTCTTCTGAATACCGGTCTACGCCAGTATGACGAAGATACATTTAGTAAGACGCTGTCATCCCGGACTTGATCCACTACTGTCCGGGGAAAGTAATTTAATAGAATCAAGATGGCTGAGCGTAAAAAATTCAAGCCTAAAATCACCAGCTCATTCCAGAACCTTGCTCAACATTGCTTTCCGAAGGTTCGCAATATTTTTCCAAGATCAAGGCGCAATTTATTAAAAAGATGTTGAGCCTACGATTTGTAGGCGACTCATTTTTTAATACATGGCAACAAAGATATTGGGGAAATAGACCAGAATTTAGTAGTTTTTGCTAAATATGTAAGCCACCGCCACCCCAACCACATAACTCTGCTTATCTTTTACTAGTGGACTATCCGCAAAAGAGGCATTGCTTATATTGTAGTATTTAGCAAAGATACCATACCACAGATTATCCTTTCTGGCAGATATACCCATTGCGATACGAATACCATCGAACCCTGATCCTGCCTCATAAGCTGGACGTTCTGCTGTCGCATACTGAGGATCTACCCCATATACATAATCATGAAATTTGGCACTTGAATATGGCAAACCAAGTTTTGCAACATAATCTATTCTACCGAAAATATCACTGTTAATTCCTTTTTCATATACTAACTTTGGCTCAACTGTATAGCCTATAAATTCAAAGTTACGAAAATCTGATGCCATTGCCCCTCTTATACCTAAATCAAGATAGGTTTTATCTCTGTCTTCGTCTTTTCCTGATAAAAACCACATTAGTGACGGCCCCATTTCACCGATCCAATCCAGATCTTCCATTCCTTCACGAGCCTTATTATCTTTGCTTTTGACTGGAATAGACCCTGCGGCACTTAACTCTAATTTAAACTTGTCTGTCTGCCACATCTTCCCTTGCAATGCATTTCTGTCTATGGTCACTCTGTCGCTTTGATACCAAAAATATGGAAATGGCGCGGCAAATACTGAGCTTTCATCTGAACCTACGTAATCAGGAATTGACGTAGCTATAGCACCAAGGCCTATCTCGTACTTAGATTCAGCGTTTACATGTAGTGAATACGCTAATCCAATGATGGTAATTATGATTTTAAATACTGAAATACGCATTGAAATAGTTCCTTTAAATTATATCCGTTGTCTATGACAAATTTTTCATTGATTATTCGAAAGTCTTTCTGTCACTGTATTTTTAGGAAAAAACCTAAACTGAAACTTAAAAAGGCAAATCGTCATACCGGCGAAGGCCTACTGCTGTCCGGGGAAATAAATTAATAGAATCAAGATGGCTGAGCGTAGCCGAAGTCTCATTGATCTTATTGAATTTTTCTTGGCCCTTCCACTACGCTCAGGGAACTTGAAAAATTTAAGTCTAAAATCACCTGTTTCAT
>JAWSVC010000037.1:0-24398 GCA_033852075.1 Gammaproteobacteria bacterium | reverse complement strand
GTGCGCCATGCCTGGCGCACGATAAATATTAACTACCGGCTACGCCGGTAGTAAGTGATTTCACAGTATTTAAATGTTCTCCAAAAGAACCATAAATTACGGCTTATTGGTTTTAACATTACTTTTAGAGGCCTTAGTGGCATTACTACCTGAACTTTTGTTATTAAGGGATGATAACGTCGCCGCTGAGTTATTAGTTGCCTGCTTTTTTGTAATTTCCTGAACAGATGGTGGAACCCCAACTGATTTGGTATTGTTTGTTATCCATGCATCCACAGCCTTTTCATCACCGGCATTCTTTACCAACCCTTCCCATGGCACATCTTTATAATTATTCTCAGGAGCTTCAATCATTATCTTAAATGGAATCCTTCCATCTTCAAGGCAATTTTCAAGTACAGACTGATTAAACTGACCACTGTCCTCTTTGGTTCCATCACTTGTCGCAAAATTTTCAAAGTAATATTCATAATAACCAAAAGGGAATTCATCCGATAATTTAATGCTATCACCAACCACAAGCGAATATTTGGAAGATTTATGAATATCCTCCAATTCATCTTTTGAATAATCATCTAATAACGCACGAGGATGTTGTCCTTTTACCGGTATATAATCATTAGCCGCAAAAGGTCGCAAAGAATCTACCCTGGTACAGTCACCATCTGGAACGGTATAGCTTGGCTTAACATGAGCAGCAAAGAAATGAAATTTTTCCTCAAAGAATGGATGAAGTTGATGCGAAATACCTTTTGTTTTTAGCTTGCGAAGTAAGTCTGGATATTTAAACTTTTCTGTTTTTTCACTTTCAACAACCTTTTCAACAAGATCATAGGCATCGTCAACCCGAGGATCTGGTGCTATACCATTCTTATTGGAATCAAATTGTCCGGGCGTGAATTTACCCATAGCATCCCTCTTTCCAAGATAATACAGAGTATTTTCAAAATCAGGGCCTGCAATGCCTTTGTGTGAAGCAGGTCGTTTCCAAACTGGCTCGTGTGCTACATTAAATCCTAGCTTTATACAGTTTTTCCAATTCAAATTGGTTGTGGCTGTCTTTGGCACCTCTGCTACATATTTACCATTTTCTTCAACATGCTGCCCTGCACGAATTAGCACCATAAATTCAATTGGAGTTTTCCAATCATAGTTCTGTATCACCAAGCCCAGGTTTCCGCTTGGATAGCTTGAATTTCTATTTTCCTTTTTTACCAGTCCTAGCTTAATAGGATTTTTATTATATTGATTCGTTGCGCTAACACTCTCCAGTTCAGCTTTATGACTCTCACCCAGAAAAACAAATGGATTATCACCAAGTTTTATCATAATGCCGAAAACATAATCACTACCGTCCAATATCTTAGGCATTTCCCATTCCTGAGCACGAGAAAGAAGGAAACGAGAATCCAGAAACTGTTTTTCTATAGGATTTTGATCATCTATCTTGATTCTGTATTCATCCAGATCCAGTTTATAATTCAGGCTTTCCCTTACCTTTCCTTGAACAGGCAGCTTACTATTCTCTGCATCCGAAGGTCTTCCAAGACGAATAAATCTCTTATAATCGGTTGTATTACCTATTTGTATTTCCCAGCCTACAACTTGGTGCCGTTTACAATATTCAGCAAAACCGCCGGCAGCATCAACAGCCCCATGAGGAACACCTGTTTCATTCAGATAATCTAAATAACTATGATCAAAATATCTACCAAAGGCTTTATAATCCATTGGCTTGGTACCCAAAAGGTTTTCCGGTCCAAACTGAAATGACGGATTTAAAATAACTCCAAAACGTTTCTGACCACTATTGGTTTCCAATCCAGACATCTTTAGTTCATGAGTTAAAAGTTGTTTTGGATCTAATGAGTGCACCATCCCTTTATATAAAGGTCCACCAATATTCCAACCATCAACACGAGAAAGCTGTAATTCAAACGGATAAAGATTTTCGGCAAATATTGGATCATTCTTTAAAAGAACAAAAATCCTTATTTGGCTTAATACCGAAATCTCATTCAAAGTTTCTACATCATATCGTTCTGTTTCATTAATAAGTTTCCAGCCATTATCCGGCAAATTATCTTTCTTAGCCTTGGTATCAGTCATATCCTTGTCGCGGTAGAATATACAAGTGTACTCCACAGGATCGGACCTTAGAATTTCAGGTTGCACCATCCTAAAACATTTAACCAAATCCAATACGGAATCTGCAGAAATGTTGTGCACAGGAAATGCCTTAGAAAAATTAGCTTTAAGCTCATGATCAAATAGCGCATCTACCATCGCACCAAAATAAAATGGCAATGCCGGCAAATCATCATATTTACTATTCCGTTCTATTAATGCATCTTTGACATTACCATCAGAAAGAGACTCATCACCAAACAAATGAAGGGTATCCAATGTTATGGTACACAAATCCTTTACAGGCATAACCCAACCGTCTTTTAGAATAAACTCCTGGATATATTCCTTGATTTTGTATTTTTCAACCTTCTTCTTTAAAATCTCATTTCTAAACTCAGCAAGATCTTTTATGACAGAATCTCTTTCATCCTTTATTTTTTGTAACTTATTTATATCTGGTTTATCACCTAAGTCCTTCTCTTTCTGATCCAGCTCCGCAATTTCGTCGAGTTTTTTCTGTATCTTTTTAGCTTCATATTCAGATGCCGAAGCAGATGCACGGGTTATTAAACCTGCCAAGCCATAAAACGCCTCGGCTCGCATACGAAACTGTACATTTAAATCATCTATGCCATTATTTTTAATGATACTGTCAGAGTCAGGCATTAGATCCTGATTTTCTGAAGAGTTTTCCCGCAATTCATTTAACACAGCAATCTTGCTGACTTCATCTTTATTCAAAGGTAATGTAACAAGATAATCAATTGCAGAGCCTATAAGCACAACAGTTTCTTTAACAAGCGCGACAATCGCACAAGCTAAAACTGCTGGAGGATATCCTGATTCCATTCCGACTGATAAGGCAAAATCAAAGGTTTCCATTGCGGCATCGACCACCGCCTGCTCAAGATCTCTTCCCGCCATCACTGTGGATGAACGAAACTTTTCCAGATTGATTATGCCCTCACGACTAGGAATAACAGTGGTCATATCGACGCCGTCTGTTTTTATATCCTCGTCCTTCAAAGCTGATACATTTTGATGTTTAAACTCTTTGGTAGATTTTTTCAAATAATCCATCAGCATCGCTTTAAACTGTTTATTAGTTTGAGTAAACAGATCATTTTTTGCACAAACATCGTACCAGCTATTACCAACGGCATAGGTATTTAAAACCCAACCAACCGGGCTTGTTACCTTGTCGATCATCTTTGCAATCTGTTTTGCTCTATTGCCTAATACCGGAGGCATCTCTTTTAAGTCAAAGGTTTCATTGGCATGTTTCTGTAATTCATAAAGAAATAGCTCACGACCTTTATTAAGACCTTTGTCGGCAAATTCAGGAATACTCTTACCACTATAGTTGAACAGTTTGTAGTCTTTTTTGGTCAGTAACTTATAGACATTATATTCGAATTTGGTTAACTGATCGGCCTCCTCAAAGGCCTTTTGCATATCTTTAACCCCATTAACAAATTGAAATTCAAATGCCTTATCAATCTTACCGGCAATTCCACCGGCAATCTTTTTAGGAAACCCCTTCCATGACTGATAAACATCATAGCTTTGAAATGCCAGATTTAATCCATTTTTCCACTCATTAGGTACAACCTTGGCAGCCTGTTCATTGATGGCTTTACTAAGCTTTAAAGCAAGGTCATGACCTGAATCAGAAGACAAAATACCACTTATCATACCTGCCTTACCGCCAGCCCATTTGATATGTCCGGTTAAAGCATCTAGTCCTTTTTTGCTATACAGATCTACCTCATCACGTCCACGATACTGATACACAATCGTATTCTCCGGCGCCGGACTACCCTTGATATATCGGGATATATGTTCATATTCCTTAGGGAATTGCTGCAGCAGGGTCTCCTCAACCGTTATCGGATCACACATTACCACATCATATTCACCCAGCCTGGAACCCATGCTGAAGGTTAAGATCTCTTGGAATTGGTATTTTTTTGATTTTACCAGTGCTTCATTCCATATTTCAGGATTGTTATCAATTTTCCCCTTTACAGCATCTAAATCAATCTCAACTTTATAGGTCTCATTCGCCGGCAGCTGACGTTTATTGGCAGCAAGAACCGCTATCACTGCACCTCCACCTGCATCAACGGTAACACCATCATCAATCAATTTACCACTGGAATTATATATTGATACCTCAGCACCAAGCAGGATTAGATTATTGAATACACAAAACACCATGCGCACTCGCGGAATAAAATACCCCTGCAGTTTATCCACCTTTTGATTAGTACAATCATCATGCCATTGACGATAGTCCTTATCCAGATCCGGCATATCCCCCTTAGGGGCCTTTTTCGGCTTGCGCATCTGAGCAAATGGAATGCTACGCAGCTTTAGCTCAATACTGTTCTTACTCTTATCAAACCCTTCGCCGGTAATATGACTGATAATGGCATTATGCCAACTCTCTTTTTTCGCAACAGGATCAAGCTCGCCACTTAGACTATTTAACGACCAGCTTAGATTAAGCATATCCATGGGTGGCACAATAAAATTTTGCGTTTCAAGCAAGTGAACCGGTTGGGTAATCAGATGCTGCGCCTTATCAAACACCAGATATCCAAACTGGTTACTGCGATATGGCAATAACTCACCACTATTTACCCCTGCTCGCTCGGCATAAAGCAACATATCCGGGACAACCTCTACCGGGCCGGTTATCTTGATCTTGTTCTCGTTTCTAAACAGATCCACATCCACATCTGCAGTAAATAGATACTGACGCGGCCCCTTGCTTGGATTTTGTTTAGCCGAACTAGCTGCTGTCCCCATAACTACTGCTCCTGCATATTAAACATTGATAAGCCAACGGGAAAATTCTTAATCATCCATCTTGGTATTTGATCTGCAACCTCAGTTGAAGCCGATACATCCAATGCAGATAAAAAACCAGTTTTATAATAATAGTACTTACCTTTTGGCCCCAACCAACCACCAGCACGAGATCCCCTCTCATGCTGAAAAATGATTCGGTGATCATCAGTCAGATCAAGGATGTACATTGGTCTATTAATTTTCACAGCCATGGTCTTACCATCCCAGGAGACTCTTGCCTTACTACCTAACCTAATATCATCTTGACCAGTTATCTTCTTAGCCAACTTAACAACTTCCAACTGTTCCCCCTTGAAGTTATACACTTCATACTGCTTAAAACCGAAGGTATAGATCTTGCCATCACGGGTAATACTGATGGATTTGGCGCGCAGATCTCTGACAAACGGTCTGATCTTATCCTGATCTACCAGATACTCACTGAAGGTGTTATCAAAATAAAACAACAGGCTATTGCTATCCGGCCCCCACATCAGATCCAACATACCTGTTCCTGATTTGGCAATGGATTTTACCTTTCTCTGTTTTAGGTCTATCAAACACAGATAACCTCTGTGCTTACCATTATCAACGCTAAATGCTACATAGCGGTTATTGGGTGAGCGAACAACTGGGCTAAGAACACTTCCTATACAATCTTCCCTTTTTAGTAGCTCATGCGATACCGCACGACGCAGATCTTTTCCTTCAAGATTTGTACTCCAAATCCCAGGCCCTTCTGAAAATGGGTGTTGCCAATAGAACTGCGCACGCCACTCTTTATAGGTAGCAGGATCATAAAACGGCTCATCAACTATCGGTTGCGGCTTTTGGTTTTCCAGCTCCCACTTGCGTTGTTCCTCTGGAGTCATAGCTGGTTTGGCATCACGCTTATTTTCTGCCTGCACTTTTTCGGCTTGTTGATCCGGTGCCTTAGAACACCCTTGCAGGTTAAATGCGAATACTATAACTGTTAATATGAGTTGTATTTTATTCATTCTGCTTCCAATTCAAATATTTCTTGTCTCATTAATATCTTTATTCATTCTCGCTTTATGCATTCCCAGACAAAGCCCAGGAGCGAGAAACGAGTCGATTGAGCCATTTTTATTAAAGGGCGAAAAATTTTTCGCCCATACAGCTTTTAATCCACTATTCAAACTATTTAACGACCAGCTTAGATTAAGCATATCCGGTGGTGGTACAATAAAATTTTGCGTTTCAAGCAGATGAACCGGTTGGGTAATCAAATGCTGCGCCTTATCAAACACCAGATAGCCAAACTGGTTACTGCGATATGGCAATAACTCACCATTATTTACCCCTTCCCGTTCAGCATACAACAACATATCTGAGACAACCTCTACCGGGCCGGTTATCTTGATCTTGTTCTCGTTTCTAAACAGATCCACATCCACATCCGCACTAAACAGATACTGACGCGGCCCTTTACTCGGATTTTGTTTAGCCGAACTAGCTGTTGTCCCCATAACTATTGCTCCTGCATGTTAAATAATGACATACCATAAGACCAATATTTCTTCATCCATTCAGGGATATTGCTTTCTAATTCTCTACCATCATTTTCTATATCTACCTTAGATGGATAAACCGAACCATAATAATAATACTTGCCTTTTGGCCCCAACCAACCACCAGCACGAGATCCCCTCTCATGCTGAAAGATAATTCGGTGATCATCAGTCAGATCAAGGATGTACATTGGTCTATTAATTTTCACAGCCATGGTCTTACCATCCCAGGAGACTCTTGCCTTACTACCTAACCTAATATCATCTTGACCAGTTATCTTCTTAGCCAACTTAACAACTTCCAACTGTTCCCCCTTGAAGTTATACACTTCATACTGCTTATAGCCGAAGGTATAGATCTTGCCATCACGGGTAACACTAATGGATTTGGCGCGCAGATCTCTGACAAACGGCCTGATCTTATCCTGATCCACCAGATATTCACTAAATGTATTATCTAAATAAAACAGCAGGCTGTTGCTGTCCGGCCCCCAGATCAGATCCAACATGCCTATATTTGATTGAGCAATGGATTTTACCTTTTTCTGTTTTAGGTCTACCAAGCACAGATAACCTCTGTGCTTACCATTATCAACGCTAAATGCTACATAGCGGTTATTGGGTGAACGAACAACTGGGCTAAGAACACTTCCTATGCAATCTGCGCTCTTTAATAACTCATGCGGTACGGCACGACGCAGATCTTTTCCATCAAGATTTGTACTCCAAATCCCAGGCCCTTCTGAAAATGGGTGTTGCCAATAGAACTGTGCACGCCACTCTTTATAGGTAGCAGGATCATAAAACGGCTCATCAACTATCGGTTGCGGTTTTTGATTTTCCAGTTCCCACTTGCGTTGTTCCTCTGGAGTCATAGCCGGTTTAGCATTATGCTGATTTTCTACCTGCGGCTTTTCGGCTTGTTGATCCGGTTCCTTAGAACACCCTTGCAGGTTAAATGCGAATACTATGACTGTTAAAATGAGTTGTATTTTATTCATTCTGCTTCCAATTCAAATATTTCTTTACTTAATTCTGCTTTATACATCCGCAGGCATAACCAGGGAACAAGAAAAGGGCAAAATTTCGCCCCTACCCCCTATAGTCAGTTCATTTAATCTGCTGACTATTCGTTGGTTTCAGCGCTTTCTTCAGAAGAATCATCCTCATAAAGATCTGATATCTCGATCTCTTCGAATTCCTCTTGAAAGCCCTGCTCAAGTTGGCTAAATTCTATAAAATCATTAAATAAAGGTAAGCGTTCAACCTTTTCGATAACAGTATCGCCCCCTAACTCACCTTCTTTCTTCACCCCTGGCTGATAATAAAGCTGATATTTTCCGCTCTTTGGAATATCTTTAAACTCTACTTCAACCCAGTTAGGATTATCTTCCAAGCGCTTGCACTCTTGTACTAGTACTTTATACACGACCTTTGAATTCTGGCGTTGCAATGCAAATGAATCATCCGTATCGGTTTCATCATTCACAAATTTTGAGGCTTCATCCGCCAACTCATAATGGAACACCAAATTACCCAGCCCCATTTCACATACAACCGGATTAACCTCGTTAATTGCCGTTATTAATTTTTTGGGTTCATTGCTCATAATAAACTTTTGCTATTTCCATATGGATAAATTCGATATCTGGAAGATCAACAGCCATATACCTCTTCCAGCTTTGCTCTGGTTTTAGGACCTGCGATACCATCAACATCCAGTTCATTTGCCGACTGAAATGCTTTTGTTGCGGTTTTGGTTTGCTGGCCGGATATTCCATCCACTACACCTGCATCAAACCCAAGCTGGTTTAATCTTGCCTGCAAACCACTTACTGTATCAATGGGGTCCAGGTATCCAACCATAACTTCAAATGAATGGGTTGGATCTGGACTTTCCGGATCAAGATATACATCTAGCTTACCCGATTCTTTAATTGGACTTTTAAGCTCAATTTCTATAAGCCCATCCTCTCCAACCTCTGTATCTATTTCGTATCGAGCCAATTTAAGGCAAACCCTTTTCCCAGCCCAAACCTGGCCTTCGGAGTCTTGTATCTTCAACCTAAAATAATCCGGCTTTTTACGCATTGCCATTATTTTGTGCGCTCTACCGGTATCAATCTTAATTTCAAAATCTTTGCTTTCTGGGATATTTATTTCATCACCAGGATAGATAATATTTGGGTTTTTCCTTAATTCTCGAAACGCCTTGTTTGATTCATGCTCATATAGCGCCATACCGGATGGTAAATTGTAATCTTTGGCTATACTGCCTAAACTCTCTCCCTGCTTAATGACATGAGTTTTCACAATTTTATCCTATCTTTATTATTCAATTACAAAACAACTCAACTTTTACTAAGTATTGGCAATAAATCATTGTTAATGAATTACACTTTGCATTTTAATTACTTGAAATCAAATACCCATAATACCAAGAACTCATAAACCAAGTTAAGAGGCTGTTAGAATATTCTCAACCTATACAACCAATTAATATTACAAGTATATAATAATTAATCTTATTGAAACAAGAAAAACGTGTTGCCCTGATTATTAGTTTTTCCCGATTCATTTCCAAAAAAAATTTCATAAGTTGCTATTATGACATCTTACAATATACGCTAAACAACCTTTCAGTAAGAATCAATTACCGATAAAATCGATTTCAACCAATTAATTTAACAACTAATTTAGTTGATACATTTCTATTTTAATGACAAAATTCGGTAAGGTTTATTAAATTTATGCCTACACTTTAAATGTTGCGGCATATTTTTTCATTATAGATTTAGATTAATAAGTCTTGATAGCCTTTATGTTTGCTACAAAATATTTCTTGTTTAGTATTAAAAATAAAAATATCAGATACCTCAGGGGAATCAAAAATGACCAACGATTGGCTTAATGTAAAAATGGAAGAATTTAATCAATCTTCATCTTTACTTAAAGATATGTGAGACAAAAAAATTTAATGAATTTGCTGATGTATAGTAAAAGCGCCGCATAAAAAGAGGAAATTCTCAGAAATATTCATAGACGATTACTTAATTCAGAAATATCAAGTTAACTGAGCACACTGACAATGACGGAATACAAACGCAAAACCGATAGAACCCATCAAGTTGATCTACCCTCAAAGATAAACTTTTGCCATTGGCGCAAGCACTCAGCGCTTATAGGCACTGAAGTTTTCTTTGATGTAGTTACTGAGTTTATTGCAGACGGTACAGAAATAACAATATGGGCTAAAGACGCAAATAATAAAGTACGCGATACTATTTCAGATGTTATTACAGATAATAAACTAAAAGGTAAATACACTATCCCGGAAAAAGCCGAGGATAATATCACCTTAACTGCCCGCATTAATGACTACAGTTTGAGTGCAAAATCATCTCCTTTGCTTGTTCTTCGTGACATATTGATTGATCCAGCGAATGAGCATGAGAGTATGCACGAGAAGCAAAAAGAGCTAGATGAACTTCAATACCATATCATTACAGATCTTAAAGATGAAAGGTTTGGCAAAGTAGTTGATAACGTTATTTCAGAAAAAGGGGTTCATTTAATTGAGAAGTTTGATGTTGAGTTTTATCCTGAAGTTGAAGATGATGATGAACAAAAAAAAGAGGAAGACTCTGACAAACCATCAAGCACAGAATTTATAAATGACGTTGATCCATATATAAGTGAAGAGGCCTTGAAGAAGAAAAAAGCTTCTCCTGATTTTGAGATTTTATCCGATGAAGAATGCATATGCCTTCACACTTATACCGCTAAATATTATCGTAAGATTAACCCTCTACTCAGAGGCGACACATCTAAAGACGAAAATTGGAAAACGGTCGCAGATGATGCAACAAAGGCATTAGAAAAATTAGCCACTATAGAAGACAGAGTGCATAAAGGAAATGCTTTCCGTGGAATTGAAGAGATGCCTGATGAGCTTGTTAATAAACTATTCAATGTAGGCGAACCGTTTTCCGACCCAGCATTTATGAGTTCTGCCACAGAAGAATCTGAAGCATTCCCCGGTGATGTTAAACTTTATATCAATTCCAAAACAGCGGTTAGAATTGATGATATATCTGCCCACCCTAAAGAAAAAGAGGTATTGTTTAAACCGAATACACAGTTTATTGTGTTAGATAAAAGTAAAAATGCCAGTGGTCAATGGGTTATTAGAATAGAGGAAATCTAAAATATTATGATAGAGCTTACCCAAGAACAAATCGATTTTATAAACCGAACAAAAAAGATAGAAGCCGAATCTCTTCCTAGAGAATTTAGATTTCCTACAGCAAGTGGAAAAATGGGGGGACCAGAGCCTGCTCCCGGCGAATGGGTTTATGATTATCATTTATTCCGTAAGTATGAAAAACCATTAACGCCCGAGAAAATCGAAAACAAGCTAATTGAATTTAACAAATCTGAAACTGCCTTAGCTGATAAGTTTCGCGGTTGCCTACTTGGATTAGCGCTCGGAGATGCATTAGGCACAACGAACGAGTTCAGAAGGAGAGGCAGCTTTGAACCAATTACCGATATAATAGGAGGGGGGCCTTTTGACCTAGAAGCAGGAGATTGGACAGATGACACCAGCATGGCATACTGCCTTGGGTTTAGCCTGTTAAGAAAAAATGGATTTAATCCCAAGGATCAGATGGATGTTTATACTATGTGGTGGAAAAGAGGTGCATTTAGTGTAAATGGTCGTTGTTTTGACATTGGGTCAACTGTAAAACAGGCATTGGAAAAATATGAAACCACAGCCGAACCTTTCGCAGGCTCAAGAGACCCTATGTCAGCAGGTAATGGTTCTATTATGCGATTAGCTCCCGTACCACTTTTTTATTACTCTAACCCTGAAGATTTAGTATATTTTTCAGGTGAGAGTTCCCGAACTACTCATGGCAATAAAGAATGTATAAGTGCCTGTCACTATCTCGCTGCGATTATCCATGCCGCTATAAATGGGATGGATAAAGAAGAAATTTGCTCATCAATTATTACTCCATACGCTGGGTGCTGGGATAAGTTCCCTCTTACTCCCAAAATTAAAGATATCGCAGAAGGAAGTTATCTTAATAAAGATATTGATAAAATCAAAAGCTCTGGCTATGTTGTAGATACCTTAGAAGCTGCTCTGTGGTGCTTCCATAACTCAAATGACTTTGCATCAGGGGCACTGCTTGCAGCTAATCTAGGAGGTGATACTGACAGTATTGCTGCTGTATATGGCCAAATTGCAGGAGCATATTATGGTGAAATAAACTTACCAATTGAATGGTTGGATAAGTTATCTAGAAACCATATATTCTATATTCAAGCAGAAGACCTTTATAACCACTATCAACAAACTATTAATGCCTAAGTTTATGTTCTACACGGATTAAAACATGCCACTGTATGTTCTGCTGCTATCTCATCCAGAAAAGGCGGTTTTGCACTACACTCCGGAATCTCATTCGGGCAGCGGTTATGAAAACGACACCCCTTCGGCATTTCGCTCAGTGATGGCACTGAGCCGCTGATAGTTCTTAGTCGCTGTTTAGGAATGCTATCTAACTTAGGGATTGATTCAAGCAATCCAACTGTATATGGGTGAAATGGTTGCTCGAATAATTTCTCTACCGTTGCCTGTTCAACGATATTCCCTGCATACATCACGATTACGCGATCGCATATCTCTGAGATCACCCCAAGATCATGGGTAATAAATATTACCGACATCCCCAGGTCTTTTTGCATTTCGGCAATCAAGTCAAGTATCTGCGCCTGAATCGTAACATCTAAAGCTGTTGTTGGTTCGTCAGCAATTAAAATATCCGGCTTGCACACAAGCGCCATCGCTATCATTACTCGCTGACGCATCCCCCCGGATAGCTGATGCGGATACTCCTTCATTCTTTGTTCTGGCGCCGAAATCCCAACCTTCTGCATCATCTCCAGGGCTTCTTTTATCGCGTCTTTCTTTTTTAATTCCGGACGATGTATACGAAACACCTCCATAATCTGTCTGCCGATTTTATGCACTGGGTTTAAAGCTGTCATCGGCTCTTGGAAGATCATGGCGATACGGTTACCACGTATCTGCTGCATACGACTAACTTCTGCCTGCACAAGATTTTCACCTTCAAACAGGACCTGACCATTAGTTATTTCACCTGCTGGTTTTGGTAGCAGGCGCATAATCGAAAGAGAGGTAACACTTTTACCGCAACCGGATTCCCCAACAATACCCAGAGTTTCTCCCTGTAATAGATCAAAACTGATGCCATTAACTACCTGCGCCGTCATCTCGTCGCTGGTGAAGCTCACACATAGATTTTTGACTGAGAGGATTTTTTTCACTGATTTTGTTTCCTTGGGTTACAGGATGGCAAGCCCACCCTGCTTTGCTTCTTAAGCTGCTTCCTCATGCTCAATATCCCACCCAGGAAAAACCAACACGGCTGGATGGCAATGCAGCGCTCGCGCAAAAACCTTTGCCCTCTCAACACCAAGGCTAACACGATTATTTTCTATCGCAGATATGGTTGATTGCGGAATTCCTGTCAGTTTACCTAGTTCATTCTGACTTAGTTCCTGAAGCTCACGAATCACACGTACAGACTCACCAACACTAACATCAATGCTTTTTTGTGCTTTGCTATAATCTTTCATGCTACTTCTTCCTATAGTCATGTGGAGTAACCTCCTCCACCTTCACTAGAACATTTTCCCCATCAACCATGTAAATTACGCGATATTGTAAATTTAACCTTGAAGATCGAAAACCTTTCCACTGCCCTTCAAGGGACTCATCGCGAAAACCTTTAATCATACGCAATCCGGCAGGGCCAGAAATTCTTACAATATCTTTCCACTTTTCGTATCTAAGCAAAATTCCTTTTGGCACTCTCTTTAACTGCTTAGCTACGCTTTTATGTTCGTATATTTCCCACATATCTTAAATAGTATACATATCATATTTAGTATATCAATGAATGAATTCACAAAGCGGCATTTCTACCCTCTAATTTACCTTATACCTCTGATCCTTAATCAATACTGCCTCAAACCTCTTTCCTGTTTTTTTCGCTTTCAGGGTTTCCTTCTTCATATCCTCATCTATCCAGAACAAACCTCCGGTAGAAGAAGAAAACATATCGAACAATGAATCTGTTGTCTTGGTTCCAAGCAGTTTTGGAAGACGCACCCAACGCCAGTATCCTTCACGAGTATATGGCACCGAATAGGTTGGTATATAACTCGCTTCATCATAAACAAATTGCTGGATCTTATGCGCCAACTCTATCCGCTTTGCCTCTTCAATTGCTTCCCGATATTCCATTATCAATGCATCCAGTTCTTTGTTATCTGTATTAGTAATGTTATTGGTCTGTGGCTTATGAGCGTTATCAGAATGATAGTGCTGCCAGAATGCGGGTCTAAATCCGGTACTCCATCCCATCCATGCAATTTGATGTTTTTTCTCCAGCACATTTTTATAACCGGATGCGGGGTCAAATAATTGCAATACCAACTCAATACCAGCCTTTTTAGCCTCTTCCTTTATAACTACCAAACGATCATTATGTTCTTTACGACTATAGCTAACCCTTAATGATAATCTTTTACCATCTTTTACCCGAATACCATCATCACCGCGCTTATCCCAACCAGCCTTAGTCAGATACTCACCTGCCTTTTGCAAATCAAATTCACGAGCACGAATATCCTTATTGGTATATTCACCATAACCGACATAACCACTTTGCAGGTGCTCGTAGTCATTGCGCAAAACGGTTTTAATAGTTTTATCTACATTTATTGCATGTGCCAAACCAATACGTACATTTTTATCCTTAAGAATTTCATCATCCTGATTCAGATACATTCCTGATGAAGGCTGAGGTATTTCATTATAAAACCACGCCCTTTGAATATACCCGCGATCGTACAGCTTACCCTTGGCCTTTTCATGCCAGTACTGCGGCAAAATCAATCCAAAAGTATCCAACTCGCCCTTTTCAAAGTATTTAAAGGCAACATTGTAATCACGCACAACCTTTACCCGCACTTTGTCTACATTAAAACGATTTTTGAAATATCTTTTGTTTGCAGCCCACCAGTTTTCCTTACGTTTAAACTCGATAACCTTACCTTTTTTGATCTTGGATATCTGATAAGGCCCAGTATTTGGAGCAATCTCCCAGTTATAATTCCCCACCCAATCTTTATCCAATTTATAAAAATGTCTTGGGGTTGGGTTGATGCCATAGTAATAATGCAGGTCTTTTTTCGGTTTAGCTACAGCACCTTCTACTGAAATAGTGTAATCGTCATACTTAACCACGTTCTTGATCATCTCTGAATAATGGTTGTTGTACCACGGCGCAACGATGTATTTGGAACGCATAAATTCAAGAGTAAACAGGTAATCATCGGCAGTAACCGGTTTGCCATCTGACCAGCGTGCATCTGGATCCAGTTTGTAATAAACCGTCTTGCCATCTTTATCATAGGCCCAATGTGTTGCAAGTTCTGGAATAATCTCTTCCGTTTCCGGATGCATTCCAACCAAACCATACTGATTACCCAGAATAAAACCGCGAAAACTGGTATTGGAATTCGGCCCTACCGTTCTAAGCGTTAATGGGAAACTAGGAACAAATGTGTGAAAGGTTCCGCCTTTTTTTGCATTTGGATCGGCAAAGGTGGGAGCAGTGTTATTTGTTTCCCAAACCAGATCTGCTGGGAGTTGAAGAGCATCTTGCGCGATTGCAAGCGATGGCAATAACATCAATAAAAAAAATATCTTCTTTAACATATCCATACCCATTTATAGGATGGGCGTTGCCCACCATTACTTTTTCCTGGATACCGGCCTACGCCGGTATAATGGTATGGACTCACTCTTTTTAATCGGCTTCGTAATGAGCCATAATTTTTAATGGCATTTAAAAATTAGAGGCGTCCATACAATTAGTAATATAACAGTTGGTTTAGATATAGCAAAAACTCTTGCAAATCGGGTGAGTCCATATATGACGAACACTCTTAATCCAGTTCCACCACCTTACCCCACAGATCATGCTCGTCCGAGGTATCAATCAGAACCGGCACTATGTCTCCGATTTCAACACCTTCAGCAAAATCAACAAACACCTGTCCATCTATCTCCGGCGCATCCCACATCGAACGGCAAATAAGCTGATCTTCAGTAATATCATCAACGATAACATCAGTGGTTATTCCAACCTTCTCTTCCAGCTTTTCACGACTTATCTGTGCCTGCTGTAACATAACGCGCTCTACACGATCATGCTTCTCTTCTTCGTCAACAGGATCTGGCAAATCATTAGCCATAGCACCATCAACATCGGAATAAGCAAAACAGCCAACTCGATCCAACCTAGCCTCGGCCAGAAACTGCATGAGGTCGGCAAACTCCGCCTCTGTCTCCCCAGGAAAACCAGCGATAAAACTGGAGCGAATTGCAATATCAGGACAAATCTCGCGCCAACGCTCAACTCTTTTAAAGATATCTTCTTTGTACGCAGGACGCCTCATAAGATCAAGAATTCTTGGGTTACTGTGCTGAAACGGGATATCCAGATATGGAAGGATTTTTCTCTCCACCATCAATTCAATAATCCTATCTACAGACTTATACGGATATAGATAATGCACCCGCACCCACACCCCAAGATCACCCAGATCATCACAAAGATCATAAATATTGGTTTCAATACCAGACTTCTTCAAATCAAATCCATAAGCGCTGGTATCCTGCGCAACTACCAATAACTCTCTAACTCCGGCCTCAACCAAAGTTTCCGCCTCGGCAATAATCTCATCCGAATTACGACTAAACATATCCCCTCGCAGTTGTGGGATAATACAAAAGGTGCATCTATTACTACACCCTTCAGCTATCTTTAGATAGGAATAATGAGATGGAGTAAGTCTAACCCCTTGGGGAGGTAACAAGCTAAAGTCGCGTTGATTTGGAGCTGGAATCACCTTATTTACCGCCTGCATCACCTCTTCATAAACGTGTGGCCCCGTCACAGCAATAATATCAGGATATTTCTCACGAACAAATTCAGCTCTGGCACCAAGGCAACCGGTAACAATTACATTCCCATTTTGCTCCAAAGCTTCTTCGATTACCTCACATGACTCCCCAATAGCAGAATTAATAAAGCCACAGGTGTTGATAATTACCAAATCAGCCTCATCATAAGCCCCAACTAACTCATAACCTTCAGCGCACAGCCTTGTCATTATGTGTTCTGAATCAACCAGATTTTTGGGGCAACCGAGACTTACGAAACCTATTTTGTTGGACATATTTTTTCCTGGATTATTTGCTTGGTGGCATACTATTCCCATAACCACTTGAAAACAAGCGTCATTTCCCATTTTAAGCCAAAATCAATCCATTTTTTACGTATAATAGCTTTTAATTCACCCATTTATCTATATAATATTGCGTCCGATTTTGCGCTTTGGAAGAACATAAGCCTTTGTTTATAAGGCCCCCAAAATGCGCAAACAACAGAATTCGATTATTTCGAACATGCAGGACAAAGGCGTAGCGAGCGCGATTTTATCGCGGCGCAATGCACTAAAAATATGTTGAGCATATACCCAATATGCGACTCATTTTTTAGCGTGTTGCAACAAAGAGAAAACAAGCGCAGTAGCCTTTTACACTGATTTAATTCGCGTAAATAACTTAATGGAGGTCACAATGATCCCAGGGACTTTACCGCCCAAACAGGGTCTTTACGATCCAATAAACGAACATGACGCCTGTGGTGTTGGTTTTATCGCCGACATCAAAGGAAGAAAAAGCCACGATGTAATCGCGCAAGGTATCGAAATTCTTGCCCGTATCGAGCACAGGGGTGCTCTAGGCGCTGATCCACTGGTTGGTGACGGTGCAGGCATCCTTATTCAAACGCCAGACGCATTCTTCCGCGAAGTTGTAGATTTTACTCTACCAGAAGAAGGCAAATATGGTGTTGGCATGCTATTTCTTCCTCAGGATGATGAAACTCGCACAGAGTGCGAAAAAATCATCTTGGATTTTGTTGAGCAGGAAGGCCAAACGGTACTTGGCTGGCGTGAAGTTCCAACAGTAAGTGACGGGCTTGGTAAAGCAGTTAAGGCATGTGAGCCGGTTATCCGCCAACTATTCATCGGCTGCGGCGAAAATTGCGCAGACCAGAATGCATTTGAAAGAAAGCTATACCTGATCAGAAAACAATCTGCCAACAAGATCGCAAGCCTTGATGCACGTGGCAAAGAGACATTCTACGTTCCATCAATGTCTTCACGCACCATCAACTATAAAGGCATG
Organism: Gammaproteobacteria bacterium; assembly: GCA_033852075.1. Lineage (GTDB taxonomy): Bacteria > Pseudomonadota > Gammaproteobacteria > QZLD01 > QZLD01 > QZLE01. The sequence continues at coordinate 6,518 of JAWSVC010000037.1, read as the reverse complement.
CTTCTATCAAATCAGGTAGACACCTACTACCCTGATCTTGTTGATGAGCGCATGATTTCTGCGATTGCACTTGTGCATCAGCGCTTCTCAACTAACACCTTCCCTAAATGGGAGCTTGCACACCCATTCAGAATGATTGCTCACAACGGTGAGATCAATACCGTACGTGGTAACGTAAACTGGATGCGCGCAAGACTACGCTCCATGTCATCAAAAGTATTTGGTGATGACCTGCAAAAGATCTGGCCACTAATCAGTGAAGGCCAATCTGACTCTGCATGTTTTGATAACGCCCTTGAGCTATTAACCATGAGTGGTTACTCAATGGGTCACGCGATGATGATGATGATCCCGGAATCATGGGACGGCAATAACCTAATGGATGATGACCGTCGTGCATTCTACGAATACCACGCAGCTCTTATGGAGCCTTGGGATGGACCTGCAGCTGTTGCATTCACCGATGGCACACAAATCGGCGCTACTCTGGATAGAAACGGCCTACGTCCTGCGCGTTACATCATCACTGATGACGACAAGATCATCATGGCATCTGAGATGGGTGTACTTGATATCCCAGAAGAGAAGATCGTTAAAAAATGGCGCCTACAGCCAGGCAAGATGTTCCTTGCCGATCTTGAGCAAGGTCGCATCATCGATGACGCAGAACTAAAAGAATCTCTATGTAAGTCACGCCCATATCAGGAATGGCTGGACAAGACTCAAATCAAGCTTGAACAATTACCAAGCTGCCCAGCTCCAATGATCCCTGACGAAGAAACCCTTCTAAACCGTCAGCAAGCATTTGGTTATACTCAGGAAGACCTTAAGATCATCCTGACCCCAATGGTCAACACAGGAGCTGAAGCGACTGGCGCGATGGGTGCAGATAATCCTCCTGCGGTACTTTCCAACAGAGCCAGACCAATATTTAACTACTTCAAGCAAAACTTTGCGCAGGTAACCAACCCGCCAATCGATCCTATTCGTGAAGAAGTGGTAATGTCTCTGATCTCACTGATCGGTCCAAGACCAAACATCCTGGATGCCGACAGTGCTGGCTCATTAATGCGTTTAGAAGTTCATCAACCGCTACTTCTAAACTCAGATATCGAAAGCATTCGTCAGATTGAAGACCATTCCGGCGGAGCATTCAAGACCTGCACCCTAAGCATCTGCTATCCTGCAGACCAAGGTGCAAAGGGCATGGATCATGCTCTACATGAACTACTGAAAGACGCTAAGCGCGCGGTTGAGAATGGTAACAACATCCTTATCCTTTCAGATAGAGATGTAGACGCCAATAACATGCCTATCCCTGCCCTACTTGCTACATCAGCAGTTCATCACCACCTGATTCGCAATGGCCTGAGAACTGAAGCCGGCCTGGTAATCGAAACTGGTGCAGCCAAAGAGGTTCATGATTACGCAATGCTAGCGGGTTATGGTGCAGAGGCTATCAACCCATATCTTGCGCTTGATACCCTACAAAGAATGAATGACGAAGGTTACTTCTCTGCCGAACTAACACTTGACGATGTTCTGCAACGCTACATCAAGGCAATCGGCAAAGGTATCCTTAAAGTTATGTCTAAGATGGGTATCTCCACCTATCAATCATACTGTGGAGCACAGATCTTTGATGCAGTTGGTCTATCCAGCAGCTTCGTTGAAAAATACTTCACCGGAACCGCTACCACCATCGAAGGTGTTGGCCTGCAGGAAGTTGCTGAAGAATCAGTTAGATGGCATCAAAATGCCTATGGCAACAACCCTATCTACAAAGACATCCTTGATGTAGGCGGTGACTACGCATACCGTGAACGAGGTGAAGATCACGCCTGGACACCAGAGGTAATTACCACACTACAAAAGGCAACTAAAGCAAACGATCCAACTTCATACAAAGAGTATGCAAAACTAGTTAACGAACAGAACAAAGTACTAACCAACTTCCGCGGCCTGTTTGATTTCAACTATGCAGATGTTGCTATTCCTCTGGAAGAGGTTGAGTCAATCGAATCTATAGTTAAAAGATTCTCTACCGGCCCAATGTCTTTCGGTGCACTATCATACGAAGCTCACTCAACACTAGCAATTGCGATGAACCGCCTTGGCGCTCAATCCAATACTGGTGAAGGTGGAGAAATGGCAGAGCGTTACAAGCCACTTGAAAATGGTGACTCAGCCAGATCAGCAGTCAAACAGGTTGCTTCAGGTCGTTTCGGTGTAACCACTGAATATCTGGTAAATGCAGACGACATCCAGATAAAAATGGCACAAGGAGCGAAGCCTGGTGAAGGTGGTCAGTTACCTGGCCACAAGGTTGATAAAACCATCGGTCGTGTACGTCACTCAACACCTGGTGTTGCACTGATTTCACCTCCTCCTCACCATGACATTTACTCTATTGAGGATTTGGCACAGCTTATCCACGACCTTAAAAACGTAAATCCAAAATCACGTATCAGTGTTAAGCTGGTATCAGAGGTTGGCGTTGGTACTGTTGCAGCTGGTGTATCTAAGGCACACGCTGACCACATCACCATTTCTGGCCAGGACGGTGGTACTGCCGCAACACCTCTAACCTCTATGAAGCACGCTGGATCATACTGGGAGATAGGTCTGGCAGAAACTCACCAAACACTGGTTCTTAATCACCTTCGTGGCCGCGTATGCGTACAGGTTGACGGCGGCATGAAGACTGGTCGTGACGTTGCTGTTGCTGCGCTACTTGGCGCAGACGAATACTCGTTCTCAACTGCTCCTCTTATTGTTGAGGGCTGCGTAATGATGAGAAAATGTAACCAGAATACATGCCCTGTTGGTGTTGCTACTCAGAACCCAGAGCTAAGAAAGCGCTTTACCGGTAAGCCTGAGCACGTAATCAACTACTTCATTATGGTTGCTAACGAACTACGTGAGATCATGGCCAAGCTAGGTTTCAGAACTGTTAATGAAATGATTGGCCGTTCTGACAAACTAAACAAGCGCAAGGCTATCGACCACTGGAAGGCAAAAGGTCTAGACTTCACCAGCATCTTCTACCGCCCTGAGGTTGATGACAGCATTGCTGTTTACAACTGCGAAGAACAGGATCACGGTTTGGAAAAAGCCCTGGACAACAAGCTGATCGAACAAGCACAAACTGCCCTTGAAAATAAAGAAAAGGTTGAAATCGAAGTGCCGGTTTGCAACGTTAACCGTACTGTTGGTGCCATGCTTTCAGGCGAAGTTGCAAAACGCTATGGCTATGCAGGACTTCCAGAAGATACCATCAAAATCAAGATGAAGGGTACAGCCGGACAAAGTTTCGGTGCATTCCTTGCTAACGGTGTAACACTAGAGCTTGCAGGTGAAGCCAATGACTACGTTGGTAAAGGCCTAAGTGGTGGTAAGATCATTGTTTACCCACAAGCTGAATCGAAGATAATACCTGAAGAAAACATCATTGTAGGTAACACCCTGCTTTACGGTGCAACCAGCGGTGATTGTTTCTTCCGTGGTGTTGCCGGTGAAAGATTCGCGGTAAGAAACTCTGGCGCTCACGCAGTTGTTGAAGGCGTTGGTGACCACTGTTGCGAATACATGACTGGCGGTATCGTAGTTGTACTTGGCGAAGTAGGCAGAAACTTCGCGGCAGGTATGAGTGGTGGTATAGCATACGTACTTGATGAAAAAGGCGACTTCGAGAAACACTGTAACCTTGCTCAGGTTGAACTTGAAGAAGTTGAAGAGCATGCAGACAGTGACCACATCGATCCATATGAAGACCTTCTGCAGTACGACGCGCTACGTCTGAAAGATCTAATAACAAAGCACTATGAAAACACCCAGTCTTCAGTTGCGAAAAAGATCTTGGACGACTGGAGTACATACCGCGCCAAATTCGTAAAAGTTATGCCTACTGACTACAGAAACGCACTAACTCAACTGCAAAAAGAAGCAGCAGAAAAAGGAGAGCAATAAGATGGGTAAGCCAACCGGATTTTTAGAGTTCGATCGCAAAGACCGTGAATATGCTCCAGTTGAAGAAAGAATCAAGAACTCCGACGAGTTTCAGATTCCGCTAACCGCAGAAGAGATGAACCAACAGAGTGCCCGCTGCATGGACTGCGGCACTCCGTTCTGTCATCACAGCTGCCCAGTAAGCAACAATATCCCTGACTGGAACGACTTGGTATACCGTGGACAATGGGAAAAAGCATGCAGAGTATTACACTCTACCAACAACTTCCCAGAGATCACTGGCCGCGTATGTCCAGCACCTTGCCAGGAAGGATGTACCCTGAACATAGACCAAATTCCAGTAACCATCCGCACCATTGAATGCGCGATCGTTGATAAGGGCTGGGAAGAAGGCTGGATAAAACCACAGATCCCTGCCAACAAAACCGGAAAATCAGTTGCGGTTGTTGGCTCTGGACCTTCTGGTTTGGCATGTGCACAACAACTTGCACGCGCAGGTCACTCAGTTGTAGTTTACGAGAAAAGCAGCCAAATGGGTGGACTAGCTCGCTTCGGTATCCCAGATTTCAAATTAAACAAGGCACTAATTGATCGTCGTGTTTCGCAAATGAAATCTGAAGGCGTTGAATTTCACCCTAACACCCATATCGGCGTAGATATTCCAGCTACCAGACTTACTGATAAGTTTGATGCTGTAGTACTTACCGGCGGCTCAGAAAAACCAAGAGACCTTCCTGTCGAAGGCCGTAATCTAAAAGGCGTTCACTTCGCAATGGAATTCCTAGCCCAACACAACAAGCGTGTTGGCGGTGAAAAAATCGACGGAGAAGAGATCCTTGCTACCGATAAGCACGTAGTAGTTATCGGTGGTGGTGATACTGGTTCTGACTGTATTGGTACCTCAACACGTCACGGCGCAACCAAAGTCACTCAGCTAGAGATCATGCCTAAGCCTCCAGAATATCAGGAAGGCGTATGGCCAAACTGGCCAAACAAACTACGCACATCATCTTCTCATGAAGAAGGTTGTGAGCGCATGTGGAGCGTGGCCACCAAGTCATTCGAAGGTAAAGACGGCAAACTAACAGCTGTAAACGCCATTAAGGTTGAGTGGACTCAAGATGAAAATGGCCGCTGGAGCATGAGCGAAGTTCCTGGCAGTGAATTCCAGATCAAAGCAGACTTGGTAACACTGGCAATGGGCTTTGTTCACCCTGTTCACGAAGGAATGATCGAGCAACTTGGTCTTGAGTTAGACGGTATTGGCAACGTTAAGGCAGATTTCGAAGACTTTGAAACCTCAGTTCCAAAAGTATTCGCTGCTGGCGATATGCGTCGCGGTCAATCACTGATTGTTTGGGCAATCCGTGAAGGAAGAAGAGCTGCACGTGCAGTTGACAAATTCCTAATGGGAACTACTGAACTTCCAGAGTAAAGCATCAACTGTCATTCCAGACAGCACAAAGTGCGTTATCCGGAATCCAGAAGCTTTTATAAAAACGCCTGCTTATGCTGGCGTTTTTTATATGTATCTAATAGAATTTTATACGGCCACCAACTATCATAATAAAGACAACTAACAAACTTGGGGTATTAAAAATAGTTTTCTTTTTTTAACAACTTCCAAAAATTCTACCACCAAAGATATGGAGAATCTTTATGAGCGACGTATATCAAACACCTGAATCTGATGTAGCAATACAATCAGGAGTCGACAACTCGGAATATGGATCTATAGAAGATGCCATTAACGGCAACTATAAATTCGAAATTGGAGAGGTTATTTCTGAAGCCTGGGAAAAAACCAGCGGAGCAAAATTAACCTTAATCCTGTCATTCATTATCGCAATAGTTGTACAACTTGTAGTAATGTTTGTTGGAGGGATGATAATAGGAGCTCTAGATCTAGGCGTTGCTGGTGCAATCATACATCAAATAATTGTCATGTTAATAATAATGCCCATTAATATGGGAGTCTTCCTTTTAGGTGTAAAACGATCTGTTAATGCACCAATGGAAATCTCCAGTATATTTGGACATTTTGGCAAAGCACTTAAGCTACTTATAACTGCAATTGTAATGCAAATATTAGTCATGATTGGCTTTATATTATTGGTTATCCCTGGAATATATCTAGCCATCGCCTACTGCATGACAATGATATTAGTTATCGAAAAAGATATGGGAGTCTGGGAAGCACTTGAAACTTCACGCAAGGCAGTTACTAAAAGATGGTTTAGCATGTTCCTATTCATGCTACTGATGGGAATTATTGTTTCTATTTCAGCAATACCTTTTGGAATTGGCCTTATCTGGACTATGCCTTTATTTATGATCAGTTTTGCGATCATCTATAGAAATATGTTCGGAGTTAATCCAGAAACTATTCAGGAATAATTTACTACCATCTGGTTCCTATGCTTCTGCTTGGGAACCAGAAACTGGATACCGGCCTTCGCCCACTGCTGTCCGGGGAAATAAATTAATAGAATCAAGATGGCTGAGCGTAGCCGAAGTCTCAATGATCCTATTAATTTTTCTTGACCCTT
>JAWSVC010000036.1:0-55718 GCA_033852075.1 Gammaproteobacteria bacterium | reverse complement strand
GGCACCATATGGGTGACCCCTTTATTTAAAGATAAGTCAAAGTTATTAGTATCAAGAGCAGGTAAAAATCCAGATACCATTCATACTGAAGCAGAAGATACCAAGCTAGATTATATTGAAAATGTACCTTATTTTTATCAGCTACATAACTCAATAAACCCTTATGGCTCTTGCCAGAACACATCTATGGCAATGGTATTAAACTTCTACGGTGCTAATAGTTACCCTGATAAGATTTCTGATTATCAGGGTACCTCTGCTGCCCAAACTGTTTATGGCTTGAATTCTGTGTTCAATATAGAAGCGCAATATGAGCAGATTACTGCGCGTGCTACTAGTACAGAATATGGAACTATATCTCAGCTGAATACTAGCTTAGAAAATGGTGTTCCAGTGATTGCACACGGCTATACAACGTCTTATGGTCACGTTATTGTATTTGTTGGATATGATGGCGAATACTATTATGCTAACGACCCATACGGAGAGTGGGATGGAGTACCATATAGCTCAGGCTATATAAATACACCAACAGCAGGGAAGTATGTTAAATATCATAAAGACTCAGTAATTGCAGCCTTTGCTCCTGATGGATATATATGGATGCATAAGTTCCAATAGTATTTCATCATAAGTTAGAAAAAGGGGGAGTGGGTATAAATCCGCTCCCCTTTTATTTTAATTTGTAGTTTAAGTATTGTTTAGTCCGTATTTGTGCTCTTTTTTTGTGCATATGATTTTTTATTAAATAATTGGCAGCAAAGGCTTTTAACTTGGCATATACTTTAAATACATCATAAAAATGGATAGTTGTAATGATAAAAAAGTTATTAGCATTATTTCTGGCGTTGATGTTGTCTTATTCTTTAAATGCCCGCGAATTAGTTTATTCTACTTCTGGATATGCTCCTTTCTCGATTGTAAATAAACAAAATAATCAAGTAATTGCAGGTGTTTACTTTGATATTCTTAATCTTTTTGTGAAGGAGTACCCCGAGTACTCCATTAAATATGAGAGTTATCCATCTAAAAGAGCGATTCAAATGATGATGAAAGGGGTAAAAATTGACATGACCCTAGAGAGCCCTCTTTTTGTGAAAGAAGGAACAAATATTTTTTATGACTTTAGTGAAATTGTAACAACAACAAAAGATATTGTTATTACAAAAAAAGGAAGCGATCTTGTATATACAAAACCTGAAGATTTATATGGAAAAACAATAGCTGTAATTAGAGGATATTCATATGGAATATTTGATGCTCTTAAAAAGGAAGGAAAGATAAAATACGAAGTTCTCAATCAGCACCAGCAAGCATTAAAGTTCCTACAGTTAGGTAGGGCTGATGCTCTTTTCGGTAATATTCATGTTCATCCATATCATATTAAAGAACTTGGTCTTGAACTCTCAGACTTCAATTTCTCTGAAAAAACACTTTTTGAATTCGATCTTGCTTTTCAGGTTAGAAAAGATATAGGGGTTTTACCCAAGCTTAATAAATTTATTCGTAAGATAAAAAGCGATGGGACTTTGGATAAAATTATTGATAAATATACAAAGTAGGATGATTTATCTATCTTCATATTAAGTATTGTATTCAAATAATCAGGTTGAATCTTCCGCAGTTAACAACTTTATTACTTGACTACACCAATGCAAGTTGGTATCCAGTCATTATTGAATCAATAGAGCGGTAGTTATAACGACTACCGCTTTTTGATAATTTGCCCGATGTCAGCAAAGGTTAGTATCAACTGGGGTCGGTAGTCGATTGGATCGAAGATCAACGACTTTTACCCCATTAATCATTGACCTTAAAGATGGAGTTAATGAATGAAAATAGCAGTACTATCCAGAAATCCCAACCTATATTCTACCCGTCGATTAAAAGAAGCTGGCGAAGCTCGGGGTCATGAGATTGATATTATTGATACCCTTCATTGCTATATGGATATCACCAAAAGCCGCCCTGCTGTTAGGTATCATGGTGAAGAGCTGCCATATTATGATGCCATCATACCAAGAATAGGTGCTTCTATTACCTTTTACGGAACTGCTGTGGTTAGGCAGTTTGAGATGATGGGTACCTTCAGCGTAAACGAATCGGTAGCGATAAGTCGTGCCAGAGATAAGTTACGTTCGTTACAGTTGTTGTCGCGTAAAGATGTCGGCTTGCCGCGCACCGGTTTTGCTAATAGACCCGATAATATCAAAGACTTAATAAAAAATGTTGGTGGAGCTCCAGTTGTTATTAAATTATTGGAAGGCACGCAGGGGATTGGTGTAGTTTTGGCTGAGACCAATAAAGCAGCAGAGAGTATAGTTGAAGCGTTCATGGGGCTTAAGGCGAACATCTTGGTACAGGAGTTTATCAAAGAAGCCGGCGGAGCTGATATTCGTTGCTTTGTGGTGGGTGACAAAGTTGTTGCGGCAATGAAACGCCAGGGGGCAGAAGGGGAGTTTAGGTCAAATCTTCATCGCGGCGGCACTGCAAAACTTATCAGGTTATCAAAAGAGGAGCGCGCAACTGCGGTAAAAGCAGCTAAAATTATGGGATTAAATGTTTGTGGTGTTGATATATTACAGTCTGCAAACGGCCCTGTAGTGATGGAGGTGAATTCTTCACCTGGGCTTGAAGGGATTGAAACCGCAACGCAAAAGGATGTGGCGGGAATGATATATGCCTACATTGAAGCCAAGGCAAAACCGAATGCAAATTCAAATAGGACCAGAGGAAAGGGTTAATTGAGATGGAGCCGTTGGAGATAGGCGGTTACAAGATAGACCCAGGTAAATCTCTTGAGATAGAGATGCCGGTTGCAAGCCTATATACCGATACGGAGATCTGTATGCCAGTGCATGTAATGCGCGGTAAAAAAGAAGGGCCTACCGTATTTGTATGTGCGGCTATTCATGGCGATGAACTTAACGGAATAGAAGTTGTAAGGCGCTTGATTAGCTTGAAAACTCTACGCATCAGCAGAGGCACATTAATTCTAGTTCCTATGGTAAATGTGTACGGCGTGCTCAATCAAAGTCGTTATATGCCGGATAGGCGTGACTTAAACAGGAGCTTTCCTGGTTCACCAAAGGGGTCATTAGCTGGTCGTGTTGCAGACATCTTTATGGATGAGATAGTAAAGCACTGCGACTATGGAATTGATATCCATACCGGGGCTATGCACCGATCTAACCTTCCGCAAATTCGAGCAGATCTTTGTGATGAAGATACTCTGGCATTAGCCGAGGAGTTCGGGGTGCCAGTATTGATTAATGCCAATTTGCGCGATGGATCGTTAAGGCAGGCAGCGGTAGAATCCGGAACAAAAATTCTACTCTATGAGGCAGGTCAGGCATTAAGATTTGACGAGTTATCGATCCGGGTGGGAATTCGCGGAGTTTTGAATATTCTTTCTTATCTTGGGATGACGCATAAACGTGCGCGCAAGAAAAAGGTGGTTCCATTTATAGCAAATCACAGCTCATGGGTTAGGGCAGATGCCAGTGGTATTGTTAAGAGCATAAAAAACCTAGGTGAGAATGTGAAAAAAGGTGATTTGCTAGCATATATTGGAAATCCATTTGGTGAAATTATAGGAACGGTAAAGGCGAACAGATCCGGTATTATTATTGGCAAGCAAAATATCCCGCTGGTGCAAGAGGGAGATGCTATGTTCCATGTGGCATTTTTCTCTGAATCTGATGAAGATGTGGTGGAAAATATCGAGGTGTTGAACGAAACATTTTTTCCGCAACCACAAACACCTGTAGAATTAATATAAGAAAATTGAGCTTTAGCAACTGAAACAAGGTTGGTGAAAATGGCTGAAAAAAAATTAATAATTGGATCTATTGAGGTCTGCGATCTACCAGGTTTGGGAATAGAAAACCTGCAAATCAGGGTTGATACCGGTGCTGCAACATCATCACTCCATGTGGATAACATCAAGCGCTATCAAAAAAATGGAAAGCCTTGGATTAAATTTGATATCCATCCGGATGTCTATAATGTCGATACTGTTGTTGAGTGTAGTTCCCCTATCTGTGATGTAAGAAGGGTTAAGTCATCCAACGGAGATTCCCAGGAAAGGTATGTTATTGAAACACCAATTACTCTTGGGGGTGTGACATGGCCTATCGAGATTACGCTTACAGACCGGTCAGATATGAGTTATATGATGCTTTTTGGTCGTCAGGGCATGAAAAATAAGGTGTTGGTTGATCCGTCGAAAAACTATCTTGTTAGTTCCAAAGTTGAGTAGACTAGCTAAATAAAACATTGTTATAAATATAAAAAAGAGTATACTGCAGCCAATGTCAATGCTGCAGTATACCTAGCAGTAACGCTTCATTTATTTAAAAAAATAACTAATAAAAGATGGGGAAATGGGTTTCTTAGCCCGGTTTGTTTTTTGATATTTTATTTTTGAATTTGTAGTTCCCAAAGAGCTCAAATTAATTTTTTAAAGGCTTTGTATGATCGCAATTGTAAAGTCGTATCGTGATGGTTTATTTGCTAAACATCATTTATTACCGAATATTATTTCAGGCGTAATTGTTGGAATAGTTGCCCTTCCTTTAGCTATGGCATTTGCTATTGCTTCTGGTGCAAAACCGGAGCAAGGCTTATATACGTCTATCATTGCAGCATTTTTTGTTTCGACGATGGGCGGGACCAGATTACAGGTAGCTGGTCCAACAGGTGCCTTTATCGTTGTGTTATCTGGAATCACTGCCAAATATGGTATTGAAGGTTTGCAGATGGCAACCATAATGGCTGGGGTGATTCTCTTGGTATTAGGGTTTACCAAGATGGGAACCATTATCAAATTTATACCAGATCCGGTGATAATAGGTTTTACGGCTGGTATTGCGGTAATTATCTGGGTTGGACAGTGGAGGGATTTTTTTGGATTGCCTGCGGTTACTGGTGAAGTATTCCACGTAAAATTATTCCACTTAATTCAAGTGTTTCCACAGCTGGATATAACGACTACCGCTATTGCGGTTATATCTCTTTTTATAGTTATTTATGTTCCAAGAGTACCTGCTTTGAAGAGAATTCCAGGCCCTTTGTTGGCGCTGGTTGTTGCGTCATTGGCTCAAGTGGTTTTTGATTTAGATAGTGTGAAAACTATAGGTAGTGCCTTTGGAGGCATTCCTGAAGGATTACCGGATTTTGTGGTGCCGGATCTTAATCCGGCAAATATGATTAAATTGATCGGACCAGCATTTACCATCGCTATGCTGGGTTCGATTGAATCTTTGTTATCTGCAGTGGTTGCGGATGGTATGGCCGGGACCAGACATGATTCGAACCAGGAGTTAATAGGTCAGGGAATAGCAAACGTTGTGACGCCATTTTTTGGTGGTTTTGCATCGACTGGAGCAATTGCCAGAACCGCAACCAATATTCGTAATGGAGGCACAAGTCCTCTTTCCGGAATAATTCACTCCATAACCCTGATTTTAGTTATTCTGTTTTTAGCACCACTAGCATCCCATATTCCTTTGGCTTGTCTTGCAGCAATTCTGTTTGCTGTTGCATGGAATATGAGTGAGGCTAAGCATTTTATTAAGATGGTAAGAAGAGCTCCTAAGGCGGATGTTTTAATATTATTAGTGACCTTTTTGCTAACTGTATTTGCGGACTTGGTTATTGCTGTGAATATTGGGGTGATAATCGCTACCCTACATTTCTTGGGAAGAATGGCATCCAGTGTTGAAATAAGGCAGGTTGCTGAACAGGAAATGTTTGATGAGTTTGGGCATAAGGGAGTTACTAAGGTGCCTTCTGGGGTTTTAATATACTCTATTGAAGGACCTTTTTTCTTTGGTGCGGTTGAAAATTTTGAGCGGGTATTGGCCGGTTCTCAGTTGGACCCGGAGACACTGATAATTAGATTAAAATGGGTACCGTTTATTGATGCTACCGGAATATTGACTTTGGAAGAAGTGATAACTGAGCTTAAGAAAAGGGATGTAAAGGTGATTCTTTCCGGGGCAAATAATCGGGTAAACGGTAAGTTACAAAGGGCGGGAATAATTGATCTTATCGGTGCTGAAAATAATTTTGCCAATATTCAGTTAGCCTTGAGTGCTGTATCTGTTTCTGAAGATGAGGATAGTTAGGAAAGATTAACCCGGCTATGTAAGGCCGGGTTAAAAAAATGCGGGGGATAATTATTATTGTTATTCTGCTATAACATCAAAATAGTGTTCTACACATTTGATATAGTCTCCTTTCTGGAAGGCTGAAAATGGTGTTTGATAGCCAACTAGTTGGCAGGCATAACTTTTACCGTCAGGTGTATCTGCAGACCAGCCCCAGTCTTGCTCCCAATAGATGTTGAGTGCACCGGCGCCATTGGCATCGAATTGCATCATACCTGCGCAGCCAAGGGCTTCATCATTAGGGATCGTAACGTTTAGATAGCCGGCGAAATTTTGGAAGTAGCTGATGCGATTTACACTTTGCTGTACTTCTACGCTGCCGCCACACTCTACTCCACCATTGATAATTTGAGTTGTGACTCCAAACCCAGGAGTAAGCCCGCTTGCAATGTCATGTTCATTTGGCTGCCAGGTTCCGTCTATAACATGTAGCATGCTTGGTTTTGGTGGTTGTGGATAGATGAAGAAGAATACCGCACTGGCAAGATTCAGCCAGGTATCTGCAACCAGTTCGGGATTGTCCAGAAGCACGCGTACGTCACCATAGATCGCTTGAGAAAATGGACCGTAGTTGTAGTTGTAGCTTAGTTGTTTTGCTCCACGACCAAAATAGCTTTTGTAATCACCGTTTTCAAAGGTACCGCATGGCCAGGTTTGTCCTTGCCAGGTATCAGGATTACATTCACCGTTGTAACCTCCACGCATCTCTTCATCCCAACCCATTTCACGGACATGAACTAAACCCTGGCGCCATTCAGCCACATCCCACCAAGAGGTATGCCCCCCTGTTTCCTGAGCGAAGTGTGCGAACATGGTTGCAAGAGATCTGCGGCATATCGCTTCTGCATCGCGACCATCATCGTAGTTACCACAAAATGCCGGGAATTTTCCAACCGCTTTAATGAAATTTTGGTAGGTATATTCTGGGGAACGTTTTGGGAAAATATAGTCCCAATCGGCAGAAGTAATTAGGCTTTCAACACGTTTGACATTATCAGGATTTGCTGCAGAAAGCGGAGTAATTGCTTCAACAATTTGATTATCCAGTGTTGCAATACTAGCTTTTACCGAACGCATTAAATCTGAATCAGTTAGTTCTGCTTCTTTTGCCTCAAGATCCGCTAGTGAAAGAGTAAATGTATCGTTGCTGTCTTGGTCGTCGGTATCGTCTTCTTCTGTGCTATTGTCTTCAGAGCTGCTGTCATTGGAATCGCTAGCGTTGCTTGAGTCATCCTCTTCATCAGTGGTACCGTTATCTGTATCTGTATCTGTATCTGTATCTGTATCTGTATCTGTATCTGTATCTGTATCTGTATCTGTATCTGTATCTGTATCTGTATCTGTATCTGTATCTGTATCTACGCCAATATCAACATTGATGGTATCGGAAGATGAATCGTCATCTACGTCGATATCTACATTTATAGTGGAATCATCAGTTGCTTCAGAACCTGTTTCTTGTTCAGTTTCATCAGTAACTTCAAGCGTTATATTTACATCTTCAAGATCAAAATCGTCGGTACATCCTGTTATTGATAGTGAGCTAACAATAAGCATGCCCGTTAATAGTTTGTAAATTGCTGGTTTAAACATTAGAACTCCTCCTTCTATATGTTCCATTTGATTTTTCTAATATACAGCCGTAAGCGGGAATAACTATTACCCGTATGGCCTAGTCCATTTGGGTAATAAAAGTTGTGGTTTGAAATTGATATATTGGCTTTTAAGAAATAACTAATGTTGTGTTTCTGGAATGACTTATAAAAAACAGAGGAGGTTTTCCAGTGTATTTACAAACTAAATCAATATTAATGGCAATTATGTTTGCTACATCTTTAGTTCTTAATGGATGTGATGCCGGTACCTATAAAATTGGTGTAACAGCTGATGTTGAGAACCAGGATACGGAACAAAACACAGAAGATAATGCTGCTACTGATAGTTCGGACGAAGAGGATTCGAATGATACTAATGATGGGGTAACAGGTGACGCATCGGATGAAAGTGATGATTCGTCAGTGCAGGAAGATAACAGTTCAGATCAAGCAGGCTCAGGTGAAAATGAGGAAGAAGCTGAAGAAGCGGATGATAACGGTGCCGATAGTAGTGAGGGGGCAGAAGATGATGAAGGTGATAACACGACTGATGAAGATACTGCAGAAGACTCTGACACTGAACAATCTGATGATACTGTTAGCAATAGTGATTGTAGCGCTTCAGCTTGGGATTCTGGCGCTACTTATGTAGGTGGAGATCAGGTTGTTCATAATGGCATTTTGTATCAGGCTAAGTGGTGGACGCAGAGCGAGCCACCAGCTGAGGAGTGGGAGCAACTTGATGAAGGTTGCGGTGCTGCGGAAGATACTACAGATGATTCTAGCCAAAACAATGATTCAAATACCCAACCAAATGATGATGCTATTATTGTTGAAAATACAGGGGATAAAGTAGTTGCCAGTTACTTTGTTGAGTGGGGAGTTTATGGCCGCAACTATCACGTTATGGATATTCCAGCAGAAAAACTCACCCATATTCTCTATGGATTTATTCCGGTATGCGGACCTAACGATTCACTGCAAGCAGCAAATCCATCTGGATATTCAGTATTGGTTAGTCAGTGTTCTGGCAAACCGGATTATAGTGTTGTGGTACATGATAAATATGCTGCCTTAGAAAAGAGCTATCCTGGAGATCAATGGGATGATCCAATCAAAGGTAACTTTGGACAGTTAATCAAACTTAAGCAGCAGTATCCGCACCTAAAAATTATCCCGTCTGTAGGTGGATGGACATTGTCAGATCCATTTTATTACTTTGCTAATGATCCGCAAAAAAGGGCCGTGTTTGTAGATTCTATGATCGACTTTTTAACAGAATATAACTTCTTTGATGGTGTTGATATTGATTGGGAATTTCCTGGTGGTGATGGAGCTAACACATCATTGGGAGGCTCTGCCGATTATCAAGGGTATGCTGATCTAATGCGTGATCTGCGTGCGGCTTTGGATGATTTGGAGTTGGATACGGGACGCGAATATGAGCTGACCTCGGCTATTGGTGCTGGCCCTAGCAAAATAGATTCTGCAAATTATAGCGAAGCACACCTGTACATGGATCATATCTTTGCGATGACTTATGACTATTACGGTGCGTGGGATAATCCGGTTGGACATTTGGCGGCGTTGAATGATTATTCGGAAAATATTGAGGAAGGTTTTTTTGCCACATCTGCGGTGAATCAACTGATAGCAAAAGGTGTTCCTGCTAATAAGATTGTGGTTGGTGCCGCAATGTATGGTCGTGGTTGGTCTGGCGTACAGGTTCCGGCTGATGGTTCTATTTTAGATGGAATAGGTAGTGGACCATGCAGCGGTACCTGGGAGCCTGGAGTGCTGGATTATAAAGCTATCGTAAATGATTACCTTGGCGGTACCAATGGTACAGGTATCAATGGTTATAGCTATTACTATGATGAAACTGCGCAGGCTCCGTATTTGTATAACGAAACCAACGGAACCTTTATTAGCTACGATAACCCGCGCTCGGTAAAGGCAAAGGCAACATATGTTTTGCAGCAGAATCTGGGAGGGTTGTTCTCTTGGGAGATTGATGGAGATAACGGGGATATTGTTAATGCGATGAATGAGGGACTTGTTAATCCATTGGGGGTAAAGGCTTCGGAGTGAAACAGTCTGTTTTAGAATTAAGTTTTTCAGGCGCTAATTAATTAGTAACTTGTTTTTTCGTATACTGAATTCAGGTAACACATAAAAAGTGAATTTGGTGCTTTACGAATAGGAATAAGGTACACTTTATTCATCAATATCTTAGTATGGATTTGTGTGCTTTATCGCTGAAATTTACAAGCTTGCACCATGATTAGTACTTCATGGATCATAGGAATAACGAGGTCATATTAAAGATGGCAAAAATAGAAGGCTTTAGAATAAAAAATTTTCGGGCTCTGAAAAATATTTCTCTTGGAAGATTATGGAATCAACAAAATGCAGAACCACTGGCTCAAATGACGGCTGTTATTGGTAAAAACGGAGCTGGTAAAAGTACGCTTTTTGATGCATTTGGATTTTTGGCTGACTGTCTTAAATTAGGGGTTGAGGAGGCTTGTGATTCTAATTCTCGTGGTGGATTTGAAAAAATAAGAACAATGGGGGAAAGCGGGCCAGTTGAATTTGAAATTTATTATAAAGAAAGTGGTAATTCTCGTCCTATCACGTACGAGCTTGCAATAGATCTTGATAAATCGAAAAGGCCTTTTGTCGTAAAGGAGCGCCTTAGACAACGACGCAAAGGACAAAGTCGTGGTTGGCCATTTTCATTTCTAATGTTAAATAATGGTAAAGGCGTAGCATGGAAAGGAGAACAGGAAGGACAACAAATTGATGAAGGTGAAGAATCTTTTAACCTAATTGCTTTAATGGACTCTATACAAAAACAGCAGGAAGAATCTCGAGAAACAGAGATTGTTGAATTGGAAGATATTCGTAAACTTGGTATAGCCACTTTGGGCGCTTTAAAACAGCATCCCAGAATATCAGCATTCAGGAAGTTCATTGAAGGATGGTATCTTAGTTATTTTACTCCTGATGCTGCACGAAGCCTTCCCCTAGCTGGTCCGCAAAAACACCTGAATATACATGGAGATAATCTTGGAAATGTAGTGCAATTCATGGAGCGGGAACATCCAAAACAATTTAAGGCAATTTTAAATAGGATAACCGAAAAAATTCCCGGTATTAATAAAATTGATACCGAGAAAACAAATGATGGTAGGTTGTTGCTTAGATTTAATGATAAAGGATTCCAAGATCCTTTCTACTCACAGCAAATGTCTGATGGGACGCTCAAAATATTTGCTTATCTTCTTTTACTTGAAGATCCAACGCCACCACCATTTCTCTGTATTGAAGAACCTGAGAATGGTTTATATCATAAGTTGCTAGAATCCTTGGCTACAGAGTTCAGGGCTCATGCAACCGGACGCAAAGGGGGATCTCAGGTTTTTATAACAACGCATCAACCATATTTTGTCGATGCACTTGACCCCGAAGAAGTATGGATTCTGGAAAAGGGAGATGACGGTTTTTCTTCGATACGTAGAGCAAGCGATGATGAAATTGTAAAGAATATGGTGGCAGAGGGGTTGCCATTAGGTGGACTCTGGTATAGTGACTATCTGGATGCAAGGTGATTAAATGCATTTTGAAATTCTTGTGGAAGACCAGTCTGGTAAAAAAATGCTCGACATACTTGTTCCCAAAATTATTGGTAAAGAAAATACCTTTAAGGTAATCGCATATAAAGGTATTGGGCGCATACCTAAAAAACAAAAGTCAGGTATTGATGCAAGTAAACGTATTTTACTTGATAATTTACCCCGCATCTTAAATGGTTATGGTAAATCTTTCCAAAATTTTCCTGCGGCTGTTTTTGTTATCTGTGATCTCGATGATAAATGTTTGAAGGTATTTCGACAGCAATTATTTGACGTTTTAAATAATTGTTATTCAAAACCGGAAACCCATTTTTGTATAGCTATAGAAGAAGGAGAAGCTTGGTTTTTAGGCGATATACCCGCAATCAAATCTGCTTATCCGAAAGCTAAACATTCTGTTTTTTGCACATATAATAATGACTCTATTTGTGGCACATGGGAGCTTTTGGCAGATGCCATCTACAATGGTGGTGCGTCTGAACTTACTAAAAAAGGATGGCAAGCTATAGGTGCAGAAAAATCACAATGGGCGGAAAAAATTAGCCCTCATATGAATATTGCAAGTAATTTATCTCCAAGTTTTATTTACTTTAGGAATAGATTACTTGAGCTTGTTAATAAACAAATATAGCTGCAAATTACTCGCTAATACTTAGTTAGTATGAACTTCAACTATTTAATTCATAAACTTTTCATCATAACCACATTTCTTTTGGTAATAGCATCAGTTTCAAGTGCATTTGCTGATACAACCCCTACTGTTCAAATATCAGCTATTGAATGGACGAATTTTATAGAGCGCTCTGATTTGGGAATATCAAAGGAAAAAGTAAATGAGCTGATTTGGAACTCTATTAATAAAAATAATAACACTTTAACCAGAGATGACCTTTTAGCAATCGCAGATATGGTTACGGTTTATTTTCGTGATAAAGGTTTTCCGTTTGTATCGGCATATCTGCCAGAGCAAAACTTATCTGATGGCACTTTAAAAATTGCAATTATCGAAGGTAAGTTGGGTGATATTCAGTGTCCGGGAGAAACGGCTGGAGATCGCGATTATGCCTGCGACAGTATAAAAAATATCTTTGCTGATCTTTTGGATAAACCGGTATATGAGCCGGAATTCGTTAGACGAATTGAGTCGTTACGAACCGATTTGCGTATTGATGTTTTTGGGTACTTTTCACGCGGCAGTAACCCTGGCGAGGCGCGGGTTAATTTTAAGATTAAAAAATTCAGGCGTTGGCAGTTTAATATCTCTGCCGATAATTTTGGTAATCCAGCTACTGGAAAAAATCGATTAAATCTAAGGGCAAGTATATTCAGTCCCTTGCATAGACTTGATACTTTAATGGTTGGTGGTGTATATAGCCAAGGCAGCGATAGTAATGAAGAAGCTACGTATGGTTATATTGCCTATGAAACACCTTTATGGAATTTATCAAACCGAATTTCCGTATATATCGCCAATAATCTGTTTGAGGTTGGTGGTGATTTTCAAACATTGGAATTGGAAGGTGATTCCCGAGTTGGTGCTATTGAATATCACCATGATTGGGGGGATAGATCGTTGCAGCAAAGGGTTAGTCTTGCTGCTCAAACCATAGAAACTGATTACAAGTCGGTTTTTAATAGTCCAAGCCTTGAACCGGATGAAAATGAGAAGAGTGGCAAGCTTAGTTGGCAACTAAGCTGGTTATCCAAAAGTGGGCTTAGTGAGATAACAAATCGCCTAGGTTACGTTGGTGGTCAATATACCAGTAATCAGTTTGCAGAAGATCGTGACTTCGAGAAGCTGGAACTGGCATTGTCTACACAAATCCTATTTGCCTCAAAATCGTGGTATGCCAATCATTGGCGTTTTGCAATTAGCGGGCAATACACGGAAAAGGCACTGCCAAATGCCGAGCGACGCAGTTTTAGTGGTATCAATGGCCTGCGAGCGATTGAGGCAGGATACTTTAGTGGGGATAATTTAGCCTATAGTTCATTAGAATGGCGCTTTCCAAAGCTATTTGGTGAGTTGGAAAATACTCGGATTCAACCTTTGATATTTATTGAAGGTGCATACGGTGAAAAACTTTTGAACGGTCAGATTTCTGACCGTACCCATGCAACAGGTGTCGGGATTGGGTTAGAGTTTAGTGTTAATGATATGTTCTATGGACGCGTCTATGCCATGGATCTGCTCGATTCATATTCGCTAAGCAATACGACTCCTAAAAAGATGTCTGTTCTGGCTGAACTAGGTTTTGGTTTTTGATAAGGGGCATGAACATGAAAAAAATAGCATTGATTCTGTCTATTAATTTATTAAGTGCTTCATTGGTTATGGCGTTACCTCCAAATGGTGAGGTGACAAATGGCAGCGCAACCTTTAGTAATCCTGATAGCAATACCCTGCAAATTAATCAACAAACAGATAAGGTGGTAATCGAATATCCGGGCTTTTCAATTGGTTCTGGCGAAACGGTACAATTTATTCAGCCGGATTCTCAAAGTATTGCCCTTAATCGAGTCACAGGTTCTGATCCTTCACAAATATTTGGACAGCTGCAAGCGAATGGTCAGGTGTTTCTGGTTAATCCAAACGGTATTGTATTTGCTCCGGGATCACGAGTAGATGTCGGTGGTTTGGTTGCTACAACACTTGATATTAATGATGCTGATTTTCTTGCCGGTAATTTTAAATTTAGCCAAGAAAACGGTGCGCAAAATAGCGTTATTAATCAAGGACAAATTCAGACTATTCCCGAAGGATATATTGCCCTTATAGCCACCAAAGTTACCAATGAAGGCACAATTATCGCGGATTTTGGTAATGTGGCATTGGTATCAGCAGATAAAGTGCAGATACAGATTGCAGACCGTCAATTTGCAATTCAGACAGATGCTGCAAGTTGGAATGGTTTGGTTGATAATCAAAATACGATTCAGGCAGATGGCGGGGTAGTGTTGCTAGAGGCCAATACTGAGAATCGCCTGTTTGAAACCGTGGTAAATAATGATGGCATAATCAAGGCCGATCGCTTGGAGAATCAAGGTGGTGAAATCTGGCTTAAAGGCGGTTCCAATGGAGACGTTTGGCAGGCAGGAAAGCTGGAAGCTAATGGAATAAATGGTGATGGTGGAACCATAAATATTTCCGGTCAGCGAATTGCTAACTCCGGAGAGATCAGTGTTAATGCAGATTCAAGTGGTGGCAAGGTAGATCTGTTGGCCGATGAGACGGTGGTACTAACGTCGGAATCTGCAATAAATGCTAATGCAGGTATCAAAGGCGATGGTGGACAGATTAAAGTATTTTCACCGGATACAGCTATTTTCAGGGATGGCGCCACAATTTCAGCAACTGGTGGGACACAATTCGGTGATGGTGGTTTTGTAGATGTTTCGGGGTGGAAGCAGGTTGAAAGTGCCGGAACAGTTGATTTGACTGCTGCGAATGGTAAGACAGGCGAATTTGTAATAGATCCGTGGAATATTACTATCGATTCTGCAGATGCGAATGGTGCGTTTGATGGTGGTGCTCCAACCAATACCTGGGTGCCTTCTGCAACCGGATCAACGATAGATGCATCCACTATTGCCACCAATCTTGCTACCGCAAACGTTTCTATTCGTACCGATGGCGGCGGTGGTACCGAGGCAGGCAATATAACCATAAATGCCGATATTGATCTGGATGGTTCAAATGGTAATACCCTGAGTTTTGTAGCGGATGACAGTATTACCGTAAATGCCAATATCGCAGATCAAAATACCGCTACAGCTGATAATACCAATATATCCATGACGGCGTCGGGAACTATTACCGTTACGCCGGGAAATGTTATTGATGCCGGTGGTGGAACCGTTGATATGACCTCAAGTGTTGCGATTAATATTTCCGGGATTCGCACTACCAGCGCATCTGCAAGCGCAGTAAATTTAATTAGTAATGGCGCGATTACCGGAAATGCCGGCGGCACTACAACAGAAATTTATGCCCCTAATGGAGGGTTATCATTTACTGCAACTGGTAATGTAAATTCTATTAATACCGAAGTGGCCAGCATCAATTTTGGTAATAATTCCGGTACCTTGGAATTTACAGAGGTTGATAATGTAACCGTTAGCGGCGGTGCCAACTCTGCCGGAATTATCTTATCTGCCGGTGGCGCCATAACGGTTTCTGGTGGTACGTTATCATCTCTTGGATCTTTATCTATTAGTGCTGCTGACCTTAATGCAACTAATATCTCGGCAACCGATTTGCTACTTTCAATATCAGGTGGTTCTGGCGATTTAGCATTAAATACCAGTATTGATCGAGCTGATATAAGTGTTACTGGGCGCAATCTTTCTATTACTGAAAGCAATGGCCTTGTTATTGAGGATTTGAATACGGATAGCAGCTCCATTAATTCCACCAATGGCAATCTGACGGTTGTGGTTCAATCTGGTGATCTGACGATTAACGATAATGTTACGGCAACCGATACAGTTGCAGATGGTACTCGAACCGGTTTGATCGATATGTCGGTAAATGGCGGTAATGTTAATATCGGTTCTAGTGGTGCTACACAGATTATATCTACCAATACAGCAGACCAATCTGCAGCAGGACTTGGTTCTTTGCCAACTAATCAAACCGCTATTCGTATTCGTCAAACCAGCAGTGCGGATACCAGTTCTACGATAACTCTGGGTGATGGTAGTGGCAGTGATGTTTTGATTCGTGCAGAGGGGGGAGATATCTATATTGATTCACTTGGTGGCGCAAGTTTATCTGATACCAATAGTCGCCCCTTGATTGTAAATAGTGATGTAACTATCGAGTCATATGATAATGCCGTAGATCCAGCAAATGGAACGGTTACACTTAACAGTGTAACTAATAACGGAACTGTAGTTGCCCATACCGGACGCGCTATCCTGTTGACTAGCCAAGGATTAACTGCGGCTCCAGTGCCTTCTTTCCCTCCAGAGTTTGATGATTCAATAACTGATATTTTATCTCCTCCTGATGAAAGGCAACCTAAAACAGGAGGTGGTGAAGAGACTTTGTCAGTTACTGAGGCAGATCAGCTCTTTGTAGATGTTTTTGGTGATTGCTTGTCTGATCCTTCTATTTCTCAGGAGCAGTGTCAGCAAGAGCAGGCTATTCGCAGATTTATGAGTAGTCTTTTGATAGGGGGAGAAATAGAGTGAAAAAAATCAGCAAAACCTTAGACGTCGCCTGCCTTTGTTATAAACTATTTCAAAATGCTCATTTATTAGCATCGGCCCTAATTTTATTTCTACTCTTTTCTTCCCAAGTATCAGCAAATGATTCTCTGCAGCGTGAATATCAAGCCAAGGCACTATTTTTGTATAACTTTGCTAATTTTGTCAGTTGGCCGGAACAGGCATTTAAATCGGCAAAAGAGCCAATCCATATGTGTCTATTTGGCGAAATTCCATTTGGTACAATTTTGGATAATGTTGATGGTACTCTGATTGGAGATCGTCCGTTAAGGATTACGCGCACAGATGAAATTAGTGACATTGCAGAGGGTTGTCAGATACTTTTTGTAGGAGATGGAAGGCGTGCGTTATTACCGGAATTTTGGCAACAGATTAAATATATATATGTGCTTAGTGTTGGTGAGCAAAAAGAGTTTACCGATCGTGGAGGCATTATAAATATTATGCGCACAACGGATAGGATGCGGTTTGATGTGAATATATCCAACGCTATAAAAAACGGTTTGTTCATTAGTTCTGATCTGTTGATGTTGGCGCGTGAGATTCGTAGGAATACAGAAGCGAAATAGAGAGTTATTGTGATAGTTAAAATTGTTGAAAAGATTTTATTAACTAGAAGTAAATTGATTTTTTCAAGCTCCCTGAGCCCTTCGGCTACGCTCAGGATAAACCAAGGCCGAAGGGTCAAGAAAANNCTTCGGCTACGCTCAGCCATCTTGATTCTATTAAATTATTTCCCCGGACAGTAGTGGGCCTACGCCGGTATGACGGTAAAGTATCAATGATGTTGTCATCCCGGACTTGATCCTGGATCCAGAAAAAAGATCGCGCGTAAGCACGGTTTATTCCAAATAAATGGAGACTATAAGTTGCAGCAATTCAGCAAAATAACCTTACGCAAAAAGCTGGTGGCAGTAGTAGTGCTATCCATGCTATTGGCTTTGGTTATTGCAACAACACTGGTAACGGTTTATCTGCGCAAGTCGGTTCAGGATGAATTGATTAGTGAAATGACTACTCTTGCAAAAATCACTTCGATGCGTAGTTCTGCTGCCCTAGCCTTTGGTGACAAGCAGGCCATGAAATCGAACCTTAATGCCCTTATGTTACAGTCATCAATAGACCTGGTTTGCATATACACTAATTCAAGTGAATTATTTTCCAGTGCAAGGCAGGCCAATATTTATAGCGATTGTCCTGCGATTGAAGATCTATCTTCAACAGCAGATCTTGTGGAAAATAGTTTGTATGTTATTGAGCCAGTAACGATCAAAGCGCGCCCTATTGGAAACTTGTTGCTTATTGTAAATCAGCAGCGGGTAGAAGATCAGATCAGTCAATTCATTATTATCGCCATATCCGCAACCCTGTTATCAGCCCTATTGGTTTATTTTGTGGTTTTGAAATTAACGAAATGGGTTGCAAGACCGGTAACCAATTTGGCAGAAGTGGCTAATCAAATACGTAAACAGGAAGACTATTCGTTACGGGCAACGGTTACCAGTAATGATGAAACTGGCGAATTGGTTGAAAACTTCAATGATATGATTGGCATGATTCAGACTTCCCAAATTCGTATGTCCAGTTTGGTCGAAGAACTGGAAGAGCGCGCCAAACTCAACGAAGCTCAGGCAGAAAAAATGTCGCAACGACATGACGCTGTTCGTGACTTCTTCTCAGGTGTTACCCATGATCTACGTCAGCCACTACAGGCAATAGATATGTATGTAGAGGTTTTAAGAAATATTAAAGATGCAGAAGAAGTAGGAACTACACAGGACAAATTACAGCAAGCGGTATCAAATCTGCGCAAACTATTCACTGAGTTACTGGATGTAGCAAGGTTTGAGGCGCAGGTAGAATACCTAACCGAATTGCAGCCGGTGGAATTATCACAGGTGATAAAAAATATCTGCCATGAGTTTGATGTAGTGGCGGAGAAAAAAGGTTTGCGGTTAGCAACGCATCTGCGAGAATTTATTGTTTTTAGTGAACCAGCCATGTTAGAGCGAATCATCCGTAATTTAATTAGTAATGCGGTGCGTTATACCAAACAAGGTGGAATTCTTGTAGGTATCAGATCACGGGCTGATAACGTCTGGATTGATGTGTGGGATACGGGGCGCGGTATTCCAAAAGAGAAGCAGGAAAATATTTTTTGCCAATTCAGTCAGGTGTTGGATACCGATGCAAAACAAGGTCATGGACTGGGTTTGTCGATTGTACATCGTTTATCTATAGCGTTAGGGCATTCGATTCAGGTTAAATCTGTTGAAGGGAAAGGCACTCTGTTTCGTTTAGTAATTCCTTGTCATTCTCAGGTTAAACACAGCGAAAAGACAAAGAATGGTGATGAAATTATTGCAGCTCAAATGCAGGCCATAACAACAGAGCTTTCTGTAGTTGTTATTGATGATGATCCTGCCGCATTAGATTCTATAACCGCGCTTTTGCAAAGTTGGGGAATGCAGACGTTTAGTTTTTCTTCGTCCCGAAAGGTTATCGATTGGGCGGAATCTTTTCAAGGTAGGCCATCACTGATTATATGTGATTATGATCTTGGCGATGGTGGTACAGGTGAGCATTTACTTAATAAATTACAAGATAAGTTTGGTGATGATGTGCCGGGGTTGATTGTTTCCGGTACGCCAGATTCGGATGATCTGGCTCAAATAAAAGAATCAGGATACAACATGCTTGCCAAGCCGATAAAGCCACCTAAATTGCGTGCGATGATTAATTATTTGGTTACTAAGACTAAACCAGCCCCTTTTCCTGCGCCAGTGCAACTGCCTGAGTGCGATTATTCACATCAAACTCACGTAAAATAGCAGCAATATGTGCCTTAACTGTGCTGGGAGACATATCTAGTTCTCGGGCTATCTCTTTATTTGCCAGCCCTTTTACCATCTCTTGTAGCACCTCTAGTTGGCGCCCGGTTAAATGGTAGTCGCTATTTATGGTTTCTACTTCTACTGGTTGAGATGAAAAGCTTTGTGCCAATATTGCAGGAGGTACATAGATGCCACCATTAAATATTAACTGCAACGCGCTGAGCATCACCTCAGAAGAAGATGACTTGGTGATAAAACCACTTGCTCCAGCGGCCAATGTGGCTTGTATTAGTTGAGGGTCTTCGTGAGCAGAAAGTAATGCAATCGGAGTTGCCGGTATTTGAGATTTGATTTCGCGCAAAAGATCCAGGCCGTTTCCGTCTGGAAGATTATAGTCGAGCAAAATCAAATCAAAGTCTGCGTTATCTTTAATTGCTTGCCGGGCTTCCTGAGTGTCAGCAGCAGCATGAATTATCCAGCCTGAATTTTGCTGCTGTAAAAGAAGCTTGAGCCCATCACGAAAAATATGGTGGTCATCAATAAGTAGTATATCCAACCACTTGTCCCCTAGTTGTTTATTTGCTATCGAAAAGAGCGAAAATTATAGCGTATATAAATCTATCAAAACTACGAATAGTTTTTATCTATCATTTTCAGATAATTGATAGTGCCTTGGCGCCACATTACATAAGCCATATTCCAATATGCCATCCAAAAAATCATTACGGTAATCTCCTGCCTTTTTTATAAATATAGAATACTTTGTAAGTCGAAAATATGGGTTAAATGCGAATAGAATTTAATTTATCGATCATCGTGTGATCCAAGTCACAAAAATCAAAATTGATTAAAAAACATCCAGGTTTTAACCATAAAAAGGCAGCAAACCCTGTTTTTACAGGGAGTTATACACAGTTTTAGTCGAAATATTCCAAAATATTCAACCACTATATATAGTATTTTTTGAAATAAATTAAAAAAAGAATATATCCAATAAAATTAGCGATTTATGACTAAATATTAAACAATTGCGTAGTACTACAGTATTGATTTAATTGGTTTTTTTAGGTTTGGGTGAGAATATAAGCAGACTTGAATTTTTCAAAAAAAAGTCCATACTTACGGCAAATCAAACACAACATATAGTGTTTAGCTGTTAATAAAACGTTAATAACTAGTTAACAAGTTGTGGATAACTTTTCAGCTAGATAGCAATACTAAGGGATTAGCATGAGCGCACAATTAAAACCAGTAGAAGTTGAAGTCCGTGAAATTGATATGCAAGAGCCTTCTCTTGATATCTGGGATAAAAAATATCGCCTAAAAACCAAAGATGGCCAGAACGTTGATAAAGATCTTAAAGATACTTACAGACGTGTTGCCGAGGCTTTGGCAGAAGTAGAAACCACTAAGGCGAAAAAGAGAGAGTGGTTTGAAAAATTTGAGTGGGCATTATTACATGGTGCAGTTCCAGCTGGACGTATCATCTCTAATGCCGGAGCCAGCGCATATAAGCCAGCAACCTCAACCATTAACTGCACCGTTTCTGGCACAATTCAGGATTCAATGGATGATATCCTGGGTAAAACCCATGAAGCAGGACTTACTCTTAAGGCTGGTTGCGGTATTGGTTACGAATTCTCTACATTAAGACCAAAAGGTGGTTATGTGTCTGGTGCTGGTGCTTATACATCTGGCCCACTATCCTTCATGGATATCTATGACAAGATGTGTTTCACCGTATCATCTGCTGGTGGTCGTCGTGGTGCACAGATGGCTACATTTGATGTTGGTCATCCAGATGTTATGGAATTTATCCGCGCCAAGCGTGAAGATGGAAGATTACGCCAATTCAATCTTTCACTGCTTATTACCGAAGAATTCATTAAAGCAGTAAAAGAAGATGCTGAGTGGCATCTAACCTTCCCTATTACTGAAAAAGGGTTGGCTGAAGAGGTTGATGTTGATTTACAAGATTCAAGCAAAGTGATCTGGAAGGATGTTCCAAATCCAGAAGGTTACATTGCTAATGAAGAAGGTAAGGTTGCTTGCAAGATCTATAAAACTGTTCATGCGCGTAATTTGTGGGACATGATAATGACCTCTACTTATGACTTTGCTGAGCCAGGATTTATCCTAATCGACAAGGTTAATGAGATGAACAACAACTGGTTCTGTGAGCAGATTCGTGCCACAAACCCTTGTGGTGAGCAGCCTCTTCCTCCTTATGGTAGCTGTCTGTTAGGTTCTATTAATCTTACCAAATTTGTACTTGACCCATTTACCAGTTATGCGCGTTTTGATTGGGAGACATTTGACAAAACTGTCGGTATCTTCACTCGTATGTTGGATAACGTGGTCGAGATCAATGGTCTACCTCTTCCTCAGCAGCAAGATGAAATCATGAATAAGAGAAGACATGGCATGGGTTACCTTGGTCTTGGTTCTACTCTAACCATGATGTGTATGAAGTATGGTTCAGATGAATCAGTCGAGTTTACTGAAGAGCTAACCAAGCGTATGGCAATGGTAGGCTGGGAAACTTCTTTAGAACTAGCTAAAGAAAAAGGCCCTGCGCCAATTATGGAAGAAGAATTTGAGATCACTGCCAAGATGTTGCGTCAACGTCCAGAAATGGAAAAGGATGGCATCAAGGTTGGTGACAAGGTTAAAGGTAAAGTTCTTTGGGGTAGATATGGTCGTTACATGCAACAGGTTGCGGCAGAAAACCAAGGGTTGGTAGATGAGTTGGTAGAGGTTGGTAGTCGCTTTACTCACCATTCTTCTATTGCTCCTACCGGAACTATCTCGCTTTCGCTTTCAAACAATGCGAGTAACGGTATTGAACCAAGCTTTGCACACAAGTACTCACGCAACATTATTCGTGAAGGTAGGAAGACTAAAGAGAAGGTTGATGTTTTATCGTTTGAGTTATTGGCATACAGAACATTTATTAATGAGAATGCTGACCCATATACTCAAAACGATGCCGACAGACTACCTGACTATTTTATAACCTCGGATGATATTAAACCAAAGGCGCATGTTGATATTCAGGCTGCTGCACAAAAGTGGATTGATTCATCAATCTCAAAAACAGCGAATGTTCCGACTGATTTTGATTTTAATGAGTTTAAAGATATCTACATGTATGCCTATGACCAAGGGTTGAAGGGATGTACAACATTCAGATTTAATCCAGAGGCATTTCAGGGTGTATTGGTTAAAGAGACCGATCTGGAAAATACTGAATATGAATTCAAATTGGAAGATGGAACCTCAGTAAAAGTAAAAGGCAACGAAGAAATTGAATACGATGGCGAGACTCATACGGCAGCCAATCTGTTCGATGCCTTAAAAGAGGGTTACTACGGAAAGTTTTAATCTTGGGGGTTAGACCTCTGAGAATGCGGAGAAAGAAAATGGCACTTAAAATAGATAAAAAAATTGTTGGATATCAGGTTGCTTCTGAAGAGGAGCAAAAGCAGTTGGACACTGCTCCAGCAGAAGAGAAGAGTAATGTAATTCACATGCACGAGAGTGTGGAGCGCCCAGAGTTTTTGATGGGTTCAACCTATAAGGTGAAGACCCCGCTATCGGAGCACTCGCTTTACATTACTATCAACGACATGATCCTGAATGAAGGAACCGAGCACGAAATGCGTCGTCCATTTGAGGTATTTATTAACTCGAAAAACATGGACCAGTTTCAGTGGATCGTTGCCCTAACCCGAGTTATCTCAGCGGTATTTCGTAAGGGTGGTGATGTAACCTTTTTGGTTGAAGAGCTTAAAGCAGTATTTGATCCTAAAGGTGGATACTTCAAAAAGGGTGGCAAATTTATGCCTTCCTTAGTGGCAGAGATTGGTGAAGCGATCGAAACCCACATGAAGATGATTGGCATGATCGCCAGTGAGGAGCTGGACGAGCGTCAAAAACAATTAATAGCAGAAAAGAGGGCAGAATATGAAGCGAAAAATAGCAAAGCGACACCAGCGTCGGAGAGTGATTTTCCTGAAGGGGCTCAACTCTGTTCGAAGTGCAACACCGTCGCAGTAATTATGATGGATGGTTGCATGACATGTTTGAATTGCAGCGATTCAAAATGTGGTTAGGACTATTTAGGAAATAATAGTAAAGGATGTATAACCACCTTTGTTAAGGATAACAATAACTATAAAACCACCACCAAGTAGCGGGATCTTCGGATCCCGCTTTTTATTTAGATTATAAAATTTTTTGCTTGAATTCTTTTCTCTAATCGTGTTTAATACCCGCTCTTACCGAGAGTGCCCAGATAGCTCAGTCGGTAGAGCAGGGGATTGAAAATCCCCGTGTCGGCAGTTCGATTCTGTCTCTGGGCACCACTTTTATCCCTTCTTTATTTATTTCCAATTTTTAATAAATCCCGATTTCCAAAAGCAGTAACTGTTTCATGTACATCTGTGTGTGTACATGCTAGTATAAACATATAGCAATGAAAGGTGACTTATGACGCTGCATACTAAAATATTCAAAAATGGACACTCTCAGGCGGTTCGTATTCCGGCAGAGTTACGTTACTCATCTACGGATATAGATCTTGAGATAGAAAGAGTTGGAGATGAGTTGAGAATCAGGCCGGCAAGAAGAAAGCTCACTGGTTTGATGGCAAAATTTTCTGCGTTTCCAGATGATGTTTTTGCTGAGGGGAGAGAGTTCAGCGAAGAGGACGAAAGGGAGTCGTTCTAGTGATTAAGTATATGCTGGATACAAATATCTGTATCTATCTAATAAAAAATCATCCTCCAGAAGTTGCAAAGCTATTTTCTCAATACTATTACGGAGATATAGGCATAAGCACTATAACATTGGCAGAACTAAACGCAGGTGTAGAGAAAAGTTTAAGCAGGGAGCAGGCTAAAATAGCTTTGAATAATTTATTAGAAGACCTTGTAGTAGTATCTTTTGATGAATGCGCAGCAAATGAATATGGAATAAAAAGAAAAGAAGATCCTGATCGTAAAAAAAATGTCATGGATAGGTTGATTGCAAGTCATGTAGCTGCAATTAACTGTGTTCTGGTTACAAATAATCCTGATGATTTTAAGAAATATTCAGGAATAAAAATTGAAAATTGGGTAGAAAGATAAATTTAAATTCCCCTACTCTCCTTAATCAAATCATAAGCCCAGGTGATTTCCTTAGTCTTTTCAGTAGCCACCTTAATCATCTCCTCCGGAAGGCCTTGCGATGCAAGTTTGTCCGGATGATGTTGGCTCATAAGTTTTCGGTACATTTTTTTAAGTTCAGAATTCGAGGTATCTTTAGAGGCGCCGAGGATCTGATATGCCGTTGCTATTTCATCGGCAGCAGGTTTAGCCTTTTGTTGCTGTTGATAACCGCCTGTACGACCATATTGCTGGTGGCGAAATTGTGCTGCAACTAAGGCCTCCAGGGAGCGCAATTCGAATTCAGAAATGCGAAGCATAGATGCCATACGTGCAATAAGTTGTGCTTCAGCTGCATGGAGTACGCCGTCTACATATGCAGTTTGTAGCTGAATTTGTATAAAGGTGCGATGAAGATTACGGCTTGGACAACTCTGAATAAATTCGGTTATACAATCTTCTAATGAAAAATCAGGTTGTTTACCGGAGTTGTAAAATGATATCGCGCGTTGACGTTGTTCTGGTGAAAGATTAAAGCGAGCAAATATCTGCTCGGCATGTTTGATATCTTCCTGAGTTACCTGCCCATCGGCTTTGGCAATAGCTCCCATTACTTGGAAAGTGGCTTTGGAAAAGGCTTGGTGAATACGGGCTATATTACCTGAAGAACCTAAAAATCTGGCTCTTTGATCGTAGCCATGTCCAATTAGACCACCAAGAATGGCGCCAACAAATTGGAAAAAAGGGCCAAAGAATAATCCTCCGACAACAAAACCAAGTATTGCACCGATTAACGCACGAGACATATTTTAACCTTATTGAAGAAAACAATATGTAATATATCAATATAGGTTCGCATAAGATAGCTCATGATTTCCTGATATTTAAAATATGGTAGTCATTTCTTGCTTTGATGAGTTTTTATAAATTCCTTAGAAGATATGAGTAGATAAAGATAATTTAAGTTAAAAGTTAAAACTGTCTTTAAGGGTAATTTCATGTTCATTGCTAACATTTTGAAAAACGATTATATATCCTCTTTTTGCAGGAGTATAACTGCTAAGACGGTAGTTTTCGTTAATAGTAGGTCCCATATCGCTATATAGTAACTTTTGTAGTTCGTATATTGAAGAAGGTAGTTTTCCATTAACTTGGTAATACTCTCTTAAAAAAATTTTTACCGGAACCAATTCTGACATTACATTTGCTTCCAGAGCTTTTTCTAGATATTTGATAGCATTTATAATCTCATCAACCTGTTTTAAGTATTCATACCGTTTTGGATGGTTTTTTAAATGTTTTTTTACTGGGGTTATGGCCTTACGAGCAATGCTTGGTTTATGCTTTTCAATTGCATCTCTAGCAATACTTATTGGCAGATGAATATAAAGTTCATCTCGCACTTGGTTTGCTTCTTCGGATTTATCATTATCAGGAATATTTTTTAGCGCCTCTTTTAAAATAGATTTTGCTTTGTCAAATTCATCATTCTGTTTTGCATCTAATGCTTTTTCATAAAGCTGAAATACTTTTTCTTTGTCTATCTTGGGCGGTTTAACAGGGTCAAGGTGTTTTATTGTACTAATGTTTTTATTTGGCGTTGAAACAGAAGTTAAGCTTTTTTGTTTAATTTTTAACGCATCTATAGCGCTTTGAATAGGAATTATATAATTAACACCTAGTCCTGCGCCATCCTTTGAAAATAAGCCTGAAACGCTTATTGCGACTAAATCCCCTGATTCATTAAAGACGGGTCCTCCTGAATTACCAGGATTAATTGTGGCATCCGTTTGATAGTATTGATATCCCTGTATCAATCTTTCGGCAGATAATATTCCTTTAGTAACAGTATGTTTTAAAGACTCAGATAATGGAGTTCCGATAACATAAAGATTATCTCCAATGCCAGGTTTATTTTTAGCGACTTGGGCTGGAGTAGCGGCTATAGTATTTTTAATTTGAAGTAATGCTACGTCTCGTATGGAATCACTTCGGATTATTTGGGCTTCCATATCTTCATCATTAACAACTACGATTACCTGTTTTGCATCTCCAACAACATGTGCATTTGTTAAAACAATGCCATCAGCCGTTATCAATACTCCACTGCCATGCCCATTTATCGTTCTAATGGTTAATGATGCCTGTTTAAGTTGAGGCACCTTAGATTTAAAAGATGATCCTCCCGATGAATATTTTATGTCTAGAGGAATATCGGAAAAATGGTTTGCGTAGTGTTCTAATGGGTCTTGGTTTTCAAGATATTTAACAAAAACAGGATCTGCGAGTAAGTTTCTTGTTGCTATTGTGAATGCTCTTTCTATAGCTTGAGAAGTTCCTCTGCTCCTTGCATGTTGTTTCATTCCTTTATAGATGCCTTCACTATCCCCTTCAAAAATACTTTTTCTAGCTAGTCTATCAATAAGATTCCAGTGAACTTTTATATAGACATCATTTTTGCTGTTATTTCCATATTTTCTATCTTGGCAGCGATTAATATATACTT
The DNA here is from genome assembly GCA_033852075.1 of Gammaproteobacteria bacterium. Lineage (GTDB taxonomy): Bacteria > Pseudomonadota > Gammaproteobacteria > QZLD01 > QZLD01 > QZLE01. The sequence goes on along the minus strand of JAWSVC010000036.1, from coordinate 28,590 downwards.
TATTTAGCTCAACATTTAATGACAATCTGGTGGTTGGTTTTTTTAATAATGAGTCATTTTTTTCAATGCTGTATCCTGCGATATTAAAGATATCAATTATTGATTTAGTAACGTTAATATCTTTTATATATCCATTACCATTAACCCACATAATGTCTCTTCTATCTTTATTACACCCAGGACCACTAAGTTGGTTACCAATTTTCACATCACGTGAATTAGCTCCGGCAATGTTTAGCTCAAGTGAATTTAAAAGAATGTTAGCGCTAGGCCATGGGTTGTCATATGCAATCGGGCTTTTTATTTCCACATCGGGTAGCTGCCCAATATTATTCAACTTAACAGTGGTGGTTTTTTCCGATTTGTTTTTGGGTTTAAATTGTGAATAATGAATTTTGCCATTGTCATCTGTCCATTTATAAATTTGAGCTTTTGCTATAAATGGTAAATTGCTTAATATAATTATTATTAACAACAATAAGAACTTCATATTCCACTTCCCCCATTATCTATCGGAATAAAAAATTGTGATATTAATTTTTCAAGGAAAATCATAGTCATCTATTTATTTAGGACTAATATTAACTTGATTAGAATATCAAACGTATTGCAATATATCAAAATCCATATGCTGAAATTTCCTTCTATTTTGGAAGTTGTGTTTGTTACATATGTTTAAGAAAATAATAATGGTAAATTTACTCAGAGAAAACAAGGTGAAGCAAAAGACATTCTTGAAAATAATGACGATGAAGATGTATTTGAAATATCTAAACCAGCCCCAGTAAAAGAAGACGAATAAATTTATCAATTAAAGAATAAAACAACTAAATGAATAACATAAAAAATATAGTTAAGTTAATGCATGACTGCTTTGATGCAGATAAACGGCAGCAAAGTTTTTGGAACATTTTCTCTAAAACATATCAGCACCAACTATTGCTAACTGGTGAAGATGAACTTTTTTCAAAAAAAGGTCTTGGTTTTGGATATGGAGTTACAGCTCATTATGCAGGCGTTCTGCGAAAAACCTTAACTACTTATAAAAGAGAGAAAGAACTACTGTGCTCTAGTTTTTTTCTTATTGGTAAAATAAAAAATGAAACTGTTTCTAAGACTATATGCGCACCTATTGTATGTTTTAATGCCAAATTAGATAAAGTAAGTACTGGCCGAAAAAGCGTTGCAGATTTTATATCAATCGATAAAGACCAGCCGCTTATCAATATAGATGTGATACAACAAATTATAGGCGGGGATATTGCAGACTTTCCATCTGATATTTTCTTTGAAGAGATCAATAATGACGCCCTGAAAAAAGTATCGGATTGGTTTGGTAAATACCCTGAAATTTTCGATACTAGCTCACTGCAAGAGTTTCCAAAACTATTCAATAGCGAAAAAATTAATAACATTAAACAACTGGCAACTGATAAGATATTTGTGGTTCCAGCGGCAGCATTTTTGGTGGTGAAAAAATCCTTTTTATCCCGGGGAGTGCTGCATGAGCTGGAAAAGATATCAATCAGTGAAAAATTACTGTTATCACTCAAATCATTCTTCGAACCTGAAAAGGGGTTTTTTAAGGATGAAGGGATTGCACCTATACCCGCTACATTGAGTGATGCGCAAAAGCAGGTTATACAAAATTCTAAAAACTATTCTTTGAGTACAGTGATTGGTCCGCCAGGTACCGGCAAAAGTTATACTATTGCTGCCTTAGCGCTTGAATATTTCATGAATAATAAGTCGGTGTTAATTGTTTCTAATACCGAGCAATCGATTAGTGTAATCGAACAAAAACTCATTCAGTCGTTTTCTGTGGATTCAAAGGCGTTAATTAGATGTGGTGATGGACAATATCACAACAAGCTAAAGGCCCATATTGATGAGATACTAAATACAAAGGATTTTGCAGCGGTTCAGCCTAAAGATGATGTTCACAAAATAGCATCAATAGTTCATGGGTTAGAAAAAAGATTTGTGCAGAAGTGCGAAAAGACTCATAGTCATAGCGAGTTTATTTATAAAACAAAGGGTAAGCCTAAGGGGATAATTGATAGAATCCGCTTAGCATTTATTGATAGGTATTACCGCAATAATGGTCATCTAAAAGAAGATTTAGACCAGATCTTAGATCAGAATATAAAATTGGAAGAGGCCTGTGTTGCCCATATAAATTATAACTGGCAAAAACGTATTTCTAATGCGTTACGTAAAAACAGAAAACAGCTTTCTAATTTTCTAGTCGCCATAAGAGCAAGGTCTTCTAGTAAGCAGAATAAATTTTTTGATGAAACAGACTTTAACAAGCTGTTAGAGGTTTTGCCGATTTGGTTAGTATCGTTATCAAATCTTCACAGAGTCTTACCGCTTAAGAGTGATCTTTTTGATCTGGTAATTTTTGATGAGGCAACTCAGTGCAATATAGCATCATCAATACCAGCAATTGTTAGGGCAAAAAAGGCAGTTATAGTTGGCGACCCAAAACAGCTGCGCCATTTTTCATTTCTTTCTAGAGATCTGCAGAATCATATTTTTCAGCAATACCCCTTTTCTGGAATACCTGCGCAATTGAATTATCGAGATGAAAGTATTCTGGATACAGCCCAGCAGCTCCTAGTAGATAACAATGCAATATCTTATCTGGATGAACATTTCCGTAGCCACCCCAAGATCATCGGTTATAGCAACAACTGCTTTTACGATAATAGGTTAAAGATAATGACCCAAAAACCAAATGTAGCAGATAGTACCCCTATTGAGGTTAGTTATCTGCCTGATGGAATTTGTAAAAAAGGGGTTAATAGGGTTGAAGCAAATAACATCATACAAAGATTATCTTCAATTATTGAAGAACAAAAAGATGAAACTATTGAAGCCAAAACAACCATAGGCGTCATCGCACTATTCACAAATCAAGCAGACTATCTTGAAAGTCTTGTGATGAATAACCTAAGTGAAGAACAGCTTGCCGAACACCAAATATTGGTAGGCACAGCATATTCATTTCAGGGTGAAGAGCGCGACATAATGCTTATTTCATGTTGTGTAGATAAAGATAGTTCCGCATCCAATTATCAATATATGAACCGGGATGATTCATTCAATGTTGGAATAACAAGGGCGCGAAATAAACAGATACTTTTTACCTCTGCAACTAATGAACAGTTGTTACAAAGATCTCATCTGGCTAAATATTTAAAGTATTGTGAAGAGGTTGCTAGTGAGCAAAAACCCAAAACCTATGCAGACGCCTTCCAGGCAGATTTATGTAATGAGTTAAAGAAATATAATATTGATATCAAACTTCAATTCGAAGTAGCAAGTATTCCCGTTGATATCGTAGCTATGCATAAAGGAACCGTTATTGGCATAGATCTTATCGGCTTTCCCGGAGAACTATCAGATTTTATTACCCTGCAATCCTTTAAACTATTAGGTAGAGCGCAATTAAGTGTTATGCCAATTAGTTATTCCGAGTGGGAACTTAATCGAGAAAAAGTATTAGAAACCATCCTCTCTACCCTTAATGTTAAAAAGGAAGATCATAAATCATTACGACAACCAAAGATATTTGGTAATGAAAAGGCAATTCAATTTACTTATCTTAAAGAAAATGAACGAATGTTAAGTTCTTTAGCAGATGAACTGGATCTGTTAGATAAAGAACAGGACATTAATTTCATTAACAACTTACAAAATAGCTATATAAATTTGATATCTATCGCCCATATCAAATTAAATCCGACGTCCCTTTCGTTTCAACGGTTCAGGAGTCTGGCAATAAGTATCTTTGAGCAGTGTATACAAAATATAAATTCAATAATAATCGCGACAAAACAGATATATTTATGTCAGGGCGCCGGTTTAGATAGCCATGAACCGGAAAATGATGACAATGACCTGCAAAAGGTTCGCGAAGAAAATGAGTTATTAATAAGTGAAGCTCAACAACAAATAATCAAATATTCGAACGAAAATTTAATGCTCCTGACTAAGATGAATCAATTATCAGCAGAACTTTCGAAACCTTCATTATCAGAAACCGATCTTAGCCCGCTTATTAGTGAAATTGATAGGCATATACAGATAGCGGGTGAATTTTCGGAGCTGTAAATTTTCATACCGACCAAAAAGCTACAACCATATTTAGTTAGCAAATTATAGAGTACATTATCATGTCAGAAATTGAATTCTCCAAGGGAGAAAAAGAGGTAATCATAAATAAAATCAAACTCTATTTTTCTGAAGAACTTAATCAGGAAATTGGCCAGTTTGATGCTCAGTTTTTACTGGATTTTTTTGCCGAAGAGATCGGCGGATATTTTTATAACCGTGGTTTATATGATGCCCAGGCGATTTTAGAAAAAAGACTAAGTGAAATTACGGATGCAATTTATGACCTGGAAAAAATCACAGATTTTCGCAGGTAAATTATTTTTTAACTTCATGTTTGAGGGATCGAATAGTATCGATACCAAGTTAAATTTGATTTGATGGCTGTTAGCAAATTTCTATATATTATTGAGCATAACTCCAATCTTGATATACCAAAGTACTATTGTTATTAATCATTTCAAATGGGAAAATCAGCTATAAATAATAAATTCTTGAAAAGATAACAGCATCGATTTTATCAAAAAATAGCAATGTATTTACTAATAATGTTAAAGGGGTATGGATATGGATAAGTTTGAAAAACTAACAGCAATACATTCTGATGGGGATTGGAAAGAGTGGCTTAATGATCTTTTCGAAGACAAACTTTTAGAGTGGGATAAAAAATATGGCCTGGAAGTTTCTGAGGAAGAGATCGGCAGGTTTGCATTGGCATTTAAAAATGTAACTCAGGAACAGGGTGCAGATCTTGCCGATGAGGTGTATGAATTTTGTCCTGATATTGTTGACCAGGGTGTTGGTTGCCTCGATGAAATGGTTGAAATGTATGAAGAGAGCGGTCAGGAGCTTCCGGAGAATATTCGGGTTCTTACTGAAGGTATAGATTTTGAGGATGATGATTTTGGCATCAGAATTCTGGAAAAGGCGCTTATTCTTGGGGAAAAGATAAATTTCTGGTGGGATTGAGGAGGTAAACATGGCATTTAAACCAAAGATGATCGTAGATCTATATTACAAGGTATTAGAGGCAGGAGAGATTCCGATAGAAGGATCTTTGGAATACTATCGCAGTGAATCTGTTGAAAGAGGCGGATACATCGACCAATCATCTCAAGTCTATATCAGCTATTTGAGGAATTACTTTCTGGCAAAACATAATGCTACCGGCGAGATATCCAGAGTGACGGATGAGGTATTGGAGAATCGGCTGGAATACAGTCTGATTTTAAGCGATCTAAAACCAGAAGAAGATGATACTATCGATTGTTATGTCTCTGATGATGAAATAACAGTCGAGCGGGATGATATTGAAGAGGAATATAATAACGTTGCAGTTATTCCGTGTGGTGGGGCTTATACCCGCGACAACTATAATGGATATCCAGAAAAAAAGATCGTTGGTCAGGCAGTTGAAAAGGCTAGAATCCTAACTCATTACCTGGCTTTTGAATTAATCAAAAGAAATTTTGAGACAATTTATTCATTTTTTTCGGATGATCTGAAAGAGAGAAAAACACTGGCCGCCTTTGAAAAAGACATATTAAAAGAGGAAAGAGACTGGGGTAAGTTTATCCATTTTGATAAGGCAGCTACTACTGAGGTTTTTGCCGGAGAAAAGTCATGGAAATCTCCTTTGGAAAAAAGATTCTGGCCTAAAGGAACAGATAAAAAATCACGCAGAGCAACTACGAGAGTGCAGCTAAGTTCTTTTGTTTCTCCAAACGGAGTGCAGTTATTCAAGGTTTATATGCATTTTTCATTTATTGAAAATGATGCAGGAGAGTACAAAATTCATAATTATAGATTTGAGGACTAGTTTCCCGTAACCAAGTTGTTGCATTTGGTTGTTGAATCTGGGTAGTAATAAACGGAGGTATAAATGAAACAGTGTTTGGCTTGCAAAGAAGATATTCATGATGATGCTCTTAAATGCCCGCATTGCCATCAAATCCAAAATAAAGTTTCTCGATTTGTATATTCTACTGGCGGCAATATTTTAATTTACGGAATAATTCTATTTGCCATTGTTTGGTCTGCATATTCTATATATTCAGACACGAAGGATTATTCTTTAACTGATAGTTTGGTTGTTTCTGAAGCATCTCTATCTATTAATTCAGAGAGCAATCCTGTGAAAGTTAGCTGTTTTACAGAAGTTGAGAATAAATCCGATGTTCATTGGAATGATTTTTCAGTTCAGGCCAACTTTTATGACTCCCAGGGAAATTTAATTGATACTCATCATAGGCTCTTAGATAATAGTATTTTTCCACTAATGAGCTTTACAGCGAGAGTTACTGGAGATATATCTGCTCCAATCAACAAGTATCAATCATGTCTTATTAAAATCACAGATGCCAATTGAGAGAAGTATTCCTTTCGTTTACTGGGTGCTTGCTTTGCGGCAACCTATAGCTGAAATGTCGGCTGCATGAGGATTATTCAATGACATATAACTACATAGTAATTTTTGTTTTATGTGTTTTGGTAATTATTTCATTTGTATTTATCCTTGAATACAAAAAAATGGGTAAACAAACTCCTATAGGTTTTTGGAAATCGACGTATGATGGTCTTGAGGTCTACTTGTCATTTGAAAATCCTGGCGATGATCTCAAAGCCGGTTTTTACAAAAAATTCACATTAGATGGATCGTCACTTTCACGAGAAGGTGGTAGTTGGTATGCCAAAACACTGTCTTTATCAATGTTACCATTGGCTATTGAAGGCAAGCATGTTTGCAAAGCAGGCGTAGAAAACAACTATCAAATTATTTACAAAACTGGTTCAATCAGATTAATAGATGTCATTAAACCAGGTGAAATAAAAACTTATGATTTTCATAAGATTGAGGAATGGCCATTTGAAGATACGTATTGTTAATGAAGAATATATTCAGCCATAGAAATAGCCGGTACCAGTCAATTCTTGAAAAAAGACTAAGTGAAATTACGGATGCAATTTATGACCTGGAAAAAATCACAGATTTTCGTAGGTAAATTATTTTTTAACTTCATGTTTGAGGAGCAAATGTATATAACGAGAGGCCGCTCAGAGAAATGGATTTGTATGAGAGCTATCTTTGCAAAGAGATAATGATTTGTGAATTCAAAATAAAATCAACGAGGAAGTGAATGAAACGTCTGTTAATGGCATTTATGGTTAGCCTGTTTTTGCTTGTAGCTTGTGGCGGAGGCAGTAGTGGAAGCGATGATGGTAATGATGGTTCAGTTAATGATTTTGCTGGTGATGGAGACGATGGTGGGGATGACGATACCCAAGAGACAGCCTATGTATTGGTAGATTTTGGCGATGAAGAATCAGCAAATAGTTTTGATGTTATTGATGAAATCGGAGGTAAGTGGGATGTGTTATCAATATCCCCAAATCTGCAATATAAGTCGATAAATGGTTATGCCGGTGTTGCGACGGATACTCCGCATGAATCACCAGATAAATACGGCAGTTATTATTACACATATCAGCATTTATCTGGTGAACCAATCAATTTTCAGCGTGGTGATTACATTCGGGTAACCTATTATAATGGCAACAATGCATCATATAACATCAGGCCATTTATCAGCTTCATCGGGACTGGCTATCCGGTATACGAATTAGAGTCATATGATTCACAGTGGTATGGGATGGATCCCACGCATACATCTACATATGATGACCACCATATTCCATTGCATGGTTATCAATTGTTACATGTTCATGATAGTTCCTCATATGTTAATGGGTTTAAGATCCGCGAAAAGGACTATAAGACATTTATCTATCGAATTACCTCAAAAACCATAGAAGCAGGACAGGAAAATGAGTATCCCCAGTATATATCGCAGGGTAATCACTCATCTCTCAATATTGCTACCCGCTATTATGGCAGCTTAACAACAACTCCTGAGTATGCCGCAAATATTATTCTGGATAAAATTGAGTTGGTTAGGAACGGAGATATCACACCTCCAAGCGTACCTGCGAATATTCAGGCAACGGCAAATGACACAAGTATTGAGCTGACATGGAACGTCTCAGAAGATCAATTGATGTATCGCTATTTTATCTATGTGAATGGTGAAGAGTGGGCAGTGACAAAAAATACCCATTTCACACTTAGAACCGTTGATCCTGAAACGACCTATAATATTCAGATTATGGCCCAGGATGATTGGTACAATGAAAGCGCAAAAAGTGCAGAGCTTTCGGTCACTACAAAGGCATTTAATACCAATAACGATAAAGCCGGGTTGTTAAATCCATGGCAAGAGCTTGTTTACAAGGGAGCATTTAAAGTAGATAACTCAACGGTATATGGTAGCGACAGCGCTTTTCATCGATTAGCTTATGCCGGCACAGGTATAACATATTTACCCAATGGTGACGCTGCAAATACAGATGCCTACGAGGGAGCATTATTGATTTCAGCGCACCCGGGAGGAAGCGATACAGACGGCCTTTTTTATGGCGAAATTAATATTCCGTTACCCATCATCTCCGATAATCAGGATGATCTAAATACGGCGGTTTTGATAAACACAGCAGAACTATTCGATCTGACCGATACGGATGATAGTTATCAAATTAAAGGTGGAGATGTTCTATATATCGATGCCGATGATAATCATATAGCTAATACCGTTTACCATATAGCAGCAGATTATTATTCAAGCGGCTCCCAAAAAATTCTTAACGTATTTAATTCTGATTACTCAAACAAACGAGGCGAGTATTGGTTAACTGATTGTCAGACATCGGAACTTCCTTGTAAAAAAGATTTTAGAAATCACATGATGTATCTGTTTCAGGCTCCAAGGACATTTGCTGATGACCACTTTGATGGGCGTTATATCATGGTGGGGGGATGGTATGAAGGCCCCCATAATGGGCTTGGACCAGGTCTTAGTGCAATGCGCCCATGGTATGGAGGATTCCCTGCAGATGGCGCAACACTTGATACATTAAATCTAATGGTTCCTGTCGATTACAATGGTGACTGGGATAATGATTATGATCTGGACGGGGCTATCGGCAAGCATAGCTATAATGATACCTCCCATGGTGGCGCGTGGCTTACATCTGCAGCTAATCTAACAGGTGAACGCAGTGCCGTTGTGTTGGGCGTGCGGCAAGGATTGGGCGAACATTGGTATGGTGATTATAACCGCTGGTATAAACATGATATTGTCGAAGACATGCCTAAAACAGGCAAGTCAGGCCCCGGTTGGCGTTCTTCAGGATATAATTCAGCGCTCTACTTCTTTAATCCCAGTGATTTGGCAGACATAGCCTCTGGTGAAAAACAAAACCATGAAGCCGAAACGTATGCGCGCATGAATCTCGACCATGTTTTTTATAATGACAACGGAGGGATTGCATCAGTGGCTTACGATCATTGGCACCAAAAGCTCTATGTGGTAGAGGGTGGTTCCCAAACGATTATTCATGTTTGGGGGATCGAATAGTATCGATACCAAGTTAAATTTGATGGTTGTATCGTAATTGATGAAACTAAAATAATTGAAATCTATAATTCAATAACACCTAAAGATGGTCATAACGTTACCGTCCAAATAATTGGCTAATAAAATGAAAATATTATTACTAAGCATGCTGATGTTTTTATGCGCCTGCTCAAGCATCAATGCACAAGATAATTCATCAGATGAGCAGCAAGATTTTTATGTTCTACTATCAAACTTATTAAAAATAAACTCAATGGATTATACCTATACAGATAGCGATGGGAAAAAGCATCCAGATCGATTAAAGGCGTTTAAAGATCTTGAGAGGATATACATAAAAAACATTGAAGCCGACATGCCTAACGAAATATTTAGCTCCAAGCGCCTAAAAATCGTTATGTTTTTTTCGTATTACTCAAAGACTAGCAATTCAGCTGCTTTGCAGGAATATTTGGCAGCTGATTTAAAACCTATCTATTCCGCAAACAAAGAAACTTTTTTAAAAATCCTAAAAGAACTTCCTTTTTTGCTACCTTCAAACTGTGATCGCCTAGGTGCATACTTTGGCCATGAAGGTAAAAACGAAGAAAAAGGAAAGCAATTTGTAAAAAATAATAAGGGTATTTTTTCTAAGCATTTGGGTGTGGAGCAGGCAAACCAATGTATCAGTTATATTAAAGTGAACTAGGTCTGTAGAACTTACAAGGCCAATTATTTCCATCAATAGAAACAATGATTGATTTTTCTGAATTTCCAGATTTAACTTGAGAAAGTTTCATTAGTTACTCCATTGTTATTAGCCGCAAAAATCCTTACATATTTACTCTGATAAGAGAACAAAAACTTTGAGTTTTTCTTTAGATAAAATGCTAAAGAAAATAACATAAGAATTGGTTATGAAAAGGATTGTAGGTATTAAAAAATCAAAACCTAACCGCCAAACCCTCATCCAACAAAACCTGGTTCATAAAACGCCCATCACGCACAATCTTATGAAAATCATCCTCACGCTGAATATAAAAAATATCAGCAAGGTAACGCGTAAATTTATCACGCCAATATGTCTTAACCGCAATAAACTTACAGCGTTTTAGGCGTGACTCCATAAACTCCTTCGCGCCCTTCCCTTCGGATGTTTCAATAGCCTTGGTATTAATCCCCCTAAGCCTTAGTTTCTGCGTTGTCCATGCACCAAAACCCAAATCAATGTTCACCCAAATGGTATCACCATCAATCACCTCCAGCACAAACGCCTTATAGGTATAGTGGGGCACAACCAAATCTGAGCCATCAAAAAACTGATAACCGCTATCATCTTTTTGCGACTGAATAACATCGCCATTGCGCGCAAGCTCATCATTCGCAACCGGACTTTCAATAAAAAACCTAAATCCCAAATCCACAACCGTATTATTCTGCACCTTTTTCAGACGATAAAAATAAGGCTCACCACGGGTAACCGGTAGTGGTTTATCTGTAACCTCAGAATCGGTTTTGCCACTTTTTACCAGGTTTTTCAGCTCTCGCACCGACAGATTTTCATCAATAATTTTCTGCTCAAATCCTTGCCTGGTATCGGTTTCCGGTATGTGAACTAGAATTCTTATGTGCGACCATGTCAATTTTGCATACGTATGCAAAATCTCAGGATATTGCTCATAAAATCGCACGCTATCATATAAAAGGTTAAAGGATAAATTCAGCTCCTGTGAAAGTTCTGAAATAAGGTAATCCCCATAATCAGCCCTATCCGCATTCTGCAGTAAATGCTCTTTAATATGCTTACCCACATTCCAGTAAGTGGTTCGCTTCTCCTGCTCCATTGCAAGATAAGCACGCTCCTTACCCGATTCAATCTCATCACGGATAGTATCCACCAGTTGTTGAACCGCCGGTGTTATTTTTTGTACTGCCGATGGTTGTTGCGGCGTTATTATTTCGTTGTTCATATATGTGTCCATTGATTTTATTTGTGCAGGCTGATTATATAACAAAATCTCTACTCTCCTATTACCTCTTAATAACTGAACGTCATTCCCAATACCCGCCAAAGCGGGAATCTCGACGAGAACGCAACAGCCTTTCTACAAAGTCACTGGTCGACTTGCTTTTATTTTAAGGGGCAATCCAGAGAATCATGTAGGGTGAAAAAGTAGCAAAATACTGTAATACCTTTGGGATAAATGGCTTTTCGCAAAACTACCTACACCCCTTTATGCTACGTCCTAAGGACGTAGCATAAAGGGGTCTTCCTACTTTGTCAATAATAAACTCCTATTTTTATTTGAAAACTTTGACGTGAGCTATAATAACTGATATATTAACGTCCTTAGGACGTTAATATATCAGTATTGGCAATTTTGCGGATGTAAAGAAATGAAAGCCATAAAAGCAATAACCTTATCTCTTGGAGACACAAAAAAACCTATCATATCCAAATATGAGCTAAGCATTATTGTGCACAAGCTCTTTCTTAGCAAAATATATGACGGGGAATCTATTAACATTCAAAAAGAACGTGCTGGAACAACAGAGGTCAACAAGTATTTAGCCCAGTTGATAAGCGAAGGTATTCTCTCCCACGTTAAAAACATAAATAACGTTTACGCCTTACTAGGAAGAGCGGATGCTAATGCAGAGGATATAGCTTGCGCGATAGATCCCTTTTGTTATGTGTCTCATCTAAGCGCTATGGCATATCACGGATTAACGGATCGATTACCGGCGAAACTAATATTATCATCCCCTTCCGACAAAGATTGGAAAAAACATGCTAGGGAACGAATGCATCAAGACCTGGGTGATGAATATGACAGTTATTGTAGCAATGGGCTTATACGGCTTGTTCGAACAAAAATGGAGAAGATCAAAAAAACAGAGATACTTTGTTTGAGGTCTTCACATTTAGGTGCATATAAGAACGTCAGAGATAGAACTGTTAGAGTTTCAACAATAGGCAGAACATTTCTAGATATGCTTAGACACCCTGAGCATTGTGGCGGCATAAATCATGTTTTGGATGTGTATAAAATGAACTGCAAAAAATACCTGCGTTTGATAACAGATGATATTGATAAACATGGAAATGGTATTGAGAAAGTTCGCGCTGGATATATCATAGACGAACTATTGGGCATAAAAAATGAAGTTGTAGAAGGATGGACTGCATTTGCACAAAGAGGCGGATCCAGAAAACTTGATCCTAGTTCAGAGTATATCCCTAAATGGTCTGATAAGTGGATGCTATCTACAAATGTAAACCGGAGTAATGTTGAATGAGCGATGTTCTTGAGTGTGATATAAGCTCATGGGTAGAAGAGGCAGACTCTCAAGCTAACAAAGCCTTTCGCGAAGCTGTGCATACAACTTTACTTGCCATAGCATCAAATGCAAAGCTAAAGGCCAGCATGATACTAAAAGGCGGCATTCTTATGGCCATTCGCTATAAAAGCCACCGATATACAAGAGACATTGACTTCTCTACAGAGAAAAATCTTGGAGATGATATATCTAGCGAAAGCGTGCGCGAATCCCTAGATGATAGCTTGGTATATATGGTTGAAATGCTAGATTATGATCTGGATTGCCGCGTACAAACCTGTAAAATTCAGCCTAGAAACCCAAATAGCAAATATCCTTCCATAAAAGTAACGATCGGCTATGCGTATAAAGGAACCCCTAAGCATAGTCGCCTGGCTTTACTCAAATCGCCAGATACAATATCAATTGATTACAGCCTAAACGAAGCTGTGCCAAATGTTGAAGCAATTAAGCTTGATACAGAAGGCGGTATTTTGGTCTATTCATTAACTGATATTATTGCCGAAAAATATCGTTCATTGCTCCAGCAAATACCACGAAATAGAACCAGACGACAAGATGTTTATGATCTGAATATATTAATCAGCAATATAGACACATATGACAACATAGAAAAACAAAATATCCTTGATAGCCTTATGGCAAAATGCAAGGCAAGAGAAATCACACCAAGCTCTGCATCTTTTGACACCCCAGAAATAAAAGAACGTGCTAAGCAAGAATACAGCACCCTTGCAGACGAGATCGAAGGTGATCTTCCTGACTTTGATGCGCTGTATGACATAGTTTACGGTTTCTATAAGTCACTACCATGGGAATAGTCGGATGAGAGAAATGATGAGAGGGTAGTTTCAATTTTGGTACGGTTTTTACTTTCCGTGGAAACCTTTAGTAAGGCCGTGTTACACTGGTTAGGCAGGGCGTAAAACGCTTTGTTTGCATATTTAACTTTAAAAGGAATATGCAAATATGAGTAAATCACGAGCACTTACAAAATCTGAAATTAAACACGCACTCTCAATATGTAAGCTAATGACTCATAGCGAAGGAAAACGCTGCGCATTGGTTCTAAGTCATTCAGCTATGAGAGTTACCGAAATAGCATTGCTCCAGACAAAATCGATTCTTTATCCTTCAGGTAAAATTCGCAAAGAAATATATCTTCCCGCATCGATATGTAAGGGATTAAGGCCAAGAACAATTTGGCTAACAAACAAGCTATCCAGAGAGATTATTCAAGATTGGATTGATTATCGACTATCTAAAAACTGGGGAACGGTTATCGATGGTGTCGAATACCAAGGGTTAATTCCTAACAGTAGGTTTCTATATAGCAATCGCGGTAGGCCATACGCACTAACAAAGAAAGATAGGTTAATGCAAGATGGATCTACTAAAACCTATTGGGCTAGTGATGCCCTTGAGCATATTATTCGCCAGATCTACAAGAAAGCTGGATTATATGGGGCTAGTTCGCACAGCGGACGAAGATCATTTGCAACAAATGCTATTTACAGTGGTAGAGCTACTATTGAGCAGGTTTCAACTATTCTAGGGCATAGTGATCTTCAGACCACTTATGGATATATACACTTTGATGAAAATTGGCTTGCAGAGGTATATAAGCTTGGGCTATGACGTAGAAATCAATAGTGTTAAGATGATTGTTAAGCTAATTAGTGGCATTGGGAAACAATATGGATGACAAACAAGCTTTAGTGATAAAGTATGGTGATGAGTTTAGCCGGGAATTTAATAGTTATTCTGAGCTATATTCTTGGTTGAATGAGGAAATGAATTTCTGGTGTGAAATATCGCAGCATTTATCTTCATATGTTGTATATGTAAGGCAAATCAGAGATCTTTTAATTCCTAGTTCAGAATTTCACCCAAATTATAATAAATGTGATGATGTGCGTAAGACAAAGAATCTCAATGCGCGTTTAAGCACCAGCTATTTTCCAAATTATTTTCATCCTCAAGCAAAAGAGGCTGAATTTTTAAAGAAAATACGTGAGGATGAAGCGAAAACTTAGCCTCATAATAAATCTAAAGAGATTGCGGATAAAATTACGGCATTTGCATTTGCATACTTAAAGAATATTTCAGTTAATACAGAAGGTGAATTTGTTCATCAATATATTGGATATTCTTTAGCAGAAAGTTTTTTAAAGGGAGATAAGCGCAGATTTACTGCGGAGAAAGGTGTTTTTGAACAAATTAGGAATGAACATAACAATTGGTTTTTTGAAAAAAAGGCAGAATTAAATAAATCAATTGAAAAAACCAATCGAAAAACTCAAGCTTTAACTAGATTAGAAAGATTAAGGCAGCAAAAATACAAGAAGCTGTTAAGCAAAACAGAGCATGAGTTCGATGATCTTAAACATAAATATGAAGATCTTCTAAAACTAAAATCATCGGTTACATATTGGGATAGGCAAAAAACAATATATAAAAAAGAGATGACAGCGTCAAAGAAAAAGTTTGATAACAGTATTCGTTATATTTTGCTTTCTATATTAATGCTAACGGCTATAGCTTTAGGCGCTTCATTTAAAGCTCCAGAGATTGCTTCAAGTTATATTGAAATTCTTTCTAGAATTAAGCCTCTACTTATTGGTGTTGGGGGATTGGCATTAGTGCTAGTTATTTGGATGATTAGAATGAATGCAAGAGTGTATATAAGTAATCAACATCTTTATGATAACGCTGAACAGCGAGAAATAATGATACAAACATTTTTAGCAATGAAAAATGAAGATAAAGCAATTTCTGAAGAGGACAAGGCTTATATTCTAGGCTATTTATTCAAATCGACAGGTGATGGCTTGGTTAGAGATGAAGGGGTTCCTTCTCCATTAGTGGATATTCTTACAAAAGTAGGGCAAAAACAATAACGGAAAAATTATGTTCTTTATAATCATTTTTTTTATTATAGTTTTCTTTATATTTATTAGCATAGTTTCTCTAAAAGTTTCAAAAGATGAAACTTTCGATGCTTATAAAAGACGACGCCCTGATTTAGTTAGAAATGGAAGTGTTAAGTGTGCTAAATGCGGTGGCACTTCGATTTGGATGAAGCAAGTTGCCAGATCCGTATTTGGGACCAAGTACGCACATACTTGCCGCAATTGTGGAACAAAGCTTTATTATTCAAATAGCTGATTTTTTTAAAGGCCAGCTAGAAACTATTCTTGTTGAATAGATAAACTTAAAAACGGAAAAATCGCTTAGCTAGGAATAGTTGCAATTGTGCTGCATATGCTTGACATATGCGGTAACGGGTGTAGTATAGCATATACAGAGCATATGTTTTATTGGAGATTGCAATGAGAACAGCTTCATTATTTAAAAATGGTAAGAATCAGGCGATTCGATTACCTAAAGAATTTGAGTTTAAAGGCGTATCTGAGGTTTCCATTGAGAAAGATGGGGAATCAATAATAATCACACCTAAAAGAAAGTCGTGGTCTAGTTTTTCAGAAGTGGAAAAAGCAGATGATGACTTCTTATCTGAGCGTCCAGATGTATTAGAAGAAGGACGGGTTAAGCTTTGAAAAAAACATATATGTTAGATACGAATATCTGTTCTTATATTATGCGTGAAAGACCAGAAAGCGTATTAAAAGCTCTTCAAGCCCACGTTGAGCATAAAGATAAGATTGTGGTTTCAGCGATTACATATGCTGAATTAAGATATGGTGCTATCGGCAAAAAAGCATCTTCAAAGCATAACGCAATTGTTGATGAGTTTATGGAGCGTTTAGATGAGGTTTTACCTTGGGATCAAGAAGCTGTTGATCTTACAGTAAAGGTTAAAAAAACTTTGAGCAACAAAGGCACTCCAATTGGAAACAATGATTCAATGATAGCAGGCCATGCTATATCGTCTGGCTGTGTTTTGGTTACGAATAACACCAAAGAATTTGAGAGAGTTTCAGATCTGATGCTGGAAAACTGGGTATAAAAGTTTAACGGAAAACATTGGCTGATATTGCATTTGATGAGTGAAAGTCACCAAGAATATATTGAACGGACTTTATTAAAGAAAAAATAGAAGCTGTTTTGAGATACTTGCTAGTTGAAGTGGGGAAGTCTAAGGAAGAGCAAATGTCCATGTAACCATAGTTTGTCCGCTTGGGATAAGCCTTTTGATTAAAGGGCAAATATTTATTATAAGTATTCAAAAATAGTAATCCTCATTCTTTTTTCATCATCTTTCACATATTCAACAGTAACTTCTTGAGATCCCTTTTTATAAGAACCATTCTCAATGATCTCATATTGATTTGAAGAGAAATAATCTGAAAGAATGCTATCAGATATCGTCCCAGAAAATTCAATGGTGTTAATAGCCGGTTTATTACCATCGGCCGAACTGTAGTAATATTTGGCGTCTGTTAGTTGCTTTAGGGGTAATTCCTTAATGATTTCTGGAGTAAGCAAATAATATTCTAAAGATCCTTTTTTGTAGGTAACGTGCTCACTGAGAATAATTGAAGCTGAATAAACTAATATGACAATCGTAGCTATAAGAAATAGTGAAATGCCAGCAATCATTTTTTTCATCGGTAATTTGCCTTAAATGTAGGGCGGGCATCGCCCGCCA
The DNA here is from genome assembly GCA_033852075.1 of Gammaproteobacteria bacterium. Classification (GTDB taxonomy): domain Bacteria; phylum Pseudomonadota; class Gammaproteobacteria; order QZLD01; family QZLD01; genus QZLE01. The sequence continues at coordinate 11,067 of JAWSVC010000036.1, read as the reverse complement.
TGTTATCTAATCCTTATCGCCATTTTGCTTCATATACTTTTCTATAAGTGCATCTTGTACATCATCAATTGCAGCCGATAAAAAATCCAAAATAACTCCAGCCCCAACTTCTGCTCTTGGGTTTTTGGGGGATGATGGGTCAAGCCCAAAAAATGTACCCATAAATACCAGTGCGTCGCTGATAAACGGCAATGTTTCTAAAGGGTGTTCTTGGTTAACAACAAGAAGTGTGTTGTCGATTTTTCTTGAGGTATGCTTAGTGATTGTGTCTGTCATAGTGACTTCCTCTTTGATAGTGGTAGTGCCACCAAAGAGGTCTCAATCTCAAATGGTGGCAGATCAAACGAGGTTGAGACTACCGTCCAAAGAGAAGCGGCCTACCCGAAGGTAGCCTCGTTGACCTGCCATAACATAGGCATGCACATCCTAATAAATGCAAGTGAGCATTTATTAGTCTCTTTAGAACAGGGTCTCAATCCTGACACTGGATTTTGCCAGTGCACAGGTAGGATAGCTTTATTGGTTTTGAATTGTCAAACAGATGTTATATAGGCATGGGATTGGTATTAAGTTATGTATTTTTAATAAATGCAAATGGAATATTGGTGCTTCGAATTGATTATTTTTGTGTAGAGACTGATTGTTAAAGATGGATTGCTTAATAGTATTGATATCTGTATTAATTATTTTGCGATTTTTGGCTTTTTTTGCCAAAAAATACAAATAAATTGATATTTACAATGACTTTAGCTATTTTATTATGCATAAAGAAATAAATATAATTTGGTGTATATATGCTAGTTGAATTTACTGTAAAAAATTATCGTTCAATTAAAGATGCTCAAACATTAAGTTTGGTTAAAAGTAATAAGAATGAGTTAGAAGATAGTAATAGTTTTGCTTTGAACGATAAGAATAATATTGAACTATTACGTTCAGCGGCAATTTATGGACCAAATGCCGCAGGTAAAACTAACTTTATTAAGGCATTAATGACAATGAGAAAAATTGTTGTTGATCCTCCTTCATTAGAAGAAAATTTACCGGTTACACCATTTATTTTTAATGAGAACTATTCAAATAGCCCGTCTGAATTCGAAGTTATTTTTATTGTTGATGATGTTCGATATCAATATGGGTTTGCTGCTACTAATAGTTATATTACAGAAGAATGGCTAATTGCTTTCCCTAAGGGAAGTCCACAGAGATGGTTTTCAAGAGTATACGATATTGAGAATGATTCTTCAGATTATAAAATCGGATCATTTCTTAGTGGAAGAAAAGCAATTTGGAAAGATAGTACTAGAAATAATGCATTATTTTTAACTGTTGCGAGTCAACTTAACAGCGAACAACTAAAACCGATTTATAGATGGTTTAAAAGTAAGTTGAAACTTTCAAATATTAATGGATGGGGGCCAGGTTATACTGCATCACAATGCAGTAAGGAAGGCGAGGTTAAATCACTAGTAATTGAATTATTAAAAAGTGCTGATTTTAATATTCATGATGTTGAAGTAGAAAAAGAGCCAATTGATCCAAAAAAATTTCCTAAAGATTTACCGTTGCAACTTAGAGAAAAGATTATAAACGAGGCAACAGAAAATAATATTTATGAAATTAAAAAAGTGAATATTGTTCATAAAACTTCCGAGGAAAAACTTGTAGGTCTGGATTTGTTAGATGAATCTGATGGCACTCAAAAAATGTTTTCTCTTGCTGGGCCATGGTTAGATATTTTGAAAAACGGACATATTTTGGTTATTGATGAGTTGAATGATAATTTGCATCCTAAGTTGGTTAGGTACCTAATTGATTTATTTCATAACTCTGAAACAAACCCTAAAAATGCTCAGTTGGTTTTTACAACCCATGATACAACTATTTTAAATCAAGAAATTTTTAGAAGAGACCAAGTTTGGTTTTGCGAACGAAATAATGATCTATCAACGGATATGTATCCGCTAACAGATTTTAGTCCCAGGAAAGGTAATAGAGAAAATCTTGCTCAATCATATCTTTCAGGAAGATATGGTGCTTTACCATTTTTAAAAGATTTCGAAATAAATTGGGGGGATTAGGTGGGAACTGATAACCTTCATTCTAAACGCAAAATCAAAAAAGATAAGGACTTAAAAAGGAATAAATCCAAAAGAGAGCCTTATGATAAAGTATTAATAGTATGCGAAGGCCAGAAAACGGAGCCACATTATTTCAACGAAATTTTACGTGTTTATAAAATAAGTTCTGCTAATGTTCGTGTTGATGGGAATTGTGGTTCCAGTCCATCTTCTGTAGTTGAAAAAGCAGAAGAACTATATCAGCAGGAAGTAAAAAATGATCCATATGATAGAGTTTATTGTGTTTTTGATAAGGATAGTCACTCAACATTTAGTAATGCTTTAGACAGAATTAAGAATCTAAAGCCTAAAAATACTTTTTTTGCTGTGACTTCTATTCCATGTTTTGAATATTGGATTCTTTTGCATTTTAAATATACATCAAAGCCATATTATTCAGTAGGCAAAAAAAGTAGCGGTGATATGGTAATGAGTGATCTAAATAATGCATGGCCAGAATATAAAAAGAATATGGAAGGTGTATTTAAGAGTATATTTGATAAGTTGGAATCTGCTAAAAAATATGCCATAAGAGCAAACAATGAAGCTAATGCCAATCAAACAGACAATCCTACAACTGAAGTTCATGAATTAGTGAGTTATTTACAAGAGATTAAAATAAAGAAATAGATCCATCTTCAAAAAGAATTATGGTTTTCAATTTATAGATTCCCGTCATTCGCTGGAATGACGTATTTTTTCAGATTAAGCACTTTAGTAGTCGTTAAGTACTAAATCATGGACAGATAAAAACATGGATGAAAAGGAAGTACCTACTACCGATTGATATAAACATAATCATTTGATTGTAAGGAAAGAACTACTTTTCCATTATATCCTTGTTCGTCGAGTTCCTTACGCATTACGTCATCTATATAGCTTGCTAAAAATGTAGCGCGAACCATCCCTTGGAAATCGTTATTTACTTTTAATAAAAATGACAGTTCTACTGGTGAGTTAGGACTTATACTATATGACGTAACTGTCTCCAATTTATTCATGTTATTATTTAAATAACCTAAGAATGGTTTTTTTGCCATTAACTCAGAAATATCATCACCTTTGCTATCAAATTTGACGTTATGCAAACTTATTGAAGATAAAGGATTCAGATAAATCCAGGCTATATCATTCCCCAAATTTTTTATAGTTACTTCTGCTTTTATATATTTTTCTTTTTCTCCATATATAAGGGTTGTTTCCATAGAAGTTGATAATTCTGGCCTTGGTGAAATCTCATTTCTTTCGGTAATCCAAAATGTATAAACTGCCCAACATCCCCCAGTTATAATTGCTGCGCAGATAAGAAACTCTTTTATAGTTTCGTTTATTAACTTAGCTTTTTCCCAACTCATGATCCCAATTCCTTTTATGACTAACCCAAATATCTCATTGCAACTTTGAAGATATGATTAGATGTATTTTAATAACATTAATATGAATGAAAGCTGAACCAAACTTAATATTTACTTTTATAGTGGTTATGATGGTCATCATTGTGCTGGTTTGCTTGATGCGTTTTGAGAATGTACTATTTTTGGTTTTTGGAACATGTTTTAGCATTAATGAAGCATTTATTAGTCTCTTCAGAACAGGGTCTCAATCCCGACACTGGATTTTGCCAGTGCAAAGGTAGGATAGCTTTATTGGATTTGTATTGTCAAACAGATGTTATAGCGGTATGGAATTGGTATAAAGCGATGTATTTTTCATAAATGCAAATGGGATATTGGCGTTTCGAATTGATTATTTTTGTGTAGAGACTGATTGTTAAAGATGGATTGCTTAATAGTATTGATGTCCGCATTAATTGTTTTGCGATTTTTGGCTTTTTTTGCCAAAAAATAATCTGAAAGAATGCTATCAGATATCGTCCCAGAAAATTCAATGGTGTTAATAGCTGGTTTATTTTCACCTGCTACTAATTTTTATAAAATTAGTAGCTAAAACAGCTTGGGCGATATATACTAATTTTTATAAAATTAGTAATAAAGAGTGTGTGCAATGAGAATCCCTATAAAACCACCTAATTTTCAGGATATTATAAATGGATCTGGATTAGATAATAAAAAAGTTAAGCTGTTATTTAATTCGAAAATTGGACCTGTTGATGAAAAAGGCCGTTATTTACACTGGGATAAATTAAGGCATATCACTCCTCCGGATGGTTTTGATTCAGAGCTTTATTGGTTAGCAACTAAAAAAGCAAGAAATAGCATTAATAGTGATTTGCCATTTAAAGATAAGTTTTCGAATCCCGTTAATTTTTGTATTCCTGGCATAGTTATGAAAGATATGCTTTGGATTAGTGAGAATGCTACGGGTTCAATAAAAGCCGATCCAATAATTACGGACAAAAAAACAAAAGAGACATATCTAATAAATTCTTTGATAGAAGAGGCGATTAATTCTAGTCAGTTAGAGGGTGCGGCAACAACCAGGCGGGTTGCAAAAGAGATGATAAGAACGGGAAGAGATCCCGAAAATAATTCAGAAAAGATGATACTGAATAATTATTTGGCAATGAAATTCATCAATGAATTTAAAGGTGATGATCTTACGCCGTCAATGATATTTGAATTACACAGGATTCTGACTGAAGGCACATTAAAAAATGAAGATAAAGGAAAGGCTGGTGTATTAAGAGATGTGTCAGATGATATTTATGTATATTCGCATGATAATGTGCTTTTACATACTCCTCCAGCAGCAGACACATTAGAACAAAGATTGCAGTTGATATGTGATTTTGCAAATAAAGTGAATGAAGAAGAGTCAATATATATCCCCCCAATAATAAGAGCGATTATTGTTCATTTTATGATTGGTTATGATCACCCATTCGTGGATGGAAATGGAAGAACGGCAAGAGCGTTGTTTTATCTGGTGATGGCGAAAGAAAATTACTGGTTAATGGAATACATATCAATATCAAGAGTTATAAAAAAAGCCCCGGCAAAATATATGCAGGCATATTTATATACAGAGACAGATGAAAATGATCTAACATATTTTATTATCCATCAGCTTGATGTGGTTAAAGAAGCTATAAGCGATTTACACGAATATTTAGCGAAAAAAGCAGGTGAGCTTAGGGAAGCAGAAAAGGTTTTAGAGAATTCAACTTTGCAAGGAGTATTGAATAGCAGGCAATTAAGTGTGTTGAAAAATGCGCTAAAAAATCCTGGTGCAGAATATACAATAAAAAGCCATCAAACATCCCATGATGTAGCTTATCAAACGGCTAGAACTGATTTATTAATGCTTTCAGATCAATATAAAATATTAAAGAAATATACGGTAGGGAAAAAAGACGTCTTTATTGCCCCTCGAGATATAAGGGATTTAATAAAAGTTCATACAAGATAGAATGGTGGGCCTGCACGGACTTGAACCGCGGACCAAGGGATTATGAGTCCCCTGCTCTAACCAACTGAGCTACAGGCCCATTCTTGGAAGAGGAGATTATACATAGATTAGTTCCTCGGGAGAACCCCTTTTTACAATAATTTTATAACGGTTAAGGCAATAAAGTGAAAGTGGTTTTTAAGCGCGCTATGCGCGGCAAACTATCGTTTGCTGGATTCCGGCCTTCGCCGGGATGACGACTTTTATCTATGTGGCGCAAATAAAAAAAGGCAATCAATATGATTGCCTTTTTTTTGTAAATCAAATCAGTGAATTACTGACGGTTGATCTCTTCGTCTAAGAAGCTTCTTAGCAGATCTGACCTGCTTGGGTGGCGTAGTTTGCGCAGCGCTTTTGCTTCAATCTGACGAATACGTTCACGGGTTACGTCGAACTGTTTACCAACTTCCTCTAGGGTATGGTCGGTATTCATGTCGATACCAAAACGCATACGTAGTACTTTAGCTTCACGTGGTGTAAGGCCAGAAAGAACGCCTCTGGTCGCTTCGCGTAGGCCTTCTGCAGTTGCAGACTCTGATGGAGAAAGAACGTTGGTATCTTCAATAAAGTCACCTAGATGTGAATCTTCATCGTCACCAATTGGTGTCTCCATAGAGATAGGTTCTTTGGCAATTTTAAGTACTTTACGGATCTTGTCTTCCGGCATATCCATCTTTTCTGCAAGCTCTTCCGGAGTGGCTTCACGCCCCATTTCTTGCAGCATTTGGCGAGAAATACGATTTAGCTTGTTGATGGTTTCGATCATGTGTACTGGAATACGAATAGTACGAGCCTGGTCCGCAATAGATCTGGTGATAGCCTGTCTTATCCACCATGTTGCATAAGTAGAGAACTTATAACCACGGCGGTATTCAAATTTATCAACTGCTTTCATTAGACCTATGTTACCTTCCTGGATTAGGTCAAGGAACTGCAGCCCACGGTTGGTGTATTTTTTCGCAATAGAGATAACCAGTCTAAGGTTGGCTTCAACCATCTCTTTTTTGGCCCGGCGAGCTTTGGCTTCACCGATAGACATCATGCGGTTGATGCTTTTGATCTCTGAGATATGCATGCCGGTTTCTTTTTCGATAATGCCCATGCGTGCTTGAGCCTTGGCAATTTCGTTTTTATTTTCAGCGACCTTATCAGCATATTCACGATCTGAGTTGATGATCTCTTTTAGCCAGTTTGGATTGGTTTCGTTGCCTGGGAAACTGCTGATGAAATTCTTACGAGGCATGCGGCTCTTTTCAACGCAGGCTGTAAGAACAACTCTTTCTTGCTGTCTTACTCTGGATATGTATCCACGAAGATTCTTAACGGTTCTGCTGATTGCTTTGGGAGCAAGCTTTAGCTCAAAAAATACCGCTGAAAGATTTTCAATTGATTCTTTGCTTTTCTTATGGTCACAGCCATGTTTATCAATAAGTTTGGTTACTTCTGAATAGCAATCACGTAGGCGTTGGAAAACTTCCGCTGCTTTTTCTGGATCTGGACCATTATCGTCGTCATCATCGTCCATAGAAGAATCATTATCATCTGAATCATCCGCGTCTTCATTATTATTGTTATCGGGAGCAGAAATTTGCTCTTCTTCAGATTCTTCTTCATTTGGATCGCGGAAACCGGTGATTAAATCATTAAGGCGCAGTTCTTTTTCGATAATGTTGTCGTATATCTTTAATAATACACGAGAAGAATCAGGGAATTGTGCAAGGGTGTTTAATACAGTGCGAATACCCTCTTCAATTCGTTTGGCCAGAATAATCTCGCCTTCGCGGGTTAGCAGTTCAACAGTGCCCATTTCGCGCATATACATGCGGACTGGGTCAGTGGTTCGGCCAAGTTCGTTTTCAACAGATGCCAATGCTGCCGCTGCCGCTTCCTGAACCTCTTCATCAGTTACGGTAGTGTCGTCTAGAATTAGTGTGTCTGCATCAGGGGCAACCTCATAAACAGTGATGCCCATGTCATTAATCATGCCGATGATATCTTCAATCTGATCCGGATCAATGATATCGTTTGGTAGGTGGTCGTTAACTTCAGAATAGGTTAGAAATCCTTGCTCTTTACCTTTAGCGATAAGCGCTTTAAGACGCGATTGCTGTTGCTGTTGTAGCTTATTTAGCTGACTCATTTACTGTGTTTACCTATATCTGTATAGCGGGCGATGCCGGTAAAAAAAGATGTTAATGCCTAGCTTTAAATGCTCTTTATCCTAATAATAGGTCAGGTTTTTCGTTATTTCCCTGACTTTCCGTTATTTTAATAACGACGAGAGAATTTTAAGGACCCGACATTATATGGACCGTTTTTAAATAACGCAAGAAATTTCTTGTCGTGACAGTGGTTTGATCTTAATTGCGGTAGATAGTTCAGGGTACTACCCCAAAAGATGCAAATACTATATAAGAGTTTAGTCAACAACTTGGATAATGCGACATAAGTTAAATATAAAATAGTCATATCTAACTATAATTAATAAAATAAAGAATCAGGAAGGCTAATTGCTAAGGAGAATAACAAAGTGGCATTGCAGCAAAAATCTGCAAAGATAATTACAGCAGAGCAGGCGATAGAAAAAATTTGTGATGGAGATACCCTGGTAACCGGAGGGTTTGTTGGTACCGGTGTAGCAGAAGAGTTAATGCTTGCTCTGGAAAAGCGTTTTATAGATCAAAATCACCCAAGAGATTTGACATTGGTTTATGCCGCAGGGCAAGGTGATTCGCAAGACCGAGGGGGAAATCATCTTGCTCATGAAGGATTGATTAAGCGTGTTATTGGTGGGCACTGGGGATTAGTTCCTAAACTACAGAAATTGGCATTTGAAGATAAGATAGAGGCCTATAATTTACCGCAAGGTGTGATATCGCATATGCTGCGTGATATAGCAGCCAAAAGACCGGCAACACTTTCAACGGTTGGTTTAGATACGTTTGTAGATCCAAGAGTTGAAGGTGGTAAGGTTAATAAAAAAGCACAAGAAGATATTGTAAAGGTTATAGAGTTTGATGGTAAGGAATGTCTGCATTATAAACACTTTAAGCCTACGGTAGCATTTATCCGAGGTACTACGGCAGATACACGCGGTAATATTACTTTTGAGAAAGAGGCTCTTAAAATCGAGTCATTAGCGATTGCATCGGCTATAGCAAATAACGGAGGGATCGTGATTGCTCAAGTCGAGAATGTCGTAGAGTTTGGTCAACTTAAGCCGCATAGTGTTGTGGTTCCTGGGGTTATGGTTGATTATTTAGTGATAGCGCCTATTGAAAATCATCAGCAAACATTTGCAACTGAATATAATCCAGCGTTTGTCGGGGAATCTGCCCATGCTGATATTTCTTTGCCGCCGTTGTCGATGAGTACAAAAAAGATAATGGGGCGTAGAGCCAGCTTTGAATTGAATAAAGGAGACATAGTAAATCTTGGTATCGGAGCTCCGGAAGCTGTGGCAATGGTGGCTGCTGAAGAAGGAATGATTGATGATTTTACCTTAACGGCAGAACCCGGTGTTATAGGCGGCGTTCCGGCTGGCGGGTTGGATTTTGGTGCGTCAACAAATCCGGAAGCAATTATTGACCAACCCTATCAATTTGATTTTTATGATGGTGGTGGATTGAACATAGCCTTTCTTGGTATGGCTCAATTGGATAAGCATGGCAATGTAAATGTAAGTAAATTCTCCGGAAGGGTTGCTGGCGCAGGGGGGTTTATCAATATCAGCCAAAACACCCAAAAGGTTGTATTTATGGGGGCGATGCTTTCAGGAAAGGTTGAGTTTACAACCTGTGATGGTGAGATGAAGCTAGGAAAAAATTCTGGCGGTAAAAAGTTTGTAGACCATGTTGAGCAGATAACATTCAGTGGTAAACGTGCAATCGAGAATGGACAGGATATACTTTATATAACAGAGCGTTGTGTTTTTCATCTAACCAAAGATGGTGTTGAGCTAATAGAGATAGCTCCAGGTGTTGATTTGCAAGAAGATATCCTGAATCAAATGGATTTTAAACCACTGATCTCCCCTGATCTTAAAACCATGGATTCAAGAATATTTGCTGATGGCAAGATGGGAATTAATAACTAAAACTCATTTAATAGTGGGTTGTGTCAAACAAAAGGAAAATAGATGTCATTAAGATATGCGATACTTGTAGATCTTTGCCGAGGCGAAGGGACAGGATATGAAATTGCTAAACGATTTCAGGAAGGGGTAGGTTTTAGCTGGAAGGCATCACATCCGCAGATCTATTCAGAGCTTAAAAAGATGACTGATATGGGTTGGGTTGAGTTTGAAAAAATTGAGCAGGAGAGCAAACCTGCCAAAAAGATTTATCGACTCACGGATGATGGATTAAACTCCCTGAAATTATGGATGGACACGCCGGCAGAAATTGCACCTGTGCGTGATATGTTTATTATCAAGATGACGGTAGGAGAACTTGCAACGCCATCTAAATTGCTAAAAGAAGTAAGGGAAAGAAAGACGTTTACGCTTGAAAAGCTGGGTATCTTTAAACAAATCGAACAAGAGCACTTCAATCAAGATAATATGGAGCCAAGTTATAAGTTTCCTGAATTGTCATTACGTGCAGCTATTATCACGTTCGAGGCACACCTTAAATGGTTTGATGAATTGATTGAATATCTGGAAACCAGAGTGGAGACAGACGGTTAGTTTTGGGGTAAAGGAATGTTAAAAGGTATCACCAAGGAGCAGCAGCAAGAGATATGTGATTATATGCGTGCAGCTAAGCGCATATTGTTTATAACCGGAGCCGGAATGTCTGCAGATTCCGGGCTGCCAACCTATAGAGGCATTGGCGGCTTGTATAATAACGAAAATACCGATGATGATATGCCGATCGAAATGGCTATCTCTGGTGATATGTTACGTAAACGTCCGGAGATAACCTGGAAGTATCTGCTGCAAATTGCAAATTCATGTCATGAAGCCAAGCATAATGATGGACACAAGGTGATTGCCGAGATAGAGGCAGTCAAAAAAGATACCTGGGTATTAACTCAAAATATCGATGGTTTTCATTCAGAGGCCGGAACTAATAATCTTATCGAGATTCATGGTACTTTAGACAAAGTGCAATGCATGTCATGTGATTTTGAAGGCATGACCAGAGATATTGATATAGATGCTGCTAACTTGCCACCGCGTTGTGAAAAGTGCGGATCTGTATTGCGCCATGAGGTGGTATTGTTTGGAGAACAGCTGCCAGAGGCGGAAATAAATAAACTTTATCATGTACTAGAAACCGGATATGACATGGTATTTTCCATTGGAACCACCAGCGTATTTCCATATATTGCCCAGCCGGTAATGCTTGCAAAGCGCCAAGGGATACCTACAGTTGAGATTAATCCAGGTCGTACCGAGGTTTCGCATATGGTGGATTATAAGATTGAGGATGGGGCGGCGAAGGCATTACGTTTGTTATGGGAAAGCATTAGTTAATTTAATTCCTAAAAAATATCGACATTCCCACGTAGGCGCACTACTGTCCGGGGAATTAAT
>JAWSVC010000035.1:23843-34978 GCA_033852075.1 Gammaproteobacteria bacterium | reverse complement strand
TCATATTTTTGTAAAAAATTTATGCTAGGCAGTTAAACCACTGAAACCCTTGCAATTCGTTTTCTTCCCACCTGAAACACACCTGTTTCACCGGCTGCAGTTTGATGCGATTTATCATCAATCCTTTCACCGTCTTTTTTAACCGCGCCCTGCTTTATCATACGCATTGCATCCGAAGTACTTTGGGTAAGACCTGCTTCTTTGAGCAGATTAGCAATAGCTATGCTTCCATCTACTGCCTTTACCTCTATCTCAGGCAGATCATCCGGAATCTCTTTCTTTTTAAAACGGGAAATAAAGTTTTCTCTTACCTTTCCTGCCGCTTCTGCATCATGAAATCTTTCAACAATTTCTTCACCAAGAAGGAATTTAATATCACGAGGATTCGCACCACCATCTATATCTTTTTTGAACTGCTCTATCTCTTGCATTGGTCTGAAACTTAGCAACTCATAATAACGCCACATTAATTCATCAGAAATAGACATAATCTTGCCGAACATTTCATCCGGAGTTTCATCAATACCAATATAATTGGCCAGAGACTTTGACATCTTTTGTACGCCATCTAGTCCTTCTAGAATTGGCGTAGTAATAACTGTCTGCTGTGATTGTCCAGATTGACGCTGTAATTCTCTACCTACCAACAAATTAAACTTTTGATCAGTTCCACCAAGCTCAACATCTGCCTCCAGCGCAACCGAATCGTAACCCTGAATCAATGGATATAGGAATTCGTGTACCGCGATAGACTGCCCACCTTTATAACGTTTTTCAAAATCATCACGCTCAAGCATTCTGGCAACAGTATATTTGGCAGCTAATTGAATCATATCTGCCGCATCCATTTTACCCATCCATTCTGAATTATATACAACAGTGGTCTTTTCAGGATCAAGGATTTTAAATACTTGGTCTTCATAGGTTTTGGCATTTTCCAACACTTCTTCTTTAGTCAGAGGTTTCCTGGTAGCGCTTTTACCAGTTGGATCACCTATCATGGCAGTAAAGTCACCAATAAGCAGTATCGCTTCGTGCCCGAGATCCTGAAACTGCCTTAGTTTATTAATTAATACGGTATGTCCCAAATGGATATCTGGAGCTGTTGGATCAAACCCTGCTTTTACCTTTAGTTTCTTTCCAGATTCTAATTTTTCAATAAGATCTTTTTCAATTAGTACTTCCTCAGTACCTCTTTTTATAATTTCCAAGGCCTTTTGAACCGATGTCATTTACTTAAACTCCAATTTTACGATTGGTTAACAGCATTTTTCGCTGATTTTAGGTATGTTTTTTTCAATTAAGGCGCATAAAATACCTAATTTTTGACTAAACTAGAATAGAAATATGTTTTAAATTTGACCCAATACCAGTTTACGGTTAATGTTGCGGATAAATTTTGTAATCATTTTGTCACTTTTTCTGATTTCTGTGGTCAAAGATAAAGTGCTTGTGTCTTAAGGTGGTCTAGAAAGCGTGAAGAATAGCTCAATAAGAAATTTAGATTTCAAATCACGTGCTGGTGATTTTAGCTTCGGCCCCAAGAAGCGCTCACATAAAGCCAAAATTGGTTTTGCATCTGTAGGTATTGCTGCAGTTATTGGTATTTATTCAATTTTCTTTCAATCAACAGAAGCTGATGCTATGCGCAATGAACAGCCGATTATTGAAGAAAATTCTTCTACTGAGATTGATTTAAATGCCAAAAACCCATCATCTTTAACCATACCTTTATCCTCGCAAAACGCAACATCACAAGAAAACACAACGATTAGCGATGTAAATGCCGAAAATAAAGACCAGATTCAACTAAGCTTACCTATCAATGCCAAGGCACCATCTGGCTTTAAAATCCCTCTTAAAACATCTATAAATAACGATAACGCTCATTATGAGACAGTTGGATCTACCCCTGAAAACAAGGCATTAGAACCAAAAAACACAGAAAAGACGATTTCGCAAGACACTAAAAAAAAAGCTAGCTCTCTAAAACTGGGAGAAGAAGAGAATTACAAGGTTCGCAAAGGAGATACTCTTTCCGCAATATTTCAGCGAGCCAACATTAGCGCAAAAGAGTTAATGCTATTAACTAAAGTTGAACACGCCAAATATCTGCGCAAGATTTTCCCTGGAGATAATTTAACCATACAAAAAACGTCAGATGGTAAGCTTGGCCACTTACAAAAACGTATTGATATTTCACAAACCTTGGTTATTAATCTAATCGACGATAAATTTATTTCCGACATTGCTGTTGATGAATTAGACGTTAGATATAACCGAATCAGCAGCATTATTGATTCTTCTTTATATATCTCAGCTAAGAATGCAGGTCTTGATGATAATATCATTATGGATTTAGCTAATATTTTTGGCTGGGACGTAGACTTCGCCCTTGATATCCGCCAAGGAGATTCTTTTGCCATAATATTTGAAGAGATATTCCGTAATGGCGAACTAGTAAAAACCGGCAATATTGTTGCTGCTGAATTTATTAACCGAGGCAATCGCTTTGTTGCCCTACGCTATACTGACCCAAAAGGAAATACAAGTTACTTTACCCCGGAAGGCAAAAGTATGAAAAAGGCATTTTTGCGAGCGCCAGTTGATTTTCGCCGCATCAGTTCCCATTTTCAAAAAGAAAGATGGCACCCAGTTCTTGGAAAAAAACGCCCTCACAGAGGTGTCGACTATGCCGCATCTATCGGAACCCCTATCAAGGCATCCGGCGATGGAAAGATTATCTGGAGAGGATGGAAAGGTGGTTACGGCCGCACCATCATTGTTAAACATGGCTCAAAGTATACTACTCTATATGGCCATCTATCGAAATACCGTGGCGGTTTAAAAACCGGATCTAGAGTTAAACAAGGACAGATTATTGGTTATGTTGGAAAATCCGGCTTAGCTACTGGACCTCATCTACATTATGAATTTCGCGTTAATGGCGTTCATAGAAATCCTGTGACTGTAAAACTACCAGACTCGGCACCTATTGCCAAAGCATACCGTAGCGACTTTAAAACCAAAACCGCTACTATTCTTGCTGAATTAGATACCTACAGTAAAACTGTTGTTGCTCTTAGAGATAATTAGATCTATCTTTTTAAGATGGATACATATCTTGGAATAATGTCTGGAACTAGCATGGATGCAATCGATGTGGTTGCTGCATGTTTTGATGATAAACTAAAAATTATTTCCAACTATTCTCATGCTATCCCCCCTAACATAAAGCAGCACCTGCTAGCAGTAACTCCACACACATCTATCCAGAATATTTCTGAATTAGATTGCATTATGGGCAAACTATTTTCGGAAGCTGCAAATAAATTGATTAAAACCCATAATCAAGATTTATATCCAATCAAGGCCATTGGCAGCCATGGACAAACGATATATCACAACCCCGTTGGAACAAATACCAATACTATTCAAATTGGCGATCCAAATATCATTGCTGCAAAAACCGGTTTTCCGGTTATAGCTGATTTTCGCCGCAAAGATATGGCCTTGGGTGGGCAAGGCGCCCCTCTTGTTCCTGCATTCCATAATTATATTTTCTCATCCCCTAACGAGAACATAATTGCTCTTAATATCGGCGGAATTGCCAATATTTCGCTATTACCTGCTGAGGGCGATATCAAGGGGTATGATACTGGACCTGGCAATACTTTGATGGATCTTTGGATAAAGACTAACCACGAACAAGATTATGATTCAAACGGGGATTGGGCCAAAAGCGGCAAGGTAATTCAGGAACTGCTAAATGCTATGCTTAATGAACCTTACTTTCAAATGCTCTCCCCCAAAAGTACCGGTAAAGAGCTATTTAATGAAGCATGGTTAAAACAGTTTATTTTCGGGAAAAAATATGCTGCCAATGATATTCAGGCAACTTTAAATATGCTTACAGCAACAACCATTACTGATTGCATTCTCAAGGAGATGCAGGATTGTTCCAAACTAATCGTTTGCGGAGGTGGAGCATATAATAAACATCTAATGGAAAATATAGCTGCTATATTACCAAAGACTACCGTAATTTCTTCTACTGATTTTGGAATTGCGCCAGAGCACATAGAGGCAGCCGCTTTTGCATGGCTTGCAAGGCAGAGAATTCTTGAACTTCCAGGAAATGTACCAAGCGTTACCGGAGCCATTAACGAAACTGTACTTGGTGCAATTTATATTTAGACTTAAAATGGATTACCCAAACGAGCCGGGTAATATCTGGATACCGGCCTACGCCGGTATGACGTGCCACTTATTATTTTACTTACTCTGACGGAAGAAGTTCTGATACCATTTGGCCTAAATTTTCCGAGTGTCCTCCAGATCCATTACCTGTCTTTTTTTTGGTAGATTCATGCTTTTTTGACTCTTTAGATACATCTTCTTTGGTTTGTTTTACCATCTTGCCATTTACTTCCGCACCAGCAGCCATCTCTATAAGGTTGTAGTACACATTTCCATTAACCTTTGCATCATGAGATAGCTCAAGTCTGTTGGTAGCAAAAACATCACCATGCACAACGCCATTAATTATTACATTAGGAACCCTTATATCTCCATTTACTTCACCGGTTTTACTAATTGTTAGGGTAGAAATATCATCTTCCATGCCATTGATATGCCCTTCAATATTTCCGTCCAGATACAATCCCCCTTCAAATTTAATATCTCCGATTAATTTCGTTAAGCTTCCGATTAGGGTATCTACCTTGGGGGCCTTGATTTTTCTAAACATTATTTCACTCCTAATTTAAATCTGCCCATGAATAATCTTCATTAACTTCTGCTTTGTTCTTTCCCTTTAGGTATGCCCTGACAAACACCTTTGAAGGACTAAAACCTTTTGGGATTTTTATTTTAGTCGCGATATTTTGAAAATATTTAAACGAGAATGCAATTTTTTTATCGCCAACAGCAATATCAGAATGGGAATAGGTTATGGTTTTACCTTTATAAGTCCCTTCAACCAAAATTTCGACACTACCAACTAAAATACTACGCCTTTTTTTAGTTTGTACCAACGTCAGGTTAAGATCATAAACATCTTTTTCCTGTTGTGGTTCTATCTTAAAAGTTTGTATTAATATCAGGGCTGAAATTTTTTCAGGGGCAACTACTTGTCTATAAAATGATAACTCTTCACGCACTTGCACCAGTTCTCCCATAAGATCACTGTGTGACTTTTTTAATTCATCTATAGTTGCTTTATCAATTTTTGACTGGCGCCTTAATAAGGCTAGCTCTTGATATACGCTGCGATTTTTATCCTCTATCGTTTGCGCTTGTTTTTCGAATCCATGACGTATGGTATCACCACTTAGTACTTGCTCAATACCATTGCTTACCCCAAGATCATATGAAATATAGAGAAAACCTATAAATACAACTATCCCAAGCAGGACAACAATAAATATTCGCTTTGAAATTCCTTTTTTGTGCATTTTCCTTTTTACTTCCCAGATTAAAATAGTTCAGCAATCGCGCCTTGCGCGGCAAAATCAATTTCATTAATTTTGCTGGATCCCCCGGTCAAGCCGGAGGATGACAGTATATTGCTTGAAATAATACGAGCAACGTCTAACTTTCCGGCTTTAGACCATCAAAGGAATAATATCCAGCCCCTGTTCTTCAGGCAGCCCAAGCATTATATTCATGTTCTGCACCGCCTGTCCGGATGCACCTTTTACCAGGTTGTCAATTACTGATAACACAATAAGCTTGCTGCTCTGCTCCTGTTTTTGCAAGGCAATACGACAAAGGTTAGAACCTCTGACTGTTTTGGTATCTGGGTGACTACCAAACGGCATTACATCCACAAAAGGTTCATTTTTATAACGTTCTTCAAATAACTTCTGCAGATCAGTATCATCTTTTATTAAATCACAATACTGGGTTACAAATATCCCTCTGGTCATTGGTACCAGATGAGGAACAAAGGTAATATTTACATCGGCCTTGGCAGCAATCTTCATCTCTTGAGTTATTTCAGCCCAATGTCTGTGACCGCTTACAGCATACGCCTGGAAACTTTCTCCAGCCTCTCCAAGCAAGGTTCTTATCATTGGATTTCTGCCAGCTCCTGACACACCGGATTTAGCGTCGGTAATGATATTTTTTACATCAATTACACCAGATTCTACCAATGGCAATAAACCTAGTTGTACCGCTGTTGGATAGCACCCGGGATTGGCAACCAGAGTCGCATTTTTTATTGCTTCTCTTCTAACTTCCGGAAGTCCGTATACCGCTTCTGCAAGATATTTTGGACAAGCATGCTCCATGGCATACCAATTCTCCCATGTATCTTGATCTTTAATACGAAAATCAGCGGCCAAATCTATAACTTTGATTCCGTTTTCTAGTAATTCAGGAACCATTTTCATGGCTATACCGCTTGGTGTCGCAAAAAACACCAGTTCGCAATCTCTTAGATTATCCAATTTGGGGACGGTGAATTTAAGATCTGTTTTGCCTCGTAAACTTGGAAAATAGTCTGCCACTGCATTCCCGTCATTAGCCCTTGAGGTAATAGCTACCAATTCTACTCCTGAGTGATTCAATAGAATTCTAAGTAACTCTATCCCCGTATAACCTGTTCCACCAACTATACCTACTTTAATCTTTCCCATTAGTTCACTCTTTCAATTGATTTGATTTCCTGACGCAATACTGCCTTATCATAAGCATCAAGTACATGCGTATCATTCAGCTTTCCTAATAATATACGATTATCGTTGTCACTTACTACTGGTAGTTGCGTAACCCCCAGCTGGTTCATTTTTGCTCTGGCATCCTGGATGCTATCTGACGGCGTTAGCGCAACCAATTCATTTTCAACCGCAATATCTTCGGCAAGCTTTAATTGCACAACATTCTGTTCGTCCAAAATCTTTCTTACATCGAGATAAGAGATATATCCAACAAGGTGATTATCATTATTAACCACATACAGGTATGAAGCCTGCTTGCTTTCGAATGTCTTTACCACTTCACCTACCGGCGCATCAAACATAATGGTATTAACGTTCTTCGACATGAAGTTTTTAACTTTAAACCGGCGCATAATGTTTTGTTCGACACCATCGGCAATATCTATTCCTCTACGCAAAAGCTTAGTTGTATATACAGAACCCTTCTTTAGAGTAGATGCAACAACTACACTTATAATACAAGCTGTCATAAGCGGCAAGATAATCTTGTAATCACCGCTTAGCTCAAAGATGATAAGTATTGCCGTAATGGGAGCAAATGTAGTCCCCGCAACCATTGCCCCGGTTGCAACCAGAGCATAGGCTCCTGGCGATGCAGTAACGCCAGGAAAAAAATAGTTTGCAAGATATCCGAATGCCCCTCCGACCATAGCACCTATAAATAGTGATGGAGCAAATACACCTCCAGAACCTCCGCTACCGATAGTCAGAGTGGTAGCAAGAATTTTGATGCCAACCAGAGCCAATACAAGCTCTAACGCCATTTGATTATGAAATACTTCCGTTAAAGATTCATAACCAACAGCAAAAACCTGAGGCCATTCAAGTAATAAAAGTCCAGTAAGGGCTGCACCTATTACCGGCTTTATATATTCTGGCAATTTAACATAGTTCTCGAAGAAATCTTCGCCCATATATAAAATAATTACGAAAGCAACACCAACCAGCCCACAAACAATTCCCAAAACCGGGTAAATGCCTAACTCCCAATAACTTACCATTTCATATACCGGAACAGTAAATGCTGGTGAATCTCCGAATACCATTCTAGAAATAGCTGTAGCAAGAACGGAAGAAACAACTATCGGTGAAAAACTGGCTACGCCAAAATCCCCAAGAATTACTTCCATTGCGAAAAGCACCCCTGCTATTGGAGCATTAAATGTAGCAGCAATACCGGCAGCGGCACCACAACCAACTAACGTTCTTTGCTGAACCTGACTAACACGAAACCATTGACCGATGGAAGAACCAATACTGGCCCCAATCTGAACGATAGGTCCCTCTTGTCCTGCTGAACCACCGGAACCAATAGTAATAGCAGAAGCTATTGTCTTAATAAGACCTACTCTGGTTTTAATTACCCCTCCACGCAGAGCTACTGCTTCCATAACCTCTGGTACACCATGACCTTTGGCCTCGCGAGCTCCGAAATAGATCATCACACCTACGATCAAACCACCAATAGCAGGCATACCTACGAGATAATACCATGGTACCTTGTCGTAAAATTCCATAATGCCAGGTGCTTCGTTACCAATCATATTCCAAACCCAGCTGAAGCTCTCTGTAATACCTCCTTCAACCGATTGTGGATAAAAAATAGACTGCATAACCTTAATAAACCAACGAAATACAACAGCCCCAAGGCCGGAGAAAATACCTACGGCGATAGCCAAGGTCATAATTGGCAAATGCTCGTTGAATCCTGGAACGTTCAACTTTTGAAAAAGGAATGCAAGCCTGCTTGACTTCATTTAGCAACACCCTAGCGTAAGACAAAAGATATGGTCGACTAATCATCGGCCGCCAAACTGAGAGTCCGTTCTTTCCGTATTACGAATATATTTAAGAGATCCGTTCGAAGCTGGCACAAATTTTGGAATACCAAGAAGCACCAGAAATAATAAAGATTGGATTCAATCTCTATTTAGACCGCGCCATAATAGCAAAAACATTTTGCTTTTGCAGCTAAATTTCCGCCAACAGCTATTTTTTTTGTTACAATTTGCCCGAAAAACAACAAAATGGATAATTAAATGCAAATCTTACATGTCCTTGATCACTCTATCCCATTACATAGCGGTTATACATTTCGCACCCGCGCAATATTAGATCAACAACATAAGCTGGGGTGGAAAACTTTTCATATTACTGGTGTTAAACAAGGGGATACCGGTTCTGAAAAAGAAATTATTGATGGGTTGGAATTTTATCGCACCAAACAATCAGAATCTTTTTTATATAAGCTTCCGGTTTTAAATCAATATGCGACGATTCTTGATCTGGAAAAAAGATTGCTCGAAGTCGCTAATGATATCAAACCAGATATCATTCATGCACATTCCCCATCACTAAATGGCGTTGCCGCTCTTAGAGTTGGTAAAAAACTTAATATTCCTGTTGTTTATGAAATACGTGCCTTTTGGGAGGATGCTGCCGTTGACCACGGAACTACCACCGAAGGAAGTTTGCGCTATAGGCTGACCAAAGCTATTGAAACTCATGTGGTAAAAAATGCAGATCATGTAACCTGCATCTGCAATGGTTTATGCCAAGACCTTATCTCTCGCGGCATAGATAGCAATAAAATTACGCTTATCCCAAATGCCATTCATCCGGAAGAGTTTATATTTGACCAAAAACCTAATACCGAACTATTAAATAAACTAGATCTTTCTGACAAAACCATACTTGGCTTTATAGGCTCATTTTATGCGTATGAAGGGTTAGACCTTGTTATTGAAGCACTTAAAGATCTAAGAGATAAAATCCCAAACATCCATTTGTTACTAGTTGGCGGTGGCCCCCAAGAAAACAATCTCAAGCAGCAGGTTAAAAATCTTGGACTTAATGATATTGTTACCTTTACTGGACGAGTACCACATAGCGAGGTTCAGGAATATTATAATCTGGTTGATATTCTTGTATATGCACGCCACAAAATGCGACTAACCGATCTAGTTACACCGCTAAAACCATTAGAAGCCATGGCTCAGGGTAAGATTTTTATCGCATCTGACGTTGGCGGACACAAAGAACTGATCGAAGACGGGGTTAATGGAACCCTATTCAAAGCTGAAGATAAAGAATCCCTAACTTCTACTATTAAAAACATGTTAGGCAACAAAGATAATTGGCAGCAAATTAAAGAAAACGGCCGCAAATTTGTTGAGGATGTACGTTGCTGGAAAAACAGCGTAGCTAACTACAAAGAGGTTTATTCTAAACTGGCTAATATGGAATAACCCCAATAATTATCTAGGCCTTGGCTTATCCTGAACTTTGTCTGACGGCCCACCTTCACTAAACATAATCGCTAAACGCGTTATAAGGGCACCAAGCAATAGATAGCCGATTAACACCTGTATTATTAGCAAAATATGCCCAATTATACTTGTTGTTGCTGCATGCAAGTCACCAAACCCTAGTGTTGTCATAGTAACTATTGAAAAGTACACTGCCCTTAATGGAACTATACGCACATCCAAAGGTTCTCCATTAACTACAAAGAGATTTTCGATTATCCCTGGATAAGAAATTATTCCGGCCAGGTAGTAAATCAACGCAAATATAAATGCAAAAAGAAAGAATGTTTTTATCAATCTAGATGTAGAAAACCCATAGTCGGACATCATCCAAAATGGTTGTACAATAAGGCGTTTCCAGAATTTTTGAAACGGACTTCCCTTAAGATACCAGTGGCTCCATCCTATCTTGCGGATGTTATATTCCAACCTACTACGCAATGCTGGATCGATTCTAGCGTTCGCCAAACCCACTCCGGTAAAATCGGTTTTATTATTCACCTTACAGTTAAAAAACAGGGTTTGACCATCAACCGCAGCCCCTCTGGCACGAATACTTCTTAAATCAATATCTTCTAACAATGCTCCTGATAGGTCTGATGCTGAAAGATATGCGCCTTGTATTGATGACCCGATAAGATTTGCCTTGGTTAGATTCGACCTAAAAAAATCAACCCCTCTTAAACAGATATTAGTAAAATCAACATGACTTAAATCCTGATTAGAAAGATCCATTCCATCAAGATAAATTCTGCGAGAATGATTCTCTTGTCGCCAATAATTCCACAACTGAATATCACGAGCCTCAAGCGCTTCCAACAACTTTTGTTTATCTATTTGGTTAAGTCGATGATCTTCTTTGGGGATATATTGCCAGCTATATTGTTTTTTTTGTTGTGGCATGACGTAACCTTTATTTTTATTATTATATTAACAGGTTAGCATTGTTTTTGATGTTTACTGTTGAATTGTTTCACATTTCCGTTTCATGCATTTTCAGAAGGAACTTGGGAACCATATAACAACCTAAAAACAAGATGGTTTCGACTGCGCTCAGGAGAACCGCACATGCAAGCACTGCTGTCCGGGGAAAGTAATTTAA
>JAWSVC010000035.1:0-23816 GCA_033852075.1 Gammaproteobacteria bacterium | reverse complement strand
TGAAAAATTTAAGTCTAAAATCACCACCTTCATTCCAGAACCTTGCTCAACATTGCTTTCCTAAGGTTCGCAATGTTTTACCCGGACAGCAGTGCACATGCAAGTGCGTGACTCATTTTTTAGCTAATTGTAACGAAGATATTGGAGAAATTTGGCTTATAATAATTCGGAATATATTTGTTTGAAGACAAGGCATATCGAAGCCTTATGAAGGAGCATATATAAAATATGTGACTGAATAAGCCTGTAGATATAACGCAGTATTTAAACAAATAGAACCGAATTATTCGGTTTCGTAAAGCTTGATTCTTATCTTCTGCCCCTGCTCATCCATAGCCTTTTGCTCTATTTTCTGGGCATGTTTTCTTTCTTTTTCTTCTAGATTACTAACTACTGTTTCTATCGCTTTTGCTTTGGTTCTTTTTTGCATCCAGTCGTGTTGTTTTATTTCGTGATCTTTTTCTGCTGACTTTACTACATTTTGTTGCTGTTCGATGGCCTGATCGATTCTGGAAATAAAGATGCGATAATCTTGTAGGCTGGCTGCATTAAAACGAGTACTTTGGGAGTTTATAAGCTTGGACCAATATTCCTGGCGATAGTCGTGAAGCTGGGTGAGACGGTCTTTTTGCTGTTCACATGTTACACGCGAACTTGAAGCTACCGTTGCTGCTTCGGTTTCTTTGGTTTGCGCGTAGTTATGAACTACTTTCATTCTATTGGATCTTGTCATCTCAGTGCTCCTCAAGGTTGCCCTTGATCTTTATATTATTAGCTCTTTTTGCCCTTTATTCCTGTGACCCATTAACCATTTCCTGATATTGGATTAATTGTTTTAGCTGTTCTCGCGATTGTTCAATATTTACTGATTCAAATATATTTTGCTTTAGGAATTCCATTAACTGTGGATACATTGCAATTGCTTCGTCAACCTTTGGATCTGCACCTGGCTGATAGGCTCCAACCCCGATGAGATCCTGATTTTGACGATAAGTGGCAGACATGCTTTTGAACCTTTGCACACGTTTGATTAGATCTGGTTCGACTATTGATGTCATTACACGACTTACGGATTGTTCGATATCTATTGCTGGATAATGCCCTGAATCGGCCAATGCTCTGGTAAGAACTATGTGCCCATCCAGAATTGCGCGTGATGCATCAGAGATTGGATCATTATGATCGTCACCTTCTGATAAAACAGTATAGAACGCGGTTATTGATCCGCCACCTTCCACTCCATTTCCGGCTCTTTCTACTAACGTTGGCAACTTGGCAAAAACTGATGGTGGATAACCTTTGGTAGTTGGAGGCTCACCTATTGCCAACCCAATTTCACGCTGGGCTTGGGCAAATCTGGTTAATGAGTCCATTAGCAACAATACGTTTTTGCCTTGATCGCGAAAATATTCTGCAATACTGGTTGCCTGCATGGCTCCATGTAATCGCATAAGCGGTGCTGCATCAGCTGGTGCTGCAACAACCACTGAGCGTGCCAGCCCTTCCGGCCCCAAGATATTTTCGATAAATTCTTTTACTTCGCGTCCCCTTTCACCAATAAGCCCCACCACTACAACATCGGCCTCGGTATAACGCGTCATCATCCCTAAAAGCACTGACTTACCAACACCAGAACCAGCAAACAGCCCCATACGTTGACCTCGTCCTACGGTTAGGATTGCATTGATTGCTCTTACACCAACATCCAGGGTTTCTGAGATTGGTTTTCTATGCAGAGGATTAATACTTCTGCCTGTTAGTGGGGCCGTAGTTTCGTATTCGATTGGGCCCTTACCATCAAGAGGATTACCGCCACCATCAATAATTCGTCCAAGTAGTTTTGGCCCTACCTTTGCTTCGCATACATTTGATGATGCAATTACGCGAGCATTTGGCATTAAGCCGTGAATATCACCGGTTGGCATTAAATACAGTTTTTCACCAGCAAACCCTACGACCTCTGCTTCTATTTCGGTACCGTTTGGTGAAATTACTGTACAACGCGCACCGATTGGGGCAAAACATCCTTCTGCTTCTAAAGTCAGTCCAACCATTCTACGTAGCGTGCCTTCTACCTCAAATTGCAGTGACTCAAGCTGCTGGGTTTTTCCAGCTAGTCTCAGACCCCAATTTTTTTGAGTATTAAGCACTTTTTATTCCTCATCCTGCTCAACTGTAAGCTGCTGAGTTAATTGATCGAACTGCTTTTCAATTGTTGCATCAACTCTAGACGCACTACTTTGCACCCTGCATCCGCCACGAGCTATTGATGCATCTTCTTTAAAGGTTACTTTGCCTAACTCTCCGAAATTTTGATCTTCCTGCTTTAGGATCTCGGCATCTTCTGGATTTACCGTTACGATCACATCCGAGGTCACATTTGCAAGTGATGCAAGAGCCTGATGTACAATTGATGCTATTGCTTCCGGCTGGGTTTCTAGTTCTTTTCTGATTACTTGTTTTGCCAAGGCCAAAGCCAAGTTTATAAATTCTGCTTCAGCCGCCTCATCTATCTCGGCATATGGCGCTGCCATTGCCTGAGCTATTTGAGCTAATTTTTGTGCATTTGCAGATATCTCCTGCTGCCCCTTTGCTCTTCCTTCCTGCAACCCTTTTTCAAAACCTTCTTGATAGGCTTGTTCAAAT
This sequence comes from Gammaproteobacteria bacterium, assembly GCA_033852075.1. Lineage (GTDB taxonomy): Bacteria > Pseudomonadota > Gammaproteobacteria > QZLD01 > QZLD01 > QZLE01. The sequence goes on along the minus strand of JAWSVC010000035.1, from coordinate 21,170 downwards.
CTTTTTTGGGCTTCTTCTTCAAGATTAGGCTTGGTTGTGGTTGGAACTATTTTCCCATTTTGAACCGATACCGGCCCCATTGAGGTCCATCTGGCCAATGCCTCTTTGTCATCTTTTTCGATTACCTTAGATAAAGTCTTCACCACCGCCACCTAACATAATTGTTCCTTCATCTGCCAGACGTTTGGCTACTGCCAGAATCTCTTTCTGTGCAGTCTCAACCTCGCTTACACGTACCGGACCTCTTGTTTCCATATCATCGGCAAGCATCTCTGCTGCACGCTTAGATAGGTTACGCAAGAATTTATCTTTCATACCTTCTTCTGAGCCTTTCAATGCAAGAACCAGAACATCTGTACTAACTTCACGCAACAGTGCTTGAATACCTCTGTCGTCAACATCCATAAGATCACTGAAGATAAACATTAAGTCAGAGATATCTTCGGCAAGTTCGCTGTCTGTTTCGGAGATACTATCCATAATGCCGCTTTCGATTGATGAATCGACAAAGTTAAGGATATTTGCTGCAGCCTGTACTCCACCAACACTGGATGATTTGTATTGATCCTTACCTTCGAAATGCTTAAGCATGATTTCATCCAGTTCCTGCAATGCAGTTGGCTGAATACCATTTAGGGTTGCAATACGCATAATAATGTCATGACGAATACGCTGCGGCATCTCTGCTAATACTTCTGCTGCGTGATCAGAATCCAGAAATCCAAGCACAATAGCAATGATCTGTGGATGCTCAAGACGAATCATCTCGGCTATAGTCCTGGCATCAAGCCATTTAAGCTGGTCTAACCCGGCATTAACCCCACCAAGCTGGATTCTATCCAGAATCCCCTGAGCCTTATCATCACCAAGAGCCTTTACCAATACCTTTCTTACATATTCAATTGATCCCATTCCCAGTGATGTAGAATCATTTAGTGAATCATTAAAAGATAGCAAAACAGATTCAGCTTCATCTTTTTGAATCTTGTCAATCTTGGACATAGCAGCGCCCACAGCCTGAACCTCTCTTGGCTCAAGGTATTTCATCACCGAAGAGGCAACTTCTTCTCCAAGGCTCATCAAAAATAATGCTGCTTTCTTTGTTCCATCCATTAGGATTTACCTTACTGTTCTGTTTCCATCCAACTCTTAATTATATTTGCCGCCAATGCTGGATCTTCACTAGCTATCTCCTTTGCCTTTTCCACATCGGAATCAAACTGCGTTACCTGCTTTTCGATCTGTGATGGCGGTGCTACTTGCTCTGCAGCTGTTGCCATTGCAGGAGCTGGTTGAGGAGTCATTACCACCTTTGGCTCAATTTTAGGAATCAGTGCCTTTATCACTGGTTTTATCACAACTAATACAAGTATTATGCCAACTAGCGCAAATGCTGCGATTCTGACCACATCCATAAACCATGGTTGTTCTAGAATACCTGGCTCCTGCGCCACTGGTTTTTCAGGCTTTTTAAAGCTTGCATTCATTACACTTAAACGATCTCCACGATCCTCATTAAATCCTACAGCCTCTTTTACCAATGCTGTAATATTGTCTAGTTGCTGCTGTGTTAACGGTTGCGATTCTCCTCCGTCTTTGCTTGGCATATCGTCAACAACTACAGCAATCGTCAATTTTTTGATCTCTCCACTTGAACTCTTCTGATGACTGATAGTTTTTCCAAGCTCATAGTTTCTGACAGCATTTCTGGTAGAATTACTCCCTCCACCAGAAGCATCTGCTGCTGATGTCAGCCCTGCTGCTGTTGGAGGTTGATTGGTTAACGCCCCTGGCACACCGCCAGAACCTACTCCGCCAGAACTTGTCTCTTCTGAAGTTTGCTCGCTGCGAACCACCCCTTCTTTAGCAAACTGCTCACTGGTACTTTCAGAGAACGAAAAATCCAGATCCGCTGAGACAGAAGCACGCACACCTCCATCACCAATAAATGGAGTTAAGATGGTTTCGATTCTACCAATCAACATTGATTCAATACTTTGACGGTATTCAAGCTGCCTGGTACTTTGCGCCATTAATCCATCATCATTGTTTCTTGAAAGCAAACGTCCGCGCTGATCGATTACGGTTACATCTTCATAATCCATATTAGCTACACTGGAGGCGACCAAATGTACGACAGAGGCAACCTGTCCATCAGATAACCCTCGACCAGGATATAGATTTACGACCACAGAGGCCTTTGATTTACCTTGATCTCTTACAAACGCCGATTTTTTAGCTAATGCCAAATGAACCCTTGCACTTTCTACACTTTGAATCTGAGTAATTGAACGCGCAATTTCTGATTCTAGTGCATGGTTATATCTTGCTGTTTCTACAAATTGGCTGGTCCCAAAACCTTGATCTTCTTCTAATAGTTCAAAGCCTCTTCCAGAACCTGATGGCAAACCTTCGCCAGCAAGTTTTAATCTGGCTTCATATACTTGAGCACTTGGAACCATAATTGCGCCAGTATTGTTATCAATTTTGTATGGGATATTTACCTTGCCCAAGGCCTCCATAACCTTTGTAGCATCACGACCGGATAGATCTGCAAACAGTGTTTTATACGCAGGTTCTTTAACCCAATTAAACAATGTAATTCCACCTGCAATCGCGGCTGCTAAAATAATAATCAACCATAACTGCCTTATTGCCCTGTCACTAATTGGGCTTCCCGGCTTAACAATCTCTGTGCCTGGTGTTTGTGCTGGTAGTTTTTTTTGTTCGTCTGCCATATTCGGATCCTATTAACTCTTATCTTCTTTAAACTGACATATTCATAACTTCACGATATGACTCTAATAGTTTATTTCTGACTTCTATCATGGCGGTAGATGCAACTCTGGCCTTTTGTTGTGAAATCATAACTCCGACTAAATCGTCAGTTTCTCCACGCACAAATGCATCTGCCATATTGTGAGATGTCTGCTCAAGCTCATTAACTTGCTCAATAGAGTTTTGCAAAATAGTTGCAAAATCTGTTTTCTGAGTAGCATTGGCACCAGCATTAATTTTGGGTTCTTGATTCGCCGCCTGTACCTTCATTGCTTCCATCTGTTTTAAAAATGGGTTAATTCCTGCTGCATTCATATCTTTTTACCTCTTTATTTATCCAGCCTAGGCACACTGAGCACTATATGCTGCAGGAACCTCGTATCCTGATTCACGCAGCTTGGCCAATTTATAACGCAGCGTTCTGCTGCTTATTCCAAGAATTTGAGCTGCGTCCTTTCTGCTACCATTTACCTTTTTCATAACCTGAATAATGGTTTCGTGCTCACTACTACGCACCCTTTCTTCCAGGCTTTCTTCTGTTTGAGTTTCTTCATATTCCTCTGACAGTATTTTGGCACTAACCTGATCAAGCTCTTCTTCATATTGAATTGAGTATTCATCAATCTCATCACCATTTGCCAAAATCAACGCTCGTTGAATCACATTTTCCAGCTCGCGCACATTACCTGGCCATTTGTATCCAAGCAGCCTCATCTCTGCTTCTGGAGTTAGATGAGGAATAATCCCTTTACTCAAGGAATGCTTATAAATAAGGGATTTTGCAAGCGGTAAAATATCATCAGAACGCTCACGCAATGGGTTTAAATGAAGAGGAAATACGTTTAAACGATAATATAAGTCTTCACGGAATCGACCTAGTTTAACCTCTTCTTTTAGGTTGCGATTTGTAGTTGCTAAAACTCTGACGTCTAATGGGATTGGTTGCGAACCGCAGATTCTTTCAACTTCTTTTTCCTGCAGCACTCTTAGCAATTTTGCCTGCAAGGCAGGAGCTATCTCCGAAATTTCATCCAATAAAAGCGTGCCACCTTGAGCCTGTTCAAACTTCCCCGCATGTGTTTGTAATGCACCGGTAAATGCGCCTTTTTCATAACCGAACAATAGTGCTTCAAGCATATTCTCTGGAATTGCGGCACAGTTAATTGCAACAAAAGGTCCTTTTGACTTAGCTGATGCTCCATGAATAAAGCGAGCCACAACCTCTTTACCAGCTCCACTTTCACCACTTATCAATACCGATACATCTGATGCTGCTACTCTACTGGCGAGCGCGAATAATCTCTTTGATTTATCTGATTCTAAAATAACATTATCGACAATAGCTCTTTTGGCATGTTTTGAAATTCCATATTCGGCCTTACTAACAGATACCGGTTTTACCCAATAATCAACAGCCCCTTGACGCATAACATCAACCGCCTGTTGCACATCATTATTTGCCGACACTACGATAACAGGAATAGTTACAGCTTCTGAATTTACTGAATTAATAAAGCTATTCCAATGCTCTGTCTGATTTTGGGTATCTATAATGATTAGGTTAATAAACTCGCGTTGCATTATCTGCATCGCCTTACGAATATCGCTTACCACAAAAGAGTTGTATCCAAGTTTATCTACTGCAGACACATAAGAATCGGAACCGCTAGGACCGTTTTCGATAATCAATATGTTTATCTGTTGTGTCATGGTTTACCTCAATCTTTTCCTAAGCAACTATTAAATTCCTATATTTGCTTAAGCTTATGCAAACCATATACCAACTCAACAACACATTGATTTAACTGAGTTTTAAATACTAATGTTTTTTGCAAGTCAATAATCCGTCATTAACTTTTTAATAATAATTACAAATTACATCGCATATTTACGCATCTTTTCTACAAGAGTAGTTCTGCGTAAATTAAGAAGTTTTGCAGCTTGGGCCACAATACCATTGGATTCTTTTAATGCCTGACGAATAAGATCCTTTTCCAAATCTGTCATAGTCTGTTTAAGATCGATTCCATTTTCATCAAGGGCGAGTGGAGCTGAAGAAGCAGGAGCTGCATGTGATTCCTCATGCTCCTCCCTTTCGATCTCAACTTCTACCACATCTGTATCTACACTATTTAGAATCTTTTGCGGTAAATCCATTACACCAACCGGTTTATCCGGACATAGAATAAATAATCTTTCAACCACATTCACCAGTTCACGCACATTACCTGGCCAATGATATTGACTAAGTACAGCCTCTGCCTCTGAAGTTATCTGTAGATTACCACGCCCCTCACTAGCCATTCTGCGAATAAACTCTTTAAGCAACAAACGCACATCATCCAACCGAACCCGCAAGGCCGGAATCTCTATTGGAAACACATTCAGACGATAAAATAGATCTTCACGAAACTCACCTTCAGCAATTCTTTGCTCCAGATTTCTATGAGTTGCCGCGATTATACGCACATCAGCCTTGATACTCTTATTGCTTCCAACCCTTTCAAAAACCTTCTCCTGCAAAACCCGAAGCAACTTAACCTGCATCTGCAGGCTCATATCGCCAATCTCATCCAAGAATAAAGTTCCTCCTTGAGCCAGCTCAAACCTACCTTGTCTAGCCGTAATAGCTCCGGTGAACGCCCCCTTTTCATGACCGAAAAGCTCACTCTCTAAAAGTTCGCTAGGTATTGCTCCACAATTAACTGGAACAAAAGGCTTATCGCGTCTTGAAGATAGATGATGGATGTTTCTGGCAACAACCTCTTTACCAGTACCTGATTCACCTAATACCAGCACTGTAGCATCGGTTTTCGCTACCTGTTCAATAAGATATTTATTCCGCTGAATAACCGTACTTTCACCTACTAAAGGCGGAATATTAGGGTTGTAGTTAAGATTCTGATCCTGACTTTTTATGGTTTGATTTACTGCCTGATTAATAGCAGTAGTAAGCTTTGATTGCTTGAAAGGATAATCGATCAATCCAGACACCTTGGCGCTGTATCCGGCGATATTTGGTTTTACCCCATCTTCTTCAACAATAAGAAAAACAGGGATAGCAGGAGATTCTGCCTTTATAACATCAACACGAGATTTCCATACCGCACCTGACTCCTCAGAAGAAACAATGACCATTGCCAAACGACCATCACCTTTGATCTTTTCTTTTAACTCAGAATCTTCATGAATCAAATCTACATAATGCTCTAAAAACTGCAAAACAGTTTCTAACTCGTGCCCACGTTCCTTGTTGGAATCCACAACCAAAATTTTTGCCACTACAATTCCCTCGTAGAATTATTTCTCTTCCCTGAAAAAGTCCATCCTTAAGACTTTTTCAAATATAGCTCCAAAATGTTTTACACAAAGCGGGGGACTTTGCTGACATTCTGTTACTCACTTTGACCTTAAGACCAAAGGCCAAGGCTCCCTGCCTTGGATTTTTCACTTCCATGCGTCAAAAAAGTGACTGACTCTATAATATTTAGCTGATGAACCAATGAAGAACTGTGACATTGATCACAACTTTAGAAATTAATAATTAACAAGGTTTCTTACATATCCCGCATAAGGTGCTGATTTATTTTTAAGTTAATGCCGCATATACATTTTTTTGACTTTTTATATTTCTAAAAAAAATGACCAATAAAAATGTCAAAAAATTTTCGTATCAAAACCAGATTATTTACAACAAAAAGTGACTGGTTACTATTAATCCTGGCAATCATTATTGCCGGATTAATAAATAGGTAATTTTATTCAGGAAAACCTTTTGAGAAAGCACATATACGAAACAATCCAAGAAACTATTTTTCGCAGGATATTTTTCCAAGATCAAGGCGCATCAAGCTTGAGAGCCGTGAGTTTACATCAAGTAAATGATCGGACGATAGCGAAGATGCAACACAGATATTGGGAAAATAAACGCGAAAAATAAAAAGGGTGGCCAATAAAATTGACCACCCTCTTCGAATCCCTACCCAAGCATCCTGCTCGTTCCTCCATCCTAGAGGTTCATCTTCCTTCCAGTCCGTTGTTCCCTGTTTGTTCAGAAGTTGTGCGTATCTTACCCTTTCCTTTTTGTTATGCAACCGCCCCAAAAACCGCCTTAAAACAGCCCTACAGCAACAATTCCTTTAAAATCCATTAGATACAAATTTGAACTTTAAAAACACCCTTTTTTCGTTCGCTACAAACCTAATTTCACCTACACTCATGTAAGATATTTCCTACAAATATCACTCAAGATACCAGCAAAATCGCTATCATTACATATCAAAATCTGTAGAAAAATAGCTTTTAGAGCAGTAAAAATTGTTTTTTATATTAATTTTCTGTGACAAGATCGACAAAACAAAAAACCTGTGTTAGTATTTACTAATATTGAGAACTAGAGCACCCCGCAGAAACGACGAATTGCCGTTTTTTGCAATACCGCTTCAAAACACATAAACAACGGTTTCAACAAGTAGTTTTAATAATTGGAAAAAATAATGATAAAACAAATTACTCATGCAGTTTTAACCTTAGCAGCTATTCTTTTACTAACAGCATGCGGCGGCGGATCCTCAACCGATTCCGGCGATATATCTGAGCAACAAAGCTCTGAACAACAAGAATATGCAAAAGAATCTTTAGACCTTTCTGAATACAATCAAAATATCGTTATCACTACTGTTGACGATGAAGGCACTCCAATTTCTGACACCTGGGTTCAGTGGATTGAAACGGACGCTACTGCAACCGAAATGATTGACGCTGTTTGTATTGATGAGGGCTGTACTACATGGGTAATAGACCAGTTTCCGACAACCACTATTCATGTTAAAGCTATTAAATATGTTGAGAGGGACAACGATTCTCTTTGCCATGATGTATATGAAGGTGAAACATACGTAGATGCAAGCATTCAAGAGCTACAGGAAATTCAGATTATCGTTGAGCAAATACCATCTATTTGCGAATAATTCATATAAATTAACCCAATAACAGCGGCTATATTTTTAGCCGCTTTTTTTGCAACTAATTTTCATTCAAACTATCCCCTAGTTCCCTTTTCTCTGGTACTCTATAGGTTTCCTTAAAGTTATAATCGTCAGCCCTTTATTTACGGCAAATATTGCCGTTATGCTGTGATATACTTTTATGTATCTATCATGATAATTTTAAACTGGATGCCAACATGAAAAATATTGAAAAATCAAAGAAACTGGAGAATGTTTGTTATGACATACGAGGACCAGTTTTTGATGAAGCCAAGCGCCTCGAAGAGGAAGGACATAGAATTCTTAAGCTTAATATTGGCAATCCGGCCCCATTCGGTTTCGAAGCGCCTGACGAGATACTTCAGGATGTTATTCTTAACCTGCCCAAAGCTCAGGGTTATAGTGATTCAAAAGGTCTATTCTCCGCACGTAAGGCAATAATGCAATATTGTCAGCAAATCAAGATTGATGGAGTTGAGATCAATGATATCTATATGGGCAATGGTGTTAGCGAATTAATCGTTATGGCTATGCAGGCATTACTTAATAATGGTGATGAGCTGTTAATCCCAGCTCCGGATTATCCATTATGGACTGCTGCTGTTGGCCTTGCAGGAGGCAAACCAGTGCATTATTTGTGCGATGAAGATAATGGCTGGCAACCAAGCATTGAGGATATAAAATCAAAAATCACTCCTAATACTCGGGGCATATTGATAATTAACCCCAACAATCCAACAGGTGCAGTTTATAGCAAAGAGCTTTTAGAACAGGTTATAGAAGTTGCGCGCGAACACGACCTTATAATCTTTTCTGATGAAATCTATGACAAGATTTTATATGAAGATGCTAAACACATCCCGATTGCTTCACTTGCAAATGATTTAGTTTTTGTAACCTTTAACGGGCTTTCAAAGTCATACAGAATTGCGGGCTTTAGAGCAGGATGGCTCATAATAAGTGGAGCAAAACAGCGTGCCAAAGGGTATATTCAAGGATTAGAGATGCTTTCGAATATGCGCTTATGCAGTAATGTTCCTGCACAACATGCTGTACAAACGGCCCTTGGCGGTTACCAAAGCATTAAAGATCTAATTGTTCCTGGCGGACGTTTATATGACCAGCGGGAAAAAGCATACGAACTCCTGACTCAAATACCTGGAGTATCATGCGTAAAACCAATGGGTGCACTTTATCTATTCCCAAAACTAGACCCAGAGGTTTACAAAATACCAAATGATCAAACATTTGTTCTTGAACTATTGAAGCAGAAAAAAATCCTGATTGTCGAAGGCTCTGCATTCAACTACCCCGGAACCGATCATTTCCGCGTAGTATTCTTACCACGAGTTGATGAAATTGAAACTGCAATAGGCATGATTGCTGAATTTTTGGAGGTTTATCGCCGTTAGAAATATTGCCGTCAGCTCAAAAAGCTAATTAATAAACGTAATTTGCATATAAGATAAAAAAGGCCCAAAAATATTCCGGGCCTTTTTATTTACAATTAATATCTTCTAAACACTTGCAAATAGTAGTATTATTTGTGATTCGATTTTTCATATATCGATAAATTTCACGATACTAAAGGGAACGACTGGGGATTTAGTATCTAATGGACATATTTTGATGCAGGGACTGAACAAATATGCGCATTCTTATAAAGATTATTGCTTGTTTCATAGCTATACAGATATTTAGTATTTCTGCCTTCGCTGATAATTCGGCACGAGAATATCGTTTAGGCGTACTACTTGGCCTATCAGGGTCAGGCTTGGTATACAGTAAAGATGGTATAGAAGCGATAAAACTTGCAGTTGATGAAATTAACAAACAAGGTGGAATGCTTGGTAAACATAAGATCAAGCTTTTCATTAGAAATACCAATACCAGAGCAGACATTGCCCTAAGAGAGGCTACTAGTTTAGTCATGCATGACAAAGTTGATGCTATTCTTGGTACATATTCCAGTTCAACAGCTATAGCAATCAAACCTTTAATACATGACAACAAAGTAATATTGGTCACAGCAATCAGTAATTCTGAAAACATTACCAAAGATAACTTTTCGCCGTATGTTTTTAGTGTCGGTCCAAATAGTTACATGCAAGCAGCAGCTGTTGCTATTGGTGTAGCACGATTAGCAAAAAAGAATAACTGGCAAACCTATTCCACTATCGCATCCGATTATGAATGGGGTAGATCAACTCAAGGCAATATCGTTAGTTTGCTAAAAACAAAAGCGCCAAACCTTAGGTTATTAAGTGAGGAATGGCCTCGACTAGGCGAACTAAACTTTACTCCATATATATCTAACATGGCCTTATTAACTCCTGATTTTGTTCTTGGAGTTATAGCATCTCTTGATAATGTACGCTGGATCCATACTGCCAAGGCTACTAACTTTTTCGACCGCTTTGCATATCCTGGGTCATTAATCAGTTTATCAGAACTTATCCGTCAGAAAGATATCTTGCCAAGAAATATGACCGGCGTTGCCAGAGCACCGTTTTTTGCACATATGGACAATCCATATATGCAAAATTTCGTCAAAAATTACCAAACCGATTTCAAACATTACCCCAGCGACTGGGCCGTATTAGAATACGATGCAGTTTACGCTTTAAAGCAGGGTATAGACGCAGCCAATTCATTGGATAATAAACAAATTTCCAAGGTTATGTCTTCATTAGAAATAAAAACAACCAGAGGCGACTTACATTTTAGACCTGTAGACAATCAACTAAACTGCCCATCATACTTTGGAGTAATTGCTGATTCAAAACAGTATAACTTTCCTATTCTTAAAGACTTACAATTAATAACTGCTGAAGAATCAATGCGCAGTGCAGATGAAGTTTTAGCTTTAAGAAAAGGAATCTAAACCACCCCACACATAGAAATCATAAATAAAAAGAATTAAGCAAAAAAACACAATGAACCTAAATATTAAAACCAAGATAATCTTAAATGTAGCATTGGTTATCATATGCTCTATCTTGCTATTTACTGCTATTGTGTCAGTAATGTTATGGGAACAAACTGAAAGAAAAGCGCATACCAGCATACTTTCTGCAGCAAAAATTGTCGCCGAAAGATTAGAAGAAAAAAGACTCACCCTTAAAGATAGCGCCGCCAAGATAGCCACCACATCTGAACTGGCTAATTTAACAAACTTTATTCAAGAAACCAGCAATATAAAAGCCATGAACGAGATGCTTAAAAGCGAACGAAAGTCTTTAGCGCTTTCGGTATATTCTATGGCTCTTACAACCGGCATACCCCAGATAACAGTTTTTGGAACAAACGAAAAATGGATATGTCATATTGAAATTTCAAAAAATACCGCAAAAATTTCAATACCAACCAGTTCAGAAGGAGATAAATTTTTACAAGCAGAAACTATAAAAGGAAAAATGCCATCAGATGAGCAATGGAATGATATCAGAATCGCCCCAATCCCATCTTTTATCCAATCTTCTTATCCACAATTACCTCAATCAAGCATTGTAGAAAACAAAAATGTCTTATGGGTAACCGCCCAGGCACCGCTATCTGTCAGCATGATTGATGTTAATACTCTTCAGGAACATAAAAAACAAGTTGGGGCAATCTATCTAAAGCAACCATTTGGCAACAGTTTCACTAATGACATAGCCAAATTAACCAACCTAAAGACCAACCTATATTTAAATAACAAATATATAGCTGGCAATATACCAGCTCAAAACAAAATCACACCTACATTAGCTTTCGGCACAAAAATAAACTCTTTTGATAGTCTGCTAACTAATAAAATCAAATTCGATATTATAAACATCTACGACAAATCATTTTTCCGAGGAATAATTCCTCTAGCCTCAAACGGAACTATACTCGGACACTTTGCATTATTCCTTTCCAGACAAGAAACCCAAAGCGATCTTAATCATATTGTAAAAACGTTATTATTAGCCGCTATATTGATAATTTTGCTCTCGGCAATCGCATCATTAATAACTGCAAAAAGTATCGCCAAACCAATTTTAGATTTGATACAGGTAATGCGCCGCGTTGAAGAGAAAGGTGACTTTTCAATCAGAGCTCAAAGCGACGGAATAAGCGAGATTGCTCTTGCCGGAAGAGCTTTTAATAGCTTAATTGAAGAACTGCAGAATGAAACCAGCAACAGAAAAAATGCCGAAAACAAGCTTGCAGATAATCACACCGCTATTGAAGATCAAATTGCATCGCGCACTAACGAGCTTGAGCGCAAGACTCATGAATTAGCACGATCAAATAAAAATATTTCCAACTTCCTCATGACCATGACCCATGAAATAAGGTCTCCAATGAACGGTACCATGGGAATGCTAAAGCTGCTCTCAGAAACGGAGTTATCCAGCGATCAACAAGAGCTAATAGATATTGCCAACGATTCCAGCAACAGCCTGGTTACCATAGTTGATGATGTTCTGGAGCTTTCACAAATAGCCAGCGGTAAAGTAGCAATTGAGAGCATACCTTTTGATATAAGGGTGCTTGTAGAAGATATAGTAGAGATCTTAGAAGAAAAGGCTAAGATCAAGATGCTGGATCTTACTTATCTTTTTAGCTCGCAGATCCCCCAAAAGGTTAATGGCGACCCTACAAAACTAAGACAAATACTAATTCACCTGATCTCCAACACTATTAAATTCACTGAACAAGGTGAAATTTTGATATATGTTTCCACTGATGACAGTTCTGAACACAAGGATGAAAACGACACATTTAACATCAAGTTTGAAATATATGACTCTGGAGTAAAGCCCGACCAAGCCCGCAAACAGGTTTTTGATTCTATTGACCTTGCAACAGGAGAAAACAAACTCCACCCAGAAGAAACCGGACTAGGTATATCTATAAGTAATCAGCTAGTCACCAAACTGGGTGGCAATTTTGAAATCAGAAAAGATGATGATAGCGGCAGCTGCTTTGTCATTACACTACCATTTGGTAATTTCACCGAAGAAGACAGCCAAATTGAAATATTTACCGATCTTAATAGCAAAAAAGTTCTTTTAGTCGATAGCATCCCGGCAAACAGTTTGGTAATCCAGCAGCATTTAATGCAATGGGGAATCGAATTCCAAGCAACATCTAGCGAATCGGAAGCCAAAAATCTTCTGCTTGAAGCTTATAAATCAAATATTCCATTCGACTTAATTTTGATTGATATTCAAAGCCCGCAGATACAAGGGGTTAAGCTGTCCAGCTGGATATCGACTAATCAGAACCTTGCACAAACCAAGCAAGTCCTTATTACCCTTAATGGCTTTAAAGGCGATGCCAATATTGCTAACGGCGCAGGAATAAGCGGTTATCTAAGTACACCAATCAAAGTTTCACAACTCTATCAATGCCTATCTATGGTATTTGGACTTCCAAAAACCAATCATTTAATTACCAAACACTCAATAAAAGAAGCCAATAGAGCTTACTCTACCAAAGCTTTGCTTATAGATAATGACCTAAAAAGTCTGAAATCTTTAGCTATGCTACTTCATACATACAGCATTAGCTCAGAAATATGCACCCATAGTGAAAAAGCATCAAAACTTATTACATCCAACAATTATTCTCTAATATTTATAAAGTCTAACATGCCTGTCTTGGACTCACTTGAACTTGCACAAATAGTTAGGCGAATGGGAGCAGGTAAAAATAACACTCCTATCTTTGCCACCCAAAATCAAAATACAGGCATTAATGAAATAGATGCAAAAAAATCAGGAATTACCGGAATACTAAAACTTCCGATAGAGCATAACGAACTAAAACACATTATCGAAGACCACTTGGATATCGAGAAACTGATTTCTGATGCTGAGCATAATTCACAACGCAAACAGATAATGCTTCAAAACACTCCTGAAGCATTAGATATCGCAACAATACTTTCACTACGCTCATTAATCCCCAAGGAAGAAATGGAAAAATTCATCATTGGTTTTTTTGATTCATGCCAAAAACGGATAAAAAAAATGGAGCTTGCCTATGAAACCAATGATGACAATCAATTTATATTTATCACACACACCTTAAAAAGAAGCTGTGCAAATATGGGCGCAATGAAAATATCTGGCTTGTGCCATCTACTGGAACACCTTTTTGAAAAAAATGGCTTCGCCCCGGTAATTCCAAATACAATCTCCAGAATTGAGGCTGAAGTTGATAACCTAAAACTCACTTTACCTAAAGAACTTGGTATTTTTAATGACTAATCCATTTTAGTTATTTTAGCTTCCGCTCAAGCTAACACATCCAAACAGCAAAGCAACTTCGCATATTTTAGCAAACAATTGACCTAACCTCTGGTATCTTAGCGTATTTAAGACTAAAATTATGATTGATGCCAGTTAATAAAATAACTGGATTTGGGATTGAATCATATACCTCATCAAATATGGAAATAGGCTTACAAATATAAGCATTTATTGGTTATATCAAAAACCGCAATAAAGCTAAAGTTACATGGAGTTTAACTAGAATGATGTCACGCTGGGGAATCAGAGCCAAAGTATTGTTGATGGCCTTAACCCCCCCTACTCTAATCGCCCTTTGCCTGGGCTTTTATTTGGTTCAAACTCAAATCACCGGTTTTGAAGACTCTCTTATTGCTCGCGGCAAAACCATAGCCAACCAGTTAGCACCAGCCAGCGAATACGGAGTTCAAACAAGAAAATATGAACTTTTGCAAGACCTTGCAGATGCAGCATTGGGAGAACTAGATGTTAAATCTGTTACTATCACTGATAGCAAAGGCCGGCTCTTGGCTCAATCACGCCGACATTTAACCGAATCTCTTCCGCAAGCCTTGATCTCAAATCTGCTTAAGCTATTTATTCGTGATGATATTCCACTTATATTTGAAGCTAATATTAAACAATCGAGCTATCTAACATCAACCAGCAGACGTAGCAATACCCTAAGCAGCGACATATCATCACTAGGTAGAGTAACGGTTGAGCTATCTTTGCGTGCTACCACCTTAAAACAATCGCAGGCACTACTAAATAGCGTACTTATCACCATGATAACGGTTATAGTCTCAATATTCCTTGGACTATGGGCAAGCCGTACGGTAACCGCACCTATCGTTAAATTAAATAATGCGGTAGAAGAACTGGAAAAGGGGAAATTTGACACCCGGGTTGAAGAACACTCGGGAGGGGAACTTGGAACCTTGGAAAGAGGTTTTAACTCTATGGCAGTCTCCCTTCAGCAGGCTCACGAAGAGCTGCAGGAAAAAGTTGACCAGGCAACACAGGAACTTAGAGAAACCTTAGAAGCGGTTGAGATTCAAAACGTTGAACTCGATATAGCACGAAAAAAAGCTCTTGAAGCAAGTAAGGTGAAATCAGAATTTCTGGCGAACATGAGTCATGAGATTCGCACCCCTATTAACGGTATTTTAGGCTTCACTGACCTTCTGTCTCATAGTCAACTGGATGATGAACAACTTGACTATCTGAATACCATTAAAGAATCCGGGGCTAACCTACTTGCCATTATCAATGATATTCTCGACTTCTCTAAGATAGAGGCTGGCAAGTTGGTTATCGACAATGTTGCCTTTGACATGCGCGACTGCGTTGAAGAGGTATTCTCTCTACTTGCTCCATCTGCATACAACAAGAACCTTGAACTGGTACATTTGATATACAGTGATGTTCCAATCAAACTACATGGTGACCCAATCAGAATCAGGCAAGTGCTTACCAACCTTGTTCACAATGCAATAAAATTCACCTCTGTTGGTCGCGTTGTTGTACGCATCATGCTTGATGAAGACAAAGACGAAGATTGCATGATAAGAATCACAGTAGCCGATACAGGTATTGGTTTAAATATTGATGAACAGAAAAAATTATTTAATGCGTTTGCTCAAGCAGACACCTCTACAACCAGACGTTTTGGTGGCGCTGGCCTCGGACTGGTAATTTCTAAAAAACTAGTTGAGCAAATGGGCGGACAGATCGGACTTGAAAGCGAGATAGACAAAGGTTCTACATTCTGGTTTACCCTAAAATTAAACAAGCAAAGAATAAATGAGGCATCAGAAGCCAAAGCTCTTGATACCCCACTCAAGAGTTCTAAGGTTCTTCTGCTTGATGAGATGCCTCTTTCTCGCCTCGCTTTGCGCCATATTTTTGAATCGTGGAACATTAATGTAACCGAGGTTGATAATAAACACAGTTTCATATCCCTACTTACTGCTGATAAGGGTTGGAATATGGCGGTAGTAGGTCTATCGCGTTCTGATCTAAACGGTCAAGCATTCCAGTTATTAATGAGCAAGATTCAATCTTATAAGATTCCGGTTGTTGCAATGGCCAACACCGTTGATCGAAATGAACTACGTCAGCTATTTCTGCAAGGAGCTTCTGCCTCACTGCCAAAAGCGACCAGAAGACAAACCTTGTATCGCGAATTCTGCCGCATAATCCAAGATCCAGAAGCGGCAATCAACCATATTACAGCCAGAAAAGATGAACCTAAAAAAGAAGGCGCGGCAGAAACAACTCTCATTACAGCAGTTGATACAACCCTAGATAAACTTCATGTATTAGTAGTAGATGACAACCGTATTAACAGGAAGCTTGCATGCACTCTGGTACTTAAGCACAACGCATCAATTGCTGAAGCCGAAAATGGCCAGGAAGCAGTTAATAAAGCAACCAGCGAAAACTTCGACGTAATATTAATGGATATCCATATGCCAATAATGAACGGCGAAGATGCATCAAAAAAAATCAGAGAAACACTTCCTAAAGATGCGCAACCAACAATCGTCGCTTTAACCGCTAATGCGATGCCTGGTGAAAAAGAACATCTATTAAACAGCGGCTATATTGATGAGTGTCTGATTAAACCAATAACTGAAGAGCAGTTATTAAGCATCCTTAATAAAAGGATCGATCATAATAACCGCAACCGTGAAAACTCAATCAAGATTGAAAAGGAAACTCTGGATAAAACTACTGAGAGCAATGACGGATTAACCGCCGAACTATTCCAAATGCTTAAAGCAGAGTTACCAACACACCGGACAAAAATATCATCACACTACGAAGATAAAAACTTCTCCAACCTAAAAGACAGTGTTCATAAACTTCACGGCGCTGCCAGTGTATGTGGAGTTCCTGAGCTTAAGCAGGCATGTCTTGAATTAGAAAATCTATTACGTGAAGCAAAATTTGACGACATTGACCAGCCATATCAAAGGCTGATACATATTGTTGACCAAATCATGGTTGAATAACCATCTCTCAAACCAAGTCGACATCGACTATTTATAGATAAACAGTGTAAAATCCTTCACCTTAGTTTCTACCAATCGATAAATATCAATTATCCTTAATGGAAAACAGGAGACCTTATGGACCTTATAAACGATGTTCTTCTTGGCGTTAATATTGACCACATTGCGACACTACGCCAAGCTCGCGGCACAGTTTATCCCGATCCTGTACAGGCGGCCTTTGTTGCAGAACAAGCAGGTGCAGATTTAATCACTGTGCACCTACGCGAAGATCGTCGTCACATACAAGATAGAGATGTTGAACTTCTTTCCCAAACCATTCAAACCAGAATGAACCTGGAAATGGCAGTAACCGATGAAATGGTAAGCATTGCCCAAAAACTTCAACCATCTGACTGCTGCTTGGTTCCAGAAAAACGAGAAGAACTAACAACCGAAGGCGGCCTTGATGTAAAAAACAATTTAAACCGAATAAAAGATGCAACAGCTGCGTTACAAGGCAGCGGTATCGAGGTTTCCCTTTTTATCGATCCTTCCAAAGAGCAATTAGATGCCGCAAAAGAAACTGGCGCTCGTGTCGTTGAGATCCACACTGGCCATTACGCAGATGCAAAAAATCCTACAGAACAAAAAAAACAACTTGCCGAAATAATCGCCGGGGTTGAATACGCCAAAGATATCGACTTAAAAGTAAATGCAGGACACGGACTACACTACCATAACGTAGAGCCTATCGCAGCGCTTACTCCTATAAGAGAGCTTAATATTGGCCATGCAATAATTGCACAAGCAGTTATGATTGGGCTGGATTCTGCAGTAAAAGAGATGAAGCAGATAATTCGTCATGCACGTAAAGCTCACCAACAATGATAACCGGAATTGGTACAGACATTGTTGAGATAAAACGCATCCAAGAAGCCATTAGTAAAAATGGCGAGCGTTTTGCGCAACGGATATTATCCCCTAAGGAGCTGGAGCAATACTCCCAAAACAAATTCCCAGAACGTTTTCTGGCAAAAAGATTTGCGGCCAAAGAAGCATTTGCAAAAGCCATGGGCACAGGTATTCGCAACGGACTTAACATGTGCGATATCGAGGTAACTAACTCTGATTTGGGTAAGCCGCTAATCAATTATATTGGCACGCACGAATCAGTATTATCGATACTTAATCCAGAAACAAACTTTCATCTATCCATAAGCGATGAGAAAGATTATGCAGTTGCCTTTGTAGTTATCGAACATTAACCAACTCAAACATCCAAAGGGCTAAAAACCCCGCGACCACCGCGATTAAGCACATGAGTATAAATCTGGGTTGTACTGATATCTTTATGCCCTAACAGCTCCTGCACTGTCCTAATATCATAGCCATTTTCCATAAGATGAGTAGCAAAAGAGTGCCTTAAGGTGTGAGGCGTTACCTTTTTATTTATACCAGCAGAATCAGCAGCTTTTTTAACCACTCGCTGCAAACTTTGCTCACAGGCATGATGACGACGCTCCAACTTGGTCCGCGGATCTATAGAAAGTTTGAAGGAAGGGAACACATACTGCCAACGCCATTCATAAATAGCCTTGGGATACTTTTTTGCCAAAGCAAATGGAAGATAAACACCCGGAACACCTTTATTTCTGTCACTGTCGTAAAGCGCCCTAACCTCATCCAAATGATCATTTAACGCCGGTATAATACTAGAAGGCAAAACCGTCATTCTATCCTTTCCGCCTTTACCATTACGCACCACTATCTCTTTACGCTCAAAATCAAGGTCAAGCACACGCAGCCTAATCAACTCCATAAGACGCATACCACTTCCATAAAGCAAACGAGCCATAAGCTTATGTGTACCATGAAGATGAACTAATAACTGCTCTACCTCAGACTTTGTTAAAACAACAGGCAAACGCATCGGCTGCTTCGCTCTTGTAATTTTATCAAGATCAAGTTTTGGCAACTCGATATTCAAAACATCACGATATAAAAACAGCAACGCACTTAGCGCCTGATTCTGTGTAGAAGCCGCAACTTCACGATTAATCGCCAAATGATTCAAAAAAGCCTGAATCTGAAAAGCCCCCATACCCGAGGGATGACGCTTACCATGAAATACAATAAACCGCTTAATCCAATCAACATAAGCCTCTTCAGTGCGTATAGAATAATGCTTTGCCCTAATTGCAAAACGAACCTGATCTAATAAACGAATCTTGCTAGACTGAAACGTAGCAACGCCATTATTTGCCTGAAACCCCATAAACAATGCCACCCATATTTTGTCAAATTTTATAACCTCAAAAGAGGCAAAATTTATTGATGCTCATTTCTAAATGCAGCAGCAATAAATACGTAATCATAATATAAAAATATTCTATTCATCAAAAAACAAATCGTCAAACCAGAATATTAAATTTTTTTGAAATTCCTCTACAAGCTAACACCCACGTGGTTATTTTTGATGCCTAATGCCCGCGCTTACCGGGTTTAGGCGTCATTTTATATACCTAAATCGAAAATTAACCACTACAAACAAAAAACAAATTTATGCCAAAAATATAAAATATCCCAATTTACAACCACATTTCAGTGCAAAATAACTAAAAATCACTTGTTATCCAATAATTTTGTTAGTAGTTTAATGTAATTCGGCCGTAATTATTAAATTTACGGAATAAATAAATTCGGATTTAGGCGTCAATTTGATGTCTAATAGTAGTTAGGCATATAAATTATATTTTTGAACGAAGGTCTTTATTATGAAAAAATCATTCTTACTAATTGCAATATTATTAACATCTGCTTGCATGATGGCTTCTGTCTCAGGTAAATATGAAGTAGAGAAAAAAATTGATAAGTTTAACGATAATCAAGTTAGAGTTACAATGCGAGGGGGAATTATAGATGTTGATCCTATAGGTGCAGCATCAAATGCAGCCAAATTTAATCCTTTCATTGTTAAATCAAAGAACGGTAATAGAATTAGTTCAGGAATAATTTTTTCCTTGGAAAGAGTCACAAGAGGACAAGATATAAGGTGGCTTAACATTCGAAAAGGCGATAAAGCCATATTTTTACTAGATGACGGCAGAGACAAGGTTGTTTTATTAGCTGAAACAGGAAGCTTTGATAGCAAAGTTAAGAATCTACAAGGTGATATTTATACAACTTATTATGACCTAGCTATCTATTCAGCTACACCTGCTCAAATACAAAGGATTGCAAATGCTGCTAAAGTGGAAGTAAGAGTTTCGGGAATGTCTTCTTATGAAGAATTTCCTCGACAGCCAAATTATAAATTATATGAAGGCTTTCTACCCAACTTGAAAAAATTTTATGAAACTGAGATAAAACCATATGAATAAACATATGCCTAACTACGCGATCAACCTCGTTCATTTCATTCACTGGACTCACACTCGCACGCGAGTGTTCGCCGGTTATCGCAGCGTTAGGCTTAACTAAATATGTCTCCTGGTGTTCATTTAGTCACAAGTTGGTTTATAGGCAATACTGCCCTGAAAGAAAGGCGCAATCGTATAATTGTCGCTTTAGCAGGGTTTAGTCCTGATTTAGATGGGCTTGGCCTTATCTTTGACCGTATTGGAAATACTTCATCATTATATTTCAACTATCACCACGCTATTTGTCATGGAATATTCTGGGCACTTATAGTTTCAATTTTTAGTTCATTAGTTGTTAAAACACAGCGTTTAGCAACTGCCGCATTGGCATTTACCGTTGTCCATTTTCATATTCTTGCTGATATCGCTGGTTCAAAAGGCCCTGATGGCTATCAATGGCCTATTAATTATTTAGGCCCATTCTCAAACAGTGTAATGCTTGAGTGGTCTGGGCAATGGGAATTAAATGCTTGGCCAAATTTTGCATTTACAGGTATTCTTTTAATGGCTTGTTTTATTCAAGGCAAAAAACAGGGGTATTCGGCATTTGAAATAATCCCAGGTTCTTTTGATAAAGAGGTTTTCAAACTTGCCGGTAAGTATTTTAAAAGGGGTCAACCCTAACATCGCCATCAACCCTCGCACCTGCGGTGCTGGACTCAAAACCGCAAGCGGTTTTATCGCCGGTTATGGCGGGCGTTGAAGCTGTAGAAAAAC
>JAWSVC010000034.1:0-57556 GCA_033852075.1 Gammaproteobacteria bacterium | reverse complement strand
ATGTTAAAGTGGTGCTCTACACCATACTCTTCTTGAGGGTTGTGGCTTGTATCGGCCACTTTGGATTCGCTCATACAGATCTTTTAAACGCTCCTCCAGTCTTTCTTGATAGTTTGACCATGTCTCTCCATCTACTCCACTGGCAGCGTTTCGTTTGATACTGTAATACGCTTTATACAAGCGACTGATTGTCAGGTGATGTAACAAGTTGTTGAAGCTCGCTTCCGGTTCCTTACGAGCAAATTGCCGTATCCGATCCAGATCCTTATCTTCTTCCCCTAAGCTCTGTGTCTTAGTCAAAGATCGTCTGCCCGAATTCCTCTTTGCCGAATCCCTTTGCTCCACTATCTCCGCCAAAATCTCTCGACTCCTTTGTTCGATGCTTCTTCGCTACTATGGATTCGTCTGACTTCCCAGCAACGTATATGTCAGGATTATGCATCCGCTTTCCCTGACCAGATAGAGGTTGGCATTCCTCTTTCATCACTGGGACCTCCCGGGTTCCGTGTAAATGACATCAATACATGCATCAGGTCTATCGACTCCGGAGAACCCATGCTGCACTCGCTGTAACGCACAGCACCGTATTGTCTTCCCCCTCACCCAACAAGGTCGACGTTCTCAAGGTTGTTTTCGGAGCTCTATACTGAGCCTGCATCTTCCCCTGTCAACGCTTAACCAGTAACCTTGCGATTACCCGCCCATGACTCGGGGTTCCGGCGGAGCGCTACCCCCTTTCCGGATCAAGGGCTTTCACCTTGAATCATCCACCAGCTTAACCCGGCGCACTGGGTGTCCTTTTTATTCCGTTGAATCATCCACCAGCTTAACCCGGCGCACTGGGTGTCCTTTTTATTCCGCCCGGTAAAAAGTATGATGTTAAAGTGGTACGCTACACCCCTGATAGCTGGATATATCTATAAACTATAAACAACTATACACCGTCTGCCCACGCCTCTTCGACCATGCTAATTCTTTCTTCAGAACACAAGACATTACAAATCCAAAGCCCAAAATCAACATCTTCTTCATTTTCTGAATAAAATTGCGTAGAAACCGGATCGTCATAAATTTTATAAGTAATTTCATAGACCTTACTATCATAGTTTAAACTAAACTTCCTAATATTTTCTTTTCTTATATGTTTTATTTCATTACATCTATTAACTTCTAAAATTTCACTATCCCACCAAAGAAGCAGTCTTTTTCCTGCTACAAACAAACCAATAATACAATCCCCTAGCCTTGAGTAAAAACCAACTGACAAATCATGTTCAACCAATTCACCAACTGTCTCATTAACATATATTGATAATATTTCATTAGAATTAAAATCTTTTAATTTTAGCAACAAGTTATACTCCTCTTATTTAATTAAATTATATTTCTTCAAAACAGGCGCAATTTCATCGCCAAAATGTTTATGTAAGGCAGCTCCAAGCTTTTTTGAATCCCCAAGAGGAGTAGATGCGGATTCAATAATTTCCTTAGCCGACTTCATTTTCTTAGGATTTGTACGCAAATATTTAAAAGTTGGTCCTAATTTATCACCATACCTATCAATATTAAAACGATATATATACTCTAGTAAATCAGGAGGAGTCATGCCTTTAAACTTAACGCCTAACTGCCTTCGCATCTGATGAAGTTTTTTAGCAACTTTAATTTCAGGAACTCCTTTTAATAATAACTCTTCACCTATTTTTTTTAACCCTGCAACCTCCTTTGTATACTGACTTCTTAAATTTTCTGCACTCTCTTTACAAGGTTCCTTTGCCAGCCCTAATGGATCTATCCAACTAACAGGATTCGGGGCATATTGGTAATTGTTATCACCACCTAATAACCCAATCGGATCCTGATTGATAAATCTCCCATGTGCTGGGTCGTAGTAACGGTGACGATTGTAGTGAAGGCCTGTTTCTTCATCAAAATACTGCCCTTGGAAACGCAGATTATTCTCCACCAGTTCGACATCTTGCTGCGCCAAGTTACCATATGCCTTGTAGCGCACGGACCATACCACTTCACCTTCGTAGCTGGTTATCTCCTGCGGAGTGCCTAGGTGATCGAGGTGATAGTAATAGACTTTTTCATCCTGCAAGAATGCTAATGGTTTAAAACTATTTGGCTCGTAAACATAGGTCTTTTGGATATTTTTACGGTTTTCCTGCAATAAAACATTACCATTCCACAAGAATGTAGATTCACCAAATTTATCGGTTTTAGCAATACGACGGCCTAGTGCATCATATTTGTACTCGATCTCTTGCCCATTCTTTTCCACTTTAACCAGTTGGTTTTGGCTATTATAGTGGAACTTGGTTTGCAGCTTACCCTCTTTGCCACGTTTTTCTTCTATTAGGTTTCCGCGCTCATCATATTCAAACTTTCTATCACCCTGCATATGCAGGCGGTTACCTTTGCCTACCGT
The DNA here is from genome assembly GCA_033852075.1 of Gammaproteobacteria bacterium. Classification (GTDB taxonomy): domain Bacteria; phylum Pseudomonadota; class Gammaproteobacteria; order QZLD01; family QZLD01; genus QZLE01. Next base: position 55,122 of record JAWSVC010000034.1, on the reverse strand, counting down.
TGTGCTTTGACCGGTCTGCGAGATAATGTTGCTGGCAGGGTCATGACTGAAGGTTTCGTTGATTATCCCCTTGGCATTTGTCAGGCGATCAAGGGCATCATATTTGAAGCTTATCTCACCCTTTTTCATATCTTTGATAAGGGCAAGATTACCAGCGCTATCATAACCATAATCACGACTAATTATCTGTGCCTTATTGGTCTTATTGGCAACCTTATGACTACTTAAGCGCCCCATTTGGTCATAGTGGAATGCGCTTTGTAGACTACCCTGTTCACGTGCAACCTCTCTGCCAACTTGGTCGCGCCAAACGCGGGTAAGGATATTATCGCCCATAGAGATCGCAGCAAAATCACCATTTACACCGTATTGGTAATCAAATTGTTTACCATCAGGAAGGATAGTGACAACTCTATCACCAACCGGATTGTATTGGTGTTTGGTTTCATACTCCCCCTGAATTTCAGAGATAAGCTGTCCTAATTCATCATAGGCAAAAGCCACGGTTGTATGTTGGTTCGCAGCATCAGTTAACCGCCCAAGCTCATCATAAGCGAAAGTGTTATCACTTCCATCAGGGGTTTTGACTGCCAACAATCTACCAAGACTATCACGTTCAAACTCTGTTTTTATTGGCTGATTCTCAGAGCCAATTTCTGACTCCACAGGATTACCATCTTCATCGAGCTCTATTTCAGGTAATTCGCCTTCGATATGCGACACCAATATTCCAGCCAAATCATACTGATAATTCTGCACCCTTCCATCAAATCCTACCTCTTTGGTAAGATTCTCATTCAGGTCATAGTGCAACTGATACAGCTCATTCTTTTCATTTTTCAAACCGGTAAGGTTTCTTTCTTTATCGTAGAAATACTCAAAAACCTGACCTGTTGGGTCTATCCGTTTAGTTATCTGCGATAGCTGCTCATATTCATATTTAGTTGTTCTACCAGCAGTATCGGTGTACGAGGTAATATTACCTGCTTCATTATAGGTAATAAAAATCTGTTTACCGTTTGGCAATCTGGCTGCGGTAACTTTTCCTGCGGGACTGTACTGATACTGAGTTATAGTTCCATCCGGTTCCTGGATAGCGATAACATTACCATCGGCATCATATTGATATTTGGTTTCCTGTTCCTGGAAATCACTTTCTCTTATAAGCTGCGCTTTGGCATTCCAATGCAGTCTTTTCTCAAAGCCCATCTCATTGATGATTAAGGAAGGTAAACCGAATTTATTATAATCGTACTGAACCTCATTACCCTGAGGATCTTTGGTTTTTATGAGCAGATCATCAGCGTTATACTCTCGCTCCCACCTATTACCTGCCGGATCCGTAAGAACTATTGGGTTATTACCATCGTATTCAATAGTCGAGGTGTTACCACAACTATCAGTAGTCTTAACCAAGCGTGCTTCGTCATCATATTCAAACTCGGTTTTATTGCCGTTTGGATCTGTTTCAGCAATAAGATTATTAGAATCATCATACTCGCGAAAGATCTCGCCACCTTCGGCATCAATCTCATGGATTATTTGACCGTTGTCATCATAGAAATAGGTGAATACACCGCCACGACTATCAATGGCAACACTCTTGCTTTCCTCTGGATACCACTCAAATTTGATATCGTAGATACCACGATCACCTTGGTGATGCAGGCATTTAGCCTCTGGAGTATATTGATCCCAGGTAAAACGGATATTGAAACCGGTTTTTGAAGTTCTTTTGGTGATAATGTGATTCTTAAATTCATAGCGTTCTGCATTACCTGCTCTATCGTATGCAGCTACGAGATCGCCTTCTATACTATATTCATATCTTACATATGGTTGTTGCTTTGGTTCTGTTTCACCAAATTCGCCAGGAATAATACTGGCAATACGATTCATACTGTCGTAATGCACCCATAACATCTTACCCCAACTGGTAAAGATTCTAGTTGGTTGATTCAGATCCCCGTATTGAATTTGAATCTCATTGCTACAGTTATCTTCCATCCCGGTAAGGAATAGTTCTGAGCGGTTACCGGAAAAGATCTTATCTGGCTGGTCACCACTATCATCAAGCAAAATATATTTAGATTCTGTCTCTCGATATAAGCTTATTTTTTCGGCAAGATTCTTAGATTTTTCACCAACAGATGGTGTTTTAAACTCAATCACCCGACCTTCGTAGTTGTTGTATTTAATTACATCTTTTGAGGTTAATAGTGATTCTGATAGAGGATGAGTCCAACCATAACCAAGCTGTCTATCCTCTGCATTAGTGGTACGGTAAGTACGATTCCACACTAAGTCAAACGGGCCTTCCAAAACAAAATCTAGTTGTTCAAGAAGTTCTTCACCAGTAACCATACTGATTGGACAACCGTTAGTACAAGTATTCTTAGTCTTAGGACTTCCCTTTCCGGTTTTAGTTTTTCCACCTTTTTTTGTCTGATGCTTTGCCTTTTGATTCTTTGGTTTCTCATTCTTAGGCTTTTCGATAGATACGCTTCCACCGCCTCCACCACCACCTCCACTACCGCCAATCAAAACCGTAGGACAACCAGCTACAATTTTTCCCCCATGAGCTGTAGAACAACCTAATGTTGCAGCAGGCTTACCTCCAACCAATACAGTTGGTTCTCCTTGAGCAATAGAATCAGGAGGACCACAACATATACACATATCTCCAATGGTTGCTGCAGGCATACCTCCAACCAGAACAGTTGGATTACCAACTGCAACAGGGCCTCCTACATGAGGAACTTTTGAAGTTACCTTTGGACATACATGAAAATCACCAATTCGAGCGCCAGGTTTTCCCATTTTTTACCTCAAGATTTTCTTGAAAAACTTCAAGAGCTTTATAGTTATGCGGTTATCCATAAATAATAGTGTATATATTTGCTTTTTAACCAACCGGCCACATATTTTATGTGTGCAGACAGGTTATAGTTCTCAAGCTTTTCAAATATAACACAATAATCTTGAAGAAACCATACTGTCTCCCTGTTATATTAGGCTCAACCGACTTGGATTCAGCCTGGAGGCCACATCATTTGTCTTCCACCTAATAGATGAATATGGATATGATCTACCGATTGTCCACCATGCTGATTACAGTTAAGAACCATACGGTAACCTGAATCTGCTATACCTTCATCTGCAGCGATTTTTTGTGCAGCCAATACCATTTTCCCAACTAATATCTCATCAGCTTCAACAAGGTCATTGGTTGTGGCAATATGCTTTTTTGGCACTACCAAAATATGGGTTGGAGCCTGCGGATTGATATCTCTAAAGGCCAATATATCCTCATTTTCGAAAACTTTATCTGGAGCAATCTCTCCATTGACCATTTTACAAAAAAGACAGTCTGTCATATTTATCTCCATTTACGCCTTCCCATTTTTCTCGAGATTCCCAATCAAGTTGGGAATGACATCTATTAGGGGTTGAGAATGACGTTTTTTTGATTTTAAAAAATAAACCTAATATTCCCTACGCCCAATAAAGGCATGCGCTAATGTACCTCCATCCACAAACTCTAGCTCACCACCAAGAGGAACACCATGAGCAATTCTGGTGGTTTTCACATTATACTTTTTCGCCATCTCACTGATATAGTGAGCTGTTGCCTCGCCTTCTACCGTTGGATTAGTAGCCAAAATAATCTCTTGTATCTGCTCCTGCTGTAATCTTTGCTCAAGCAAATCAAGCCCAATCTGATCTGGCCCCACCCCATCGATTGGCGATAATTTACCCATTAATACAAAATAGGCGCCACTATAGGATGCAGATTGCTCGATAGCACTTACGTCAGCTGGACTTTCAACAATACAAAGCGTGCTCTGATCGCGTTTGGTACTGGAGCAGATACGACAAATATCTTTTTCGGTAAAATCGCGACATTTACTACAATTTTTAACTCCATCCATTGCCTCATTAAGACTTTTAGCTAAAAACCTTGCTCCATTACGGTTACGTTCCAAAAGATGGAACGCTATCCGCTGCGCTGACTTCGGGCCAATTCCAGGCATACAGCGCAACGCTTCAACAAGATTATCAATAAGTGGCGACCGCATATCTATTCCATTTCAAATTAAATTACATTCCAGGAAACTTAAATCCTGGAGGTAGTTCAATCCCACCAGTCAAAGACGCCATACGCTCTTTACTTTGCTTTTCAACCTTATGAGTAGCATCATTAATCGCAGCAACGATTAAGTCTTCCAACATCTCTTTATCATCACCAATCATAGTATCATCAATGGTTATCCTTTTGGCTTCGTGGCGACTATTCATGATAATCTTCACCATTCCACCACCTGATTCACCGATTACTTCCATCTTTAGGATCTCATCCTGCGCATTCTGCATATTTTTTTGCATCTCTTGCGCTTGTTTCATTAATCCATCTAGACCATCTTTAAACATTTTTACCTCTTTATTTTCTGGATACCGGCCTTCGCCGGTATGACGTGCCGTGTAGTTACACCGGTTGCACCGAACCTGCCTGAACTTCTGCTCCAAAAACTGCCTGCATCGACTTCACCACAGGATCATTCATAATCAGCTGTTCAGCCTGCTGTTGTCTGCAAATCTCTTCTTTTTTGTATAGCATCGCAGGAGTATCTTGCTCATTCACCCCTAGATCAATCTGCAACTTTACCGATACACCAAAATATTGATTCAATGCCAGACTCAATTTTTCCTTATTTGTTGGATTTAACAGATTTGAAAACGTTTCTTCCAGCTTTAACACTAACTCATCTTTGGTCTGCTTTATCAAAGTACAGTTTTGTGCAAGCTGCGATACGATACCTGAAATATTGAGCTGGGAAATAATATCATTCCACCTGGATCCTACGGCAGACATAGGTACAAGCTTCTGCACAGAGCTTGGCTGAGATTCAGGAACAGCCTCTGGATTAACCTGATTAAAAACAGGGCGTTCTTGCTTAGTTTCCTCAAGTTGGGATGAAGATGGAGCATCAATCCCACAATCTGCAAGATCAATTTCACTATCATTTTGGTAAGCCGGCTGATAATCATCCATCTGTGCATACTGCATATATTCAGTTGCCATGTCTTGGCTATTGGAAGATGATTCATCACGCTCATTAACTGTTTCAGCTATTTTTTTTGAAGATATCTCTGCAGATACCAGCTGAGTTTTTGGTTCAATTGATACAACAGAATTATTAATCGGCTTTGATTCTACCGCCAAAGGTTCAGATATCTGTGCCATTGGCCCCCCCCCTTCGACATATTTAAAATCTGGTTGCAAATTATTATTTGTATCTGAATTATTAATAGCAGCTGACTTATCTACTGTTTTCTGTTCTTTAGCCTTACCAATTGCGCCACGATTTTTAAGTGCCGCTAGTACTGCACTAATCCCTGATTTTTTTTGCTGTTCTGGTTCCGCAACTGGTTCTGAAACAGAAGAAACCACTGGTTCAGATTCAGACTTAAGCTCTTGAGTTATTTCAATTTTTGACTTACTTTCCAGAGCTGATTCTATTTCAAATTCAGTTTTTTTTTCAGCCGATTGATTTTGAAGTGACGCCATTACTGCTGCAGCCGGATTTGCTCCCTGATTCATTTGTACTGGCGACACACTAGATTGTGATCTGTTCTGAGTAACAGGCTGAGATCTTACACCTGCCTCTGAATTCCCATTTGACACAGGCTGCCGTCCAGCTACCGGACGAAACGCCAACATACGCAGCATAATCATCTCAAAACCGGTGCGCGGCTCAGGAGAAAACGGAAGATCCTTTCTACCCATCAAAGCTATCTGATAATAAAGCTGCAAGTCGGCAGCACTAATTTGTTGTGAAAGTTTCAGCACCTGCTCTTTATCACCTAAATTATCATCGATTGCATTAGGAACTAGTTGCGCCAACGAAATACGGTGCAGAGCATTAATCATTTCAGCAAGGATCTCTGAATAATCTGGGGTAAATCCAGCGATCTCTCCAATCTTGGCCAGCAAACCTTCCGCATCACTATTAAATATAAATTCTAATAAATCATAAACGTAGCTCTGCGCGATAGTACCAAGCATAGCTTGAACTTCAGTCTCTTGCAGTTTACCCCCTCCAAAAGCGATAGCCTGGTCAAGCAAACTTAATGAATCACGCATACTACCTTCTGCCGCACGCGCTATTTGAATCAAGGCTCCTTTTTCAAACTCAACGCCTTCCTTTTGCAAGATATTGATTTGATGTTCAACAATTTGTTCTACAGGAAGGCACTTAAGATTAAATTGCAAACAACGCGATAATACTGTTGCTGGTAATTTTTGCGGATCTGTAGTCGCTAAAAGAAATTTAACGTGCGCAGGTGGTTCTTCCAAAGTTTTTAGAAGCGCATTAAAACTGTGGGTAGATAGCATGTGCACCTCGTCAATGAGGTATACTTTGTAACGTCCACAAGTTGGAGAATATTGAACGTTCTCCAATAACTCGCGGGTATCTTCCACCTTGGTCTTAGAAGCCGCATCCACCTCAATCAGGTCTACAAAACGGCCTTCATCGATCTCCTGACATGCAGCGCAAACACCACAAGGATTCGAGCTTACACCTTCAAGACAGTTTAGGGATTTTGCCAGAATGCGGGCTACGGTTGTTTTACCAACACCGCGTGTACCGGTAAAAAGGTAGGCATGATGTAAACGATCATTATCAAGAGCATTTATCAGGGCCTTTAATACATGAACCTGACCAACCATTTCCGGGAAATTTTTGGGGCGCCATTTACGCGCTAAAACCTGATAACTCATAAAGTCCTTTTATCCTACCCAAGGATTAACCTGTCTAAAATCAATCAAGATTGTACCATTGAAAAAAGGGGATAAAAAGAAGAAAAGAAGAGAGAATTGGTGGCAGCAAGCACCAGCCACACCCCGGCACATGAATCAGTCAATACCGTTGCTCCCTTCCGGGCCTGGCGGAGTTTTCAACCTATCATTGCGAGGGGACCGGTACAAGCCGCCATATCGCATCTCATTGCTGAGAGCGGGGAAATGTACCTGTATTTGGTTTCAATGTCAAACTCAACAAAATAAACTTCTAAGATCTACTGAAGACTCTACACCAATTTTACCTGCATTCTCTTTAAGAAAAGATTCAGCTCTATCCCGACCATGTTCTTTTAGTTTGTTTAAAAAACTTCCCATATTATTCATCTTGGATGAAACACTTAGCTCATTCATCAGTTGTTCGGCATGCACAAAATGAAACTTTGATTCCAACAACCTGGTTTCAAATTCATCCAATTGTCTATCCTTATCAATTCGCTTTTTAGCTATGGTAATTGCTCTCATCTCACGCAAAAATGTGCTTGCAAAACCTAGTTCAGTAATTCTTTCCATAATTTCAGCCGAACTTGTAGGCTCCTCATCACGCTGCAAAGGATGCAATAACACTGTAACTACATCTTTACATTCACAATCATAAACCAATGGATAAATAGCTGGATTAGCACTATAGCCACCATCCCAATATATCTCACCATCAATTTCAACACCTTTTTGAGTAACGGAAGGAAGACAAGCAGAAGCCATAACAGAATCTATAGTTAAATCCTGATTAGTAAATATCTTTAGTTTGCCGGTTTTTACGTTGGTTGCACCAATAAAAAGCTTTAGTCTCGAATATTTTTGTATCAACTCAAAATCTGCAAGTTCATCTACTATCAATTTCAGCGGATTAAGCTCTATTGTTGATATAGCATTAAACAGATCAAGGTTACTTGTATTATTACCGGAATACAGATTATTCCCAATGAAATTACCTATATCAGCAAATAATTTTTTTACATCGGTTGGTTTTGGCAGCTTTATTCCAACCTTATCCCAATATTTATCCAGCTTTTCACGCGCCCCTTGATTACCACCTTCAAGCAAACCCTGAGCAAGCATCACTGCATTCATAGCACCTGCACTGACACCACTAACTCCTTCTATTTCCAGATTATCTTCTTCAAGCAAACGATCCAAAACACCCCAGGTAAATGCACCATGCGAACCTCCTCCTTGCAGGGCTAGATTGATCCTAGTTGGTTTTTCGATAAATTTATTGGTCATCTAAATAACTCCCGACTACGTAGTGGCTTGTTACCAATATAACAGCTAATTATCGCACGCATAAACCTTTTGACTCCCTGAAGATCATTAGCTGAGCCAAAATCCTCACTTTTAAGCAACAATAGATCCTCTCCAGACACGACAAAGCCATCACCATTATTTTCTATAGGCCTTGCTCCATTATCAATACCATATTCATAGTATTTTGCTGCATCTATCTCATTGCCGTAAACATCTTCATCCAACCTCAACCCATGTCCAAGTAAGTCTAGAATATGCTTTTCATAACGGCGCAACATTGGCTCCAAAGCTGCATATGGTAATTCTTGCAGTGATTGGTGGTACAGTTCAAAAAGCTCAGGATTATAGTCATATGACTTAATCAAACGCACCGTAAGTTCATTTAAATACAGGCCACAGAATAACCTATCACCTTTTAGCATCAATGGAGGCCCAGCAGGCTCGAGAGACGAGTTGGTCTTTAGCTCCCCATTTCCTCCCCAAGAAACAATCAAAGGCAAAAAAGGCTGTACCAATCCTGCCTTTTTATGGTTCTTTTTTACCCCTTTTATTAATATCGATAATTTACCGAAATCAGGAGTAAGAATATCAGCTATCTTACTGCTATCGCCATAATCTCTAACATGAAGAATGTACGCTGATTTGTCTGTAATTTGAGACACTGGAATTCACCAATCAAATAATCTTGTTTGGATAGTAACAGATATATGGATTCCAGCCTATGCAGGAGCGGCGAACTATTTTTCTGGATTTGAGGAATGATATTCCGTCTCTAGCGAAGATTTTATTAAAACGTTATGAGCGCAGATTAGGCACGGCAAAAAACGGAAAATTATTGCAAATTCCTTCTGAAAATTTTTCCTCAAGATCAAGGCGCAGCAATTTATTTTTTGAGGAAGTGTACATATTAGTACATAACGAAGAAAATAAGTTGCTGTAACACCGATATTTAGGGAAAAGGTCAGAAGAAGCTTAATCTAAATCGGTGTATCCAAGACTCTGAAGAGCCCTCGCATCATCCGACCAACCACTCTTAACCTTAACCCAGAGTTCGATTCTGACTTTTTCACCAAATGCTTTTTCTAGATCTTTTCTGGAGCTGATCCCAATCTTCTTTAGATTCTGCCCCCCCTTACCGATAATAATTGCCTTTTGACTATCACGCTCTACCCAAATAATGGCATTTATTACTAGTTTTTCATCTTCACGTTTAAATCTTTCTATCTCAACGGTTAGAGAATATGGCAGTTCTTGCCCCAAGGTGCGCATTAATTTTTCACGCACTATCTCAGCTGAATAGAATCTGTCAGTCTTGTCGGTAATCTGGTCTTCAGGATAGAAGGCACATGATTTCGGCAACATGGATGTTACCAATTCCTCAAACTCAGGAACATTAATACCGCGCTCTGCAGAAACCGGAATAATATCGTGAAAATCAGCCTTAGACTGCAGCTTTTCCAAAAATGGCAGCAATTCATCCTTTTCCTTAAATAAATCGACCTTATTAACCACCAAGATAATTGGAGCACCAATATTCTGAATCTTCTCCAGCACCATCTGATCTTCATCATGCCATTTACCAGCTTCAACTAAAAATACGATTACATCTACATCAGCCAAAACACCTGACGCAGTCTTGTTCATATATTTATTAATCTGCTTTTTGGCATTCTTGTGAATACCTGGAGTATCTACAAAAATCAGCTGTGATTTTTCTGTGGTTTTTATACCAAGAATTCTATGCCTGGTAGTCTGGGGTTTTTTCGAAGTAATACTTACCTTTTGCCCCAAAATCCGGTTCATAAGAGTTGATTTACCAACATTAGGCCTGCCTATCAGGCCAATGAAACCACAGTGTAGATCACCTTCCTGCGTTTGGTTTAGATCGTCTAGATTCAAGATTGTTCCAGTTTATAAATATTACGGTTATTCCCAGGCCTTCTAGCTTTGCAGCATATTCAGCATCAACAATGCTGCATCCTGCTCCGCAGCCTTCCGACTAGAAGCCTTACCTATAGTCGGATCATCACTTGCAGCAGTAGTACATTTTACTTTAAACATCTGCTCATGCTCTTTCCCGGATACATTAATAATCTCATACTCCGGTAATGGCTTGCCTTTCGATTGCAAAAACTCCTGCAATCTGGTTTTGGGATCTTTAAGGTCACTAAGATCTGGCAAATCATCAAGCCTGGTTTTAAACAACGATAAAATCACTAGCTCACATGCTGCAAAATCTTTATCAAGATATATCGCGCCCAATATCGCCTCGACACAATCTGCAATAGTTGAATCACGGCGAAAACCACCGGATTTGAGCTCTCCTCCACCTAAACGCAGATAATCACTCAGATTCAGTTCACGCCCAACATCTGCCAGCATCTCTTTACAAACCAGGTGCGCTCGTAAGCGACTCATTTCCCCTTCTGAAGCCCTAGACTTACATTTATAGATCGCAGCAGCAATAACGAAGTTAAGAATACTGTCTCCGAGAAATTCCAACCTTTCGTTATTCTTACTTCCGGTACTTCTATGAGTAAGGGCCTGCTCAAGCAGACCCTTATCATCAAAGCTATAACCAATATTTTTTTCTAATTTCTTCAGCATATCTTGCTTATACATTTAACCCCTACGGGTTATTTACATTTGCCTGAGGATTAAAGGTTGCAATTCCCTCAAGATTTCCAACCAATGGAAAACGAACCTCATACTTTAGATCTACCAAGTAACCATTTTTAGTTGAGGTAATCTTGGCCTGCTTTGCCTTTACCCTTTCGATCTGATTAATAGTAAACCCTTTTTTTAATCTTTCACGAATTGCCTTTTTTCCTTGACCAGCTAAGCCTCTATCGCCTTGCAACTCTTTGAAGATAGAGGAAACTGTCATATATTCCATATAGATTGGCCCGATCTTTACCACAGCACCAGCAATAAGCCCAATCAAAGTAAGTATCACAAAAAAACCTATAAGACTCATCCCTTTTTGTTTTTTAATTATTTTCATTTCGTTCTCCTTTCAAGTAATCAATACTTATTTTTCATCCATTGATTAAATCTAATTTTAGGTTTTGCCGCTTTTTATACTATACAATAAAGTAAACCAATAAATTATTAATTATTCAATGTTATTTATTCAATTGAGCTCCCAATTCGACTCCACTCCCCCCAATTAAACCAAATAAAAAACGCCTTTCCTTTTAAATACTCTTCAGGAACAAATCCCCAAAAACGGCTGTCTTGACTATTGTCACGATTATCTCCCATGACGAAATAATGACCTTCAGGCACAACTACACCATTACCAAATATTTCTGTTGGTCTCCAGTAATCCGCAGGAAAAGGGTCCCCTTCAATGCGATAAATCATATGCTCAACACCTGCAAGATCTTCTTCATAAGCCATTACCTTATCACCCCTTCCGGTAATACCAACCTGTCCAAAAAGAACCTGCTTAATTGGCTCTCCATTGATATAGATAATCTTGTTTAAATAACTAATACGATCTCCAGGTACCGCAACAACTCTTTTAATGTAATCAATCTTTGGATGTTTTGGATATTTAAAAACAACCACATCACCTTTCTTGGGTTCACCAACATCGATTATTTTGGTATCAATAACTGGAAGCCTAACTCCATAACTGAATTTATTAACAAGAATAAAATCGCCGTTTATAAGGGTCGGCACCATTGAATCGGAAGGAATCTTAAATGGCTCAGCAATAAATGATCTTATAATAAGTACTATAAATATTACTGGGAATAAAGACCTACACGTGTCAACAAACCAATGTTGACTGCGATAATCTTCCTTTTCAGCAGCAGTATCTGACTCACGCTCAATATCTGCAGTAACACCGTCAGGAACAGCTTCCTGAGCCATCCTTTTTCTTTTCTTAGCTAAAATTAACGAATCAATTGCCCATACTATTCCAGTTAAAAATGTGAAAAAAACCAATATAGTTGGAAAATCTAGTCCAAGTCTTTGCAATAAATCTAAATCTTTTGGCATTTGTTTAATTCAATCCTTTTTGGGTGCATACTATCCAAATTAGAAAAGCCTTCCTATGTTATTTTGTGTATAACTTTAGCACTTTTTATTGATAATGGTATATACCTAACCATTCCCAATCTTGTTTACATAACTACTTAGGCACATCGTACTAAACACACCAATAGTTTTGTAACCTCTACAAACTATTTACTTTCTGTCTGCAATACTGCAAGAAAGGCCTCTTGAGGAATCTCTACTTTACCAACCTGCTTCATACGTTTTTTACCGGCTTTTTGCTTTTCTAAGAGTTTTCTCTTTCTGGTAGCATCACCACCGTAACACTTTGCTGTTACATTTTTCCGCAAGGCTTTAACATTGGTTCTAGCCACAATTTGGCTACCAACTGCAGCCTGAATTGCCACCTCAAACATTTGGCGCGGAATAATCTCTTTCATTTTTACGGTTAGATCATGCCCTCGGTTACGCACAGCATCTCTATGAACAATAGTTGACAGCGCATCAACCTTTTCTGAATTAATCAGCACATCAAGTTTAACTAAATCTTCTGCGGCATAACGACGAAATTCATAATCAAAGGAAGCATAACCTTTAGAAACCGATTTTAGACGGTCAAAGAAATCCAAAACAACTTCGCTTAACGGCAACTCATAAGATATAGATACCTGGTTACCCATGTACTGCATACTTTTCTGAATACCTCGTTTCTCCAGACATAGTCCCATTACATTGCCAACGTAATCCTTCGGAGTGAGGATATTAGCAAGAATAATGGGCTCACGAATTTCTCTAACCTCATTAACTGGGGGCAAAGCAGCCGGATTATCGATATATATAATCTCACCCTTAGTTGTTTCCACCTCATAAATCACCGTTGGTGCTGTGGTGATAAGATCCAGATCATACTCGCGTTCAAGGCGTTCCTGTACAATCTCCATATGCAACATCCCAAGAAAGCCGCATCTAAAACCGAAACCAAGAGCCTGTGATGTTTCTGGCTCAAAGTTAAGGGCAGAATCATTAATTCTTAGTTTCATCAATGCTTCACGAAATGCATCATAATCATCAGAGCTTACTGGATATAATCCAGAAAATACTCGAGGCTGCACCTGTTGAAATCCTGGAATAGCTTCTGCAGCCGGCCTATCTCTTTTAGTTAATGTATCACCAACCGGTGCTCCATCAATCTCTTTAATACCTGCAATAACATAACCAACCATACCAGCAGACAAGCAGTCTTTTTTGGCTCTCTTCGGAGTAAAAACACCAACCTCATCTACCTGATGCTCACGCCCGGTAGACATTACCTTCATTTTATCTTTGGCGCGAAGCGCACCATCAAAGATTCTTACCAACGATATTACGCCAACATAGCTATCAAACCACGAATCGATAATAAGTGCTTTTAGTGGTGCACTTGGATCTCCTTCAGGAGCAGGAACATCGCGAACCAGATGCTCCAATAGATCGTGGATACCAACACCTGTCTTAGCGCTGGTATGCACTGCTCCAGTTGCATCAATACCGATAATCTCTTCTATTTCTTCTGCTACACGTTCAGGCTCTGCAGCTGGCAAGTCTATCTTATTTAATACTGGCAATACCTCAAGCCCTTGCTCTATCGCGGTATAGCAGTTAGCAACAGATTGCGCCTCTACTCCCTGAGCTGCATCAACCACAAGCAATGCACCTTCACAGGCAGCAAGCGAACGAGAAACCTCATAAGAAAAATCTACATGCCCTGGAGTATCAATAAAATTAAGTTGATAGATCTCTCCATCATCTGCTTTATAATCAAGAGAAACGCTTTGTGCCTTAATAGTGATACCGCGCTCCCTCTCAATATCCATAGAATCAAGAACCTGCTCGGCCATTTCACGCTCGCTAAGTCCTCCGCACTCCTGAATAAATCTATCGGCAATAGTTGATTTACCATGATCAATATGGGCAATAATTGAGAAGTTTCTGATATTCTTCATGTGGCTGTTACTTCAAGGATATTCTATTTGTAAATTTGGTACCGGACGCGAATTGTACCTAATTTTGCCTTTGGAAATAACTATTTTCTGTTATTTATGTAATTTTAAATTATTTAATTGTACGTTGGGTTAGGCCTAAAGCCGTAACCCAACATTAATTTTCACGTTTGTTGGGTTACGCTTCGCTAACCCAACCTACAAATTTACTCCGATTTAATTGCCAAAAACATCGGCGTACCCCGCCTTTCTATTAACACCGGCACCACCTCACCATCATCAATATCAGACAACATATCCGATGCCTCCTTTACTGTTATAACCGGCCTGTTATTAATCATCTTAATAATATCCCCGGTTATAATTCCTGCATTTGCACCTGGCCCTTCATCAACACTAGTTACAACTACTCCATAATCACCATCTTTACGCTTTGCTTTCTCTTCTGCTGTCATACTACGCAAAGTTAAACCGATAGTTTTTTCAATATTACTATTATTTTTTGCAACCTCTTCTTCAGAGTCTCCGCCTTTAAGTTCCTCAATTTTAACTTCCAGAGTTTTCTTTTTACCCTGACGAATAATCTCTATATCTATAGATTTGCCAACTTTGGTCCTACCGACCATTGGGGGTAAAGCCCCCGATCTTTCTACTACTTTTCCATTGTATTTGATAATAACATCGCCAACTTGCAACCCGGCTTTTTCAGCAGGACTATCTTTTACCACTTGCAATACTGCAGCACCATATGGTTTTTCCATATCAAACGACTCTGCAAGTTCATGAGTTACCTCTTGAATTAATACCCCAAGCCATCCACGCGAAACCTTTCCGTTTGACTTTAACTGATCTACAACATCCATTGCTAATTCAATTGGAATAGAGAACGACAATCCAGAGTACCCACCTGATTTGGTATAAATCTGGGCATTAATACCAACAACTTCACCATCAAGATTAAATAATGGTCCTCCTGAATTTCCAGGATTTATTGCAACATCAGTTTGGATAAATGGAACATAACTATCATGAGGCAAACTCCTTCCTTTGGCACTAACTATCCCTTGAGTTGCAGACCATTCAAATCCAAATGGTGAACCAATAGCCAACACCCACTCACCAACCTCAAGTTCTGAAGACTTTCCAACCTTTACTGCTGGTAAATCCTGCTCATCTATTTTTAATAGTGCAACATCACTTTTTTCATCAGAGCCAACAACTTTTGCTTCATATTCACGCCTATCACTAAGACGCACCAAAATTTCATCAGCACCATCTACAACGTGATTATTGGTTAAGATATATCCATCTTCGGAAATAATAAAACCAGACCCAAGTGATTTTGATTTATATTCACGTTCTCCACCTTGACCATCAAAAAAACGATTAAAAAAATCGCCAAAAGGATGACCATCAGGGATGTTTGGAATATTCCACCCCTTTGGCATAAACTTATTCACATGCTTTGTTTGGGTAGTACTAATATTCACTACCGAAGGTCCATTTTCTTTAACCAGTTCTGAAAATTCCGGTAATGAACCTGCGTTAACATTTAAGGAAAATAAAAGTGCTGCAAGCACGATAAATGAACGTATAAAATAATTTGAGAGTTTAGTTTCCATGTTTACTCCAATCTATATTAAATTCTATAGTCGTTGTGACTTTTAAAATTGAATTTAGTTTCAGTATAAATGGTATTTTTTTATTTTGATTATTGAAGAGGGAAGGACTAATAATTATTGGTTTTTTGATTCTTGCACACAATCCGGATGATTATTATCAACACACAACAATACAGGTTTATACTGTTTTTCTGTAGCAAGTTTTTTGGAATAAAAATAAAGCCATACAAAACCCAAAACCAAACCTGCAATACCCATAACGGATGAAACCAAATCACTTTTTAATCCAATAAAATCACTTAAAAGCAACCCAACCGCTGCAAATAAAATCATTGAAAGCACTGGCACTACATAAACAAAAAATGAACTTTTAAAAACTATTTTCTCATCTATTCCGACAATAACTCTATCTCCAACCTTAGCACCAACGGTGTTTTCTAAAGTCATTCTTGGATTTTGACTATTTTGATCAAAAAGCGTTGCCAGTACATTTGTTCCACACGCACTACCAGCTCCACAATTTGAGCATGATGATTTGCGGATTGATTCTATTACTACCTTACCACCATCTTCTTCAACTACTGTTGCAACATCTTCTATCATTAGTTTTCTTCTTTTATTTGTGCAACTTCTGCTGCACTGAATCTCCAACCTGCACCAGCGTAGCAATTGGTACTTTACCAACAACTACGACTTGATGATTATCTTTTACCGTGCCATATGCACTCATTGCACCTTTAATAGAGCTACCACGAAAGATCTGGTTTTCCGGCACGGCTTCAATGTAGACAGATATTAACGCAATTCCATCAGAAAAGACAAAATGCTCAACATTATTATGCTTTTTATGGAATTTTTGTATTTGATGATCGATAAGATTAAAACCCTCCGGCAAATAGTTTACTTGCCACTTAACCTTATTCTGTTTTGCAATTGGTTTTGGCTGTTGTTTTTCTACCGTTTGCTCTTCTTGTTTCTTTTTGTTTTCTTCATCCAGAATGATGACCTTGCCTTCTTTTTTGATAATCATATCTTTTTCAGCAAGATGTTTTGGATAATCTATATTTACAAACATGTAGCTATTTATGCTGGTTCCATTATTTGGAATGTAATCCATTTTAAGAGGCATATATGTTTCTTTATCTATGTAAAAACTATATCCGAAAACCTGATCGTTTTTAGGAACAAGCGTAACTACCTTCACATCACGTCCTGCTGTAACAGAATCTTTTTTAAAATTTATTTGATAGTTTTTGGTAAGCTGTTCGTGATCCAAAGTTCTAGCACAAAAATTTTCAAATGGATTATTAATAATTTTTTCAACCTGATGCTTGCCTCCGAGAAATTCTTTTACCTTATTATTTTTACGATAAATACTTACAGGACTACCATCAATTGAACTAATCTTTACCTCTTTTTGTTCCTGATTTTTATGGACTATTTCTAACGCCGAAATATTCCCATCACCAGGAGCTACGCTATTAAACACCAAAATCCCTTTATAGTTTATCTTTTTTACCGCCCTTACCATTTTTTGAAAATAATCCTCTGGATTATCCGGAGTATTTTGCGATTGGTTTTGAGCAGATGTTGTTTGCGGTATCTGCTGATTACTATATGCAGGAGTTACTGCACTAAAAGCTACTGTTAAGGCTAATGATATGAAAACAGTTTTCACGCTGGATTCCATTTTATCTTCCCACGTTTTCTTCGATAATGATTATTCTTCTTGAGGTATTACTATTAACTGTTTGGTAGTTATTATGCTGGTTTATGTAACTACTAACGTTTTCGCGCATATTCTGCGGCAAGCGATCCCATTGTTGAGAATCTAGAACTAACGTTGGTTGCTGCGGCTTTGCGCCGTTGCTACTAACTGTTGCTATACCACTTTGCACAATAGTCGGTGCAGCCACAGACCCGGGAACAGCAGGCTGAGCATAGGTTCCTGTCTCTCTGGCATTTGTTGGATTTGTCGCCAAATTAGCAGGGGGGTCACTTTGTGCTACCACAGCAACTTTTGCCGGAGCGTTAATTTCATCAGTACCAGTACTTCCAACGTAAGTTAGAACTGTTACAACAGCAACAGATGCAGCAATTGCTGCACCAACAACGGGTTTTAATGTCTTATTGAAAAAGCTTATTTTTGATTGGTTTGTAACGAGTATATTATTTTTGACTATGGGGTTTGGCTCATTATCAATATGGGTACGTACCCGTTCTAAAACGGTAGATGAATAGGTAAATTGCGAACCTTTACTAATCGAATTACTTACCACTTGATAGCGAATAGCCTTTTCCATGTAGTGCGGCGATTTATCTAACTGCCTCAATAATAGATCAAGCTCTTCTTCAGGAAGGTCATCATCTAACAGTCTTGATATTTGCTCATGTATCTTTTCAGACATTTACTTCACCTTTTACTCTTCATGTACCCGTTGTTACACACTTTAAATATCCGGGAATTATTTTCCCTTAATATTTTATTTGATCTTTGGACATCAATTTTTTTCAATAATTCTTTTTACATCAAAATTCTTTTGCTTCTTGAAATTATTTAGGTATTCATTAATGGTGTTATCTTGGCATCTATAGCCTCTCTAGCCCTAAATATTCTTGATCTTACAGTTCCTACCGGACATTCCATCACGTTAGCAATTTCCTCATAACTTAAACCTTCCATCTCTCTAAGTGTTATTGCTGTACGCAAATCTTCTGGTAGTGAATTTAATGTTTTATTAACCGTTTGCTCTAGTTCATCTCTATAAAGCTTATTTTCCGGAGTATCGTATTCTTTTAATCTACTCTCACCACCAAATTGCTCTGCTTCTTGAGCATCAATATCCGTTGTTGGAGGTCTACGCCCCCTTGCTACAAGAAAATTCTTAGCCGTATTAATTGCTATTCTATAGATCCACGTATAAAACGCACTATCACCACGAAAATTTGGTAAGGCTCTATATGCCTTTATAAAAGCTTCCTGACTTACATCCAGTACGTCTTCAGGATTCCATACCAATTTAGATATAACATTGGCTATCCGACTTTCATACTTGAGTACTAAAAGATCAAATGCTCGGTTGTCTCCTGCTTGTGCCTTTTGTACTAATTTCAGGTCTGTGTTTATTTCACCCATTTATTTTTTGCCTATGCCAAAAACGGTAATCTAGCCTAACGAGGCAGATATCGCATTTTTATTTTTTATATACGTAACTTTATGTTTTACAGCTTTTTGAAAAAAAAGTTCAATTTTAAGTATTTTAATTTATTCACCCCAATAAATAGGTAGCACAAACTTCATTGCCTATACCTAGGTATTCTATAGTTTCACATAGCTGCTCTACTAATGGAATACCTCTTCCATCAGGACTACTATTGGTTTGAATTTCTTTATATTTTTGCTTAAAGTCAAACCCTTTCCCGCTATCTTTTATATGGATTAACAATCTATCATTTCCCGGCAGACGTTTATGCTTCATCTCTATAAACACCCAGCCTTCTTGTTTTTCTTCAAGCTGCTTTTGGCGCTCTCCATAATATAAAGCGAACCCTTCTGGCTGATGCTTGATATTCGAGTCCAACGATAATATACCATGATCTATAGCATTGGTTATCAATTCAGATAACACCATGAATATTTCCTGCTTATTTTTTGCATTACAACTTAAATCAACTACGAGCTGGTTTAACAGTGGTATTGGGTCAACTTTTTTTAATGTGGAAATATCAATTGTTATCGACATACCCCAATCATTACCATCAGCTTTTGTTCTTTCAACCTCATCTTTTACCAAGCTTTTATAAGCTGTATGTTCTTCGACTTCATGCGCACGTTGTTCTTCCAATGATTTTGATGAAAGTTCCAAATCATCTGGAGTAACTCTAACCTCTATCAAGGTCATATCGTCTTCTTGCTGACTATCCTGACAATAATCCTTTAATACATTTCTTAGAGCATCGAAACCAGTACCGTGAGCTTGCCCTTGAGAAAGTACCGCTTCTAATCTTCTATTCCCAAACATTTCTCCTTCGGGATTACGAACTTCTGTTATTCCGTCAGTACAAAGATAAATCAGATCTCCAGTAGAAATATCTATGGCTTCTGTGGCACTATCAAAATCTTCATCACATAAAATCCCTAAAGGCATGTGTTTTGATTCTGCAATATGAATTATCTTACTGTTGTCGCTATTGCACACATATGCCCCAGGAATTCCTCCGTTCCATATTCTTATGGTATTTCCCACAGGATCTAATTCATAAATACAAGCAGCACAAAAAGTTCCAACCGGCAATAATGCTTTAAGCTTGCGATTCATTTCGCTAACTATGTCTGATATACCAAATCCTTTAGAGGTCATAGTATAAAAAACATTGGCTAGAGGCACTGCCCCAATTGCAGCAGATAAACCATGCCCGGTAAAATCTCCTAACATTATGTGCAGCATCCCTGATGGAGTTTTAGCCCCGAAAAGCACATCACCATTAAACAATGCCAAGGATGACATCATCGTTTTAATGTTTTCCTGGTCAAGACAACCAACATGAACCATTCGCTTGTATACTTGCTGCGCTAATAGTTGCTCGTTATGAACCCTCTCATTATGTTCTAATAAGGCATCTCTTTGATTTTTTGCTGTTGTATACAGATGTTTAAGGCGAATATGAGCCTGCAGCTTGGCACTTAATAGATCTTTTTTGTATGGTTTAGACAGGAAATCGTCACCACCGGAATCGATACATTTAGCAAGAGCCTGCTCGTCACTAAGGGCTGTTAGAAATATTACCGGAACATAATCATCTACCACCATGGATTTAATTATCCTGGTAGCTTCATAACCATCCATTCCCGGCATCATTACATCCATCAATACCATGTCTGGTTGTTCAGCTTTATAAATTTCTACTGCTTCATAACCATCATCAGCGGCAAAGACCGCATGCCCAGCCTTCTGCAACATGGTTTGTAATACAAATCGATTTGTAGAATCATCGTCTACAATAAGAATGGATATATTTGTGGTTTCGACGTTCTCGTTAAGTATATCTTGCGGAGAAATGTCGTAAGATTCCATTTTTTTATTCCAATTTAGGGTAACTATACTATCTCAAACATTTCGTCGAAATTTGCAATTGATAGTATTCCTTTTATCTCATTTGCGCAGTTTGCAAGAACAATAGTTGCTCCAACAACTTCCGCCTGGTCCCTTAAAATTAATAACATCCCAAGAGCCGAACTATCCATATATTCCGTTCCTGACATATCCACAACACATTTGGTTATCGGTTGTTTAAGCGGAGCATAGGCGTCTCTAAACTCTTTATGCAGGTTGAAATCAAAATTCCCTTCTACATAAATAGTTAATGTTTGCTGATCTTCTGATACTACTGACTTAATTGCCATTAAATTCTCCTGTTATGCTAGGTCACACATCCTGTGTTTATCCAGACAATTTTCCATTACTTTTATTAATTATGGTATAGCTTTTAGATAATTCAATATCTATCCATTTGTTACATCTTCTTTAAGATTAATCCTATTGTTTTGGCAATATTATTAAGTGGCTCAATGTATTCAGCAGCTTCTAGTTTAACTGCCTCGCCAGGCATCCCCCATACTATGCTGCTTTTTTCATCCTGCGCTATGGTATGCACACCAATATCATGCAACTCCTTCATCGAATGCGCTCCATCATCCCCCATTCCGGTAAGAATTATTGCAACAGTATTAGGGCCTGCACTCTGCAAAACTGAACGAAACATTACATCTACACTTGGCTTATGCCTATTTACCGGGGCTGCATCACTAAGCTTACAGTAATATTTAGTTCCACTTCTCGTAACCATCAAGTGTTTCCCACCTGGAGCAACATAGGCATGCCCAGGAATAATTGACTGTCCATCAGCAGCATGTACAACCGTTATAGCACATGTATTATTTAATCTATTAGCAAATGATTCGCTAAAGGCATGAGGAATATGCTGGGTAATTACTACGGCGGGCGAGTCTGCCGGAAATTGCTCTAATACCTCGCGAATAGCTTCTGTTCCACCAGTTGATGCACCGATAGCAATAATCTTTTCTGTAGTTTGTATATTCCCAGTCCAGGCAACCTTTCCCATTACATCATCAGTGGTGTATTTTTGTTCAACAGCCTGAGCTTTAACTATAGGTTTTTCAATTAATTGTTTTACCTTAGCCTTTCCTGCCATCTTTACTTTTTCTATTATCTCTTCGCTGTATTCTGCAAGCCTTTCTGCAACATCAATCTTAGGTTTGGCAACAAAATCAATAGCACCCAGGCTTAAAGCGTCTAAGGTTGTATCCGCTCCTTTTTGAGTTAATGTAGATATCATTACTACCGGCATAGGGCGTAACCGCATAAGATTTCGCAAAAACGAAATGCCATCCATGCGCGGCATTTCTACGTCCAAAGTTAATACATCGGGATTTAGTTCTTTGATTTTTTCTCTGGCAATATACGGGTCAGCAGCAGTCCCCACCACTTCTATATCTGAATCGGAGTCTAATATCTGCGTTAATAATTGCCTGATTAATGCCGAATCATCTATTACCAGTACTTTTAATTTATTCATTTTGGCCTTTTTTATTTTTTTCTACGATCAAAACAATTCAACTTCACCAGCACCAGGCTGTTTTTGTACCTTATTAAGATATTCATTTTCACGTTTTATAACAGTATCATTATTCATACTTCCAAGCCTTTTCATACGTACTCTTCCTGTTAGAGGGAAAAACATAACTTTTCTTGGATATACACTGCCAACATCTTCTCCAACTTTAACTATACCTTCGGTTTTAATATAGTCGTAAACAAATAATATATTACGCTGCCCAATGTCTGTCATTGAGCTAAGCATCTGTCCACCGCCAAAGATCTTGGCCCGCAAACGGTTGCGGCTACCTCCGTTCTTAAGAATCTCATTTATCATCATCTCCATAGCAACATTTCCATATCGTGCAGATGAACTGTTACTACCACTTGCCCAGCTTCCTGATGCATTATTATCATCAGGTAACATAAAATGATTCATTCCGCCAATTCCAGCAACTTCATCCCAAATACAAGCTGAAACACATGATCCTAGCACGGTAATTATATATTCATTATTGCGGGTTACGTAGAATTCACCCGGCAAAATCTTTGCACCATAAAGCCCGGTATGCCTATCCCAATAACGATTTATGTGTGCAAATCCAGGTAGCGAAGCAGGCATACTTGACACATGTGCATTTTCATCACATTGCGTCGCCTGAGTGGCGGAGGAGACGTTTCCATCCCCCTGACCATATTTATCACGCAACCTATTCAACGCACTCATTTATCGTACCTTTTTATGCATTGTTTGCCGTATAAATCCAAACCTATCCGAAACTCCATGCAGTGATTCCGAATGACCTAAGAACAAATATCCCCCATCAGCAAGCTGATTGGCATATCTTTCAAATAACTTCCTTTGAGTATCTTTGGTAAAATAAATTACTACATTGCGACAAAAAATAATGTCGAATGTATCTCTGATGTCCCACTCCTCCATTAAATTTAACTGACGAAATTCAATTATTTTTTGCAATACAGGATTAACCTTTGCCTTGTCTTGATTGCTTCCTTTACCACGCCAAAACCATTTTTTTAGGCGCGATTTAGGTATCCCCATAACATTATTAATAGAATATATACCTTGCCGCCCTTTTTCTAATACTTTGGTGTCTAGATCAGTAGCAAGAATCTTAACCTTCCAGTCTGTTGGAACGTTTTCCATAACAGTCATTGCAATAGAGTAAGGCTCTTCACCAGTTGAACATCCGGATGACCATATTTTTATAGTTTTTGTTGTTTGGTTTTTATGCATTAAATCTGGAAGAATCTCATTAGCCATCGCTTCAAAATGATGATTTTCCCGAAAAAATGAGGTTACATTTGTTGTTATTGCATTAACGAATTCTATAAGCTCGTTATTATCACGTTGTAGTAGATCCCGATACTGAGAAAAGCTTTGATAACCAAGTTTTCTGATTCTTCTGGCAAGACGTGAATAAACCATTTCTCTTTTGGAATCATTAAGATTAATACCCACATGATCGTGGATTCTTTTCTTAACCCATTGAAAGTCTTCCTCAGTATAATGAAATTCTTTTTCCTTCACGACACCCATAAACTAAATAGGCTCCTGTTTATTATCTTTTCAAAACGACTTTCTACCAGAATAAATCTCTTCGCTAGTAAAACACTACCTGCAATAAATAATATTAGCAGAGAGGTATGTTTTTTGTGACAAACGGTCTTTTTTTACCGTTTTTTTACTTTCTATATAACGATTAAAAATTGTTCTAAGCTTTTTAACCTTATTATTTTTATAATGCCCGCAATAATAAAAATAAATATGGCAATAACTTACCCTATAATTGCCTTAATACTGTGACGGAGATGATGATGATAATTAGAAAAGAAACGCGTGAAGATATTAGCGCAATCTCATCTGTTATTGATATTGCTTTTACAAACCACCCTCATGGCACTAACAATGAAAGCGCTATTGTCAATAAACTACGTGACTCCCATAAGTTAACGTTATCTCTGGTCGCAAGCGAGAATGGAGCGATCGTTGGTCACGTTGGTTTTTCACGTATTTTTGTAGATTCTTGCGATTATGATTGGTTTGGACTCGCCCCTCTTTCAGTGCTTCCAAATTATCAAGGATGTGGCATTGGAGAAACTCTTGTTAAAAAAGGACTTGAAGAACTACAAAACGAAGGGGCAAAAGGGTGTGTATTACTAGGGAATCCAGAATATTATTCTCGTTTTGGCTTTAAACATGATGAAAATCTGCGTCTTCCAGGAGTTCCGCAATCATATTTTCTGGCCTTAGCATTCAATAAATCCATACCACATGGTAACGCTAGTTTTGATAGCGCATTTGATTGCTAGTTGACTGGTTATTTTGATTATTCATTTATTACACAAAAGCCAAAATTCGCAGGATATTTTTCCAAGATCAAGGCATGGTTTGTAAAAAAGATGTTGAACACACGAATAATGCGTGACTCATTTTTTTACAACCCGCAACACAGATATTGGGGAAATAAACCAGAATTTAGTCTCTTGGAGGTGGTGGCGCTAATACCTCGCGCGCTCCATTCGACTCCAACGGCCCAACAATCCCCACTGTCTCCATATGCTCCACCAACCTTGCAGCCCGGTTATACCCTATCTTAAGCCGACGCTGCACCCCTGAAATAGATGCCTTGCGGGTTTCGGTCACTATTCGCACTGCCTGATCGTAAAGCGGATCATCCTCATCAGAATCTGCTCCAGCACTTGGCATACCGGGAATTGCCTCAGCATCAGAACCTGGCTCGTCGGTGATTCCTTCAATATACTCCGGCTCTCCATGCTCCTTGATAAAGTTCACTACTCGATGCACTTCCTCATCCGAAACAAAAGCACCATGAACACGGATCGGCTGCCCTGTTCCTGGAGGCAGATAAAGCATATCACCATGCCCAAGAAGCTGCTCTGCTCCCATCTGGTCAAGAATGGTTCTGGAATCGATCTTGGAAGATACCTGAAATGCTATTCTAGTTGGAATATTTGCCTTAATTAGGCCAGTGATAACATCAACCGAAGGACGTTGCGTTGCCAGCACTAAATGAATTCCCGCAGCCCGCGCCTTTTGCGCCAGCCTAGCTATAAGCTCTTCCACCTTTTTACCGACTATCATCATCATGTCGGCAAATTCATCAATCACCACAACGATATAAGGGAATGGTTTAAGTTCTGGAACCTCGCGCACTTCACCATCTTCATTAATTATCTGTACATCCGGCTTAAACAGAGGGTCACGAATTGGGTTGCCATCTTTTATCGCATCATGAATCTTACGATTAAATCCGCTAATATTTCTTACCCCCAGAGCAGCCATCAATTTATAACGTCTCTCCATTTCACCAACACACCAGCGCAATGAATGAGCAGCCTCTTTCATGTCGGTAACAACCGGAGTTAGAAGATGCGGAATATCGTCATACACAGATAGTTCCAACATCTTTGGATCGATCATTATCAGTTTTACTTCGTCCGGACGACTTTTATACAGCAAACTGACAATCATCGCATTTACACCAACTGATTTACCTGAACCTGTGGTACCTGCAACCAAAAGATGCGGCATCTTGGCAATATCTGCCACTACCGGATAACCACTAATATCTTTACCAAGGGCAACGGTAAGCAGCGATGTCGATTTATCGTATTCCTTGGAACGGGTAATCTCACTCAACGCTATTATCTGCCGATGTTCATTTGGTATCTCCAGCCCCACCACCTCTTTACCAGGAATATCAACTACACGAACACTGATAACTGATAACGAACGAGCAAGATCTCGATCCAAGCCACTAACCTTACTTACCTTTTCTCCTGCTGCCAATTTGAGTTCGTACCTAGTAATTACTGGCCCAGGATGTACTGCAACAACCTCAACAATTACTCCAAATTCTTTCAATTTATGCTCTACCAAGCGCGACATTGCCTCTAGGCTTTCCTCGGTATACCCCTTCTCCTGATTAGGTGCATCATCAAGCAATGACAAAGCAGGCAAACCATCACTTGTTGGTGCATCAAACAAGGTTAACTGTTTTTCCTTGGCATCTCGCTCACTGGTCTCAATAACTTGTGGTTCTTTTTTTATCTTTGGAGGCTTACGTTTTGATGTGGCTTTTTTCTTTTCAGTAAATATCTCAGTACGACGCTGCTGCATCTTTTTCTGCTCATAAGAATCTTTAAAATTAAGAAAAGATCTCCAAATCCAGGTAACCACCTTAATGGTCAAGGCTCCAATCAGATCTGAAAGTGCAATCCACGAAAGACCAGTAAATAGAGTAATACCTCCCAAGGTTAAAGCTAACAAAAGAAGAGTTGAACCAAGCACGCCTATCGTAGAATTTAATCCAGATGAAATAACACAGCCGAGAATCCCTCCCGCATTCCCAAAGTCACAACCAGAACCATCAAGAGGAAGTAAATCAGAACCGACACTATGATGGATTGCCGCCAAACCAGTACCAGCAGCCAAGGTAATAAAAAAACCAACCCATCGAATAGAAAAGATTGCCAGGCTAAATCCAGCCCTAGGGTTTTGCCAGCGATGAATCAGCCAGCCACTATAAGCAACCATTATTGGAAATAGATAAGCCAGAAAGCCAAACAGATAAAGAAAAATATCAGCAATAAAGGCACCAAATACGCCACCGGTATTAAGAACTACATTTGAAGAACCGCTATGCGTCCAACCAGGATCTGCCGAATTATATGTATACAAAGAGATCAGAAAATAGATAGCTACTGCCAAAAGGACAAGCAAAGCACCTTCCCTTAGCCCTTTTTTAACATGCACGCCCAGCGGGATCTGAGAGTTATCTTCCTGTTCAATAACTGAATTAGCCAAAATCTTCTTTCCATTGAAAACGTTGATTGTATTTGTGACGATAGTTTAACCTAAACTATCACTCCTTTCTATCCATCCTTATAGACTGCAATAGGCATATGTGTTAAACATTAGTTAATTTTTTATAACTTTACCCTCTGAATGAAGGAGAATTCATAATGTCGGAAACAAAACATTGTCGCCTGCTAATTCTAGGCTCTGGCCCAGCTGGTTACACTGCTGCAATCTATGGATCTAGAGCAAATCTAAATCCTGTGCTTGTTACAGGAATGCAGCAAGGTGGGCAATTAACGACTACAACAGAGGTAGATAACTGGCCAGGAGATCCTGATGGCGTACAAGGCCCTGAGCTTATGCAAAGAATGCAGCAACATGCAGAGCGTTTTGAAGCAGAGGTTATCTTTGACCACATTAATGAAGCAGACCTTTCCAAACAGCCTTATACATTAAAAGGCGACAATGCAACCTATACCTGCGATGCATTGATTATTGCCACTGGTGCTTCTGCAAGATACCTGGGGCTTGATTCTGAAGAAGAGTTTAAAGGCAAAGGGGTTTCTGCCTGCGCCACTTGCGACGGCTTCTTCTATAAAAACCAAAAGGTTGCCGTAATTGGTGGTGGAAACACTGCTGTTGAGGAAGCTCTTTATCTTTCCAACATCGCATCTGAGGTTGTTGTTGTACATCGTCGCAACCAATTCCGCTCAGAAAAAATCCTCTCAGATAAATTAAGGGAAAAGGCAAAAACCGGAAACGTAATTCTGGAACTTGACCAAACTCTGGATGAAGTTCTTGGAGACCAAATGGGAGTTACCGGAATCAGAACCAAAAACGTTAAAACCAGTGAAACCAAAGACATAGAGGTTATGGGCGTATTTATCGCTATTGGTCATGCTCCAAACACCGAACTATTCAATGACCAACTGGAAATGAAAAACGGCTATATCGTGGTTAAATCAGGGCTTGAAGGTGACGCAACAGCAACCAGCAAACCAGGCGTTTTTGCTGCTGGCGACGTTGCCGACCAGCACTATAAGCAAGCAGTTATTTCTGCTGCAACAGGTTGCATGGCTGCTCTGGATGCAGAGAAATATCTAGATAGCCTAGAATAATTTTTTACTGTTTTAAGCAACAACTGTCAGGCAATGCAAAAGTTAGAGCTCTACTGGATTGACCCTCAATACCCTGCGGATCACTTTCCGGATCTAAGGTACGCCTTAACAGAACCAAATGGCCTATTAGCCTTTGGAGGAGACCTTTCTACTGAACGCCTGATAGCTGCATATGAGCGTGGAATCTTTCCTTGGTACAGCAAAGACGAACCAATTCTTTGGTGGTCACCAGACCCACGCTCAGTGATCTTTCCTGAAAAATTCAAACCATCACGCAGTCTGAAAAAGACCATAAAAAAACGTCACTTTAAGGTTACTCTTGATACCTGCTTTGCTGATGTCATTAAAAAATGCTCCCAACCTCGTAGCTATTCATCCGATACCTGGATTACCCAAGAGATGATTGATGCCTATATCCAACTACATAATTTCAATATCGCCCACTCGGTTGAGGTTTGGAAAGATGACGAGTTGGTTGGCGGGCTTTACGGAGTATCTCTAGGCAAGGCATTTTTTGGCGAATCCATGTTTTCTACTGCCACCGACGCATCCAAGGTAGCACTAACTTATCTAGTAGAACAAATAAAGATCTGGGAATTCAAACTCATTGACTGCCAAGTTAGTTCAGACCACATAAGCTCATTGGGCGCGGTCAATATTACCCGCGATGAATTTATGCGACTACTCAGCGAAGAATGCAGCGGTCAAACCAAACTTGATGGCTGGAACTTTAACTCCGATATAACCAATATCAT
Source organism: Gammaproteobacteria bacterium (assembly GCA_033852075.1). Lineage (GTDB taxonomy): Bacteria > Pseudomonadota > Gammaproteobacteria > QZLD01 > QZLD01 > QZLE01. Next base: position 26,067 of record JAWSVC010000034.1, on the reverse strand, counting down.
TCTGGAAGGTAAATGACGGAAAGGATAAGTTTTTACCTTACACCATCTCATCCATGTTCATACTTGGAAGGCAATATCGCTGCCACCGCCTTTGCCGATCCTAATATGCAACTAACCGCCGCACACTATAATCACCTTATCCGTTATGGATTCCGTCGTAGCGGCAAACATGTCTACCGTCCCAATTGCGATAACTGCTCAGCATGCATTTCAATTCGCTTAAAAACCAACGAATTCAAACCAGGCAGACGCTTTAAGCGAGTACTTAGCAACAACAAAGACCTGGAATGCAATATTGCAAACAGTGCCGACAATCACGAGTATTACCAACTCTATCGCAAATATGTTTCCTCCAGACATAAAGGTGGAGAGATGGATGAGGATAATCCGGATACATATAAAGAATTTATCGGTTCAACATGGGCTAATACTATATATCTTGAAGCTCGGTTAGAAAAAAAACTTGTAGCAGTAGCTGTCATCGACCAAGTAGAAAACGGAATATCAGCTGTATATTCGTTTTTTGACCCCGACTTCCCTAAACGCAGTTTGGGTAATTATCTTATCCTCAAACAGATAGAGCTAAACAATCAGTTAAATAATGAATACCTATACCTTGGTTACTGGATAGAAAAGTGCCAAAAGATGAACTACAAAGCCGACTACAAACCACATCAGCTTTTTATTGATGGCGAGTGGGTAGAGCATAACACTGAAGATAAATAATTTGTGACATAACGCTTATCTTCGTAATTTTGTATTTTGCTCAAAGTGGCACTTAATGTGTTTTAACATATACTTATATTATGGACATTCTCGATCGCGATAACATCGCTAACAAACTAGACCTTATGATGGATATCGACGAGATATCAAAATACTTATGCAACCTTGCTATGCAGATTTGCAAGTGCGATGGCTGCGTCATTAATATTTGGGATTCAGCTACCAATGCATTGAGAATCGCCTCATTAAAACTGCCTGACAGACTCACAGTAATGCAGAAAACATACCAGGAATTCTGTACTAACCGGGATGATGTTGATCCCAATATTACCGTATTTGATACGCACAAAGCAGCTCATTTCAAAAATATTGACCAAATACCACCTAATTCCCTAACCCACATGCGCTTTGAACGTTGGCAGATGCAGGAACTCGTAATTCTCCCAATTAACGATGATTCCGACTGCGCTGGAACTTTGCTGCTTTTTTCCTGCAATCACCCAATTGATTCCACACAGATAGAAGCTCTGCAAACGTGTATCGATCTATTCTGTCAACCTCTATTAAACTGCACCCGATTAAGGGATATCCACTCAAACAGCGAAATGATTGAAACCTTATTTGATATCAATGACTCCTTTTACGATTTTCTCTATACCATTCCAGGCAACGAAACCCTACTTAACAAAAACAAGCTCATAGCTGGTTATATAATAAATCTATTTGAATTTGAACTAGGTACTTTCAGCATCATTAAAAATAACAGAATGCGCTTACTCCCAAGCACAGTTTCAACTGACAAAACACCATGGCAGCAAGAACGTTTCGATAAATTTTATCAACGAGTTCAATTTAAACTGGAACTTAAAGAAGGAGCAAATGCAACCTCATTCATTCAACGCACTACACTTTACTTTCCTGATGTTCAAAGGCTCCTCTCATTACCTATGTCCAAACATGACAAAGACATTCTGGAATACATCCCTAATATAAAATCAATAGTATATGTACCCATCATAAAAGGTGATAGCACCTATGGAACACTAAGCATGTTTAATTTTACTGAGAATATCGACCTTCCTGAACACAAAATAAAAATACTGGAATCCCTATGCAACGCTGCATGCAATACACTTTATGCAGAATTTATCCCAAAGAGTAAAATCAAACCATATAATGACAATTTATGATGATACTTAGTTCCCCAAAACACCATAAAGCTAGGAATTTCATATTTTTCTGCTAAAATATGCCTCCGTAAAAACCTATCGTAATAATATTGAACCCGTTCATGAGATTTTTTAAATAATGGCAAAAGAAGATAACATTCAGATGAGTGGAACTGTTGTGGAAACTCTTCCCAACACCCTTTTTAGAGTTGAGCTGGAAAACGGCCACGTAGTTACTGCCCATATCTCTGGCAGAATGCGTAAAAACTACATAAGAATTTTAACTGGCGACGTAGTTAATGTTGAGCTGACCCCTTATGATCTTTCAAAGGGCAGAATCATCTACCGCGGCAAGTAATTTCCTTACTTCACCCAATAATAATTCCATAAACAATTATTTCTCGAGGTTCCCGCTTTCGCGGGAATGAAAGTGCTATTTATTTTCTGGACACCGGTCTGAACCAGTAGGCCGCTATATTTCGCTATTATCAATTTTTCAGAACATTTTCTTTTTACTAATGTCCAAAGAAAATGATATTGATTGCTAAACATATTTATATTGCTATAGTAACGAATAGTAGTTAAAGATAACCAATTAAGGGAGAGAAACCATGAACTACGATGCATATCAAGATCAAGTAGTCCAAAGATCTGGGGAATCAGTACTTGCTACCAATAAGGTACTACGAAACACATATTTATTGCTTTCAATGACATAGCATTCAGCGCAGTCATGACCTATGTCGGCACTCTACTTAACTTGGGACACATGGCTGGCTTTATCTGCTGGGGTGTTGGTTTTGTATTACTATTTGTCACCAGATTTCTTAAAAATAGTCCGCTTGGCCTGGTTTCTATCTTTGCTTTTGTTGGAGCAATGGGACTCTCAATCGCACCAACCATGACCTATTACTTAACCATGTTTGCTAACGGTCAAGAACTAATCTTAACTAGTCTCGCATTAACCTCTGGTATCTTTATTGGATTATCTGCTATCTCAATAGTAACCAAGAAAGACTTTGGATTTTTAGGTAAATTCCTATTCATAGGCCTAATCGTTGCAATTATTGCAGGTGTTGCCAATATCTTCTTCCATATTCCTGGACTTGCACTAGCAGTTTCTGGAATGGGAGTAATTATCTTCTCTGGCTACATCCTATATGACACTAGCAGAATCGTTAATGGTGGCGAGCAAAACTACATTGTAGCAACTATTTCGCTATATCTTGATATCCTTAACTTATTCCTAAGTCTGCTACATATTTTGGCTGTGCTTTCAGGTGATGATTAATATCCATTAGTAATCAATCAACAAATTAAGGCGGGTCTCCCCGCCTTTTTTAGGCTTACAAGACACTCATGGCAGTACTAATATTTTTCCAAAACCAAAGCGTAATTCGATAAAAAAGGATTAAAGAAATAAACCTAAGACTAAAAAGCGTAACGAGCGCATCTTTAGGCAAGGCAAAAGCCAATTTTTAAAATAAAGTTTACAAATAGTAAATGAAGCTTTAAAAATCTGGTTTTTAACACAGCATAAGAAAGCGCAGTAGCTTTTTATTAGAAGACTTCGGAATTGATTAACTCAGGATACAGCCTCTCTAATTTCGCAACCAACGCCTGCGCCCCCCACTCTTTATACAACGCATGTGCTGCTTGCATATGAACTTCGGCCATTCTGGTTTTACCTGCATTTAGATAAAATCTACCTGCGACCTCATTAGCTAGCGCTTCTTCGTTAGTAAATCCGTTATTTTTAGCCCTTTCAATACTTTGACCATATAGATTAATAGCCTTAAGATCATTACCTAAAGCTCTATTAAGCTCAGCCTCAACTAATTCGTATTTATGTTTATTATTCTCTAAAGAAAATTTACACCATTTTTCTAGTGTTTTTTGATTTTTTCTTACTTTTTTAATAATCAGTTTTTGTTCTGACTTAGAAACCCCAGGAGCATCATATACAGCTAATCTTGCCAATGAATCAAATAGGAAAAAGTAGACGGTTTCATAAAATCCCGGCACATATTCCAAATGTTTTTCCAGTTCATTTAACTCATCTAGCGATGCAAAGAAATCATCTTCCATATAAAGCAGGATTCCTTTATAGCAGTGATAGAAAAATAAACTTGCTCTATCTCCCGTCATAATAAACGATGGTTTTTGTACTTGTTCGTTAAACTCATCTCCAATTAAATGAGAAATTCCTTCCTCTGTAGAGGATAATTTCCGTACAACCAAAGCTATCATCTGATATACATGAATATGATTAGTTACTCCAAACCTTTTAATCAATGGCAGTTGCTCATTTAGCATTTTACTCAGGTCGGTAAGATTTGTGCTCATGCAATATGCTGTAGATGCATAACCTATAAGAGCTAATGATCCGTATTCAAAATCCCCCAGATCTTTACACTCATTATATGCATCTACAAAATAGTGTAATGTTTCTTTTAAATGAAGCTTACTACGCATAATAAAAAAGGCATTCAGATATCTGGTTTTAACTTCAATATCTCTCCTACCTAGTTTTTTTGCCAGCGATATAGAAACCTTAGCCAATTGGTAACCAATATCATCAGCCTCCATAATAAAAAATAAAGTTGCCAAACCTGATAAAACCAACGGGGACTCTGGAGTTACCCCTCGTTTCAATATTGCCAATGCCCCTCTAAGTACTGTATAAGCATGTGTTTCTGGCTTGGTAAAATAAAGAGGAACGCTCCCCCTAACCGCCACACGTATACATTCTGCGTATATCGAATCCTTCATTTGCGGCAGATTTTCAATAAAACTAAGGTCTTTACGTTTTAACATTCTCTTTATCAATAAGTAATTGATATATGTGATAAACTTCCCTGGTTTTTCATTAAATTCAAAACCAAACTGTTTGATTGCTGTTAAAAGATATTCTGAGGCATTTACCGGATCGCGTTTTTTTATATTGGCATCCATTAGGATTTCATATATTTTCGCTCTATCAATTGGCTTTATAACCTTGTCAATAATCTGGTCAAAAAGCTTCATCATCCCAATATATTCATTGTTAAGGCACATGCAACGCAATAATTTCTGATGTAAATCAATGGTTAGATCATAAGATTGGTTCCACCCGTTTATTCCCAAAATCTTTACGGCAAAAATTAAGTATTCTTCAGCATATTTATATGCACTTATTCCCGAAGCCATTTCTGCCGCACGAATATTCAATTCTATTAAGCGGTTGCTATTTTCCAGATCTAACTTCGATATTACCGTACCGGCATTTAGTTGATTAGTAATTTCAAACAACAGACTATCATCAACATCTTCTTCTAGTAATTCAGCACCAATTTCATTATGTAATTCAGTCATATTCTGTGGACTAATTAATGTCTGAACCGAATATCTGACCACGTCATGAGAAAAACGATAGTTGGTAGTAATATTTATAACTTCTGCACCATCTACGATATCTTGCCTTTCACCTTCTACTTCGTAAATAAGGCCCGACTTTTTCAAGTCTCTCAATAGCTGATAAGTTTCTGTTAACTCTTTCTTCAACACCTTGGATAAAAGATTAATATCGAATACGCTGCCAATTACTGAAGCGACAGATAATAACCTTTGAAATTGTTCCCCCAACCGCACAATTCTACCGGCAACAAAATCTACAACGTTATCAAAAGAATCCCGCGATTGTATTTCTTTAAGATCCCAGTGCCATTTACCCTGATTAGAATCGAAATAAATCATTTGTTCCGAAAACAATGTCTTCAGGAACTCATCAATAAACAAAGGATTACCTTTGGTCTTGGTTTCTACCAAACGAGCCAATGCAGCTACTTCAGCTTTATCACTATAAAGAGCATCAACTATCAACTGAGATATATTTGGCAAAGAAAGGTGGGTAAGATTTAGTTCTTTTACCTTCTCTCCTCGCGACTCAAGATTACGATAAAAATCATTAAGGTGCTGAATTTCAAGAAACTCTTTTCTACGATAGGCCAAAATGACCATTAAATAGTTTGTTTCACAATTCGTTAATAAATCACAAACAAACTCTGCTGTTGCCACTCCTGCCAAATGGAAATTATCCAGAAATAAAACTAATGGCTTTTTTTCTCTGCTAATAACTTGTATCAAAGATTGCAGCATGAAATTAAAACGATTCTTCGCCGCTAACGGCTCAAGCTCTTCTGGCTCACCATGAAAACCTATAATTTTTTCCAACTCAGGAATAACGTCTATTAGTACTTTACCATTATGACCAATTGCTTCCGCCAATAAGTCATGCCAGGTATCAATAAGATCCATATCAGAGAGGATTGCTTCTTTAATAAAAGAACGTATCGCATAAATTATTGCCCCATTGGAAATATCATTTAAGTCACTATCAAAATTTCCAGATATAAACGTTCCATTTCTTCTTTCTATGGTATCTTTTATCTCGGATACTATAGATGTTTTCCCAATCCCGGCATCGCCTGAAATTGCAATGATCTCTTTGGTTCCTTTTGATACCCTACTATAGGTATCCATTAATTGCCTAACTTCTACTTCTCGCCCATAAAGCTTTTCTGGAATTGAAAACTGACTTGATACGTCATGCCTTGCCAACGGAAAGTGATAAACCTTACCTCGTGCACGTAACTGGTCAACACATTGCTCTAGATCAGCATTTATACCCCATACACTTTGATACCTATCTATTGGGTCAATCGAAAGTAGCTTTCGAACAATATCTGCAATAACATCAGGTATCCGAATATTTGTCGTGCGCTTACTGGAAGAAAAAACTGTCTCATCAAGCAATTTTTGATCTATATAACCTTCAAGATTATCTTCATAGTACGGTAAATACCCTACAAGAAGCTCATGTAAAATAACGCCAAATGAAAAATAATCCGACCTGTAATCCGGACGATAATTGGTTAGCTGCCTAACCTCTGGAGAAATATAAAGAAACTGTTTTTTCCAATCAGGATCTTTCTCCCAAAACACGGACGAATCGAATATCCCCGCCCCAAATAAAACTACTTTTTGTGTTTTATGGCAATAAAGTATGTCTCTTGAACAAATTTTACCATGCACTATGTGCCATGAGTGTAATTCTCCAATTGTAATAATAAGATTATTGGCTATTACTAAGGCATCTTCTAACTTAATTTCTTCGTCACGTATAGATTCGTTAAGAAACTTTAATCCATGATCTTCAAAGATCATGGCCTTATATTCCCCCAAACTTTCCAGTGAAAGAGGTTTTATCACCCCATCAAAATCAAAATCTGAAAGCCTCTTAAATTCATTATTAAACTGATTTGCTATTTCAATGGTTACTCGGCCAACATCTAATACCTTTATAAATACCTTTATACCATCGCTTTCCCTTTGAGCTCGAAAAACCGAAAACCCATTCGAAAACATTATCTGTTCTAATTTGGTATAGCCTGGAAGTTCAACCATTTCCTAAAGTATCCGTTTAAAAATGGCAACATTTATGTCACCACTACCCCAAAGGTATTAATCCATGGAAATAAATAATATAGATATGCGCTAGGATATTACTGCCAAGGTTTTTTGTAAATGATAAATAATTTACAACCTAAGCTAATAAATATAGCTATTAGCCAATAATTAAAGATATCTATACTTGCAGGTTAGCTTAAATAGCTAAAAATTGATATGTCATAAATACAAAGTTACAAGGCAATCCTTGCCTATTATCCCAGACATTTTGAAATTTATTCGGACCTTAATCAAATAATACAAACCAGTTTATTTAAACTGGAGCTTTTTATCTTTGCACTTATGTCTTTTGGGCAATTCTGCAAACGAATAGATTCATGTTTTATTTCCGCTAAATGCATAATTGCACCAAGACCTGAATCATGAACATTTGTTTGGTTATCGAAATTAATAATGAATGTTGTATCATCAGAAGCATAATCATTTGCGGTTCCAAATAAAGAACGCACAATACTAAAGTCCATATTACCTGATACCTGGAACGTAAGTTCCTTTCTGTCGTCCGATACTACTGTTGAGATTCCCATAAGTCCTCTCCTCGTGTCCTTATAATTATTCCAATTAAGCCGTACATACAGGCTATATAATTCAGATATTGTTACAAAACAAACCACACATCAAAAACAAATATCTTTTCATATTGGCAAACTTACTGTTGATTCATAAATTTTCTAATTATTTATATTTTTTACCAGTAAGCTTTTTCCACTAAATTTTATTATACGCGCATAGGGAATGGAAAAAAGAAGAATATTCTTAAGTGTATGTAATCAATATCTTACACACATAACAACATGTTACGAGTAATAGATTAAATATAATGTAAGGCATATGCATTCACAGAAAAGCATTGCAGGTTATAGTTTGAAAAAGTAAGGGGTCTTAGACTTAAACTCTTCAGGATTCCTGAGCCTCTCGACTACGCTCGAGATAAACCAAGACCGAAGGGGCAAGAAAGTCAGTCAGGCGGACATCGCCTACCAATAGATATATAAAAAGGTGGGCCAAGCAGCCCACCCTACAAAAAATACTAAAGCTTAATTACATCTTCGTTAATATAGCGTTTTAATGCTTCAGGAACTTTAATACTGCCGTCAGCCTGCTGATAATTTTCCATAACTGCAATCAAGGTGCGACCTACAGCAAGACCAGAACCGTTTAATGTATGTACAAGCTCTGGCTTTCCTGTTTCTGGGTTACGCCAACGCGCCTGTAATCTGCGCGCCTGAAAATCTTGGAAATTACTGCACGATGAGATTTCACGATAGGCATCGGCTCCTGGCAACCAAACCTCGATATCATAGGTTTTTGAAGATGAAAATCCGGTATCGCCTGCACAAAGAATTACAGTTCTGTATGGCAAATCCAGTTTTTGTAAAATCTTCTCCGCACATGCAGTAAGATCTTCAAGAGCTTGTATTGATTCATCAGGATGAACCACATTAACAAGCTCAACCTTTTCGAACTGATGCTGACGAATCATACCGCGTACGTCTTTACCTGCTGATCCTGCTTCTGATCTAAAACATGGTGTATGGCATACATACTTAATCGGCAGATCTTTAGGTGATATAATCTCATCACGCACCATATTAGTCACGGGCACTTCTGCTGTTGGAATAAGATAGTATTTTTTGTCGCCATTTAATGCAAACAGATCTTCTTCAAACTTTGGCAGCTGTCCGGTTCCATAAAGTGAATCGGCATTTACCATGTAAGGAACATATATCTCTTGATACCCATGCTCTTCTACATGAGTATCAAGCATAAACTGAGTAAGAGCGCGATGTAGCTTAGCAATCCCAGCCTTCATTACCACAAAACGAGAACCGGTAATCTTTGCAGCAGACTCAAAATCAATCATGCCGCTATCGACTCCAAGATCAGCATGATCTTTTGGTTCAAAATCAAATTCACGCGGAGTACCCCAGCGACGAACTTCTACATTATCATCTTCGCTTTTGCCATCAGGGACTTCATCACTAAGTATATTTGGAATACCCAACTGAATATTATTAATTTTTTCTTGCAGTTCATTTAGCTTTTGCGATGATTCGTCAAGTTTATTGCCGATCTCTGCCACTTCATCCAATAAAGGTTGAGCATCACCACCGGAACCTTTAACTTTTCCAATCTCTTTGGATATAGTTTTACGCTTATTTTGTAACTCTTGGGTTTCAATCTGAATCCCTTTTCTTTGCTCTTCCAAAGCTGAAAGGCCAGCAACGTCAAGAACAAATCCACGGCGTCCAACTTTTTGCGCCACTTCTTCAATATTATTTCTTAAATATTTAGCATCTAACATACGTAGTCATCTTCAAATAAAGGATAAAAAAGAATTAATTGGGTTTTGCTCAACCTTGAACAATAACCCGTGAAAATACTATTCCAAACCATGTCGCGGCCAGACTAGCAACAACATTAATCGTAATATTTATTCCTGCTTTGGAAAACGCTGCAGTTTCAATCAACTTAAAGGTATCTAAAGAAAAAGTTGAAAAAGTTGTAAATGCTCCAAGCATACCAACTAAAACTGAGATTTTCAGCACTTCCGGAATCGTATCATTAGTAGTAAAAATGACAAACAATATTCCCACAATAAAACTGCCAATCACATTTACACTAAGGGTGCCGTACGGAAAATCCTTACCCATAAAGGTATGCACACCACCAGATACCAGATAGCGCAGGATAGCGCCAATAGCACCACCAATACCAATTGAGATTAATTGCTGCATTTTCGTAAACTTACCGGTTAACAAGAGTCAATAGAATACACTATTTCGATGATTTTTAACAAAAACCAATTAACATTTTACTATATTTAGGTAGTATCTAATATGTTTAGCTAAAATTGGGTTTTATACAGCTAGATAATAAATAGTAATTGGGATTCAATAACTAGAAATTAAACAATATCAATCAGGCGTTACATCTTATGTTTTTCTCAAAATTTAAAAGACCAAAATGGCAACATCGTAATATGGAAATTAGAAAAGAGGCACTATTATCTCTTAAACCTCACGATTCCGATTTTGAACACATAATATTACAGCTTAGCAATGACAGTGAAGCTGATATAAGAAAACTTGCGGTTGAACACCTGAAACAATATAACCAACTTGAAAAACTTTTGGTTAATGAAAGCAATAGCGATGTTATCAAAGTGGCCAAGAATCGAATGCTTAAAATGGTATCCGGTATCGTTGACTGCGAGCTTTCCCCAGAAAACAGGTTAGCTAAAATCTATAACTTTGATAATGCAACCGATATTGAAACTATTCTAAAAAAGACTAAAGATGTAGATATAAAGAAAGCGTTGCTTCCCCGCATCACCAAAACCTCAATACTGGAATCTATGGTGATTGATGGCAATGACATCGATCTGCAGCTTCAAGCACTGGAAAAAATCAATGAGCAAGCACCTCTGGAAAGGGTTATTAAAAAATGCCGAACTAAGAATAAAAAAATAACCAAAGCAGCTAAAGCAAAATTGGAACTATTGATAACTGAGCAGGAAAAACCAAAAGAAGCGAAAAAACAGCGTAAAACAATTTGTTTATCTCTGGAAACGATTAATCAAAAGGGATACGACACTAAGTTTAATTCAGAATATCAACGCCTGACTTCATGCTGGGATGAAATCGACTTCCCATGCGAACAGGAACTGCAACAAAGATATTCAGATGCAAAAACCACAGCAGACAAGATTCTGCAACAGTTCCAAGAAGAAGAAGCAAAAAGACAAGAAGACCTTAAACAACAAGAGCAAATCATCTTTGCTAAAAAACAACTGCTTGAAGAACTAAAAGCGGCACTTTCCAATCTGCAAAATCAGGAGACAATAAGCTCCGACCTTCTCAATGAAGTGGAATCAAAATGGAAAGAGCTAGGTACTCTAGCTGCCAAATCTGAAGATAAACTGTCAAATGAATTTTATCGACTAAAAAAACAGATCTCACGGCTAGAAAATGCAATAGAAAAGGCTAACAGTTCTCAGGATAATGCATTGGAATTAATTAAACGCATTGATATAACCCTGCAAGAAAAATTTATTCCAGCAGGTAAATTCAAGGATATTCAACGCAAAGGTAAGGCATTTAAAATTGATCCTCTGCTTAGCACTCCTCCACAATTCTTAATAGATATAAATGCTAAACTGAAAAAACTGGAAGAGCAGTTTAATCAACAGGAAAAAAATATTGAGACACAACGCAAAGAGCTACCATCAATTTTAGATTCTATAGAAAAAAACCTAGATTCTGGCTCAATTAAAGCTGCTGTCAACACGCTGAAAAAAGCTCGCAAAATAATTAATAACATCCCTTCCCTAGACTCAAAAACCAAAAATAAATTTAACGCGTTATCGGCAAGAACATCACAACTTCAAGACTGGAAAGGTTGGGCAACCACTCCCAAAAAAGAGGAACTTTGCCGCGAGATGGAATCTTTATCTGAATCTGTCTCCGGAATAGATCCAGAGGAAATCGCAAAAAATATCAAGCAGTTGCAAGAACAATGGAAAAAACTAGGGGCATCAGAGCAAAACTCATCACAAGAACTTTGGGAACGTTTTAGCAACGCAGCCGAAAAGGCATACGCCCCATGCAAGGTCTATTATGAAGACCAATCAAAACAGCGCAAGCGAAATCAGGAAGAAAGAGAAGCTGTATGCGCAGATATGGAAAATTTTTATGCCTCTGCTGATTGGGATAACCCTGATTGGAAAATGGTTGATAGTTTCTTATCTAAAAGTATTGATGCATGGAAAAAATGTGGCACAACCGACCGCAAAATAGCCAAAACTCTAACCGAACGCTATAAACTAGCTCAAGAAAATATTAAATCCAAACTTAATGAAAATCGCAATAACAACAAAACCCTAAAACTTGAACTTATTGAACAGGCAAAAGATGTTTTAAATTTTGAAGATGCATTTCAGGCAGTTGAACGCATTAAAATCATCCAAAAAGAGTGGAAAGAGATAGGAACCACATTCAGAAAGGATGAGCAAAAAATCTGGACCGATTTTCGCTCCATTTGCGACCAAGTATTTTCTAAACGCCAAGAGATCTTTGATGCCAATGACACTGAGCGCAATGAAAATCTAGCAAAAAAGAACCAAATTACAGAACATATCGAACAAATTGCAACCTCAAGCGATGAAGAATTTGCCAGCACTAAGCAGGGGGTTGATGAACTTAAACAACAATGGAAAGAGATTACCAATATACCTAAATCTGCCGATAAAGAATGCTATCAAAGATTTAAAGATGCATGCCAAGCAGTGATTGATAAAGAAAAATATATTAAAAATGCCGCCCACAAACAAAAGGATGAGGCATTTTCGCAAAAACTGGAGATCTGCACCGAGATTGAAACATCTATTCTCTCTGGCAAGGAAAATAACGTAGAGGAACTTGAATCAAAATGGCAGGAAATTCCAGCCACTCACAAACAACAAGACAATATTCTTAACAAGCGTTTTAGAAGTAACATCAAGCTGGTTTTATCAAATGATAATGAAGAAATTAATAAGTTATCAGACCAAAACACCCAAAGTGCAGAACTAATCTGCATTAAAGCTGAAATAGCTGCAGACATTGAAACTCCAGCAGAATACATTGCACAAAGAAGAGAATATCAGGTCAATAATCTAGCTGACGGCATGAAAAACTCAACCCCGAATCCTCAAGAAGAAATTGATCTATTATATAAAGAGTTTTTATCTTTAAATCTGATACCAACAGAAAAAGTTTTTGAGTTTTTGAAAAGGATAGAACAAGCAAGAGGTTAATACAGTTTACTTATAATGGAATTTAAATGGCTACTATGGAAGAACAAGAAAAAAATCAAAAACCAGAACAAAAGCTCATAGATATTGAGGACACTCAAGGCAGAATAGATGCATATAGAATAATAATTGAACAAGCCAGGCACGAAATAGACATCCTAGACCTGGACCTTGATAAACGTATCTTCGATTGCCATGAAATCTATTCAGGAATCAAAAATACCATCTTAGAAAGCAGTCATGCCAAAGTAAGAATTCTAGTTCACAGCGCCCACAACATAATCAAAGATGGCAGGCACCTTGTGTATCTTATGGAAAAACTTAGTAGTTACATAGAGCTTCGGGAACTACACCCTGATGATCAGCAGTTCTCCAAAGAGAACCTTATTATTGCTGACAAATCTGCTTTTTGCCGAACCAGGAATGAACAACCATTCGAAGGACGCGCCGAACTCCACAACGTTACTTCTGCAGAAGAACTAAATATATTCTTTGACCGCTTATGGGAGAATGCAACTAGACCAACGGATTTGTTACGCCTTCACCTATAGGTAACAAAGCACCTAAACGCTAATACAACTTAACATTTAAACTTGCTAACTAAATTTTTGAATTTATCAGTTACTTCATCAACACCTTTAACTGCCAACTTAGTATTCTCAAGACTTACTTTGGTATTATTTGTTATTTCCTCAATATCATTAACATGACGACTAATCTCTTGAGAAGTTAAACTCTGTTCCTCTGCTGCACTTGCAATCTGATTATTCATTCCACTAATCAATGATACTGCCTCAGATATCCCATACAAGGCCTCGTTCGCTTTTATAGAATCATCTGCTGTTTTTGATGCCTTTTGTTCAATCTCACCAAGGCTGTTTATAGTTCCATCAGCACCTTCCTCAAGCCTTTCAATAATATCCATAATCTGAGTAGTTGAATCCTGAGTCCTTTGAGCCAATACTCTTACTTCATCAGCAACAACAGAAAATCCTCTTCCCTGATCTCCTGCTCTAGCAGCCTCAATAGCTGCATTTAAAGCAAGCAGATTTGTTTGCTCGGCAACACCATTAATTACATCAAGAACCGTACCGATATCTTTAGTTCCTTCTGCCAAAAGTTTGGCCTTTAACATCGACTGTTCAACTAATTCAAGCAGGTCTTTACTTGATTGCTGAGTGACTTCAACAATATCTCGTCCTACCTTTGTTTCTTCATTTGCTCTTGTTGCCGATTCAGCTGTTCTTGTTGCATTGTCAGCAACATTATGCACAGTTTCAAGCATTTCATTCATTGCCCTAACTAGATATTCAACAGCATGGAGCTGCCTGTTCATCTCCTGATCTGTTTTATCCGAGGCGGAAGTTAAAGACAGTGATGTTTCACTTAATTGACTGCAAGAGGCGTTTACTTCATTAATTACATTCCCCATTGCACCAAGTAGTTTATTCAAATTCACATTTACTTCAGAAATCTCATCACGCCCAGATTCATCCAAACGATATGCCAAATTTATTTGTCCATGAGAAATTTTATCGATTGATTCAACTGCGTTACCTAATGGATGAGCAATACTACGAATAATCACCCAAGACAAAATAATAATCACCAATAAAAGAATACCGTTAGTAACCCCAGACCCATATAGCTGATCTAAAATTGCAACATCAATATCATCGGTATAAGACCCCGTTCCAATAACCCAATCCCAATCCTTAAAGTATTTTATATAAACAATTTTATTATGGGACTCTTCGCTATTCGGTTTGGGAACTGCATAAGTTACTGTTCCTTCACCTTCATTCTTAGCAACATCAATAATCTCAAGCATATGCTTCTTTCCATTAGCATCCTCAAGACCAGATATATCAACCCCATTTAACTCTGGATTAATTGGGTGCATCACTAATACACCTTTTATGTTATTAACCCAAAAATATCCATCTTCACCAAACCGCATATTGGCAATAGCATCAAGTGATTTCTTCTTAGCCTCTTCTTCAGTTAGGCTAATTCCAATCTGGCTGTGATTATACTTAACAATTGCAAATGCAGATTCTACCAACTGTTTTATTAATTCACGCTTGCCACTTTCAAGAGGATCGCGCACAGACATCGCTACGGTCACAGCCCCAATAGCCATAGAAATTGCCGTAATAATAACAACTAGCCAAATTCTATATTTAATCCAAAATTTCCTTAACAGATACGACATATATCATTATCCTTATGATTTATAGGAAAAAAACACTAACTTACACAATACCAATTATAATTATAGTACTAATAACTTATGACTTCTCAGGGATTTGGTAAAAAATTAAGGGGGATATAGTTATTTTCATATACCGGCATATCTATTATAAATTACGATACTTAGAAAAAAGATAAAACTAATGGCAATCCAAATGCTGTAAACACCCCTGTAATCCCAAGTCCAAGCCCGGCAAATGCTCCAGCTACTGCACTAATCTGTAATGCCTGAGCCGTACCAAATCCATGCGAACTAACTCCTAATGCAAACCCTTTTGCAGCATCGTCTTTAATCCTAAATATTCGAAAAATCACCGGTGATACTATACAGCCAATAGTGCCTGTAATAAGAACAATACCAGCAGTTAGAGATTGAATCCCTCCAATCTGTTCCGAAATCCCCATGGCTATAGGGGTAGTTACACTTTTAGGGGCAATAGATAGAATAGTTTTAATATCACCACCTAACACCCATACCATTAAAGCGGCAGACGCTGCTGCAATCGATGAACCGATAATACACGCGACCATCAAAGGCAAAATCACTTGGCGCACCTTGGAAAAATTTTCATACAACGGAACAGCCAAAGCTACTGTAGCCGGACCAAGCAAGAAATGGATAATGCTCGCTCCTTTAAAATAAGTTTTATACGGAATGTCTGTCCATAATAAAAACGGAATAATAATTGCCATCGATAACATTACCGGATGCAACAATGGCGTCCCCTTACATAATTTATTTATCTCTAAACTTAGAAAAAAAACACCTATGGTAAGCAATACACCAAACAATGGGGATTCAATAACTGCGGTAAGCTCTGGACTCATAACTCACCCTCTGCTTTACCCGAATCTGACTGAACAGTTCGCGCATAAACCAGCTTCGCTACCTTTTCCATAATCCAAGCTACAGCGATAATAGTAACTATTGAGCTTACCAACAAAGAAATAAGAATCTTTCCCCAGTCAGCAGCCAAAAGATCTAGATATGAAATTAACCCAACACCAGCAGGAACGTAAAATAGCGCCAAATATTTCAACAATCCATCGCTTACAAGCTTTAAACTATGGGGAACTTTTTTTACAATTACCAGATAGATCAAAACCAGCAATATGCCAAAAACCGTACCGGGAACCGGCAAACCTGAATAAGTTGAAATCATATTGCCTAAAAAAGCGCCTAAAAGCAGAATAATTATTCCAAAAAGCATTTAATTACCAAAGATTAATCAATTACATAAGCCACATATTACCAATATTTTCGCAATAAGATTAATAAAAATTTTGTAGCCTATCTTTTGCAAAACCATACATATCAAGTATTTCAGAGAAATAATCATCGGAAACCATTCACAAATCACGCAGATAATTCCCACAGAACACCAAAAACATGGCAAAATCTACTAAAATTTTATACACGTAGCTCAAGGATATCCTATAAAAAATTAGTTCCGGCATTAACGCCCCATAATATTTAGCTGTGATCTTTTTAGTAAAACTTAGGTATTAGGGAAGCATATCTACTAATAAATACATATAGACAATTATTAAAAGAATGGAAATCAAGTCACGTCAATTACTCCCAAAGTCATATCGTTCACCGATATGGTCTGCCGTATTTGGAATTGTTATATCAATACTTGGCTTTTTTATGGCCCAAGGTTGGAAGCAAGATTTTGCAGAAAATAGTTTCCATGATGCAGCAAAACAATATTCAAATGTTATTCAAAGTGAAGTTTCAGCCCATATAAAACAAATTTATGACATTGGTAATCTATATGAAGCTTCAGATATTGTCAGAAGAAGAGATTTTAATCTTTTTGTAAGTCGCGGGCTTAGAAATAACACAGGCACAGTTAATGTCCAGTGGTTGCCACACGTCCCCTATCATCTTTACAAAAGTTTTGAAATGGAAACACGCCATTTTGAGTTTCCTGATTTTAAAATTAGGGAGATAGACAACAAAGGCAACTTAATAGAAATAGGAAAGCGCACCGACTACTTTCCAATCTACTATACAGAATCATTTATAGATGACTTTAATAATATTCTTGGTTTAGATCCAACTACAGAATATGTCCGCGACCGCGTTGATGTGCAAAAATATGATCAAAAGCAAAATCTTATTACTCAAACCTATAAAAGAAATCGCTCTATACCTAATGGTTTTGTAGAAACCTATCTTCCTGTTTATCGTTTTTTATCATCGGATTCAAATGAGAAAAAACTTCTTGGACTAATCAGATCCACATTTAACATTAAAACTCTACTAGCAAATACGGCACACAATGTTGGCAGCAGAGCAGATAATATTAACGCAATAATATTCGACCAACCTTCAGATATTAATAACTTTGCATCCAATTCCAATGGAAAAGATCAAAATAGATCTTATGCAGAACTTACTAATAACAGACACTCGTTTTTCTTAGTTCAATTTGCAGATAGAAAATGGAGCTTAATTCTCACTCCAAGGGATATGTCATATTTCTCGAAAAAGGGAGAATATATCCCATATGTAATCCTGTTTATTGGTATTACAATCACGCTGTTACTAACCTCATATTTACTATTCGTTGTTCGCAGACAAAGTCTTGAGATTGAGGCTAATAAAGAAGAAATTACTATCCAGATAGATTCTAGTGATATTGACAGATCTGAAAATGAAGAGGGCATGTGGGCTTTAGATAAATCTGGAATAACTACATTTGCAAATAGCTACATGGTAGAGCTATTGGGATATTCTAGTCTGGATGAACTTACAAACAGATATATCTATTCACTCATGGACAGAGAAAGCAAACGCAAATGTGTTGAAGCCATAAAAAAACAAAAAATGGGAATTCATGAAGAATTTGAAATAACCCTAACAACTAAAAGCAATACAAAAATCCGAGTAAGAGTTAATTTAACCCCATTCTTTGATACCCAAGGACGTTATGACGGTGCCTTAGCCAATATTTCTCGTATTGGTAATGATAAGAAAAATGAAAAAATAGGCTTCGACCAAGAAAAATTCCACGCCATAACTGCATATGCTAGCGACCTTACATCTATTGTCGATGTAAAGGCTATTTTCCAGTATATAAGCTCCCCACTAGAAAAAGCCTGCGAATTCAGTGCAGAAGAGATGCTTGGAAAGTGTGCCTACGAATATATCCATAAAGATGACGTACAGCCAATTATTAATGCAACAAAAAACATTTCTAAAACAACAGGTGAACAAATATTTATTCCTGAATTTAGATTTAGAAATAAAGATGGTTCATACCTTTATTTTGAAGCTACTGCAACAAACATGCTTAATGTTCAAGGTGTACACGGAATTGTTATTAACGCAAAAGATGTTACCGAAAGACACCATCAAAAAATTCTCGCTGATGCACAGGCAAAGGCTCTTGAAGCAATAACCGAAGATGCATCACTGCAAGATATTTTTTCAATAATAACCGAAGCAATCGAATCGGTTATTCCGCAATCTCACGCTGCAATTTTCACCTATGATTCCAAAGAAGACAGTATATCTCTTTCTACCGCACCTAATCTAGACCAATCCTTTTGCAGGTCAATGCAGTCTTTAAAAGTAAGTGACCACCATGGTAGTACTACTACTGCCATATACGAAGATAAAATAAACATTACTGCAGATATACTTATTCATCCACACCATTTGAGCTGGCGAGAAAAGTTATCAAAGGCCAACTTACGTGCAGCTTGGTCTTGCCCAATTAAATCTGTAAAAAATGAAATGATTGGTGCAATAACCTGTTATTTTGATTCTCCGCGTACGGCCTCCGACTCCGATCTGGAAATACTAACTGCAGCAGCTAATAGTGTTGGCCATGTACTTGAAAGAGTCCAAGCTGAAAATGCATTACGTGATTCAGAGATCAAATGGCGCGCTCTAATTGCGCATATGCCTGACTACGTTGCACTATTAGACCTTAAAGGAAATATAATTTTCGCAAATCGTGTTGGTCATGGATTTAGTATTGAACAAGTCATTGGAACAAATTTGCTCGACTATATAGCTGAAGAACATCGAAAAGGCTTTCGTGCAACCATGGATAAGGTTCTGGAAACCGACAAACCACAGACTTTCGTTCTTCCACTACCTACCCCAAGAGGCAATCTATGGTGGTCAAATAGAATCGGGGTCATGAAAAAACGTGGCGAAGCGATTGGTTTTGTAACGATAGGAACTGACATAACAGAAACTAAACAAAATGAGCAATCACTACTTAAGCTTTCCAGTGCCGTAGATCAAAGCGCTAGTTCAGTAATGATAACCAGTACTGATGGTTCCATAGAATATGTTAACAAGCGCTTCACTGAAATTACCGGATACTCTTATGATGAAGTATTGGGTAATATAGCCGATCTATTCAAAACTGAAGTTAACAGTCCAGCCAATTCCCATCAACTACAAGATTCCATTAAAACCGGAAAATCCTGGCATGGAGAAATTGAAAGCGCGAGAAAGAATGGGGAAAAATACTGGGAACTGGTATCTATCTCACCTATTCATGATGATGCCGGAACACTAACTCACTATGTAACTGTTAGTGAAGATCTTACCGAACTTAAAAACACTCAATTTGAGATTGAAAGACTCTCTTACTACGACACTTTAACAGGACTTGAAAACCGCAGACTATTCCGCGAGCGCCTGGAACAATACATAGAAAAATGTATTAAAGAAGACAAAAAAATTGCTGTTCTCTATCTTGATCTTGACCAATTTAAACGGATTAATGACACCCTAGGTCATGACGCAGGAGATTCATTGCTCAAATCTGCCGCAAAACTTCTGCGCGAAGCAGTATCTTCTGATGATTTTGTTGCAAGGCTTGGCGGTGACGAATTTGCAGTTTTGCTCACAGATATTCCTAATTCTGCAGCTGCTAGTTCAATAGCCCGCAAAATAATTCAGGAATTTGAAAAACCGATCACAATCCATGACCAAGAGATTATATCTACTACCAGTATTGGTATTACCATTGCTCCTGCTGACACCACAGACCCAACAACCATGATCAAAAATGCAGACCTGGCAATGTATCGTGCCAAAGAACTTGGACGCAATAACTACCAGTTCTTTACCAGCGAAATGAATATCGAAGCTCTCGGCAGACTATTCTTAGAAAACGAATTAAGACAAGCAATAGAAAAGAAGCAATTTGATATCCATTATCAACCAATCATAAATATGAATACTCAAACTATTGCTGGTTTCGAATCATTGGTACGCTGGAACCACCCATCAAAAGGACTAATCTCTCCTGAACAATTTATATATATAGCGGAAGAAACCGGCCTGATAGTTCCTCTAGGTGAATTAATCATCAAAGAGGCATGCAAAGAGATGAATAGAGTACATAATTTTGGAGTTTCCAAACCCAAGGTAGCAGTAAACCTTTCAGTACGACAATTTCAAGATCCTAATCTTCCACAAATTATCGAGGCAGCTCTTGAAGAAAGTGGCCTACCAGCCAAATACCTACAGCTTGAAATTACTGAGAGTATGCTGCTGGATGATATTGATGAAACCATTGATCTTTTACGCATAATGAAAGATTTTGGAGTGTCAATTTCGATTGATGACTTTGGAACCGGCTATTCTTCTCTAAGTTATCTAAAGAAACTTCCAATCGATGTGATTAAAGTAGATAAATCATTCGTACATGACATTCCAGAAGATAGCAATGATATGGCGATTACTGCAGCTGTAATTGCTATGGCGCACAAGCTACAGCTACAGGTTGTAGCGGAAGGGGTTGAAACTCACGAACAGCTCAATTTCCTTAAGAATAATAACTGCGACTTTATTCAAGGCTTCCTATATAGCAAACCAATGCCTAAGGAAAAACTGGAAGAAATTATTAAAGAAGGCGTTAAGCCGTCGTAGGCCCTCTACTGTCCGGGAAAATAACGTCATGCCGGCGAAGGCCCACTGCTGTCCGGTATCCAAAAAGAAAATCCCATTGATTTTAAACTCCCATATGGGAAAATAGCGCATATTAACCATTGCAATCAATAGCGCAAAAAACCAAATGTCCGATTATCTATCCCTGTTTCAACCTATAGTCCCACAAACCACAGACAAAAAGCATGCCGCCCACCGTCTTTACGGCAGCAGTCCTGCCCTATTAATAGATTCGTTACGCAAACAAAATCCCAAAGAACTGCTATTGATAATTACTCCAGATACATCATCGGCATACCGTCTGAAAACCCAGATAGAATTTTTCAACAACAACGAAAAATGTGTAGATATATTTCCCGACTGGGAAACCCTGCCCTACGATAAATTCTCGCCACATCAGGACATCATTTCGCAACGTCTGGCGACACTATACAGATTAAAAAACAGCAGTGGTGCAACTATTATCATCCCAGCGCCTACTCTAATCCAAAAACTGCCGCCTACAGACTATGTCAGCAGCAATAGTCTGATGGTAAAGATTGGCGACAATATAAATATCACCCAGATCAGATCCAATATGGAACAAAGCGGCTATATCTGTGTACCAGAAGTAGTAGAACACGGTGAATTTGCAGTGCGCGGTTCCATCATCGATATCTTTCCGATGGGCAGCCACCTTCCATTTCGTATCGACCTGTTTGATGACGAAGTGGAAACTATCCGCATCTTTGATCCGGAAACCCAGCTCACCATCGAAAAGGTAGATGAAATCAGCATGTTGCCGGCACGCGAATTTCCCTTTAATGAAGACACGATAAAAAAATTCCGCCAAGAGTTTCGCGCCCGTTTTGAAGGCGATCCGCAACGCTGCATACTTTATCGCGACGTCAGTAACGGGCTGGCACCCAATGGAATCGAATACTACATGCCGCTGTTCCACGACAAAGTTGCAACTATCTTTGACTACCTACCGGAAAACACATCAGCAATCTTATTTGAAGATACACCCGATGCCATTGACCATTACTGGGAACAGATAAACCACCGCCATGAACAACTCCGGCACGATGTTGAAGCACCGATCCTAACCCCGGAAGAATTATTTATATCTCACACTGAGATCAAGGAAAATCTGCAAAGTATTCCGGCACTGACCATTAACGGTTTTGAAACCGATAAACCAGGCAACGGCAAAGACAACTATGCAACCACGGCGCCGCCAGCATTAAAAATTCAGGCGCGCCTTGAAAAGCCAACCGCACAGCTGCAAAATTTTATAGACAATTTCGATGGCAAGATCCTGATCTGCGCCGAAACTATTGGTCGCCGTGAATCACTGCTGGAACTGCTTAAAGCCAACAAGATCTACCCTAAGAAAACCGAAAACTGGGCAGCATTCCTGAAACACGATAAAAAACTAGCTATAACTGTTGGCGATATCGATGAAGGCTTCGTCCACAGCGCCCCTAATATTGCTATAGTTGCAGAATCACAATTACTGGCTGAGCGCGCATCCCAAAAACGCCGTCGCAAGCAGACATACCGTGACAATGAATCGCGAATCAATAACCTTACCGACCTGACCGAAGGCACCCCGGTAGTGCATATCGATCATGGTGTCGGACGTTATCTTGGTCTGCAAACTTTAGAAGTAAGTGGTACCACCACCGAATTTCTAACCCTGGAATACGCCAATCAGGACAAACTCTATGTACCGGTTGCATCCCTGCACCTAATCAGCCGTTATAACGGCTCGGTAGAAGAAAAGGCTCCGCTACACCGTCTAGGCACTGACCAGTGGGAAAGAGCCAAGAAACGCGCATCAGAACGAATCCGTGACGTTGCCGCAGAACTGCTGGAGGTTTATGCTAAACGAGCCACTAAACAGGGTCATTCCTACACCTTCGAAACGATGGAATACTCGCTGTTCGCCGAATCATTCCCGTTTGAAGAAACCCCTGACCAGGAATCGGCAATCGACGCTGTACTTACCGACCTGCAGGCACCTACACCAATGGATCGCGTGGTCTGCGGCGACGTTGGCTTCGGCAAAACTGAGGTTGCAATGCGCGCCGCCTTTATCGGTGTTCACAACAATCGTCAGGTAGCTCTTCTGGTACCAACTACCCTGCTAGCAACTCAGCACTACCAAAACTTCCGTGACCGTTTTGCCGACTGGCCGATAAAAATTGAATGTCTGTCGCGCTTTAATACCAAAAAACAGCAAGACCAGATTCTACAAGATCTTACCGATGGCAAAATCGATATCGTCATTGGTACTCACAAACTTATTCAGAACGACATAAAATTCAAAAATCTGGGCCTGGTAATCATAGACGAAGAACATCGCTTTGGTGTGCGCCAAAAAGAACAGTTCAAAAAGCTGCGCAGCGAGGTAGATATCCTAACCCTTACCGCAACCCCAATTCCAAGAACACTGAATATGGCAATGTCCGGCCTACGCGACCTGTCTATTATCGCTACGCCGCCGGCAAAACGGATGGCGGTAAAGACATTTGTTTCCGAATGGAATAACGCCCTGTTCCAAGAAGCATGTCTACGCGAACTCAAACGCGGTGGCCAGGTATACTTTTTGCACAACGACGTAAAAACCATGGAAAAGATCACCCGTGACCTGCAAGATCTTATCCCAGAAGCTACCGTACGCTATGCCCACGGCCAGATGCGCGAAAGCGAGCTGGAACAGGTG
Organism: Gammaproteobacteria bacterium; assembly: GCA_033852075.1. Taxonomy (GTDB): domain Bacteria; phylum Pseudomonadota; class Gammaproteobacteria; order QZLD01; family QZLD01; genus QZLE01. The sequence continues at coordinate 1,981 of JAWSVC010000034.1, read as the reverse complement.
ATGCTCGATTTCTACCACCAGCGTTTTAATCTATTAGTGTGCACCACTATCATTGAAAGTGGTATCGACATCCCAACCGCCAACACCATTATCATCAATCGCGCCGATAAACTTGGTCTGGCACAATTGCACCAGTTGCGTGGTCGTGTAGGTCGCTCACACCATCGTGCCTATGCCTACATGATTACTCCGCCCAAGGGAGTAATGACCAGCGATGCGGTAAAACGTCTTGAGGCCATCGAATCACTGGAAGATCTTGGCTCCGGTCTCATGCTCGCCAACCATGATTTGGAAATTCGTGGAACTGGTGAACTATTAGGAGATGAGCAAAGCGGGCAAATTCAGGAGATCGGCTTCACGCTATACACCGATCTGCTGCAACGCGCGATTGATGCCCTCAAGGCTGGCAAGATACCGGATCTGGATACAACAAAAGTATCCAACACCGAAATCGACCTGCGCATACCGGCGATTATTCCTGAAGACTATATACCAGATGTACATATGCGTCTGGTACTATACAAACGTATTGCCAGCGTATCCGATCCGGAACAAATAAAAGATCTGCAAATAGAAATGATCGATCGCTTCGGTCTATTACCAGAGCACACAAAAAAACTATTCGATCTGGCCCAGCTGCGTCTGACCGCAGAAGAGTTGGGAATTTCAAAAATAGACTTTGGCCCAACTGGTGGTATAGTGATCTTTGACAACGACACCAGCGTAGATCCGGTTAAAATCATCAAATTGATACAATTTCAGCCAGATAGATATAAACTGGAAGGTGAAAACAAACTCAAGGTCAAACGTGACCTGAAATGCAACGACGAAAGATACAAGGCAGTAAACGACCTGCTAAATGGATTGAAAAATGGTTAAAAAGATATCAGCCGTACTTACAGCTCTAATAGCTCTAACAACAAATAACGTTTATGCAGAAAAAGATATCCAATGGTATGATGTAGAAATTATCCTGTTCCGCCAACTTTCAAGTGAAGGAATCGATAACGAAACCTGGAATCAAGAATTACTACAACCAGACACTGCTGAGTGCGTTGATATAGGCTTTGGCCATCAAATAGAAACAACAGAGCAAACAATGGATGAAGAAGCAGAAGAAACTACCATTACCAAAGCAACAGCCCCATTTTTCACCATTCCAAAATCAGAACTTAGACTAAATAACGAAGCCGCAGCAATAGCCAGATCAAAAGGTCAAAGAGTGCTGGCACATATTGGCTGGCGCCAACCAGGATACGACCAAAACAACGCTATTCCGGTTCGCATCAATGCAGGACCGCTATTGCTAGCAAAACCGCTACCTCAAGACGATCCAGAATCTTTGTCTACAAGCTCCCTGAGCATAGCCGAAGGGTCAGCACAAGAAGCCGAAAAGTCGAGCAACGGTCTATATGCTGATTCAACAGCTTCTGAAACCACAACAGAAGAAACAGAAATACAATCAAATACTAATGCCTCATCAATTCAAAACGCAACAATAACCCCTCTTACCGACACAAAACAGGTAATAGATATAGAAATAACAGGGGCTCAGGAACAACCACAACAACAGGTTGTTGCCACATCCAAAGTGAATGGATGCATAACCATATTCCGCGAAAGGTATCTTCACATCTTAACTGACCTTGTCTACTACCACGAAGACAATGAAGATATTTATGCTGAAGAAAATGAATCATATTCTTTTGGGAAACCGGTTTATGCTACAGCAGTACCGCTAAAAACCCGCCGCAGAATGCGCAGTAAAGAATTGCATTATTTGGATAGCCCAGGAGTCGGAGTTGTTGTATTGGTAACGCCTTATGATTTTAAAACCAGTTCAGAAGAAGAATCAGAATAATAAATTCTATTTATCATCAAACTGAACTTTTAACCAAGCTCTTGCATCTGTCTCTCATCTAAGTGTCCGGTTATATTAGACCAGAACACCAGAACGAATAAACAAATCGAGTAGGAGGGG
>JAWSVC010000033.1:88386-88551 GCA_033852075.1 Gammaproteobacteria bacterium | reverse complement strand
GGATGACAGTATTAACTTGGGAAGGCCTATACTTTGGTCATTACCCGACTTAATCAGGCAATATAGTTACATAGAACTCAAGCAAATTTCGCAGAATATTTTTCAAGATTCTTGGATGATTTAAAGCGTTATGAGCGCAAGCTAAGACAAGGCAAGGCAAGGCAA
>JAWSVC010000033.1:0-88311 GCA_033852075.1 Gammaproteobacteria bacterium | reverse complement strand
TTTAAATACGCGGAGCATACAACAAGTATGTGAGCAGTTTTAAAATGCTTTTTAACGCAGTATTAGCAAGCGCAATAGCTTTAAATTACCAGTTCTCAGCGATACAGTTATTCTTCAACTCAATATAATGCCTGGCCGCATATTCAAAATAATCCATCTCTTCCTGATTTAGCTTACGAATCAGTTTTACCGGATTACCCAAATACAAATAACCAGTTTTAAGAACCTTTTGTGGAGGAACTACACTACCGGCACCAACTACCACATGGTCTTCAACCACTGCGCCGTCTAATACCACCGCCCCCATACCAATCAGACAATTATTGCCAATGGTACATGCATGCAGCATAGCCTGATGCCCTACAGTTACATCGTTGCCAATTACTAAAGGGTTTCCACCTGGAACGTAATCACTGCTATGAGTAACATGCATGATAGTTCCATCTTGAATGTTTGTTCTGGCGCCAATCTCTATCCTGTGAACGTCACCACGAGCTGTTACTAAAGGCCATATAGAAGAATCCTCTCCTATAGTTACATCACCGATAATTACTGAAGATATATCCACATATGCACTTTCAGCAACCTGCGGCTTTTTACCTTGATATTCACGTATATTCATTTTCACCTGTCGCCAGATATTAATAAAGCACGTTATAATAAAAAAAACTGTTGTGGATTGCGAGCATATATTCATATTTTTGTAATTTTTATATGTTTATTACTACACTCAGCACCTTTGAAGTTGATTTACTTAAAAATAAGATTACTAATCTTTCCCTTTTTTATATTTTAGAAAAATAACAATAAGTGCTATAAAATAGCGACTTAATTTTGATAACTTTTACCCTCAGGATAACCATGACTAATCCGCTTCTTGAACAAACCGACCTACCACAATTTAGTAAAATCAATCCTGCAGATATCCAACCTGCTATCGAGACCATCATTGAAAAAAACAAATCCAACCTAAACAGCCTGTTGAAAAATACTCAGGAATTCAGTTGGGATAATTTTATCAGCAAGATCGAAGAAGATGAGGACAAACTATCCAAGGCATGGTCACCGGTTGGACACATGAATGCGGTGGTAAATACTCCTGAATTGCGTGATGCCTACAACACCTGCCTGCCAATTCTTAGCAAATACGCAACCGAATTTGGTCAAAACGAGACTATCTACCGAGCCTATAAGCAGATAGCCGACTCCCCGGAGTTCAATTCACTGGATGAAGGGCAACAAAAAACCATTGAGCATGCATTGCGTGATTTTCACCTATCCGGCGTTGACCTGCCTACCGATAAAAAAGAACAGTTCAAGCAGCTAAAGCAGGATCTATCCAGCCTTAGCGCCAAATTTGAACAAAACCTGCTGGATGCCACTAATTCCTGGACCAAAAACTTCACCGACGAAGCTGCATTGCAAGGGCTACCGGAATCATCTATTGCTATGGCCAAACAGGCAGCAACAGAACGCAAGCAAGATGGCTACACCATCACTCTGGAATTTCCTTCTTATTTTGCAGTTATCACCTATGCCGACAATCGTGAGCTAAGACAAGAGACATACCAGGCATATTGCACCAGAGCATCCGACCAGGGGCCTAATGCAGGCAAATGGGATAATACCGATATCATTTACCAAACGCTGAAAAAGAAACTTGAAGCAGCGCAGATACTTGGGTTTGCTAATCACGCAGAAAAGTCCCTGGCAACAAAGATGGCAGAAACACCACAACAGGTTATCGACTTTCTAAATAACCTTGCCAACCATTCTATTGCAAAAGCCAAACAAGAATTTACGGAGCTAAAGCAATTTGCCCAAGACGAACTTGGAATTGATTCTTTACAAGCTTGGGACGTAAGCTATGCATCAGAGAAACTAAGGCAAAAAAAGTACGCAATTTCACAAGAAGACCTGCGCCCATACTTCCCTGCTCCTAAGGTTATTCAAGGATTATTTACTACCGTCGAAAAATTATTCCCAATCAAGATTGAACAGATTAACCAATTTGATACCTGGCACAAAGATGCATCCTTCTACCAAATCAACGATCTTAACGGAAAGATACTTGGACGCTTTTACTTTGACCTTTATGCGCGCCAAAACAAACGTGGCGGAGCCTGGATGGATGAATGCAAAAAACGTTTTGTCTCCACATCGATCTCGCAAACACCGGTTGCCTACCTAACCTGCAATTTTGCACCGCCGGTTGCAGACAAGCCTTCGTTATTAACCCATAACGACGTAACCACCCTATTTCACGAATTCGGACATGGATTGCACCACATGCTTACCGTTATCGACCATCCAAGTGTATCCGGCATTAACGGCGTACCTTGGGATGCGGTTGAACTTCCAAGTCAGTTTTTAGAAAACTGGTGTTGGAACAAAGAAACCCTGGATATGATATCCGGTCATTTTGAAACCGAAGAAAAGCTACCAGAAGAACTGTTCGAAAAGATGCTAAACGCAAAAAACTTTCAGGCTGCCATGCAGATGGTACGTCAGATAGAGTTTGGACTATTCGACATGCGCCTGCATGCAGAATTCGCCACTGGCAAAGCCAATCAGGTAGAAACCATTCTGCGTGAAGTAAGAGAACAAGTTGCGGTTATGCTTCCACCTACATTTAACCGTTTTGCAAATTCATTCAGCCATATCTTTGCCGGCGGATATTCAGCTGGTTATTACAGCTATAAATGGGCCGAAGTATTATCTGCAGATGCGTTCTCTAAATTTGAAGAAGACGGAATCTTCAATCAGGAAACCGGAAACAAATTCTTAACTGCATTTTTACAAAATGGTGGTTCACGCGATGCAATGCAGATGTTTATTGATTTTCGCGGACGCGAACCAAAGATAGATGCATTGTTAAGACATAGTGGGCTAATTTAGAGGTGTTATAGGTTTTCTATACATGGGGACATCATTCCCAACACAAGGGTTCGTCATTCCCAACTTGATTGGGAATCTCCCACTACCGTGCATCAAAACATGATTCTCTAGATTCCCGCCTGCGCGCATTAGTGCCCTAGGAAATAATTTAATAGAATCAAGATGGCTGAGCCCTTCGGCTACGCTCAGGATAAACCAAGGCCTAAGTCTCATTGATTTTATTGAATTTTTCTTGGCCCTTCGGCTACGCTCAGGGAACTTAAAAAATTTAAGCCTAAAATCACTTGTTTCATTCAGAAACCTTGCTACGCATGGCTTTCCAAAGACAGGTAATATTTTCCCCGGACAGCAGTGCGCCTGCGCGGGAATGACGGAGTTCATATAAATTTTTCAACAACTACTCCAATTAATCCCATCAAAATAAACGCTTTCTATTTGAATGTTGCTCTGCAAAAACTTATAATCACCCGCGCACGCAAAATAACTTCTTATCCCCTATAACAAACAGAAGTTAAAAGCGTTTACCGTACTTGGATATGGACAATAACCCCGCAGGATTACCAATGATTACAGATATAAAAACTTGGTCCGCTGAACTGGTTTTTAACAGTAGCTTCATTCCGGATTTTGGTTCACTTAATCTTCTGCAACAAGCAGAAACCCGCTTCGACCGCTATATTGAATTACTTGAAATGGTTGAAGGAACTGAACCACCTGAAGTCTTACACACAATGGCTAACTCTATCCGTATGGATGACGACTGCGGAGCCTACCAGATTACAATAGATACATTTCGCAAATTTATGACCTGGGGATATTTAATTGCATTTGTTGAGATCTTGGCAAAGGTCAATTTTCGCCGCCCAGACTTGGCTTCCGACCTGGTAATAGCAATGTCGCAAACAATGATTGGCGAAAATTATTCTTTCTTACAGGCATTTGAACACGAATTAGAAAGCAGCAAAAGCAATGCTGCTGCTCAATCGCTTCAGATCATAATAAGAGAAAAACGCAACGACTCTTTAAACCACACCAAGCCAAATTTGAAATTAGTTGTTGGGTAATTTTGTACATTTTGATTTAAGCATGGAAATTGTGGGATTGTTAATAATCTATGCTACTATCCATTCATGCCTTATCAAGACCTTAGAGAATTTATTTCCGCTCTGGAAGCCAGAAAACTTCTAATCAAAACCGATGTAGAGGTTAATCCGGATATTGAGATTGCACAGGTCTGCAAAAAATCTTTACATGAACAAGGTCCGGCAATCCTATTCACCAACCCTACCGACTCATCCATCCCTTTGCTTGGTAATCTATTCGGCACCACAGAAAGAATTGCCTTTGGAATTGGCAAAAGTGATACCAACTCACTCCGTAAGGTTGGCGAACAGCTGGCACAACTAAAAGAGCCAGAACCGCCCAAGTCACTAAAAGACCTATGGAATAAAATCCCACTACTTAAGCAGGCATTAAACATGTCGTGCAAAAAGGTAGACAATCCCCCATGCCAGGAAGTAGTTATTGACGGGGATGATGTTGACCTTTCTATGTTACCAATCCAGCGCTGCTGGCCAGAGGATGCCGCTCCACTAATCACCTGGGGATTAACCATAACCAAGGGCCCTGAAAAAGAGCGTCTTAACCTTGGTATTTATCGCCAACAGGTAATTGGAAAGAACCGAATTATTATGCGTTGGCTTGCTCATCGTGGTGGAGCAATTGACTATCAGGACTGGTGTAAAAAATATCCTGACAAACCATTCCCGGTATCGGTTGCTATTGGAGTTGACCCGGCAACTATACTTGCTGCGGTAACTCCTATTCCTGATACCATTTCCGAATATAGTTTTGCAGGGCTTCTGCGCGGCAAGAAAACCAAGATATCTAAATCTATCGGCAATGAGCTTATGGTTCCTGCTTTTGCCGAGATCGTACTCGAAGGAGAAATCCTCCCCGGCGACACCGCTAAAGAAGGCCCATACGCCGACCACACTGGTTACTATAATGAGGTAGATACCTTTCCGGTAATGACAATACGCAGGATCACCCACCGCAAAGACCCAATATACCTAAGCACCTATACCGGACGTCCACCAGATGAACCGGCTATTCTTGGCGTTGCACTCAATGAAGTATTTATCCCAATACTGCAAAAGCAATACCCCGAGATCGTAGATTTTTATCTGCCTCCAGAGGGGTGTTCCTATCGTTATGCTGTGGTATCTATAAAAAAACAATACCCAGGACATGCGCGCCGAATCATGTTTGGCATTTGGTCTTTCCTGCGCCAATTTATGTACACCAAATTTATCGTGGTCACTGATGATGATATCGATATCCGTAACTGGGACGATGTAACCTGGGCACTAACCACCAGAGTTGACCCCGCACGCGACTGTGAAATTGTTGCCAACACCGCTATCGACTATCTTGATTTTGCATCGCCTGTATCCGGAATAGGTTCAAAGATTGGATTTGACGCCACCAATAAATGGCCCGGTGAAACCAACCGAGAATGGGGAAGACCGGTTGTGGTTGATGCAACTACAGAGAAACGTACTGAAGAACTGTGGAAACGAATACAACAAAAATAATAATCGCTACCCGCACAATAAACTCATTTATGATTTTGCAAAACCGTTGGCATTTCTAGTCTTTACAACCATTTGCGCATAGAAAAACGTCTCCTCTCACCTATACTTAAGTTGATAAGCTTTGATTAAAAAAAACGCAGTCTAACGAGCAGTTTAATCAAAAAACAGCCTCAAAACAGCACCCGTTATCCTGCCAAATAAAATGGAACGAGCCTGGTTTATGCCAAGATTTATCAAGAGAACAGAAACATATATACAACCAAAAACATGGAACCTAACCATATTTTTGGCGGTAGCCATTTGTCTGTTTATCACTGGAACATCAGCCTATTTAATCCGCGATTGGGAAGAGAGCAGTTGGCAAAATACATTTAACCAAATTGCCAAAGATCGTGACACTTCGCTTATTATCACCATGGAGCAAGAATTAGAACTTATCGAATCGGTCACAGCATTGCGCAATTCTTCCAGCACTGTAAACCAGTCATCTTTACAACTATATATCCGCTCAATTCTTGCCAAACACACCGAGATTGAGGCCATTGGCTGGATTGACCATATCCCTTTTGAAAAAAGAGATGAATATATTCAACGCATAAAACAAAACTATAATATGCACACATTCCAGATTACTGAACTTGATGGAAACAAACAGCTTACGACGGCACCAGATAGAGACAACTACTATCCAATAAGTTTTATTGAACCATTTAATACCTTTCATTCCATTATGGGGTACTCACCATATAATGACTTTGACCCGCATAAAAAAGTTATTGATGATTCAATGCGTTGGCAAAATGCAACCGCATCACTAATTCAAACAAATGAATCTGGACATGCAACACTGTCGGTTTATCGACCGGTTTATGAACAACAAAAAATAGAAGATGAAACAAAAACGGAACTAATTGGCTTAGTATTTATAAAATTAAATCTAACCAAAATGATTAGTAACGCTACAAGCATGAGTGGCACTTACAACAAAGACGTTAATATCAGCTTCTTCGATATCACTCACCCTAAAAAACCACAACCCATTTATACCTCGATAAAACGGGAATCCATTAAACAGCATCCAAACCTTGATTTAATAATGGTAGAACCTTATATCGACAAAAAACTTACATTTGCGAATCGCCAATTCTTATTAATAACCACTCCAACTACAACCTTAGCGGAAGCTAAAATCCGCTGGATTTCAGGACTAACCGCAACAGCCGGAATCGTTCTTACCGCAATGCTTTATGCATTTTTGGCATCACTGGCACGTCATACAGCAGAGGTTGAGAACAAGGTTAACGAAAGAACCGAACAACTTTCCAAGGCCAACTCCATGCTGGCTCAGCATGTAACTGAAAAGAAAAAAGCAAATACAGCACTAATTGAAAGTGAATCGCGCTACCGCCTTCTTGCAGAAAACTCTACCGATGTAATTGCGCGCCATGACTTAGATGGCAAATGTCTATATGCCTCATCCGCAACCCAGGCACTATTGGGATATACTCCCGAAGAGATGATTGGTCATTCAATCTACCCTCTGATACATAAGGATGACATCGGGATTATGCAGCATGCTCATCAGGATCTGATTCGCTATCGAGATAGCGTAACCATAACCTACCGCGCCAGACACAAAGAGGGACATTACATCTGGTTCGAAGCCAACAGCCAATGCATCTGCGACCAAAACAGCGGTGAGCCTAAAGAGATTCAATCTGTTTCCCGTGATGTTACCGAGCGGAAACATAATGAAACCGTGCTACTGGAAAATGAAGCCCGTTTCCGTAGCGCGTTTGAAGATGCGGCTATCGGCATGGCCATAGTAAATGCCGACGGTCAGATAATCCGGGTAAATCATCAACTATCCCAAATAAGCGGTTACCCTCGTGAAGAGTTATGCGCCACCGATTTCCAAAGCATATCGCACCCGGCAGATATTGAAAAAAGCCTAATTCAGATGGCAACGGTTATTGAAGGCAATCGCCGCTCATTTAGCCTGCAAACCAGATTAATGCATAAAGACGGTCATATCCTATGGTCACTAATAAGTGGCTCAGTTGTAAAAGACAAGGAAGAAAATCCACTTTACTTTGTAATCCAGATTCAGGACATAACCAAGTCTAAAGAGATGGAGCAAAGACTTGCGCAATTAGAGCAGTTACACGAATTAATCATTGATAGCGTAACTGAAGGCATAATCGGCATTGACCTTGATGGCAACATTGATTTTATCAACCATACAGCTGAAGAGATGCTTGGTTATGAGCGTGAAGAATTGATTGGTGCCAATATGCACAAAACCATCCAAAACAAACATGCTGACGGAACAGAATATCTATTTAAAGACACCGCTGTCTTCCATTCATTAAAATTGGGAGCAACAAACGAATCGACCAACGAGTCATTCTGGACTAAAAATCAACAATTATTAAATGTTGATTACGTTTGCACACCAGTTGAGGAAGACGAAGTAATTAACGGTCTTCTAATTCTTTTCAGCTTTGCTGGCGACGAACGAATAGACAGCATCAATAAAAAAATCAAAGTCATTAAGAAAAGTTGATTTTTCGCAGCCTAATAATTTGGACTTTTATTAATTCACCCCCCGAACTTGCCAATTAATTACTGACAGAATAGTGACTTAGCATTATTTGAATACTACTATTAATAGGTGAAACAGTAATCTAAACCACGCTATAAAATGCATAGTTTATTAAACGTTAGAAATAACATGCGGAATCATTGATATGGATTTTAACCGAGTATTAATAGTTGAGGATAGCAAGGCAATGTGTGCAACATTGGCTAGCGCACTTCACTCACTTTACCGATATAATTGTGACATCGCCCACTCACTCAAAGAGGCGGAACTTCTACTTCAGGAAAATGCAGACAAATACTTCGCATCACTACTAGACCTTAACCTTCCTGACGCACCTAATGGCGAAATTGTTGATAAAATTATAGAAAAAGATATTCCGGCAGTAATTTTTACCGCCAACATCAGCCCAGAAACCCGAGAAAAATTTTGGCAAAAAGGCGTAGTAGATTACGTACTTAAAGAAGGTACTCATAATATTGATTATATAACTTTCGCAATACATCGCCTTGACCTAAACCGTCATACCAAAATACTTATAGTTGATGACGACAAAAATCTTGCCTCTAAAATAAAACATCTGCTTGAAATTCATCAATTTCAGGTATTTACCGCAGATAATGGACGCCATGCATTAGAGCTATATAAAGCAATGCCCAATATTAGTCTGGTAATCACCGATAGCAATATGCCTGAAATGAGCGGAGTAGCTTTGGTTAAGGAGTTACGCAAGATTGCGCCAAAAGAAAAAACCAGCATCATCGGCATCTCTGGCCTTGCAGACAATCATGAATCAGCACTCTTTATTAAGTCTGGTGCAGACAGTTTCTTACACAAACCATTAGTTCCTGAAGAATTCTATAGCGTTATAAACAGCAGCCTACAAAATCAGGAAACAATCAACAGACTAAAACAATTAAACGAAGAAAAAAACCGATTCCTGGCTATGGCATCTCATGATGTACGCAGCCCGCTTTCCGGCATAAGCAGTTTATGCGAAATCATGCTCGCAAATCCGGAAGATATGAATCTGGAATTCATTCGAGTGATATCTGATACAACTCAGCAAGTCACCAAACTCATCAATGACCTACTTGACGTATCCATTATTGAAAGCGGCAAATTTGATATCACCAAAACCCTCGCTAGCATGAATAATATAATTGAAAGCAGAGTTGTTCTTTCTCAGGTTTCTGCCAGCAAGAAAAACATAACCATAAATTCAGAACTGGGTGAACTTGCACCAATCATGTGTGATGAATCAAGAATATCCCAGTTAGTCGACAACCTACTTACCAACGCCATAAAATATTCTAAAAAAGATAGCCAAATCTGGATTAGCAGCCAACTTTCTGAAGACAACAAAATACTTATTACCGTTAAAGATAACGGTTCAGGCATTGCGCCAGAAAGAATCGACTCATTATTCCAAATGTTCACAACCGCAGGTTCCACACCAACAGGCGGAGAAACCAGCACCGGAATCGGACTGGCAATTGCCAAAAGAATAACTGATGCCCACAGCGGCCGGATATGGGTTGAATCGGAATTAGAAAAAGGCAGTACATTTTACGTAGAACTACCGTGTGAAAAAATCTAATAAATATTTATTCCAGATTACCGCCTTTACACATTACTGTCTTTACAAGAATGACGCATTTTTAATGGGTTTTGCACTGTACTCTATAAATGCTAGAATCGCATTTTTCCAATCCAAATAACCAGAGGGCAACAATGTCTAACCTAACTGCAGACCTCCAATTTCAAAAAGAGATTCTGCCCGGCGTATCACGTACATTTGCCCTTACCATTCCACAACTACCACCACAGATTCAAGATGCGGTTGCCAATGCCTACTTACTATGCCGCATTGCCGACACCATCGAAGATACAACCCTGCTTAACACAGAACAAAAAGAAAAATTCCACGAACAGTTTATCCGCGTGGTATGCGGCGAAGAAGAAGCAAAATCTTTCGCGCAAGAACTAACCTCTGCGCTATCCGGTTACTCACATCAAGATGAACTAAGACTAATCGAAAACAGTGTAAAGGTAATCCATATCACCCACTCATTCACACCATCCCAACGTCAGGCATTAGAACGCTGCGTAAAGGTTATGAGTGAAGGCATGGAGTTCTTTGAACAACAGGAAGAACTATCTAAGCAAGAAGAAAGCAACTACGGCGTAGCCACCATGTCAGACATGGACAAATACTGCTACTACGTTGCAGGTGTGGTTGGCGAAATGCTAACCGACCTGTTCTGCGATTATTCACAACAGATAAATCAAAAAAGAGAGCAGCTTTCCAAACTCGCCGTTTCATTTGGACAAGGCCTGCAAATGACCAACATCCTTAAAGATATCTGGGACGACCAAGAGCGCGACACCTGCTGGTTACCTCGTGAAATATTCAGCAAACACGGTTTTGACCTTTCTCGCCTAAAGCAAAATAACCTGGATATTAACTTTGAAAAAGGATTGGAAGAATTACTGGCAATTGCACACCAGCACCTGAAAAATGCTCTGGAATATACCCTGCTAATCCCCCGCAACGAGATTGGAATCAGACGTTTTTGCCTATGGGCCATCGGCATGGCGGTACTAACCCTGCGTAAGCTAAGCAACAACAAAGATTTTTCCGACAGCAGCCAGGTAAAGATTTCACGTAACAGCGTTAAAGCTACGATTCTTATTTCCAATACCTTTGTTAAACAAGATAGGATATTAAAACTTCTGTTTTCGTTAATTAGTAGAGCAATTCCTAAGGATAAATCCTAAAATTGAGACTAGAATTAAAAGGCTGGACACTGGTCTGCACCAATAAACATAAAAATTTTAAACTTACTAAAAATTAAAAATGGATATCATGAAAATGAAAATGGTCAAAACAATAAAACTGCTATCTATTCTAATCATAATTTCCTTCAGCTTTGGCTGTACCCACGTCCCGGTTGGGGAAGAGGCTCACGACCCATACGAAGAAACCAATCGCTCACTTTACAGTTTTAATGATGCGCTAGACAAAAACATTCTTAAGCCTGTTGCCGATGGCTATGACTATATCACGCCAGACCAGGTACAACGTTGTGTAACCAATTTTTTTGATAATCTTGGATACCTAAACACCATCGCCAATGACCTGCTCCAAGGCAAATTCAAACAATGCCTTGCGGATTCCGGTCGCTTTTTAATCAATTCAACCATTGGAATTGCCGGCATATTTGACGTTGCAACACCAATGGGACTGGAAAAACACGAAGAAGATTTTGGACAAACACTTGCCGAATGGGGTAGCGGCGAAGGCGCATACCTAAACCTACCGGTACTTGGCCCTAATACCTCACGTGACGCACCAGACCTAATCACCAGCAGGCTACTTGACCCAACAACTTATGTTAAAGCGAGTATAGCCTGGCCTCTGGTAATACTGGACATGGTTAACTGGCGGGCAAGCATGGATAGCTCGCTAAAAATGGTTGATGAATCTCCAGACCCATACCTGGCGATGCGCGAATTTTATCGTCAAAACAGAATCAAACTTATCTACGACGGAGATCCTCCGGTTCCTGACATGATGGATGATTTTGAAGAGTTTGAGGATGAAGACCTGTTTGATGACGAAGAAGAGTAGCATCATTTCACTATTTGAGATGCAATAGCCAAATCTTTTAGTTAGAATGGTGCTGCATTTATTTAGTCAACTTCGACTAACCCAAGACATTTAGTCTTGGCCTTTGGCCAAAAGGTAAAATTTATAAAACCCACTTCTCGGAGAAGAGCAATGCCGACAAGAATAGTAGTTCCCAAGGAAACTCTGACAGGGGAAAAGCGCGTGGCCTTGGTGCCAGCAGTCGCAACCCGTCTGCAGAAATTAGGGGCTGAGATCTCCCTACAACATGGAGCCGGCGATAACGCTGGATATCCGGACTCAGAATTTAAAGATATCGAAATCGTAAAAGATGCAGCCGAGCTGTTAAAAAGCGGCAACGTTATCTTCACCGTACAACCACCTTCAATCGAGCAAATCGAACAAATGCCGGAAGGCTGCATTGTAGTTGGTTATATGAACCCATACGGTGACGACGAACGCATCAACAAACTTTGCGAAAAGAAGATAACCAGCTTTGCGATGGAACTTGTACCTCGCATCTCCAGAGCCCAGTCAATGGATGCTTTGTCTTCGCAAGCAAATGCAGCGGGCTACAAAGCAGTAATCATGGGCGCAGAAATAAGTGGCAAATTCTTTCCAATGCTTTCAACAGCAGCCGGAACAGTTAAACCTGCCAAGGTACTAATTGTTGGAGCTGGTGTTGCAGGCCTGCAGGCAATCGCCACCGCCAAAAGACTTGGCGCAATCGTAGAAGCATACGACGTTCGCTCTGCAACCAAAGAACAAGTTGAATCACTTGGTGGCAAATTTATCGATACCGGTGTACACGCGGACGGCGAAGGCGGCTATGCACGCGAGCTAACTGAAGAAGAATTGGAAAAACAGCAAGAGGTTCTAAATACCCACATCAAAGCTGCCGACATCGTAATTACCACTGCCGCCATCCCTGGTAGAAAAGCTCCTCTAATCATATCCAAAGAAGTAGTAGAAGATATGAAGCCAGGCGCAGTAATCGTTGACCTTGCAGCCGAAACCGGCGGCAACTGCGAACTTACCAAAGCAGGCAAACAGGTTAAGAAAAAAGGTGTAACTATCTTTGGTCCGGAAAACGTGCCAAGTTCACTTGCTAATGATACCAGTGAACTTTATTCCCGCAACCTGCTTAACTTTGTAACCCTCTTCATTAAAGAAGGCGAAGTTGAACTAGATTGGGAAGACCAGATAATCGCAGAAAGCGCGTTGACACATGATGGCGAAATCAAATCAAAACTCGTGCTTGATAGAATGGAAGGAGATAAATAATGGTTGAAGGTATAACAGGATTTACCGCACTATATATCTTCATGCTCGCTGCTTTTACCGGGTATGAAGTAATCAGCCGTGTACCGGTTCTTCTACACACACCTTTAATGTCCGGTTCAAACTTTGTTCACGGTATTGTAGTAGTAGGCGCAATGGTTGCACTTGGTGGCGCAGACGGATTTGCTGAACAGCTAATCGGATTCGTTGCCGTAGTGCTTGCAGCAGGAAACGCGGCAGGTGGTTATGTAGTAACCGAACGCACTCTGGAGATGTTTAAGAAAAGCAAAGGGGGAGATAAGTAATGACTTTCATTAACATTTGCTATTTCCTTACCGCGATATTATTCATCCTTGGTCTGAAAAAGATGAGTTCCCCAACCACCGCCGCAGGTGGTATTCGTTGGGCTGGTTACGGAATGGTTCTCGCCACAGCTGTAACTTTATTTCATCCCCATATATCTGGACATGAAAGTGCTGTAACCAACTACGTGCTAATCATCTTAGCCCTTGGTGTTGGCGGCGGACTATCATGGTACTCAGGCAAAAAGGTTAAGACTACAGATCTACCACAAATGATTGCCCTATACAACGGCATGGGTGGTGGTGCAGCTGCAGCTATCGCAGCGGTAGAATTACTTAAAATGGGCACCATCAAAGACGCCCTGAAACCAGCCACACAAGCAATGGGTGAAATGGCTAAAACCGATATCGGCAGACAACTTATCGAGCAATCACAAGTTGCAGTAGATTCGGTTATCTCCGGCGAACATCTAACCCTTGGCCTAATCGGCGCATTCATCGGCACCATAGCCTTCTCCGGTAGTATCATCGCCTGGGCAAAACTTGATGGCCGCATGAAAAAGTCATTCAAGATTCCACAGCAAAATCTATTTAACCTGGGCCTGTTCGCAGCAACCATCCTGTTTGGAGTTTTGTCTTATTACACCCTAAACCCTGCTGCGCTATTCTTCTTCTTTGCATTAGCCTTAACATTTGGTGTAACGGTAACCACCCCAATTGGTGGAGCCGACATGCCGGTAATCATCTCGCTATTCAACGCCCTAACCGGTCTTGCAGTAGCATTTGAAGGTTTCGTACTTGGCAATGCGGCCATGATTATCGCAGGTACTGTGGTTGGTTCTGCAGGTTCACTACTTACCCAATTAATGGCAAAGGCGATGAACCGTTCACTAGCCAATGTACTCTTCAGTGGCTTTGGAACCGAAGGCGGCGAAGGATCACACACCAGCGAAACCGGCGGTGAAATGAAAGCTATCGATGCCGAAGACGTTGGCGTAATGATGGCCTATGCCGAGCAAGTAATAATCATACCAGGTTATGGTATGGCAGTAGCCCAGGCACAACACAAGGTTTGGGAACTGGCAAAACTGCTTATCGACCGCGATGTAAAAGTCAAATTTGCCATCCACCCGGTAGCAGGCCGCATGCCTGGTCATATGAACGTACTGCTGGCAGAAGCTGGTGTACCATACGATGTAATCTACGATATGGAAGACATCAACTCCGAGTTCAAAAACTCGCAGGTGGCACTGGTAATCGGCGCGAATGACGTTGTAAACCCATCTGCCAAAAACGACCCAACCAGCGACATCTACGGCATGCCAGTATTAGATGTTGAAGACTCTGATAACGTAATCGTAATCAAACGTGGTCGTGGTGTTGGCTTTTCTGGCATCGAAAACCCACTGTTCTTCGGTGACAAAACCAGAATGCTATTTGGCGATGGCCAAGAGATGGCAGCTGAGCTTATTCAAGCAGTTAAGCAGCTATAAAGTAGGCACAAAAAGCACTGCCATTGCCCGGCTTGACCGGGCAATCCAAAAAAAAGGCTCCGCAATGAGCCTTTTTTATTTTTACATGTTCGTGCACTGATTTTTTAACCTATAATCAAAAAATATTTGTCAAACCTCCGTCTTAAACCCTAGCACTACATCGCTACCAGCCTGCCCACCCCTGATTCCCCAGTTATCCATCGGCACCTCATACAACACAACTCTGGTATCTTCAACGGCAACCCCGAATCTTTTCATCCCCTCACAGAGTCTTTTATACAACTCGCGTTTAGCATCCAAAGACCTCCCCGGAAACATCGATATCTCAAACAAAACATAATTGTCCGAGGCATTTTTTGGCCCAAAAAACGAATCCGAATCATGTTCAAAAATTCGTATCAAACGGTCATGCTCAGGAATCTTCAAAACATCCACCATGGTCTCATGTACAAAATCAGCCAAAAGATCCTTATCAATA
Source organism: Gammaproteobacteria bacterium (assembly GCA_033852075.1). Lineage (GTDB taxonomy): Bacteria > Pseudomonadota > Gammaproteobacteria > QZLD01 > QZLD01 > QZLE01. The sequence goes on along the minus strand of JAWSVC010000033.1, from coordinate 73,029 downwards.
TTTTCCCATTTTTTACTTAATTCAATTTTTGTAATCGGCATTTGGCATTCCTTTTAATTTGGCGGTTTGTTTTCAAGTTTTGATTATAATCAACAGAGATCGGGCAATCAGTTGATACTAAGCTTCGGCTAAAGAGTGAATCGCTTCTGCTACCATAGAGCCGAAACCAGTAACAATCACCGCGATAGTTTTAGCTATAGCAATGGATAAACTCACCCCTAATGCGTAAAAAAATACTTTTTATGGAATTGCTTCCGTGCGACATAAATGCCCCTCATAGATCTAAGTTAGTATATGTCTTTTGACATGGGTAGTTCAAAAAACTTTTATCCAATTACTTCTTCAACAAATCAGGGTCAATAGAAACTACATAATAAATCCCATTAATATTAGCTATTGTGTCTCTAATAAATTCTTGCATTGCTTCTGTAGAATAGTTGCTTGACCTTAAATCCATTATTTCCCGCTTTAGCGAAAGCACTAAAGATTCTTCAGGTGATTTGTAGATAGCAACCCCACCAAACACATTCCAGTGGCGAGTTTTATCAGAGCCGTCTTCTTTATTGCCTGGCAATAAAAAGTTTTCCAATGCAATTGAGCTTGGAAGAATATCTTTAGGAATACTTTTAACCCACCCCATAGGAATTCTTACAGCTTCGTCTAATAACCCTAATGCTGCTTTCTTATCATTATTGGTAATTCTTAATGCTTCACGGAATAGCAGAATCATTGGCAGGTTATGATTTTGTAACTGAAGATCTTGAAACTTTGGTGTGGTTTTGGAAACTGCCCTCAGATATCTATGGTCATACTGGGCATACAGTACTAGTTTTTTAAAGTCTTCTTGAGTTGTTCTGCTTTTGTATATTTGCCACTCTGCCCTATCTAGATAATTATCTAGATTAGAAAAATCACGTGGAGAAGATAGCGAGGCGAGATCTAAAGAGATGCCTAAATCTGACTCTAAGTTTTCTTCTATTTTCTTAAAAATCTCTTGGTATTTGATTTTACTTTCTGCAAACGAATTAAAATCATCAGAAACAATTAATTCCTGCAAATGGTCTCTAAAATAGAGCACCTTTTTTATGAAATCTGATTGAGTCTTGGTTGTTAGCGTTTCCCCATCTTCAACAAGGCTTATTAAATTTAACAACAATTCATAATAATCTTTTTGCTGAAAAAGATTTTCGCAATGAGCTATTTTGTATTTAACATAACTATTCTCAACCTGAGTTAGACCTGGTTTTCTTTTTGAGTATGCAAGCGAAAACCTAACTCCTTCATTATATATTTCATCCAATAGCTGCTGCTCATATGCAGAGGTGGTCGAAATAATATTAATCTCTTGTAAAAAAGTTAGTGGGCTACTTTCTACTACATCATGGCTAAGTTGGAAGAGAGGCCTTTGTATGTATTCTGAACTTGGTAAATAATGGAATAACTCCCTTGGCTTAGGGTAATTTACTCCTAAACTATCAGCCTTTTGTTCCGCCTCATATGGATTTGGATATTTAACTATGTGCTTTAAAAAAGCTATATCTTCACTATCAATCAACCCATTTTTATTTAAGTCGATTTTCAAATGAGTTAGCCTATCTTTTGAAAACGGTTCTCTTAGAAATTCATTTAAAATAACTAAGTCTTCTTCACCCCACTTATTATCGTTATTCAAATCGCCAAGCATTACTAACTCAGAGGTCACATCTACTCTGTTAATTGGGAGATAAAAATACAAAGAAATAGCGATAACAATTGCCACCAATAATGCAGCTACGCTAAATTTTAATACTCTTTTCATATTTTATTTATTCCCCACCTTTCGCTACTGCAAATATTTTCACCGCTAAAAACTTATAATACTACACCACTATAAACGCACATATCTTGGTACTTTATTCTTTAATAGCTGTATTAACTCAGGCTGCATGTATTCATAATTATCGGGTATTTCCAATACAGCAAGTTTCTTATTTTTTAGAAGGTCTTTATATTTTTTACTGATTTTATTTCTATGGGTTTTTTCCATTACCAAAATTACATCAGCCCACTCTATAAGGTCACCAGATACGGTAGTTTCTGCATCTGAATTGGTTCCAGCCCCTATTGCACTTATGCCTTCATATTCTGAAAACACGGCTTCTGCTGTTGGACTGCGCAATCTATTTTCACTGCAAACAAATAGTATATTCATATTTTTTCTGTATACCTGAATTTCCCATATTTTTTGATACTACCAAATGTTTTTTTGTCTTGAAACTAAATAAACGTGATTTGCCCCTGATTACTTCCCATAAAGATAAAATGCTGGTTAAAGAGTTTTTGGGTGCTTTTTTGGTCAAGAAGAAGTTGCAGAAATTTGTTAGCGATTAACTGCTATACCACACCGCCAGTTCTTCATTAAGCAGCTCTTGGTTAAGGTGCTTTCCATTCTCGATTATGTTGTATAAATCGGTTTCCCGTTTTTTGTAGAAGATGTCGGCGAGGTAGCGGGTGAATTTGTCGCGCCAGTAGGTTTTTATGGCGATGAATTTACAGCCTTTGAGTTTGGCTTCCATAAACTCTTTGGCGTTTTGGCCTTCTTTGTTTGTCAGCTCTTTGGTGTTTATCCCTTTGAGTCTTATTTTTTGGTTGCTCCACATATCAAAGCCGAGGTCGATGTTGACCCATAGGGTATCGCCGTCGATGACTTCTATTACGTAGGCTTTGTAGGTGTAATATGGAACTACTTCTTTACCGGCAGGTACAAAGCGGTAGCTTTGTTCTATTTTCTCTGTCTTGATTAGGCTTTCGTTTTCAGCTTCGGCGAATGGGTTTTTCATGTAAAACCTGAAGCCTAGATCTATCATGCTTTGTTTTTGCAGTTTTTTAAGGCAGTAGGTATATGGCTGGCCGCGCTCTACTTTGAGGGTTGGGATTTTAGGTTTGTTGTATTTCTTTTTGGTGCTATTTACGAGTTTTTGCAGTTCTTTTGAACTTAGCTTTTCATCTATAATTTTTTGCTCAAACGCTTGCCTGGCTTGCTTATCCGGCACATGAACAAGTACTCGTATATGCGACCAAGTGAATTGTGCATGCGCATGCACAATCTCTGGATATTGTTCGTAGAATCGAACGCTGTCATATAAAAGATTACGCGCGAGATCTAATTCTTGAGCCAGTTGAGTTATAACATACGTTCCGTATTCCTCACGCCCCTGATTTTTTGAAAGAGGGTTCTGCAGAAGATGCTCTTTTATGTGTTTACCAACATTCCAGTAGGTGAGTCTTTTTTCCTGCTCCATCGCAAGGTAGGCGCGCTCTTTTCCGGCTTCGATTTCATTGCGGATGGTTTCCACCAGCGTTTGTACTGCCGGTGTGAGCTGTGGTGTTGTGAGTTCGTTTTTCATCTATTGAGTATAGATAGTTAAAATAGAATGGAGAGCAATGCCCACCGTTCTACTTAACTCATAGAATCAAGCTATATTTCATTTGTTTCATAATATGCATATAGCCTCGAAAGGATGTAATACCCGAAATCAGCCAACTCTTTTTCTGTGAACGCTAAATTTTTGAATGTTTCTGCATCGTAATCTTTAGCAGTTATATAACAATCTGATTTCCAAGTTGCATTTCCGTCATTGTCAGAAATTTTAATTATATCATCAAGCATTAGCCGAACAGCGCCATCCTCAAGTTTTCTGATATTTACGGATACGCTTCGATTAGAGCGTATTTTGTCATCATTTATCATCTGTCAAAACCTCGATAATTTAATTCCACGGAGGTAGTGGAGGGTTCATGTTTCGTTCTGATAAACAATCCGCATACCTCTCCATTGCTTGTGATTCACAAATTTTATACGCATCTTTGCCATTTCTTCTTCCTAAAGCACGACACGTAACCAAACTTATTTCAAGTTGCTTTTCACATATTTTTTCAAGATCATCCTCTTCTCCACCCTCACAGCGAATATCATCAGAAACATACTGCATAGCTTTTTCACGAGCTTCTTCTCTAGCTTGCTCATAAAAATCATCTCTTGCTGCAAGTTGCTCTGGAGTTAGAGTAGAAGCGCCAAGCGGACTAGGGCTTAACATCCACCCAGCTCGTCCTGCTGCTGTTCTAAATGCTAAACGCCCAAGAGTTGACCCTACTCCCGAGCTTGAACTTGAGCTTGAGCTTGTACCAGAATTAGATGCTCCTTCTAAAAATCCATCCGCAGTAGGAGCATAACTTAGTCCTATCGGATCTATATGCATTAGTGGATTACCACCCACATATGCATATGTGTTAATTCCACCATTCAGCCCGATAGGGTCTGACGTGGTGTATCTACCTAAACTTGGGTCGTAATATCTGTTGTAGTTGTAATAGAACCCTGTTTCAGAATCTTCAACTTGCCCAGGGAACCTTATATCCTGCTGGAAGGTTACACCTTCTGGTGTTGTCTCTTTCACCTTCCCAAACGGAGTGTAATCACCTTTCCATAGTTCAGTGCCATTAGCATCGGTTACAATCCTTGGGGTTCCAAGGTGGTCGTTATGGTAGTAAGCCCAGCCATTGTAATTTGAATTTTCCAGCTCTACCGGGCAGGTTTCTGGGTCTTGCAGGTAGTAGTTGCCATTAGGGTCTGCGAACAGGGTTGTTTGCGTGCTTGCTTCTGTTCCTATTTCGTCATCGCTGCCTTGGGCTTTGTATACGGTTTGTTCGGTTCCACCATAGCAGAATGTTCCCCAACAGGTTTGGCCTACCATTTCGGTAGTGGTGTATGCACGTGTGTTGTTTACGTGTTCTTGGTTGCTGCTGGTGATTGATTCACATGGCCCGGTTGGAAGTTGTAGGCAGTTGTTTGGATTAACTATTCGGTCCAACGCGAGTCGTAGCTGCAACCGCGATTTTTCCAAGTTAATATAATGTGTTACAGAACAACCCATATTGCGTTTTATGCCTTTTAAAAAATTTTCGCCTAGATGCACTTTTTCGCTTATTTGACGATATTAGTCAAGGCGTTATTTCCGGAAGGCGGTGCTTAGTGCACCGCATTTCTTTTTTTGATTAACCAATGCATGTGCTTTTCTATTACTTTGATGAACCTGTCATCAAGATCGAGCAGCCTTGCCAGTTCAAGCAGGCCGACTATTTCATGGAGCCTTTTATTCACTTCGTTTTTGAAGCTGTCTTTATCATTGGTTGAGATTTTCATGAATGTGCGGTTTTCAATTGAGATGACTATATCCACGATAGCTTTTTTCATAACATTCCCCTTTGTTTTTTAGTGATTGATGTTTGCCATTTCTGGCTGGCACTGAGCGCAGAATCAGTCAAGGGTGCGCAGCATTCATCTTGCCCTTGACTATTCGAGCACTGTGCTAAGCTTTCCGGCAAACAGCAGAACTACTTTTCACTTAGCCGCATTCGGGCGCCCCCTTGGGGGCAGACGGGTTTGGTGAGCTTGATTTGGTGGAAACGGAAGATACGGAGCAGCTGGAGCCACCAAAGCAAGATTGCCGGTGGGCGGGGGAAGGTAAACTTAAGCCTTGCGCTTGCGCAAGCATTACAGACAGCTTTAGTTGGCTGCCCGGGCTATTTTGCATAATGCAAATTATGCGGCGAAGGCGGACGATTGGGCTGTTGAGCCAGCGAACCTGGGATTGGTTTTTTAGTTTCTGAAGGTTGGGGATTGGGTTTCTTAGCTACTGCTTTTTTGTTTGTGTGAGCTGTGTTTAACAGCTCAATTGCGCATAATTCCGACGCATTATGTAACTTAGCACGCTATATCTTTTCACACTTCGACTTGTCGATGTGTGGGCTTTGCGCCACTCTGCCTGCGGCAGTGTGGGATTAATTCTGCCTTAGTTCGTATCTTGGTTTGAGGGTGTTTCAAGGTGCCGCTGTGCACGGCGGGTTGCTTGCTATGTGATACTGAGATACTGCTTGCGGTGCTTTGTCCTTTGCAAGCAACATGACGTGCTTTAGTTTAGGTTCGTCTATCTTCTTTTCCGTGCCATAGACGCAATATGATTAATTGCGATTCCGAGATTAGGTATCTGATGATGTAATCGTCAACGTATATCTCTCTGATGTTTGGCCATTCTTCTAATTTTGTTCCTACCAATGGTTGCTGGGGTAAGTTCTTTATTGCTGTTCTGAGTCGTTGACTGACTCTGGTTGCGGCTTGTGGGTTTTTGTCTGCTATAAATTGTCTTAGTCTTTTCAGGTCTTGTTTAGCACTATGGGTAAATTTCAACGTCAGCACTAGATTGATTCCTTCTCGTCGTCAGTTCCCCAACTTTCCATCCAGTTTAAGACTTCTTCACCATCTACCAATCTGCCTGCTTTTACATCTTCTAAGGCTTCCAATGTTTCTCTGTAACGAATTGCTTTTTGCTCTTCTCTTTCCAGGTATTGTTGGACTGCATCCTTTATTACCCAGCCTTTTGAGCGACGTAGCTTGTTGGCTGCAGCATCTAATTTATCCATCATTTCATCTGGCATTCTCACGCTTGTCATAGCCATTTTACTCTCCTGCAATGCATTGTAATACATTGCATTATAGGCTTTGCTTTTCATATTTCCTACTATTGTTTTCTCACTATGAACTTTTAATACAATTTTCTTCTTGTGCCTCTTTCTCTAACTCGTTAATAACGTCTTGCTTAGTCGGCTCTGGCTCTTCTATATCTATACGCTTGGTTCTATGGTCTTTGGCTATTCTAACTTTTGCAATGTTTTTAATCTTTATTATCCGGTTCAAAAAACAGCCACATTACCTGCGGGAATCTTTCTTTAAAGGCTATCTCGGTAAGGTTTATTCTTTGCTCTACTGAAACTTCTTGTTCACCAGTTGTATTCATTTTTGCCTTTACCGCCACCATTACGTCATTTCCTAACTGTAAGGTAAGCATGTTATAAATGCTGTCTACAAATGGTTGCTGCTGCAGAAATTCTATCATTTCTTTCTTTACTGCTATTTCAACTCCCTGACCAATAAGCAGTGCCTTTACTTCAATACCTACCATTAGCGCTATGAACACCAATAAACAACCAATGGCAATGCTTCCATAGGCATCATATACCGGGTTTCCAGTTATCCAGGTGGCGGCAACCGCAACTACTGCACAGGTTAAACCGATAACCGCTGCAAAGTCTTCCCCAAATATTACTAACATTTCACTTTGTCTGGATTCTCTGAACCAGCGATAAAATGACCTGCCGTTTCTAACTTTGTTTATCTGTTTAACGCACCCTCTTAGCGCCATTCCTTCAGCAAAGATGCTGAATACTAAAACGGCTAAGGCGATATAGGGATAGGATAGTGGTTCGTTGCTGTGTAACTTATGTATGCCTTCATAGATTGAGTAACCACCACCAACGCTAAACAGGATTAATGCGACAATAAACGACCAGAAGTATATGGCCTTGCCGGTTCCGAGAGGATGTTCAAGAGAAGGTGGTCGCTTTGCGCTTTTTACCCCCCATAATAACAATAATTGGTTACTGCAATCGGCGAAGGAGTGAATCGCTTCTGCTACCATAGAGCCGGAACCGGTAACAATAGCAGCGATAGTTTTGGCTATAGCAATGGATAAATTTGCCCCTAATGCGTAAAAAATACTTTTTATGGAATTGTTCCCGTGTGACATAAATATCCCTCATAGTTTTATATGTTTCGATTTGGCTGTTCTTATTTAATATAGCCTATCTTTAGGGATGAGTAATAAAGTAAATGAGTCATATTCCGTTATATACATTAATTTGCAAAATATTTTTTCAAGATCGAGGCGTGATTCATTAAAAATATGTTGAGCCTACAGATTGTAAGCGACTCATTTTTTAATGAATCACAACAAAGATATTGGGAAAATAGATGCAAATTTAAAACCCCACTTGCATCTCTAGCATAAAACTACGCCCCGGCGCATTATAATTATAGCTATAGGTCTGGAATGTATTACCATCATAATATCCACCTTTGGCTGTGGCATAATCTTTATCAAACAGATTTTCACCGCGCAATGTAAAGGTGATGTTATTTTGCATATGATAGGCCAGCATGGCATTTGCTATTGCATAACCAGATATCTTGTTTTGGTTAGCGGCATCTTCATAGCTTGGACCATATCCTTTTAGTTCAAATGCCATATCAAAGCTATTAAATGACTTATCCAGTTTTATCTTTAGGCTTTTTTTCGCTCGCCTTGGCAGATAGTTATTGGTTTCGCTATCTTTTGCCTTGAGGTACGCAGCTTCTACTGCAACATTCATAATACGATTCGGAACATATACGGTAAGTTCGCTACCCTTTATCGTTGCTTTCCCAATATTTACCGGGCTATATATCCAAAATGCATCTGATTGCCATGAAATCAGATTTTCGATCTTGGTTTTATATAAATTTAGGGCGATATCTACAGGCTTGCTTTTCCACGCGACACCAAGATCGATGGTTTTTGATGTCTCCGGTAATAGATCCGGATTACCATGCGACCATGCATCGGCAGGCCAGTATAGGTCGTTTATAGTTGGAGCCTTAAATGCGGTTCCGATACTTGGGGTTATTACTAATGGAGTTTCTGGTGGATTGATTCTAAGTCCAAAATTCCAGGTGTCGTGGTCACCAAAGGTGCTGTTATCATCATATCTATATCCAGTAAGGATATTTACCATTCCTAAATCAAACTGCCCTTGAATAAATCTTGAATCTACATCTATCATATTATTTGAATATGTAGTTGTTGCCTCAACTCTATCACGCTGATTATCAAACCCTGCGGTTAGAGTTATTTCTTCGTTTGGATAAAAATCAAATTGCGTATTTTGTCCACTTCTTGTTGATTCAAATTTACTGGTTTGAGCTCCATTCTGATAGTTTATTTGGTCTTCTGTTGATTCTGACATTTGAGTTGTAATATCCAACTTTTCGCCAACAGGAATCATTAGCTGCAAAGATCTTTCGCTATTTTTTTGTAATGTATGAAATGCACTGCTTGGATAGTATGAATTATCGTATTCATTTTTGGCATCTATTTCCATAATCATGGCATTTAGTTCTATTCCGTTTTTCCACAACTTGCCGACATTAAACAATAGAGAGCTATTTTTGTAGCCATCTTTGTCTGAGTTGTTTTCGGTCATAACGTTATAACCATTGCTATGCAAAATATTGGCACCAAGACTTAGGCTAAACCCGCCATCTCCTCCAGATACATTAACACTACTTTTATAAGTTTTATCAGTTCCTATTCCGAATAGTAGCTGCGGCCTGATAGTCCCCTGTTCTGAATTACCTTTTTTGGTAAATACCTGAATTACCCCCCCTACCGCATCGGAACCATAAAGGCTGGATCTTGGCCCTTTGATAACTTCTACTTTTTGTATTTGATTTAGAGGTATGTGCTCGAATGCTGTTGTTCCCAACGAAACCGAACCCACTTTTACTCCGTCGATAATAACTAATACATGACGTGATTCCGTACCGCGTAAAAAGATACTGCTTTGTTGTCCTAAACCGCCATTGATACTGATATCTATTCCAGCAATACCGGATAGCAACGAAACCAAATCTTTTGCGGAACTCTTTTCGATATCTTCTGCGGAAATTACTACCACCGGCACAATGGATTCATCTGCAGAAATTGCAGTTTTGGTAGCTGTGACTACTACATCATCAAGCCGTTTTGTCGACGCCACTACGTTGATTGAAAGAAAAAGAATTGATAAAACAGGGATAAGAAAATGATTTTTCATTTTGCTCTCCTAGCGCCCACCCGCGCAATTATGAGTTAAGAATATAGAAGGCTGGTTCCGGGCTTGTGAGCTAAAAAATTAGCATATACACCTACCGTTGCGGGGGCAGCACTGGATTTGAAAACCATGGGGTTCTTACCAGTTTCCCATTTAACCCGTCGCTAAAATAAGCCAACGAGCACCTACTAACTAATTTGTACAGCATTATGCTGCTTTAAGGAGGGGAAATTTACACGCGTAGAATTATCACGTCAATTATTTTTTTGAATTAAGGAAATAGGCTTTTTGCCTTTTAACAACACAGTTAATTACGCATTAAGCTTATAAATTGCCCGGCAAAGCCGGGCAATATTCAAGAGAAATTTATCTGAATCACTTACGTCGATATAAAACTACTATTCCAAACAATGCTAAAAATGATAATAGAGGCATGGTTCCACCGCCGCCTCCGCCGCTGTTTCCTCCGCTGTCATCTTGAGATGAGGAACCATCTTCAGTAACACCTTGAGCTGTAATTGAATAGGAAAAGTCCCCTTCTCCATTATAATCGAACACAAGTGCAAAATAGTTTCCTGACACTGGATTATTGATAGTTATTGATTCGTTACCGGATGAAGTAACCGCCTTTTCCAACCCTAAAGCCGACAAATCATCTTCACTCAAATATTCATAAGCATAGTCATAACCATCTCCAAGCAAACTGTAATAGCTAGGATATACCTTTGGTCTTTCGCCACGCATTATAAATAGGTCAATATCGCTTGAACTAGTTGTAGAAATAGTTATCGACTCAGCTCCTACCGGAACCGAAAAGTGATAATAGTGTGCATCATCATACCCGCTACTGGCAAAGTTTGCGTCTACCTGAACATTATTTAGTAACTGGCCAGCTTCCATGGAAAAATATCTGGAAATCAAATTTTCTCCTGCATCACTACTAATATTCAATCGAAAAGGAATATGGCGATGCCCAGTAAATTCCCCCATACTAATTTCATAAGTTGCTGTTGCCGTCCCACCTTTGGCGATATCACCGAAAGACTGAGTAGGAATATCGATGGATACTTCTTCTGAACTTAAAGTCGCATTAACACCCGTTGCATCTTCCCAAACATTTTCCAGAGTAATAACCAGGTCTACTGTTTCTCCACTATCGATTATCCCGTTACCGTTATCATCAACATTTGCCGATTTAATTACCAAGACCGGTTTAGCGCCAACACTTAATGAATCTGCCATATTGGCCTCACCACCAGCAGCAACCTTATCCTTTGCGGTTTCCTCAAACGTAGCACCAGCCAACAGCCTCCCCTTGATTTCATAGATGTCCGCATCCGGATACTCTCCCTTTATCATCGCAGCAATACCGGCAACATATGGAGCAGAGAACGACGTTCCATCAACAGAAAGATAGCTTGCAGATACAGAGCCTCCGTTAACATTTACATACGTGGTATATACATCCTCTCCGGGAGCCATTAAGTCTATACTAAATGGTCCATATTGCGGCCATGTAGCCATGGCCCCAGATTCTCTACTTGCGGTAACGGATATTACATTCATATTTGGAAAATTAGCTGGATAAATAGGTACATACCTATTATTAACTTCATCATTACCTGCCGATGTAATAAAGATTATGCCAGCATCTTCAAGATCACTAATTGCATCAGCCATAGCGTTATCATAATAAAACAAACCATAGCTAAAATTTATGATATCTGCCCCTAGCTTTCGCGCCTTACGAAAAGCAGATATTGCTTGAGTAGTATCCCCTTGAGTATCACTTGCAAAAAGAATAGGCATGATATTTACATCCCATGCTGCTCCGCTTACTCCAATACCATTATCGGTTTCGGCACCAATAACACCTGCAACTGCAGTACCATGAGTTGATCCTGGAGAGTTTGCAAAATCAGGAGATGTATTGCTATTGTTTGATAATACATTAAATCCTTCAACCAGGTTATCGTTTAAATCCGGGTGTGCCGAATACACACCATCGTCAACTACGGCTACAGTTACACTTGCAGCAGAAGGCGCTGGATCTGATTCCCAAACACTTAACCAATCGATAGCATCAAGCGCCCATTGATTATAATAGTAAGTGTCATATGGAACTGCCATTTTATGCAAATAATAGTTAGGCTGAGCATATAATACGCTTTCATTCTTCTGAAGGTCGATTAATGCGGATTGAACATCTTTACCTTCGGGAAGACTCCAATGCTCAATTGCTAATTTAGAAAACTTATTTCTTAGACTGGCCTTTTTTAAAGTTCCACTACTCTGACCGGTATTAATGCTACGCAGGCTAGCCTTTTTCAGATCTGAAACGCCTTCCTTAAACTTTACTAATACCTCGCCAGGAACATATTTTGAATATGCCTTCGCGCCAGTACTATTTTTTGATGCAAATACCGAAGTTGCCATAAAAAAGACTATAAAAATGCTCGCGCATTTAAAAACACCTGAAACATCCAACTGTTTACTAACCACTTTAATCACCTGCTCAGCCCTGTTTTAATCTACCTTTCTGATCTTTATTGGCTTAACTTTTATTGCCCCCGGTTGTTTGGGAACTCCCATATGCCTGTAGATATAATTTGGTTCCGCCCACTTAACACCAATCAAACCGTCATATAGCGGGACTGCTGATTCTACTGTATGGCCAAAGGGTAGTTTGATTAGGTATGTTTGTTTCCCTGGAAGCTTCTGTTTAATCGATGCCCCATGGGTTTTTAACATGTTTTTTATATAGGCCTCGGAACAATTATCTTCGTAACGAACTATTATCTCACCTTCAACATATCTTTGCTGTTGTTCGTTCTTTGGTGGCTCTGGTCTGTCATCCACAACTTCTTCCTGATTACATCCAATTAATATTAAAAATATGAAAGATAATAATAGACGCATAGCTATCCCGTGCTCCAGTGTTTAGCGGTTTTCGCGGTTTTTCACAACCAACAACAAACCTATCCTATATTGATTCCCATAAACCTCTATAATATTCCACACTGCGATTTTGTTCCACAACAAATCGCAGGTGGTTTTTATAAAAACTATGGTTCAACCACATACTCTCCTGGCGCGTCACAAATTGGCTTATATTTGGAGCTACCAACACTAAGAGCCGGGCGCTTCTTACCACACTTGTCATTAAGCCATTTTACCCAATCCGGCCACCATGAACCTGCCTGCTCTTCCTGCTGGTCTAACCATAGATCCGGGTCTCTAAACTCTCCGACATCACCAGCCCAGTATTTCCTTTTAGGAGGATCTACAGGTGGAGAAACAATACCAAGAATATGGCCAGAACTACCAAGTACTTGACGTACTGGACCGCTAATATAGTCACACTTAAAACATTCCTTCCACGGAGTAATATGGTCTTGAACCGCAGCAACATCATAGAGAGGCTGCTCAACAATTCCCAGATCTATCTTTCTGCCAGAAAGAGTTAATTTGTTTTTTCTAACCAGATTATTATTCACATAAAATTCGCGCAGATAAAAACGATGCATCTCTTCCGGCAAACGTGTTGGGTCTGAGTTCCAGTATAATAAATCAAATGCCTTTGGTTTTTCTCCGCATAGATAACTATCAACAAAGAAACTCCAAATAAGATCTTTGGAACGCAGCATCCTGAATGCTGAATTCATTCTGGAACCATCCAAAAATCCTTCTTTTTCCATGATGTCACAAACCATATCGTAACTATCCTGGTCGACAAAGCTTTCTATCTCGCCTGGCTTGCTAAAGTCTACTAATGATGCAAACAGAGTCCATGAAGAAACCGGCTTAGGAGCTTTTTTGTCTGGGTCTGCATTCATCCACGCCATGTATGATGAAAGCGCAGTTCCACCAATACAATAACCAACCGCATGAACACTATCCGCACCAGATATTGCACGCACTACACTCTGAGCACGATCTATACCGCGTCCCAAATAATCACCAAAGTGGGTATCACGCATCTCTTTAGGTACATTTCTCCAGCTTATTAAAAATACTGAAAAACCTTGCTTTACCAGATAATTAATCATGCTTTTCTTTTCGGTTAAATCAAGCACATAAAACTTATTAATCCACGGAGGCACAAATAGAATAGGGATCTCACGAACCTCTTTGGTCTGAGGTTTATATTGAATCAATTCAAAAAGGTCTGTTCTAAAAACAACCTTTCCTGGTGTGGTTGCAAGATTCTTCCCTACCTTGAATGCATCCTTATCTACCATGCTGATATCATTATCTTTCATATCCTGCATCAGCAGTTTCATTCCATCAACCAGGCTTTGCCCTTTGGTTTCTACTAATTTCTCTATTGCATCCGGATTGGTGAGCAAAAAATTACTTGGAGAAAGAGAATTAAAAATCTGCTCTATCCAAAATGCAGCCTTCCTTTTGATATGTGGCGGAGTATTTGGTGCATCCAACGCCATTTCAAACATAAACTCACTGGCAAACAGAAATGATTCTTTTAACATGTCAAAAAACAGATTTGTTGACCATTTATCGCTGGAAAAACGCGAGTCTTTGGTCTCTTTGGACATTTCTAATCCCATTGCCCGGCGCAAAAAATAAACCTGCAGCTCCGATAAACCTTGCAGCCATGCCCTTGCCTTTTCTGCAGCCCCTACAGGATGATTTGCCCAACCAGCTTGCGTCTGCGCCATAGCCTTGCCAACACCAAGGGGGTCCATAAATTTAATAAAGGGATTATTATAAAGCTCGACCCTATCGCCCATCCATTTCATGATTCTCTCCGTTACTACTATAAATCGTCACACATATCTAAATTAAGTTTAGTACACCATTGTAAAACATCACTGATTTTCAGTTTTTTTGTTTTGCTGCCTGACATCAAAAAACCAAATAGCCATTTGGCTTTGGTAAATCAAAGTTTATCGACACATCTCTCGAGTTCCCATCCAACAAACCAACTGCTAAACTTCAACACATCAAAACATGAAAAACCGAAGCAATACTTAATGTCGCAAACTATCTACGAAATAGCCGTCCCAACACCACTCTATCGCAGTTTTGATTATCTACCTGCTTTAGATGGAACGACTACTGAAGTTGGCTCTAGAGTTAAAGTCACCTTTGCAAATAGAACCTTGATTGGTGTTGTAATAGCAATTAAACAGCATTCGGATTTCGATATAAAAAAGCTTAAGCCAATTATAGAAGTGCTCGACCACAAAGCGCTACTAACAGACGAGACATTGAATCTGGCACAATGGGCCATTAAATATTACCACTCTTATCCAGGCGAAATATTATCCCTATGTTTCCCAACCGCGATGCGCAAAGGCAAAGAAGCCATACAAAAAACCGAAATGGCATGGGTTACGACCAACGATAAACAAGAATTTGGCAGAGCCAAGAGACAACAGGAGATTTACGAGCTGATTTCAGCTTCAAAATCAGGTCTGCCGACCTCACAATTACCTAATCCAAAAAAAGATATTGCCATAATCCGCCAACTTGCAAAACGCGGAGCGATTATTCAACAGCCGTTAATACCAGATAACAATCCACAAACACCAAGACCTTATCAACCCAATCTAAAACTAAATCCAGAACAACAAGCTGCATACGATGTCATCTGTACCAATCTGGAAAACTATCAATCTCATCTGATATTTGGAATAACCGGAAGTGGCAAAACTGAAGTATTCATTCAAGTAATTCGCAGGATATTAGATAAGGGTAAGCAAGCGCTGATTTTGGTACCGGAAATCGGACTGACACCCCAGCTAGTCAAACGTTTTACCAGCCGTTTTACGAAAAAAATCGTAACCATGCACTCTGAAATGAGTGAAACCGAGAAGCTTAATTCATGGCTCGCAGCACAAAATGGCAGTGCCAGAATTATGATTGGCACCCGTTCGGCGTTATTCACCCCTTTTTCCAACCTGGGATTAATAATAATTGATGAGGAACACGATTTATCATTCAAACAACAAGACGGCATTCGCTATTCTGCCCGCGACATGGCAGTTGCCCGCGCCCACATGAGAAATATCCCTATTGTACTGTGTTCGGCAACCCCATCATTAGAATCATTAAACAACACCAATCAAGGGCGTTATAACCTACTAAAATTAACCGAACGTGCAGGCAATGCCAAACAACCACAAATATCCATCATTGATATCCGCAACCAAAAACTACAAGGCGGCATGTCTCACCGTTTCATATTGAAGGTAAAACAACACCTTGAACAAGGTGGGCAGATAATCATATTTCTGAATCGTCGCGGTTATGCACCGGTAATGATGTGCCACAGCTGCGGCTGGACTGCCAAATGCAACCACTGCGATGTTCACCTAACCCTATACCAAAACGAAAATGTTCTGCGCTGCCAACACTGCGGTTATACCATAAGAACACCTGCTCAATGCCCGGATTGCAGTGATAAAGAAATCACACCAGTTGGCAAAGGCACCGAACGTATCGAAGAAGCGCTAAAGGCCATTTTCCCAGAAACATCTATAGCCAGAATTGACCGCGACACAACATCTCGCAAGGGCAGTTTTAACAAACTCATGCAAAATGCAGAAGATGGTAAAATTCAAATCCTGCTAGGAACACAGATGCTTGCAAAAGGACATCACCTGCCTAATATCACCTTAACCGGAATTGTCGATATCGACAGCGGACTATTCAGCGCTGATTTTCGTTCCATTGAAAGAATGGCGCAACTAATAACTCAAGTTGCAGGCAGATCCGGACGCGGCGAAAAGACTGGCGAAGTAATTCTGCAAACTCATCACCCGGACAATCCAACCCTACACAGAATACTTTTTAACGGATATGGCGATTTTGCCAGGCAAGAACTTAAACAACGCCAGGATACATTACTACCGCCATTTACCAGCATGGCCGTTATTCGAGCTGAGGCAATGGAAAAATCCCATCCAAATCAATTTCTTGACTTGATTAAAGAGAATATTAACACCAATAAAGCAAAAATAGATCCGAATAATCTGATTGAGATCTTAGGGCCTA
Organism: Gammaproteobacteria bacterium; assembly: GCA_033852075.1. Taxonomy (GTDB): domain Bacteria; phylum Pseudomonadota; class Gammaproteobacteria; order QZLD01; family QZLD01; genus QZLE01. The sequence goes on along the minus strand of JAWSVC010000033.1, from coordinate 56,286 downwards.
TTCCCAGTTCAGTACATAAGCGCAATCGCCACTATAGAGCAAACCTATTTATTCAATCAACCAAACGCAACATTTTGCAAAAAATGCTAGAAGCGATAATAAATATTGCCAGTTCGAGCAAATTGGGCAAAAAAGTGCGCTGGCATATAGATATGGACCCTCAGGAAACCGTTTAATTCAAGACAGTTTCTTATCTTTCTGCTATGTTTATAATCAATATACAGGCATGGACAATAAAAGATGACCATCAGAGATAAAATTGTATTTATTGGTGACAGTATCGTTCAAGAGATGCCCATAAATCAGATAACCCCGAATGGTATAAACTATGGAATTGCTGGTGATACCACTAAAGGAGTTATCGACAGACTAGATACCATATCTATTCTAAACAGAGCCTGTGCAATAGTTATCCATATTGGTATCAACGACTTCTGGTTTTACGGTAAAGACAAGATAATCGACTATTACAAGATCCTGCTGGACATCATTCCTAAAAACGCTTTAACCGTGGTTAATTCCATCCTTCCTATAGATGAAGAATATGAAACCCTGCCGCATAATCAGATAATTGATGACACAAATAAAAGGATTGAAGAGCTTTGTCAAAACTACGGCCAACTATATTATTGTGATTCCAATAGCCGCATGAAAAGCTCCACAGGAGGATTAGAACGCAATTTCCATATTGGTGACGGCCTACACCTTAGCGAACTTGGTTACCTATTACTTATGCAATCCATAGCATCTAAGCTAAAAGAAATTTTACCTCTAGAATGTAAAATCACCATCCCACAATAAGATAAAATTGTAATAGCAAGATGCAAATCAACGTTTATGAAAGCATGCAATCTATTCCTGAAGAGATTCAGGCCCTGTGGCAACATGGAGAAATGGGGCAGCATGGAAGGAAGCAACACAAAACCGGACTTGATTTTGACAGCAGCTATGAATGGTATAAGGAACTATTAAATTCCGGTCTGAAACCTGGAGCATCACCAATAATAATTATCGCAAAAAAAAATGGCTGTACTGTTATTTTACCCCTGCAAATTTACTATTGTAACGATAAAAAACATCTGGGAGCACTTACAACCGTCTATAGCCACAATTATGTTCCGATAGTTATTGGCGAGTCAGCACTCAGCCAGGACATGGTTACAAACTGTATCGATTACGCCATTAAAAATTACCTACCAACAATAATCGATTTAGAACCGCTAAATCCCGACAGTATTTTAATACAGCCTTTAATCAAAGGTATTAAGCGCCATATGCTTACCGATACCTACTTTAGATTTGGCAACTGGTTTCATGACCAAATTACATCTTTTGATGATTATAAAAATACTCTGCCATCACAACTAAAAAATACTATTGAACGCCGCCAGAAAAAATTAGATAAAAACCATGTATGGGAATTTAAGGTCTACACCAAAATCGACGAAATTGAACCTGCATATAAAGAATACAAATATCTATATCAACTCCGTTGGAATAAAGAGGAAGGCAATAATGATTTTGTAGATGCCGTTGTTCTGGATCTGGCAGAAAAAAACCAACTGCGACTCGGAATACTTTATATAGACAATAAACCAGCCGCAGCTCAATTATGGTTTAGCGTTGACCAAACAGCATCTATTTTTAAGCTTGCCTATGATGAAAGCTTTAAAAAATATTCACCAGGAACACTACTCACCTACAAAATGGCTCAATATTTAATTGAGCAAGACAGAGTCTCAAAACTGGATTTTTTAAGCGGCGATGACCTTTACAAAAAGCAATGGATGTCTAAACGAGATGAAAAATGGGGCATAATTGCTTTCAATCATCGAACTGCATATGGTATATTTGCCGCCATTAGACACTTCTGCGGCAAGCTCGCAAAGTGTCTGAATTTTTCCCCCAGTAAAAAAGCAGGGTAATTATGTACTTAGAAGAAGTGAAGCAGCTACTAGCTGAAATCCTACACATACATGACGAAGTCAGCAAATATACAGCTGAGACCCCACTGCTCGGATATATTCCAGAGCTTGATTCTATGGCAGTTGTTAGTCTTATCACAGCCATAGAAGAGAAATACGATATTATCGTTGAAGATGATGAAATCAGCGCCGACGCATTTGAAACTGTAGGAAACCTTGCTGCATTTATTGAGCGTAAAATAAGCTAATTTCAATTCCATAGGATGGGATAAACTTATGAATAGCTGCAAGCCAATTCCAAAGTTTATCCCAAGCACAGCAGGTAATATATTTACCATTACCTTTGGCTGCTCAAATCCACAAGCTCAACTAATATTCATCCCCCCTTTTGCTGAAGAGGCGAATAAGTCACGTCATATACTTTCGGCTTTTGGCCGCCACCTGGCTAATCTAAAAATTCAAACTACCATCATAGATCTGTATGGATGTGGTGATAGCGAAGGTGACTTAGACCAGGCAAGTATTGAAATATGGCATCAAGACATAACCAATACAATTAATCACATCTGTAAAGACTCGGATAACACAACACTAATTCTTGGCGGCCTCAGACTTGGCGCAACCATAGCAGCAAGTTACCCTGGCTTAGCTAATCATTCGCACTCATTAAAACAACTCTTACTTTGGCAACCAATAGTAGATGGTGCCAACTATATGAAACAGTTTATCCGTCTAAAACTGGCAGAATCAATAACCAGCGGAAAAAACAACAACGAAACAACTTCCACAACTCAAATCATAGAATCTATTCTAGAAGGTAATACGCAAGAAATAGCCGGCTATCCATTAAATAAAAAACTACTTAATGACATCAACAATCTAAAATTAAACAAACTTGATTTAGGCACAAAAACCAATATCGTAGATATCAATACCAGCGGCAACACCTCTCCTTCTTTTTCAAAACTTATCGAACAACAACCTAATACCCAAATTACAACCTGCCAAGCCCCACAATTTTGGGCATACCAAGAGATCGTTCAATGCGAAGATTTACTGAAAATTAGTGCCGAAATACTTAATAACGGGCAGGAGAGCGCAAATGCATAATGAAATTCCTGTCATCTTTGGCGAACAACAGCAGCTGGGAATAATTCACAAACCAAAACAGAAAAGTGAACTCTCGGATACCGGCATAGTAATAGTTGTAGGCGGACCACAATATCGAATTGGTAGCCATCGTCAATTTATAAAACTTAGCAGATTTCTTGCCAGTAACGGAATAACCAGCATTAGATTTGACTGCACAGGTATGGGGGATAGCGCAGGAAAATTTAGGTCATTTTTAAATATTGATAATGATATTAAGCAAGCAATCGACAATCTGCAAAATAATTGTCCCAATATTAAAAACATTATCATCTGGGGGTTATGCGATGCAGCTACTGCATCTGTAAAATACTGTACAACCGACTATCGTATTACAGGATTAATTTTATTAAATCCATGGGTAAAAGATGAACAATTAGCTGCGGAGTCACTGGTAAAAAACCACTATAAAAAACAGCTGCTCTCATTTGCATTCTGGAAAAGGGTATTTACAGGAAAGGTTAAAATTTTTAAATCGGCCAGTGACTTTGCTCAAAGTTTATTAGCAATGAAAAAAGGTAAAAAACCCTCAAAAGAACCAAGTCAGGCTAAAAATGCTGAATCACAAGACAACACGCCAAAATCATTACAAAAAATGATGCAGCAAAACCTGCAAAAATTTCAAGGTGACATAAGTATTATTCTTAGTGAAAATGATCTGACTGCTCAAGAATTCAAAACTGCCATATCATCCCAAGAATGGCAAAATCCAATCAAATCAAAACCAATTAAAATCACCAATATTAAAGACGCTAATCATACCTTTGCATCAGAAAATTGGCGTTCACAAGTGCAGAACTTAACATTGGAATTCATAACCGATTGCAGGGGCAAATAACTCATCCCGCAAAAATATATTTACGGTGAATCAGTAAAATGGTTCTTTGCTTTTTCGCCACTACCGTTAATCCCCTCCGCCACCTCAACCTTTTCAAATACATCACCCTGCCGCATAGCAATGGTATTCATAATCGGAACCAATCTTACTCCGTAGGCATTAAACTTTGGAATTTCCTGCTGCAATACCTTAATCGTCTCAGGAAACGGATGCCCAATCGCCACAGCGCTACCATCTCTTTTTGCAAGACGAATCATTCTGCGCACCTGATATAAAATCGCCTCCTCGGAAACTTCATGGTCCAAAAAAACATTACGCCTGGTATTACTAACACCTATCTCGCTTGCCAACTGCTGCGCCACCGTCTCTTTTGTAGTTCTGCTATCAATAAAAAACAGATTACCGCTTTCCTTTAAATACTCCATAACCCACAACATATGCCCGGGATGCTGGGTTATTAAACTCCCCATATGATTATTTACTCCAACCACAAAAGGAATTTTTTCCAGATTTGATTTAAGAGTATTACGCAATTGCTTGCGAGTCATATCCAGTACTATGGAACCATCACCAAGTTTATTATCAGATATTGACTGCATTGGCTGATGTAACATTACCTCTTTACCATGATGGTTAGCTAAAATTGCTACCTGCCTCGCATGCAAAGTATTAGGCAATACCGCAGAAACAACTGGCCCAGGTAGATTAATCACCTGACGCGCCGCCAGCATATCTTGCCCCAGGTCATCAATAATTATGCTGACTACTGGCAAACCGGCGTCCGCATGTACAACACATGAAAACAGAAGCAAGATAAAACAACAAAAATGATTCACACTGGCATAACCGATGATTTCCGCCATTGAATAACGCGCACTATTTATTTTTCAGCCCTTTGCAATATAGAAATCCCTTTAAGAAGATTAACTGCTTCACTTAAGGCATAATCCTTAATCGCAAGATCTAACTTACCATCATCATTATTATTCTTTTGCGCTTTTTTACCATTACCATTTTCAAGGTGCCCAACTAAATCGGCCTCTTTCACCATTCCTACTTTAGCGGCTTCTTTCTTTGACAATTGTAATTCATCAAGAACCACATCAGGTTTTATACCCTCTGCCTGAATCGAACGCCCTTTCGGAGTATAATAACGAGCTGTAGTTAATTTAACTGCCGTATTTCCTCCTGGAAGCGGCAGTATTGTCTGCACTGAACCTTTACCAAAAGATCTAGATCCCATTATCACCGCACGCTCATGGTCTTGTAATGCCCCAGCAACAATCTCTGATGCCGATGCAGAACCACCATTAATCAATACCACAATAGGAGCACCATCTATTAAATCACCAGGCTCTGCACTAAAACTCATAATCGGTTTTTGCTCACGACCCTGAGTATATACAATCAGGCCATCATTAATAAACGCATCAGAAACATCAACCGCGGCCTGCAAAACTCCACCCGGATTATTACGCAAGTCAATCACCAACCCTTTAAGCTTCTTATTTTTCTGCAGATCTTCCAGAGCTGTTTCTAAATATTCACCAGTACGCGCTTGAAACTGAGTTATACGCACATAACCAAACTCTTCACCAACAATCTTGCTTTTTACACTTTTAACCTGAATCACATCACGCACAACAGTAACCTTAAACGGTTTACCATTTCCTTCGCGCATAATAGTCAATTCAATAGGTTCTCCTGGCTTACCACGCATAATATTTACTGCTTCATGCAACGACAAACCTTTCACCGGTTTATCATCAAGACGAATAATCAAATCCCCTGCCAGTATCCCCGCCCTTTGCGCAGGAGTGTCATCTATAGGGGCAATTACCTTAACAAATCCATTTTCCATACCTACTTCGATACCAAGACCACCAAACTCACCGCTAGTACCTTCACGTAATTCTTTTAATTCTTCCTCACCAAGAAAGGTTGAATGAGGATCCAGCGACTGCAACATCCCACGAATAGCTCCCTGTAGAAGAGTTTTGTCATCCACATCCTCTACATAACCAGCCTTTATCTGTGCAAAAGACCGTGAAAGAGACAACAGTTCGTCTATTGGAAGCCCCTGGTCAATTGGATGAACATTAACTTTACCATCTTTATTTTGTTCAGCAGCCAACACTCCCCATGAAAACAAACCACAACATACTGCAACAATTATTGATATTTTTTTAATTTCAATTCTCATTCAGAAACTCCATATTTCTAAAACACTAACGCTTACACCAAGTAATCGGGTTCTGTGGCTTACCATCAATCCGTATCTCAAAGTATAAACCACTATCGTGATTTCCACCTGTATTTCCTACCGACGCAATCACATCTCCTGCATCTACCCAGTCACCTGCATCTTTATACAAACTCTGATTATGCCCATAAAGACTCATGAAACCATCACCATGATCGATAATGGTCAACAACCCAAGTCCCTTAAACCAATCGGAGAATACTATACGTCCATGCGACAACGCAGTTACATCTGCGCCTTCTTTTGCCTTTATAAATACCCCCTTCCAGCGAGACAACCCTTGCCCTCGCGAAGAGCCATATTTATTCGCTACATAACCATGCACCGGCAACTTCATTTTTCCTTTTAACTTTTTAATATCCCCGTCTAACTGCGTTGGAATATCGGATAAAGCATTTTGTAATTCTTGAACCAATTTTAAAAGCTGCTTCTCATCAAGGCGCATCCCTTTTAACTTTTTTCCCTTTTTCTTAATACGCCCCTGAATCTCAGCCAATAGCTTTTCTCTTACTGTTTTGGATTTCACCAAAACAGCCTGCTCCGATTCCAGTGCTTTCCTATTCTTAGCTATCGATTCTAATTGCAAATTGATTTTACGTTTTATAACGCTTAATTTTTCCAGACGTTGAGTAACGTCATCTATCTTCTCTTTTCTAGCGGAATTTAGATAATCATAATAAACAAAAGTGCGCGCGACCGTAGCAGGATCATGTTGATTTAATAGCAGCTTAAGATATTCCTGCCTTCCCATTGCATATGCAGCAATAACTTGTTGCGATAAAATATCTTTTTGCTGCCCAAGATGCTGTGACTGCTGTGCATATTCTTTTCTTAGCTTAACAAGCTTAGTTTCTTTTTCAGCTATTTTCCTATCAAGATCTCTGACTTTTTTACTTATCGCCCCAACCTTAACTTCAATCTTGCGTAATTGTTTTACCAGTTCACTTTTTTCACCCTGGTCATTTTCGAGAGTCTGCTGCAGTCTCTTTATACTAGTTCGCAATTGTTGCAATTGCTGCGCCTTATCCTGCGCATCAGCCTCAGCATTAACCACTGGTAGAAACACAAATACTGCACACAAAGCCAAAGAACATATTAATTCACGTAACGTGAAAAATAAGTCTTTGTTCCTTTTTTTCAGTGCATTTTCATTCAAAACATCTACATCCATGAGCAACTTATAAAAAACTTTTATAGATTATACCCGACTATTTATCCGAATGCCCGTGCCATATCTTTGGCTCATCAACCATTTCTAACCCTCAGTTATTTTAATAAAAATTGATGGTACAAACCTATAAGTATCAATAACTTTTTTATCGTTAATAATGGACAATTTTCATTTTTCAGGTCATAATACGTCATCAGGATCGTAAATTTATTATTTCATGAATTAATTAATAACTCATAAACATTAAATTTGTTTTCCTAAATATTAAATGATGCAGTGTACCGCAACATAAGAAGTAAAAATTAATGGCTGTTTATTTTAAACCAACCGGGACATAATTGGGCCTAATAATTAAAAGGAACCAAAAAAATGAAGATTTTTGATGAGCTACAACTATCTGGGGAAGAGGAAATAGAAAAAGCATCAAGATCACTAAGAGCGATGTCTCATCCTCTACGTCTTAAGATCTTATGCACCCTAAGCGAAACAGAAAAAAGCGTGCAAGACATTGTCGACCACGTAGGCACCTCTCAGAGCAACATTTCTCAGCATCTTGCTATATTACGAGACAAAGAGATCATTACATCTCGCAAAGATGCAAACAAGGTATATTATCGCCTTGGTGACACTCGCACTGTAGGGCTAATCAATATGGCAAAGAACGTATTTGTAGGCGAATAATATAGCATCACAATACGCTATCTGCGCCGAATCAACTCAAAAGCGTTATTTTGCATAATTTGCAAACATCTATTTCAGCCACTTTGCTGTAAAGATGTATGCAAATAAAAGATTTATTCTGAAGCTTTATCTATTTATATTGTCGCTGGGATATATTATTATTCCAGCGTCATGCCGTTGCGTTTTTTTGCTTTGATTTTACAATATCGCAAAATTCAGTAATGGAAATTATTTTTCAGGCTCACAGAGAAAACACATGCAACAATACATCGAATTTATTTCTAACCACCCTTTACTCTTCGGGATGCTCGTTATTGTCCTGATTTTATTAATAACTTCCGAAATTACCAGGCATATCGGCGGCGCAAAAAACACAAGCATTTCTGCCGCCATTCACAGCTACAATCACGACCAAGCAATTTTTTTAGACATCCGCACCAACAACGAATTTGCTAACGGCCACATTACAGGCGCAATAAATATTCCAGAAATAGACCTTGAAAAAAGAATAAACGACCTCATTAAGCATAAAGAAAAGGAAATTATTGTTTATTGCCAAACAGGTGTTAAGACCAGCAAAAGCTGCAAGACTCTAAAAAACCATGGTTTTAACAACGTTTCCAATCTAAGCGGCGGATTAACCGCTTGGACCAATGAGAACTATCCAGTAGAAAAATAAGTTTCAATAATAACTAAACAGGTTTAAAAATGACTGAAGAAAAAAAGCCAGCTGGCCCACAACTTGGGCTTCAACGCGTCTATACCAAAGATGTTTCTTTTGAAAGCCCTAATACTCCGCAAATATATCGCGAAGAATGGAAACCAGAAGTAAATGTCGAACTATCCAATAATGCCAACAAACTTGATGAAAAAAATTACGAGGTTGAGCTTAGCGTAACTGTAACTGTTAAAGTTGGTGACAAAACAGCATACCTGGCCGAAGCAAAACAAGCAGGAATATTTACCCTTGATGGTTTTGCAGAAAACGCTGTAGATGGCGTCCTTGGTAGTTATTGCCCAAGCGTAATATTCCCATTTGCACGCGAAGCAATTGCTGACCTAATTCAAAAAGGCGGCTTTCCTCCTTTCTATCTGCAACCAGTTGACTTTAACGCCCTATACGCACAACACGTTCAGCAACAACAAGCAGCCAAAGCAGATACAAACAACATTAAACACTAAACGCTCTTTTCTTTTAATATTTAATAACTGGGGTTTGCTGCGTTTTTCATTTATACCATTGCAGCAAACCTATAGTTCACGGACTGATAGATAAAGATGACCCAAGCATCCCCCACAAAACCATCATTTGGAATTCTTGGCGCAGGCTCCTGGGGCAGTGCTCTTGGGCTGTTACTTGCTAGAAACCAACATCAGGTTTCTATTTGGGACATTGATTCTCAACTACTTCAAAAAATCGAAGAAGGCAGGGAAAATAATAAATATCTACCTGGAATTAAGTTTCCTGATAACCTGCGCGCTATAAACTCAGCCGAACAGGTTATTTCACAATCCGACATACTCCTTTTAGTAATCCCCAGTTCAGCCTTCAGAGATACACTGACAAAATATACAGATGTTATCCGCAACAAGAAACAAATTTGCTGGGCGACCAAGGGCCTGGATTCATCATCAGGAGGATTATTACATCAAACTGTTGCGGAAATTCTTGGCGATCAAATTACCCCCGCAGTAATATCAGGGCCAAATTTTGCAAAAGAGGTAGCTAGCGGACTGCCAACCGCGGTAACCGTCGCTTCGCCTAGCCACGATTTTGCCAACACACTAGCCGATTGCCTAAGATCAAGCGTATTTAGACCTTATACCAGCCAGGATATCATTGGCGTTGAGGTTGGCGGCTCAATAAAAAATGTTCTTGCTGTTGCTGCTGGCATTTCAGATGGTCTTGGTTATGGAGCCAATGCAAGAGCAGGCTTAATTACCCGCGGACTTAGCGAAATGACCAGACTAGGAGTTGCATTAGGAGGCAGCGTAGAAACATTCATGGGGCTTTCCGGAGTCGGTGATTTGGTACTGACATGTACCGACAACCAGTCACGAAACCGTCGCTTCGGAATTGGCTTAGGACAAGGGAAATCCTTAGATGAGATCAAAAATGAGATTGGCCAAGCAATCGAAGGGCTACGTACCGCAAAAGAAGTTTATTCTCTGAGCCAAACTCTAAATATTGAATTACCAATATGCGAACAAGTATATAAGGTAATTTATGCTAATAAGTGTGCGAAAGAGGCGGTAAATGACCTGCTAAACCGCCCCCCAAAAGCCGAATAGGCAATATTATTCCATATTATCTATACTATTTTGCCAGTCATCATCTCCGCCATGCCGCTCTAGATCGACACCATAATCTTCCTGCTGCAAATCATAACTACCACTCCAGTCTTCTGGAGGCTCAGCCGCAGTTACCCCCATCTCAACCCAAGTATCCATGTCAATCTCTTCTACAGCACCATCATAATATTGGATCTCAATATAATCATCACCCACATCAAACGCGACAACCTCAAAGGTGTCTTCTGTTTCATTTTGATACCAATTTCCAACTTCCGGTTTAACTGCCATTTAGTTCTCCTTTATCCACTGTATCCCAGAAAATACAGCCCAAAGCAATCATTAAAATAAATATAAGCTCTTAACAAAGATATAGGACTGTTAGTTCAACTTAGCAAGGCAAGTTATCAAAAATGTGAAGTTTTACGGATTAGTTTATTTTTTCATCAGACAGAAAAACAAAAACCCCGGGCGAACCGAGGTTTTATGTTTAACTTCCTTATTGCGGTCTTCCTGACCCGGCCTCCTGGCCTTAACTCCCTCATCCTTAAGGGCTTATTCCTTTGAATGCACTCCCTGTGCAAATCATGTGTGCATTATGGACATAAGTGCTCAATTCAACAATAAGACTTTAGATATTTGTTGTGTAGGAAATATCCTACACTTTCATTTCTAAGACCAGCTCCATTTCGGTATATTCTTTTTTCAGGCGCTCATACAATGTATCTTTTTCCTCAATCTCCTCCTTCATAACCTGAAGTTCAGACTGAGCTTTTTCTAATTCTTCTTGTTTCTGATTAAATTCCTCCAAGGCCTTTTCCAACTCTTCATGTTTTGAGTCCAGAGCCCCTTTGGATTGTGTTAACTCTTCATTTAGATCTTGATTCTGGCGCTCAAGCTCATCAACCTCATTATCTATCTCTTTATTTATGTATTCTGATACCTGCTTAAATTCCTCTTCATCCCTATTCTTAGCCTGCTCGTTAGCCAGATCTTCTTCATGTATCTCATTAAGGATATCTCCTGCCCCTGCAAGCAAAGCATCTATATCATCAGGATCCACATCCTGTTGTCCGGATAATTCTTCATCCTGAGGCCCATTCATTCGAGCCTCAAGCTCTTCTTTTTCATGACGAATCTGATCAACCTCTTCCATCAAACGGTCATTTTCATCTTCAAGAGTTACCACTGCATTCATTACATCACCTGTCTCATGACTATATTTGGCAATTATATTTTGTAACTCTGAAACTTTTTCTTGCTGCTCTCGCAATTGCTCTGCCAACTCTTGCTTCTCTTCCGTGATAGCTTCCAACTGCCGTTTTACCCCTATCCTCTCCCGCTCTAATTCAACCTTTTCATCGCTATAATCAGACTCATCACCTTTCTCAACCCCGGCCGACTGTTGAACTTGAGCCAACAAGTCATCAGGATCAACCTCTTCTTGCTCTACAGATGATTCCGCTCCCTGACCACCCCCACTTTCGATTTCTTCCAAACGTTCTGCCTTTGCAGTTAAATCATCAAGAGTTAATAGCAAATCCTCCAACTGCTCTTGCCTGCTTTGGTTTTCCCCTTCCAAAACCTCGATACACATTTTAGATTCTGATAAAGCAGACTCCAGAGCATTTACTCGAGATAAAAACTCCCCTTTCATACCTTCATCTTCACTCATCTCAAGCATAGCCTGAAGCTCAGATATAATCCCTTGCTGCTGCGCCGAAGCTTGCTTAATTTTATCTACCTCATGCCTTACCTTGTGCTCTGCCTTATCAACATAAACAACCTTCTCTTTTGGCCTTTGGGTTCGCATATCAAGCATTTTTTTAAGCTTTTCACGAGTTATATCATCTAACTCACCCTCACCAATACCATCCAACAAAGCCTTTAACTTTTGATATTCATCCTCATAGCTTGAAGCAAGGGTTTCTACTGAAGTCGCATCCTCTAACTGAGACTTTACCGATTCCAATTGCTCTGCAATTGGCCTCGCCGCTTCAGATGTATCTTTTAATTTACTAGCCAAACCATAGAACAAGGTTTTATATTGTTCTAACGCTTGCGCCTGCTGTTTTAGCTCACTTAGTTCCGTTTTAATAGCATCGATATCACCCAAATCAGCCGTTTCAGTTTTTCCCTCAACAACCTCTTCAGGTTGCTCGGCCGCCAACGTCGGCATACTTTCTAAGATCTCTTTGAGGCTTGCTTCTTGGCTACTCCAATATGCTCCACCATCCTCACCAGATGCCTCTATCGCACTAATTTCAGAACGAATAAATGCCAAACGCAACTCTAGTGGATTGCTATAATTTCCACCAAGATCAAAATTATCTTCTTCAGACTCATCCTCTTTTGCACCTTGCTCTTCCTCAAGACGCAATTCAGTAGCAAGCATTGCTTGATTTAGAAAGGTAAGGTAGGTTGGAATCTCAACATCAGATTTAACTTCCTTGGTTACTTCTTTGGTAACCTCTTTAATAACAACCTTTTCACCTGATTTACCTTTTAGTTTTCTAATACGGTAAACGGAATAAAATAACCATAGCAGAAGTAAGAATACTGCTTCCGCCAACATTGCCAATATTAGTTGATCAAGAGTCACAAGATATATATTCCATATAAATACATCATTTAATCAATTCGCCCTCAATCCATAAAGAACGTGACGACTCAATTAAAGTAAAGGATATTTATACTAATAATTCCAGATACAAACATTAATATTGGATGAAAATTTGAACTGGTTGGAGTTTGGGTAACCAGATAACTATCAACAACCTATTTGCTTCTAGCCAACGCAAAATCAGCAACGAGTTCTAATACGTCAAATTCAGGTGATTTTTCAAATATACTTAAGGCATTTTTAGCTATAGAAACATGCTCATGAGCAAGATCCATTACTCGCGTCAAGGCATTAGTCTTCCCTATAATTTCAGCTATTGATTCAACGTCCGTACTCACGCCCTTTGTTTCAATTGCATTTACCATTACGGCTCTATCACCGGCAGAGACCTCTTCCATAGCGTAAAGAAATGGCAAAGTAACCTTTCCTTCAGATATATCATCGCCTATCTGCTTACCTAATTCTTTCTCATCTGCGGAATAATCAAGCACGTCATCAATAAGCTGAAAGGCAATACCTAGGTGCATTCCATAATCAGCCATACCTTTTTGCTCAATTTCAGAAGCTCCAGTCAACAGCACCCCAAGCTCACCTGCTGCCTCAAATAATTTAGCAGTTTTTCTCTTAACAACTTCAAGACAACTATTATGCGTAACATCTATGCTTTTTTGATTCATCAACTGCAGCACTTCCCCTTCTGCAATAGTATTAGTTGCATCGGCAAGAATCTGCATAACACGCATATCACCTATCTGAACCATCATCTGAAATGCACGAGAATATAAAAAATCACCTACTAATACCGCAGCTTGATCGCCCCAAAGATTATTAGCAGTCTCTCTACCGCGACGCAGGTCTGACATATCGATAACATCATCATGTAAAAGCGTAGCAGTATGGATAAACTCAATTATTGCTGCAGCATTAATGTGTAATTCATTCACTTCACCAATTGCCTTAGCAGCCAAAAGCAAAAGCATAGGACGCAAACGCTTACCACCACCTTCTATAATATAACTACCAATATCGTTAATCAGCTCAATATCTGACTGCAGGTGTTTTTTAATTGCCGCATTGACTGCAACCATATCCTGCTCTACAACACTCTGAATCTGCCTTATATCCAACTGATTTTCCGTATATTCATGCTTTAATAATAGTGAAGGTGCATACTATGTAAGCTCCACTTACATGTCAACTATTGAAAATTTCATTCTTTTCCTTTTGAACAATCGTCAATCCATAACCCTCGGATAGCAGCTACCCCCTGTGCTCCATGTCCTACTGCCATATATAAATCTGAATGTCCAAGGCCTCCCAAAGCATATACAGGAACCGACACCTGTTTTACTAGATTAGAAAACACATCCCATCCAACCGGAACAGCGCCAGGATGAGTTTTGGTATGTTTAACCGGACTTAATAAAACGAAATCAACATCACTTTCTTCAATAAGTAAAAGATCATCAGATGAATGACATGACGCTGCCATTAAATCACCTTTTCTCTCTCTTTTGATAGGCTCAATTCCTGCCGCAATTTGGCTGCTTGTAAAATGCACTCCATCCAAACCACATTGCTGATATATTTCAACATATTCATTGATAAGAACCTTCGCATTATATTTGCCACATATCCCTTTGGCTTGCAAAGCATATGGCACCAACTCATCTTTACTCAATACCTTAGAGCGCAATTGGACCATCGTGATACCTGACTGCAATGTTTTTTCTAACGACAACTTGAATTGTTCAACAGTTAAGTCAGCAAGTTCCGGTGTTATAAGATATGTTTGCGGCAACCTTAATGCAGATACAACCGGAATATCGGCTGGCGGTAACTGATATTTTTCAAACTCCTCCAGCTCAACAAACACTAAATCCTGACCTTCAAGCGATTTTATCTCCCCCATGTATTGATCAACCTCCCACACATCCAAAAAAACCTGTTTTTCCGGATATGAGTACGGCACCTGAATTAGCGGGGTAACTTTAGTTGCGGTAATACCTATCTCTTCTTGAAGCTCACGCACCAAGGCCTGCTTAGGAGTTTCCCCTTCTTCAACCTTGCCTCCGGGGAACTCCCAATATCCTGGGAGATGAGGGCAGTTTGGTGAGCGTTGCGCCAATAGAATTTGGCCATAACCATTTCTGATTACAGCTGCAACAACATGGATTGGTTTATTCATTAGATTGGGCATGCACGGATTATACTAGCAAACCTTAAAATTTATAAAATGATAACGACATAAACCACAATAAAATTTGGTAGCGTTTTTTTCAAGATCGAGGCGCAATTCGATAAAAACATGTTGAGCATACACCAAGTATGTGACTCATTTTTTAGCTAATTGCAACAAAGATATTGGAAAAACAAACCCCAAATTTATAGAGTGAAGCCCATGCCCTCGTATATCTGATAAAAGAAATAAAGAACTCCCAGTAACGAAAGCGGAATCCCTAAAAACCCCAACATTGCCACAACTGTTATCGTCTTATTAGTCTTATCTATAGTGGCTATCTTAAAAAGCAGATTTTTAATTGTAAATGAGATTACAAATAGGGCTATGGCGTAATACCACATTGGAGAGATGATATAGCCATAAAACACTAAAATCGCATACTCGAAAGTCATTCCAAATACCGATACGACATCAAGCATGGTTTTGGTTCCACCGGAAAGCCCTTGAAAATCCCTTAAACATAAGGCCTGAAAATAACGAAATATTGAAAATATAGTAAAACTTATTATAAACCCTACAGGGAATGCTTGTTCAAATGACATAGTAATTCTTTTTTATAATCGGGGTAAAACTAGTCCTAGTATAGACGAACTAAGCGTATAGATCCATCCTTCCGCCAATAGACATAAATCCATCAGTACTTATCATTTCTTGAGTAGCAAGAAATTGCTCTATTACCGCTGAGCCATCAAAAGCCAATACTGAATCTGCAAACACATCAGGCAGATCTGCTTTTCTTGATTCATTCCCAGCCTGAATCAAATTGATAACTTCAGCACCACCATTTTCAATAATATTTGCATTTTCGAAGAAATTATATTGCTCTTCGGTTTCCACAACATCAGCAGCAGCTTCCTCTGCTTTTTCACGAACTTCTTTAACCCTTTCCGCTCGCACTTCTTGTTCGTTATTACGTTCTCTTACTTCCTGACTATGCAAATCCTGGCGCGCCTGCACTAACATCTGTTGCGCTTGAGCAGCAACTCTTCGATCCTGAGGAGATGGTTCTGCAGCCGCATATGCCGCCCTTATAATCTGCTCCGCCTTTTGAGCTGTTGCTTCTGGATTACCTGGAACGCTTGATGTATCAATGTCTATTTCGCCGCCAATGGCATACTTTTTACCATCCGGACCTGTTTGATAGGAATATTGAACTGGACCAGCTAAATTACCTGCCAGAGCCTTATGAGCCCGCTCATGTGTTCGAACTTCACGATCACGAACCCGAAGCTCGTTAACCATTTTTTTCTCGGAATCGGTAAGATCTTTGTATTGATGACTTTCTTGATTTAGACGTTGTTGCTGACGTTGCAGTTTGTTATTTTCTGCACCTTCCTCACCATCAACACCCTTAAGCAGGACTTTATTTTCAGAATCATTTTCCTGAATATCAGCCATAGCAACGCTACGAGTCTGCTCTCCCCGCGCTAAACTTCTTGAACGACCCGATTCTAATTGTTGTGCGGGCCCTAATAGTTGCTGAATATTCATCGCATATATTTACATTACACCTATCCTAACTTGCCATTATACTATTTTTGATAATGAAAACACCAACTTCCGTCGCATTTCGCTATTTTTTCAGGATAAACGGTATTTATTAATATACCGAACAGTAGAATATTAAATTTAGTAATTTATATGCTAAAAAAATAAGATGGCGCTTAATCTAGACCTTTTGAGAACTATTCTTCTGAATATAAATCTGGATAATCTTCAATATTAAATCGGCGCGCCTGATTACGCCCACCTTCTTTGCACTGATAAAGAGCCAGATCCGCTTCTTGCAACATCGCTTCATGGGTAGGAGTGTTATCTCTAATCTGGGTCACACCGATACTAACTGTAACTGGTATGTGTTGCCCGTCATAAACAACCTCAAGTTTTTCAATATTAGACCTAATTCTTTCTGCTGTATTCAAAGCACCATCAATTGCAGTATTTGGTAAAATCACGGTAAATTCTTCCCCGCCATATCGACCAGGAATATCTGAAGTCCTTAACACTTCAACTAACTTTTTACTTACTGAACGCAACACTTCATCACCAGCCAGATGCCCATAAGTATCGTTCACATTTTTAAAATGGTCTAAATCAAAAAGGATTACAGATAAAGTTCCACCATAGCGATTACAACGATCATATTCTGCAGCCAATTGTGATTCTATATAGCGCCTATTATAAATCTCAGTAAGCCCATCACGAATACTCATATCCTCAAGCTTGGTCATCGCATGTTTCAACTGGTTTTGATAGATACTGATATCAGTAACATCAAAAACGGTTATGCATACTGCCTGAACTTGATTATCATCCCCCATAATTGGCAGAAAGGTGCAATTTTGCATCATAAAATCCGTACTTCCGGTTACCGGACGATTATGACGGAATTGGAACAGGTATGGGCGTTGTTCCCAACCGGTAAACGCAAAATTTTTCAGAATAAATACGCTATTTATTTTCTTTTTCAACCATTTTTCCGGTAAATCAGGAAAACTTTCAAATAAGTCATTACCCAAAACGTCATGAGCTTCTTTACCGCTATTAACGGCCATAAAATGATTCCAAAGAAGAACTTCCATCTCCTTATTAACCACAATAATTCCAACATTAACACGGTCAACAATAAATCTTAGAAATGATAATGGATCTAAACTATCTGCCATTAAAACGATTCCAATATATGGTCAAGTGCTTGGCGCATCATATCAATTGATTCTTCCGGCATAAGCATAATCAAATAGCACTTAAACCCTCTTTCCTCGAGACTAAAGTTAACCTCAATCAATAATGCATGACTCCATCCCAATTCATCGCTTATCAACACTTTTTCAATTGGAGTATTAGTAGCCATAATAGCCGGGGGCGAAAAACCAAATTCAACTTCTATCTGTTCTCCAAGTCCATTCAATACCGCCCCAACAAGGATATTAGTTACATCAAGCAACAGTTCTTCTTCATCTTCGCTACTCTGAACTTCTTCATGCCCCATTAAATCCGCTAAGTCACTACAGCCTTTGCGCCCAAAAACAACCATAGTTTCTCCACGCAATTTATTATAAAACGCCTGTCTTACTGCCGTAATTTCCTCAGGATCATCAACCATTTCACTTACAGCTGATGGCACATCTTCAACTCCAACAATCCTAACTCTTGGCACAGAAAGTATTACAAAAACATCTAACAACTGGGCCAGCGAAGATCCAGCCTGTCCCATTGCAATATTTGTAATCTCTTGCAGAGCATCTCGTTGGTCTTCAGTATATGGCTGAATGCTCATATTATCCCGAACTCCATCAAAATCTTGGTTACTATTTCTGTATTTATAGGTTTTCTAATAAAAGCCATGGCCCCAAGCTCTTTTGCTCTGACCTCTGCTTCTGGCTGTACATCAGCAGAAACAACAATGACAAAGCAATCCAGACCTTCTTTTTGCAGCGTTTCCAAAACCTCGAACCCATCCATTCCAGGCATTGTAAGATCTAAAAACATTATATGAGCTTTACCTTGATGGTATGCTTCTAAAGCTTCAAAACCATCCGCCGCCTGTGAAATTTCTATGTCCCAATCCTTAGGCAAAGCCCTAATAGTTAGCTTGCGCGACATTCCTGAATCATCGACAACTAGAACAGGTAGTGCCATGAAATTCTATCTCCATTTTTCAACATCTTATGTAATACATCAGGCCGAGAATCGAGTCTTTTCATTTTAATAAATTATCTCAAAACTGCTCGCCCCTTATTAATTAACTATGGTACATAACCCCCCTCTTTTCCACTTATGAAAAAAAATATTTAAAAAAGCGTGACTTTGTTTGCACAAACCCGCAATTTGCTCAAAAAAAACTAATAAGTTTCCGTTAGTTTTTTCAATTTCTTTCCCATCATAAGTCATTTATAATGCTCATCCTATGACTCATCAACGTTCTATATCGCTTTCAAAAGCACTACTAACCAAATTGGTGTTATTTATTGGGTGGCTAATCACCAAACTGCCTTTTGCCTTGCAAATATCGATAGGCAAATATCTAGGCCTGCTCCTTTTCTTTTTTTCTAAACGACGCCGCCATATCGCCGAAGTAAATATTAACCTTGCATTTAAAAGACTAACTGACTCAGAACGCAAAGAGATCGTCAAACGTCATTTTATATCACTGGGTATCAGTCTTATAGAAATCCCAAACTGCTGGTGGGGTTCAAATAAAAAACTTAAAAACCTAGCCAAAATAAACGGATTAGAGCATCTACTACAGGCACAGAAAAATAACCAAGGTGTTATTCTACTCAGCGCGCACTTCACTCACTTGGAAATTTCCGGCAGGCTTTTATCAATGTTTGCTCCATTTTTCGTAATGTATCGCCCCCATGAAAACCCAGCTTTAGAAAAAGTTATGAGCAATAGCCGTGAAAAACGCTTTAATCTAGCGATCAAAAGAGATGATGTTAAAACCATGCTCAAATCGCTTAAGAATGGCAACACAGTTTGGTACGCTCCAGACCAGAACTTCGGCCTCAAAAACAGCGTTTTTTCCCCATTTTTCAAGGTTCCGGCCGCAACTAATACCGCCACATCCCGTTTTGCTCGTATAAGCGAAGCCAAAGTAATACCATTTTTCTCTACCCGAATTGGCGGCCATTATGAACTCACAATTTTGCCTCCACTAGAAAACTTTCCCACTGATGATATTCAAAAAGATACGGATAGAATAAACAAACTTATCGAAGATCATGTAAAATTAGCCCCTGAACAATATTTATGGTCACATCGTCGATATAAAGACCGTCCTGATGATGAACCCAGTTTCTACTAAACTATCTGAATCACCTTTTTGAGAGTACTTTTTAAGAGAAATAAGTGAACAATAAACCTCAAAACAGCAAACAGCTTTACTTAAGACTGCTAAAACATGTAGCTCCCTATTGGAAAATAATGATTATTTCTGTAATCAGCCTCTTAGTGCTTTCATCTGCCGAAGCCGCATTTGCTGCTGTGCTTGAGAAAATGATCGACAAGATTTTTGTCGCCAAAGACCAATTTTATATGTATGCGATACCTGCCGCATTGGTTCTAATCTCTGTAGTACGCGGTCTTATGAATTTCTGTGGTGTAATTTCTATAAACTGGGTTGCAAATAAGATTGTTATGGATCTGCGCCAAATGATGTTTGAGCGTTTACTGCACTTACCAATGCAATTTTATAATGACAATAGCAGTGGCAACCTTATTTCCAAGATAATTTTCGATGTCAGCCAAGTAACTGCAGCCGCTACAGAAACCTTTGTAACAATAGTTCGCGATACTTTCACTATCGCATTTCTAATTGCGTTAATGTTGTATTACAACTGGCAGCTAACGCTTATTTCATTTATATCATTCCCGGTAATTGCATTTGCAGTCAGAACAGTAAGCAAAAGAATGCGCCGATTAAATATTGACTTACAAGATTCAATGGGAGATATGACGCATGTGCTTGAAGAATCTGTTCTTGGCCATAAGGTAGTCAAAATTTTTGGCGGGCATAACTATGAAAAACAACGTTTTGATAGCGTTTCAAATTGGATAAGACGTTATGCAAATAAGGTTAAGATGACATCTACCGCAAGCGTTTCATTCGTACAGTTTATTACCGCCATTGCCCTTGCCTTAATTGTTTTCATAGCTGCAAAAGATGCAATTGCGGAAGGCAATTTCACTGCAGGACAATTCTCTGCCTTTTTTACAGCAATGGGACTATTGTTCTCACCAATCAAACGCCTTACTAAAATTAATGAAAACCTCCAACGGGGCTTAGCTGCTTCTGAAAGCATCTTTAATCTTATAGATGTAACACCAGAGCAAGAAATCGGCACACAAATAGATCATAAACTTGATGGCAATATTGAATTTAGAAATATCAGTTTTACTTACAAGAATGCTGAAGACAAAGCTATAGACGACGTATCTTTTTCCATTAATACAGGAGAAACCGTTGCTCTGGTTGGCCAGTCTGGTAGTGGCAAAACTACTATCGCAAGCTTACTCCCCAGGTTCTTTGAACTGGAACAAGGCTCCATTTTAATTGACGGAATTAATATCGCCGACCTTGACCTTAAAGCTTTGCGCAACAATATCGCTTTAGTCAGCCAGGATGTAGTCCTATTCAACGATACAGTTGCTGCAAATATCGCCTATGGTCCACTCAAAGAGGAAAAAGATAGAGACGCTATCGTTTCTGCTGCCGCCGCAGCCAATGCAATGGAATTTATCAAAAAAATGCCTAATGGCATTGATACGCTAATCGGAGAAAACGGAGCAAAAATCTCTGGCGGCCAGCGCCAACGCATAGCAATTGCCAGGGCAATCTTAAAAGATGCTCCAATATTAATACTCGATGAAGCAACTTCTGCATTAGATACTGAATCAGAGTTCAAAGTACAGGCAGCTCTTGAGAACCTGCAAAAAGGACGCACAACTTTGGTTATTGCTCACAGACTTTCAACCATCGAAAATGCAGATAGAATCATCGTAATGGACAGAGGTAAAATAGTTGAGCAAGGCAACCATAAAGAATTGATACAAAAGCAGGGATATTATTTCAAATTACACACCTCCCAATTCGATTCGGCACAGTTTGACTCTTAGGCAATTTATGTCTGAATTTAACTCTGAGATAGAAAAAGGTTATGGATAACTATCATACAACCAAAGAACTGGAACAGGATCTAAAAATCTGCGTCGTCAGACTATCTGCCATTGGCGATGTTTGTCTAATGATCCCCACAGTTAAATCCATACAAAAATCTCTGCCTAATGCGCAACTAACCTGGATCATCAGCAACCCCGCCTACGAGCTTGTAAGAGGCCTTCCAAAAGTAAATTTTATCGTTATCGATAAACCTCGTTCAATTAAAGATTACATATGCCTTTACAAACAACTAAACAAATACCAGTTTGATATCATTCTGGCTACACAAGCCAATATGCGCGTTAATCTAATTTATCCTGCCTTAAAAGCACCTAGAAAGATCGGCTTTGACAAACAGCGCGCTCGTGATTTGCAATGGCTTTTTACCAATGAAAGAATCGATTTCAAAGACGAACATCTATTGGACAGTTTCCTCTCATTTGCCAAAAAAGCAGGCACTACACCAAACAATATAGAATGGGATATACCGCTAAATACAACAGATAATGAAACGGCAAATAAAATTCTTCTCTCCAAAAACCATAAATACTCCATAGCTATCAACCCAATAACCAGTAAAAATGAACGCAACTGGAGTTTAGAAAATTACACCGAATTAATTGATACTATAGCTAGCAAATACGACTGTCATATCATCCTAACTGGAGGCGCAGATCCCAAAGAACTGGAACAGATACAAACCATTTACAAGCTTTGCCAAACTCAAGACAAAATAACTAATTGCGCCGGCACTCTGAACCTAAAACAACTAACAGCACTACTCGAACAGGTTGACTGTTTAATCAGCCCAGATACTGCTGCAGTTCATATCGCCTCAGCAATGAGAACCCCAGTTATCGGCCTTTACGCCATTGCACCGGCAAAACTATCTGGTCCATACTTTTCAAAAGAGCTCACGCTTGATAAATTTGGCGATGCAGTTACAAAGTTCCTATGCAAATCACTCGCAGATATCCCTTGGAAAACCCGAGTACACGATCCCAGAGCTATGCAACTGATTCAAGTTGAAGAGATTATGGACAAAATAGATACTGTATTAACAAAGGGAGATTAGCATGTACGGAATAAAAGACGCCATCGACTTTGGTAAGATCAGAAAGGTACTGGTAATCAAATTGCGCCACCACGGCGATGTACTGCTTTCATCCCCAGTTTTTCAAGTATTAAAAAATCACCACCCCCATTTACAGGTGGATGCCCTTGTCTATGCCGACACTCAAGAGATGCTAACACTTCACCCTGCAATCAATCAGGTTCACACCATAGATCGCAGTTGGAAAAAACTAGGCATCAAAGGTCAATTTGAAAAAGAGCGCGAATTACTCAATCAACTTAAAAAAGAAGGGTATGGCCTTGTAATCCATTTAACAGAACACTGGCGCGGCGCAATCATTACCAGATATATCAAGGCAAAATATTCCGTAGCTGCAAAATATCCGCGCCGAAATAGCTGGCTTTGGAAAACCTCATTTACACATCTATTCCCTATCCCACAAAAACCACGCCATACCGTTGAAAAACATTTGGATGCTCTTAGAAGAATTGGAATAACTCCTAGCCAACTCGAACGTGATATGGTGCTTATCCCAGGAAATGAAGCAGAACAATTCCGCGAAGATGTTTTAGCGGGAAATAGCGTTGGCGATTATATATTAATTCATCCGACTTCACGCTGGCTGTTTAAGTGCTGGGAAAGTAGAAAATTTTCTGCTTTGATTGATGGACTTAGCGAAGAATATTCTGAGAAGGGATTTAAGATAATATTAACTGCGGCACCTTCAAGCAACGAGCTAAAAATGGTAGAAGAGATCATGGACAATTGTGGTGCCCAAGTCATTAATCTTTGCGGAAAACTAACCCTTAAGCAGTTAGCTGCGTTTATTGAACAGGCAAAGCTTTTTATTGGCGTAGATTCTGTCCCTATGCATATGGCTGCCTCATTTAAAACTCCTTGCGTTGCCCTATTCGGACCAAGTGGCGATCTTGAATGGCGGCCATGGAGTGACAACAGCAAAGTAATCACCAGCAATCACTCTTGCCGTCCATGCGGACTTGATGGTTGTGCCAGCAGCAAGGTCAGTGATTGTCTTACCTGTATTACTGTTGAAGAAGTATTTTCCAACTGTAAAGAACTTCTGGACTAACGTCATATGAGCACAATCAAGCTTGCCCTAATACGTCAAAAATACCGCCCTGACGGTGGCGCCGAAAGATTTTTGGCAAGAGCGATTGATGCCCTCAAAGATAATGTAGAACTAACTATATTCACCCGTAAGTGGCAACAACAGGATGGAGTCAAGGTTGTAGAGTGCAATCCAGCCAAATGGGGCCGAGTGTCTAGGGAAAAAAGATTTGCCAAAGAGGTTTGCAAAAAACTCAGCAATAGAAAATTCGATCTAATCCAATCCCATGAAAGAATTCCATGCTGTGACATCTATCGAGCCGGAGATGGGGTACACAAGGAATGGTTAAAACAACGCGACCGCGTTATTTCCAACACATCCAGAACTGTAACCAAAATCACTCCATTTCATAAGTATGCATTAAAGGCAGAAGAGCAGCTTTATAATAGCAACCAATTACGCGCGATAATCTGTAACTCCAAAATGGTTGCTAATGAGATCAAGGAATACTTCCCAAAGGCAGCAAATAAAACTCGCATAATTTATTCTGGCATCGATTTGTCAATTTTTAACGCCGAACTAAAAAAACACCGCGAAACAATCAGATCAGAACTTGGCATATCAAACGAAACCGCCGTTTTTCTTTATGTAGGCTCCGGCTTCGAACGCAAAGGGCTTGCAACGGCGATTAAGGCAATCGCCAAAACCAACAATACCTTGCTTATTGTTATTGGCAAAGATAAACATAGTAAAAAGTATCAACAACTTGCTCAAGATTTACTAGCCACGCAAAAAGTAAAATTTCTTGGTATAAAAGAAAATGTAGCTCCATATTATGGTTGTGCAGATGCATTCGTATTCCCAACTCTATATGACCCATTTCCAAATGTGGTTATTGAAGCGCTGGCAACTGGACTTCCGGTAATAACCAGTACAAAATGTGGCGCAGCAGAAATTATTGAGCACGAAAAGGATGGTTTTGTCTGCGATGCTTTAGATACCGAATCAATAACAGACTTTATGCAGCAGCTGCAAAACCCAGAAACATTGGCACGAATGAGTGCTGCGGCATTGGAAAAATCCAAGATGTTTTCAGCTGAAAACATGACCAGAAATCTCACCAAACTTTATACCGAACTAATAGAACAGCATGAATGACACCATAGAAAACAAAGCTTCAGATGGCGATAAAAAATTAACCATAATCCACACAGAATCCTCTTGTGGGTGGGGTGGGCAGGAAATCCGGATCCTAACCGAAGCGCAAGGAATGATCGAAAGAGGGCATGATGTTTCTATTATATGCCCTTCTCATGCCCCCATCTTCGACGAGGCTAAAGAACGAGGCATACCGGTTCAACATTTACCCATAGCAAAAAAAACACTAAAGGGATTGTTGGCAACCATAAATTATCTGAAAAAAACCAAAGTAGATGTTATAAATACTCATAGTTCTACTGACAGCTGGATGATTGCGCTGGCAAAATTGTTTTCCGGCAAAAAATTTGCCATTGTGCGCACTCGTCATGTCTCAGCCCCGATTAACAACCATTTCACTACCAAATGGCTTTACACCAAGGCTTGTGAACATATTGTAACCACAGGTATCAAACTCAAAGAAACATTAGTAAATGACAATTGCTACCCTGCACATATGATTACGTCAGTTCCAACTGGAATTGATACATCCATATTCAAACCAGATGACAAACAGATAGCCAGAACTGAACTTAATCTTTCACAAGATAAAACCATTATTGGTATTCTAGCCACACTGCGAAGCTGGAAAGGACACAAATACCTAGTTGACGCTATTGCCAAACTCAAAAACAATTCCAACAGAGATAATATCCATTTATTAATCGTCGGAGACGGCCCACAAAAAGAGGCCTTGCAAAAACAAATTACAGATTCCGGCATAGAAAATATTACTTCCATGCCTGGCAATCAGAAAAATCCTTTCCTCTGGTTACAGGCAATGGATATCTTCATCCTACCTTCCTATGCAAACGAAGGGGTTCCGCAAGGACTAATGCAGGCAATGCTCACTAAACTACCAGTAATATCGACACCTGTAGGCAGCATCACAGAGATAATTGAACACAACAAAACCGGAATCATAATCCAGCCTGAGGATTCAGATGCAATTGCAGAAACATTAAGTAAGTTACTTGATTCTCCTGAAATTGCGGATAGCTTGGCCGAACAAGGATATGAATTTGCATTGCATAACTTCAGCAAAGAGCTAATGGTAGAAAAAATGGAAAAAATCTTTCTTGAGGCATGCAACTAAAAATGAGCAGATTTTCATCTCGAGTTTTATTGTTCTCCAATGTACTTAAAAGGATATGGAAGCATCCGTTTCGCAACCACCCAAAAGATGTAAAGCGAATTCTCATTGCGCATCACCTATTACTTGGGGATACAATAATGTTAACCCCACTAATTGCCAAAGCAAGAGAGCAATTTCCTAATGCTGAAATCATACTATTAACCCCTAAGGCCATAACTGGACTTTATGACAAAAAACCATACGGAGTTATTGTAAAGCCTTACGATCCAAAAGATATTGAAACTCTAAAAAACCTGCTAAATAGCACTGGTTATGATTTAGCATTTATCCCAGGAGACAATCGATATTCGTGGCTGGCCTATGCTTTGGGAAGCAAATGGATAAAGGCATTTGCCGAAGACAAAAAAACCTATAAAAGCTGGCCTGTTGATGAACTAATTCCATACTCCAATAAACCTGCAAATTGGGCCGATATGAACACAGACCTGATAAATGGCCCAGCACCACAACCATATAACCCTGAAGATTGGCCAGCACCATCGACCACACCATATGAACACCCAGAACAACCATATTGTGTTTTGCATGTTGGGGCTAGCACTCCTTTAAAAATGTGGCCTGCTGAAAATTGGCAAAATGTTGCCCAAAATTTATCTTCTCAGGGATTTCAAGTAGTCTGGAGCGCAGGAAAAAATGAGAAAAATATAGTTGATTCTATTGACCCAAACCAAACATATAAATCTTACGCAGAAAAACTCGATCTTACTCAGTTATGGGATCTTATTCTTAATGCAAAACTATTGATTTCACCAGACACAGGTATTGCTCATATTGGTAAAATTACCAATACTCCAACCATAACCATCTTTGGCCCAGGGTCAGCAACTATCTGTGGTGCAGGTAAATTCTGGCAAAATGCCAGTTATAATTCTATTAGCCCTGATAACATTAAGTGCAAAAACCAAAACATACTATTCAATCGCACATTACCTTGGGTACAACGGTGCGGACGTTCTGTAGATAAATGCAGCAATCATATTTGCATGAAGTCTGTTACACCTGATATGCTCGCCAACATGATCAAAGAGA
This sequence comes from Gammaproteobacteria bacterium, assembly GCA_033852075.1. Lineage (GTDB taxonomy): Bacteria > Pseudomonadota > Gammaproteobacteria > QZLD01 > QZLD01 > QZLE01. The sequence goes on along the minus strand of JAWSVC010000033.1, from coordinate 28,912 downwards.
TACTTGATCATCAATATTTATAGAGGAGAGGGAACAAAATGAATTTGACCCTGCGTGCAGCAAAGTCTGCCCCCAGAATTATGAATAAAATAAATATGCGATTCTTACCAGCAGCACTTTTGTTCATAGGCTTACCAATAGCCAATACAAGATCATTCACTTATCTATGCATTGCTATTGCATTTATCTGCTCGGCTGGCATCTATAAACAAAACAAGTCGCTGCCTTCAAAGGGCATTTTTTATTCATTCATAACATTCCTGACAATCGCCTTAGCATCAGTAGCATGGTCGAATGCCCCTAGTGTATCGCTCTCACAGGTAAAACACGAGCTAATCATTGGCTTAACCGCTTTCTTTTCCTTGTACTGGCTAAATAGCGCAGCAGATAATAGAAAATTTTTTACGGGATCATTACTCATTAGCTTTATCCTGACCCTTGCTATAGCGATTTTTTCAAATAATGGACTTAACCAAAATACTTGGCAATTTAAACTGACAGATATTCACGGGGTTGGTTTTTACAGCACCTATATTGCCTATTTATTCCCATTAATGATAATCCCGATATTTCTTAAACCATTCCGCTTTTCCAGACCACTGGCAATTATCACTATTGTACTTATGCTACCAATCTGTATTGGCAACGATAATCGCATGGCATTTATCACCATTGGTAGCACCTTCATATTTGCAGCTATATTATTAACATCAAAGTATTGGCACTCAATCAGTCACTCACTTAAATCATTAATCATTTTTACAGCTTTTATTTTAGGGATTATCTCCATCTATAACGGAATCTTTAGTGGGTTACCACAAAAAAACATGTCTGCAAGTGAGGTTGCTACTTTTTACAGTTCCAAAGAAGCCCGGATATTGATTTGGGACTATTGGACCGACCGTATCAAAGAAAACCCAACCTTAGGCATTGGCTATGGTTGGAAAACACCGGACGACCACGCAAACTCAAAACAAAAACCCCATAACTACTGCCAACTAACCCAAGGGCATGCCCACAATATATTTATCGACCAGGCGGTACGCACTGGCATTGTTGGCCTTACAGCATTTCTGTTTACCTTTATATTCGTTATAAAAAGATTCTGGAAATACTATCGAACCAATGATAAAACCATAAAAATAATCGGTATAACTGGGCTGTCATTTATGTTCACCGTCATCATAAAAAACCAAACAGACCTTTTTCTTGCCGGACATATGTATTTATACTATTTTGCCATAATAGGTTTTCTGCTTGGTCATGGCGACTACCTACTAAAGAGACTAAAACTAGAATCTTCTTAACCTAATATCCCCATGAACCCCAAAATTTTAGTAATCAGAAGAGATAATATTGGCGACCTTGTCTGCACCACACCAATATTCCGTGCGATAAAGGCAAATTTTTCCGATAGCTGCGTAGATGTACTGGTTAATAGTTATAACCAACTAGTACTCACCGGAAATCCATTTATAGACAGCATATTCGTCTATACAAAATCGAGGCACCGTGATAAAAGAAAAGGGCTAATTTCCCACTGCGTTGATCAGGCTAAGCTATATATAGAACTTAGAAAAAAGAACTATGATTATATAATACTAGCTGGATCTGATTACAATGCTCATGCAGTAAGTATGGCTAAATGGATTAAGGGTAAACACATCATAGGGTATACCGACCCCAAAGATAAATTATCAAAACAAATTGATATGCCTGTAGAGAAACTTCCCGCAAAATCATTCCATGAAGCCGAAGGGGTATTCAACCTACTAAAGCCACTAAATATAAGCAGCGAACCAGAAAAGCTTGAAATATACCCTATTGAAAAATACGTTGCCGATGCACAAGAAAGAACTTTAAAATTTGGATTTACAGAAGATGAAGACATTCTCGGCATACATATCAGCGTGCGCCGACTCAGCAGTCGCTGGAGCATAGAAAAGTTTGAGCAGCTGATCACCAAAATTCTAAACAACCACCGAGAAAAAAAGATCCTGATATTTTGGTCACCTGGCACGGCAGATAACCCAATGCACCCAGGGGACGATGAAAAAGCTGACTGCCTACTGAAAAGTATCAATTCAAAACGAGTATTTGGCTTTGAAACAGATAACATTCCACAACTGGTTGCAGGGCTCTCGCTCTGTAAAGAGCTTATATGTATTGATGGTGGCGCCACACATATAGGAGCAGCTTTGCAGATCCCGATGGTGTGTCTATTTGGCGGCGGAGATGAAACTAGATGGTACCCTTGGATGGTTCCAAATATATTATTACAACCACCAAGTAAAGTTGCGGAAGACCTGTCTGTAGAAAGCGTATATAACGGTTATATAAATCTAATACAAAGTTCTGCAAAAAAGATAGCATAATTTCCAGACAGTGAAATTTGAAAGCAGTTAGTGCTAACTTTATTTACTAATCAAACACAATTGCTCAACTATCTCTTCAGCTGTTATATCATTTATTCTTCTATGCTTTTCGATAATTGCAGCCTTTTCGCCAAATGGCCGCCAATAGTTTTTATGATTCATGCCTGAAATTGTCACAAGCCCAAGTCCAAGGGCGCTAGCAATATGAGCACTACCACCTTCTGTTGAAATAACATATTGGCACTTTGAAACTTCATCAACAAAAGCTTCAACGCTTTTAGTTTTTATCCAGGTTATACCTTCCCCCTCAAGCTGAATATACTTACTGCCTTCAGACTCTAAAAACAAATGGATCTTCTTTATAAAGTCAAGGCCATGTAAAAGCTGCACCAACTTTTTGAAATTATCTATAGAATATTCACTTTGTTTTCTATTTACATCCGGGCAAATTGCAATTACCCCCTCTTCCGCCTTTCCATTTCCAACAATTGTTGGGAATGGAAGTTCTTTAGGGATAGCGAACCCTGCTTCCCTTATAATATCGGCCATATCATCAGTATGGTGTTGCTTATGTTTAGACGTTTTTAATACGCCTTTATCAAAAACTAAGTTATAAAAAGTATCTTTATTTGAAACTGGCCCAACTGCATACCTGCCTTTTGACCATAGAACAAGCTGAGAAAGAGCCGAAGAATATCCACCCATTCCAATAACAATATCAAACTTTTCTTTTTTTATATCTTTAAACACTGGATTTGCAAAAAAAGTGAGCTTACGCAAAAACCACTTCTCGTCAATTACATGAACCTTATCAATAATGGGTGATCTATCATAGATAATACTATTATATTTGTTTGCAAGAACGTGGATCTTAATATCAGGGCATTGATTTTTTAAGGCTTGAATAGATGGCAAAGTATTTACTGCGTCGCCAAGTTTATTTCTTCTAACCAATAGAATCTTCTCTATAGATTCTGGGCGCATATTTTTTTTAACTTTGGACTTAACTGCTTTAAATATAAATTTAGCTAAAAGCCTTTGAAAATCTAACCATGGCTGCTTAACAATATCCGCTGGCTTTTTTATCCTTTTTTTAAAATAAGCTCTCATATAGTCTCTTCGTAATACTGCTAATAAAGCTATGGCCTAAAACCTGTTGTTTCTGAATTATACATACTTAAGCCTCGATTACTTAATATTTATTGTGTATAAAGGAGAATCACAATTTTTATATCTATACTTACAATATCAAGGGACTATCTTGGAATAACACCATGGAAAAGAAATACTCATTCGTCATTGCAACTCCTCTCAAAAACTCCAGAACCAAGGTTGGGCTTGATATTGGTCACGCACTCACAAGAGATGGCCATAAGGTCAGATATTTTGACTATGACAAACGTCCATTCCCACTTAATATTTACCCAAAACCATTACGCAAAGAAAACTACACAAACAAATACCACTACGCGGTTAACCAAACTTTGATAGCTGGTTGCCGCAAATATAAACCAGATTTCCTGTTGGTTATAAAAGGCGTGCAGATTTATCCAGAAACTATAAAACTAATCAGCAACATGGGAATAACCACAGTAGGCTACTGGATAGATGACCCTCTGGACCATGAGCGTTCAATGATAAATGCGCCATCATACGACATATATCTAACTAACTGTTCTAAAACACTTGCCGACTATAAAGAAAAAGGTCTTTCCAGCGTATATCATCTGCCCTCTGCTGTTAATACAGCACACTTTTCACGTGCTAAAATCAGAAAACGTTACGACATCAGCTTTTTAGGAACACACTCAAAATATCGCGAAGAAGTATTAAGTCAGTTAGAAGTTAACGGGCTACATATTTTTGGACCTGGATGGCAAAAAAACAGCTCCATATCCCAATGGCACAAAAACGACAATATCGACAGTGTACAGTTACACCCAGGAGCCTTTGGTCGGCACACTAATTTAGTGTTCAACCAAACCAAAGTAAATTTAAATATTCATAATTGGTTTGGCAAAGGGCATGCGATGAATCTACGTTTATACGAAGTTCCTGCGGCCGGCGGTTTTCTATTAACAGACTGGGTTGAAGAGATTGATCAATACTTTGAGCAAGACAAGCACGTCGTTTGTTTTAATACCATTGAAGAAATGAACGAGAAAGCAAAATTCTACATAAACCACGACAAGGCCAGAAATACCATAGCTGACGCTGGATATGAACATGTGTTAAAACACCATAGTTATGATGCGAGGATAAAAGATCTGCTGAATATTATTACCAAATAATAAGCTATTGCGCTTGCTTTTTCGTCAAAATATGCCACTTAGGCCGCTTCCAACTCTCTTTAAAGGTCTCAAGATTTGAGAACTTTGCAGTTTTTTCATATTCATTGCCGTCTACAAATAACACGTAATCAAACTGTTGTTCATCAGTTGCATACGTTTCAGAAAACTGTTTGGCAAAGTCATTTGCAGGAAGAACAAAATGTCCCATCATTTTAGGGATATCAAACTGCAGATGTTCTTCATAAGATTTATATACAAGTTCGGTACATACTAAAGCTGAATCTTTCTGAAAATCAAAACTAAAATCATAAGGACGTCCACTCAAACCAAATGCATGTAAAATCGCCTTCGCCTTTTCCAGCTTACTTAACTTTGGTCTAAGCACAGCAACCGAATCTGCTGCTGCAGAATATTCCAAAGAGGTAAATACCACCCCTTCACTTATCGCCTCAATTACCGATGGTTTGTCACCATGCCATAAATCTTTACTGGCTGAATATTGTTTAGGTAGCTTGTTATTCAGCAGTTTTTCCAAATCGCCATTAACAATACCTTGCTCAACTATCCAGCGTTGCACATCTTCATCTGCGAAAAACTCAGTCCTTTCCTCAGGGGAGCCTATAAAAAAAGCAACATGCGACCAATACCCAGGCAAACCAATATTAGACAAATACCACTCACGCCTCTCCAAAAGGATATCTCCAGGCAAAAGTTTTTCCCTTATCTTAATAATCTGCTCCTGCGAAATAAGCGAACGACCTTTGCGATAAACCTTGGTATCCCCCATCCACTCCGATATTTCCGTTTGGGCAGGCATAACTGCAGACTTACTTTTTTGTTTAACTATAGTAAGTGCGTTCTTAAGTGTCATCAGTTCCCCTTTGCCCTTGCCTAACTCCCAGATACGCGCCACATCTTTTTCGACCGGATCATCTTTGGATTCATCCAACCAAAGGCTCTCATCAGTTGCCCACAACCGGTTGATAGTTTCAATCGCTGCAAACTTTGAAGCTGCCTTCACATTTAAAAATTCATACTTAACTTCAGCATAACTATCTTTAGGCAGACCAAGCTCTGCAGATTCATCATTCAAGACCTTATCCGATTGTCTGCTATTGTTCGCCTTGGCAAAAAACTCCATTGCAAATCGATACTGAGCTGAATATGCAGCCCGATAAAGTTTAAAGGCACGATTTTTTAGCCCCTCAAACTTCTTTGCAGAAATAACATTACTAAATGGAATATCATCATATTCCTGATACCTATCAACTAGATTTTCAAGATGCATATGATAGTCCAGATAATTACTCCAAATCTGACGCATCTCATGACGCTCTTGTTGAGTAAGCAACCGTTTTTCTTTTTGACGTTCCGTGGGAAAAAGAACTGTTAGCGCATCCATGTAGGCAAGAATTTCCTGCAGACCATCACGACAATATCTAACCAACTCTACATCTTGGTTTATCTGGTTTTCTAAATCCGAAACAGCAATATCTTTTACGTTCCCAAATACCGATAACGGAAGAATTGATAATAACGCCCCAAATATTTTTTTCATTTTTCACTCCCTTTTCCAAAGTAGCAGGTGAAACAACACAAAACTTTAACTGCTCCGCAACCTTGCCCAGCGCGCTCCGCGCGGCGATTTTCAATCGCTGGATTCCCGCCTTCGCGCATTAGTGTCCAGGGAATTGATACCGTTCATGCTGAGCGCGAAGCAGTCGAAGTATGAAACGGTATTAATTCAGTTATTTATTACCACCCTTCGACTGCTCGTACCTCGCGCTCAGGATGAACGGAGATTTCAAGTATTAAATTACCATATATCCTTAATAACATTGATTGATAATGCTTTCCGGCAACTAGCAATATTTACCCCTACGATCCATTTTTAATTATGGCCAGCTATACTTGCACCACCTTACCCCACAGATCATGCTCATCCGAGGTATCAATCAGAACCGGCACTATGTCTCCGATTTCAACACCTTCAGCAAAATCAACAAACACCAGCCCATCTATCTCCGGAGCATTCCACATCGAACGGCAGATAAGCTGATCTTCAGTGATATCATCAACGATAACATCGGTGGTTATTCCAACCTTCTCTTCCAGCTTTTCACGACTTATCTGTGCCTGCTGTAACATAACGCGCTCTACACGATCATGCTTCTCTTCTTCATCAACCGGATCTGGCAAATCATTACTCATACACCGTATATTTCTTAGGATCAAAGGCATCACGAATTGCCTCACCGACGAAGGTTATCAACACCAACACTATCACAAGCGCGCTGATAACCGAACCCAGTATCCACCAACTTTCCATATTTTCGGTTCCCTGACTTATCAGTTCTCCCCAGCTTGGAGTCGGAGCAGGTAAACCAAAGCCTAAATAATCGAGGCTGGTTAATGAACCTATTCCGCCGGCTATAGAAAACGGGATAAAGGTTATTAATATCGACAACGAATTTGGTAAAATGTGCCGAAAAACGATTCTGGAAGTAGATGCCCCGAGCGCCCGCGATGCCAATACATACTCGCGCGCCTTTTCCTTATAGGTTGCGGTGCGCATGTACCAGGTCATCCCAATCCAACCAAACAGCACCATTATTGCTATCAGCGACCAAAACCCGGGAACGATAATCGACGACAGAATCATTACCACATACAAAAACGGGATATTGGACCATATCTCAACCAGTCGCTGCGATAACAGGTCAAACCATCCTCCAAAAAATCCCATCAGGCAACCAACTATCACTCCAAGAAAATAGTTGAAAAATGATAGTGCCAACGAAAACCAAATAGCAATGCGAAACCCATATACCAGACGTGCCAATACATCACGCCCTGCGGTATCGGTTCCCAGATAATGCTTAGCCGCAATAGATGGCTCGTAAGGAGGATATTCCCCTTCAATCAGGTCGTTTTCATATTCACTGTAAGGAACCAGCGGCATCAGCACCCAGTTACCAACACCTTCTTGCGCGAACTTTTGTTGCAGCTTGCGGTAATTGACCTCGTATTCATAATCAAAACCAAAATCCTTACCGGCAAATACCGCCCCATAAGTTGGGAAATAGTATTCCCCTTGATATTTAACCAAAAGCGCGCGATTGCTTATTAATAGTTCTGCAAAACAGGAGAGGAATAATATTATTAATAGCAATATTGCCGACCAGTAACCACGCCTGATCTGCTTAAAACGTTTAAATTTTTGCTGTGCCAGCGGGCTGAGCAATTGAGGCTTTTTAAGGCTCACTGTCATCCTGCTCATCTATATCCCCTTATCATTGCTCTTCCTTAGCAAACTGCACTCGTGGATCGACTATAGCGACGCAAATATCAGAAAGGATATTACCAACCATAAACAGCAGTGAAGAAATAACCAGAATTCCCAAAACCGCAGGATAGTCCCTATCTACAATCGACTCGTATCCAAACAAACCAATTCCATCAATATTAAAGATCTTTTCGATCAAAAATGAACCGGTCAGGATAACACTGATTCCATTCCCCAGATGAGTTGCCAACGGAATAAAACTGTTACGAAAAGCGTGTTTTAATACCGCCCCTTTAAACGACAACCCCTTAGCCATAGCTGTACGCACATAATCTGCAGCCAGATTATCCAGCAGGGAGTTTTTCATCATTAAGGTCATTACAGCAAGACTGCCAATCATATAAGACAGCAAAGGTAAAACCGCATGAATCAATACATCATAAACCTGTTGCCAGAAGGTAAAGTCTTCAAAATCATCACTAACAAATCCCCCCATTGGAAATACCTCATAATGAACGGCAAACGCCCACAAAAGACCAATACCAAGCACATAATTGGGAATTGCATAGCCAATAAATATAAAAATTGAGGTGATATTGTCTATGATACCTTGATGCCTAATTGCCTTTATTATCCCCAGCGGCAAACAAATCAGATACGACAACACAAGTGTGATTACACCATAAAAAATTGATATCGGAAGTTTTTCGACAATGATATCTATGACCGGTTCGTCATAGCGACTTGAAGTCCCCAGATCCAGTTGTACAACCCTCTTCATCCAATCCAGATAACTGACCAAGATGGGCTTATCAAAACCATAATACTCGCGCAGCTCCTGAATCTGTTCATCAGAGATAGCATTACCCGCAATAACATCACTACTTGCAGCTGCAACATCTGATGAAGACATCTTCATCTCTGATATCATACGCTCGATTGGGCCACCAGGAACCATACGGGTTATCGCAAATACCAGCAATGTCACCCCAATGAATGTTGGGATGATTAGTAGAAATCTCCTGATAAAATATGCTGTCATTTCCCTGTTAATTCCGTTTATATTATTTCTATATTTATATTCTCGCCATTCCTGCATATACTGATACTGACTTTTGTCCGGCAGGAATAATTAATAGAATCAAGATGGCTGAGCCCTTCGACTACGCTCAGGATAAACCAAGGCCGAAGTCTCATTGATTATATTAATTTTCTTGACCCTTCGGCTACGCTCAGGGATCTTAAATATCACTCAAAAACATAATGCACTTCCATATCGCCGTCGTCATCATCGCCACCACCTGCTTCATAACGCATCAGATCTAACAGATCCTCCATATCCTCCGGCATCTCAGCTTCAAAGCTCATCTCTTCTCCAGTTACTGGATGAATTAAACCAAGGCGCCATGCATGCAGCATCTGTCTCTTAGCTCCACGCAGTGCAAGCTTCATCTCTTCAGAACAATTTTTCGGCAACTGCAATCTGCCACCATAAACCTGATCCCCAACCAAAGGATGTTTAATATGCGCCATATGCACACGAATCTGATGAGTGCGTCCGGTTTCAAGCTTAACCTTCACCAGAGAGTGGTGTTCAAACCTTTCCTCAACCCGATAATGGGTTATAGCCTCTTTGCCATCTTGCACCACAGCCATCTTCTTTCTATCGACATAATGACGTCCCATTGGTTCATCAATCGTACCACCGGAAACCAGAATCCCTTTGACAATAGCCATATACTCACGACTAACTGTTCGCTCCTGAAGTTGATCTACCAGATGTTTGTGCGCATGAATCGTCTTGGCTGTTACCAAAAGACCCGATGTATCTTTATCCAACCTGTGCACAATCCCGGCACGAGGCACCTTTGCAAGCTCACCATCGTGATATAAAAGGCCATTCAACATAGTTCCATCATTATTACCAGACCCAGGATGCACAACTAAACCAACAGGCTTATTTATCACCATAATATCATCGTCTTCATAGATAATATCCAACGGTACATTCTGCGGAACCATCTCAACCACTTCGTCAATGGCAGCATTAACGGTTATCTTTTCTTCACCAATAACCTTATACTTTTGCTTAACCTGTTTACCATCAACCAAAAGTTCACCGGACTTAATCCACTGTTGCAAACGACTGCGGGAGAAATCAGAAAACATTTCAGCCACCACGTGGTCGATACGTCCTCCACCCATCTCAACAGGAACTGTTCCTTCTAATATCTCGCGATCTGCCATAGTTTGATTGATACTCTTTTCTGTTATTTCCAAGCATTTTAGCAGTGCCCAATAAAAATTAACACGGATGATTTTTAGGGACAATCAATGAACTATCTATTATAATCTTGCGTTTCGAGAACTAATAGCAACATTCCGTGTCTTAAATGCAGCCATCATAACAGTTGCTATATGTAGTAAAGGATTATCAGGATTTATGAAACAACTTAAAATCGTCGCTCTCGTTGTTATATGTATTCTTTTCAGCGCCTGCTCTGACACTCCAGGACGTGAATATGACGAAACCTATGAATGGAGCGCGCAAAAGTTATATTCCGAAGCACAGCGTATGAAAGAAAAGGGCGACTATTCATATGCGATCGACTATTTAAACAAACTAGAATCACGCTTCCCATTTAGCGCCTATGCTCAACAGGCTCTTATAGAAATCCCATACCTATACTACAAAGATAACGAGATGGAACTGGCTGCCATGTCAGCAGACCGTTTTATCAAGATCAATCCACGCCACCCTTCAGTTGACTATGCCTATTACATCAAAGGCCTTTCCTATATTAATCACGGTGAATCTTTCGTAACCAGACTATTCAAACTGAGCAAAGCCGAACGCAGTCATGAATCAATGAAACAGGCATTTATCACCTTCAAAACTCTGGTCGAAAAGTACCCTGATAGCAAATACGCGCCAGAAGCAACCAAGCAAATGGTAAGAATGCGAGACACCCTTGCAGATCGCGAAGTAATCGTTGCCAAATACTATCTGCGCAGAAAAGCCCATATTGGCGCAATTAACCGCGCAAAACATGTGATTCAACATTACCCACAAACCCCTGCAATTTATGATGCTCTTGGGGTTTTGGCAAAATGCTATAAAGAATTAAATATGGAAGATATGTATAAGGATACACTGAAGGTTATTAAGCTAAATTATCCTAAACACGAAGCACTGAAGGGGAGTTAGTCTCTCCCAATTTTACTAGCGTACCCTAGAAAAAAACGCGTCATTCCCAGCTTGATCCATTGCTGTCCAGGGAAAGTTTTGCTAGTTGCTGTAAAGCGTTATTGGGTAATGCTACAAAGGATTAAAGAGAGTTTAAAACTTAAAATTCCGTTCATCCTGAGCGTGAGGTACGAACAGTCGAAGGGTGATAATAAATAGCTGAATTAATACCGTTTCATACTTCGACTGCTTCGCGCTCAGCACGAACGGTATAATTCCCCAGACAGCAATGGGCCTTCGCCAGTATGACGTATATTTGAACTAATTCAGCAAATTACGCTGTTCTTCGCTCAGATTATTATCAGCAATCTCGGCAGACTCCCCCGGTATCCGGTGGTTCTCACTTATCCAATCACCAAGATCTATCATTTTGCAACGTTCGCTACAAAACGGTCTATACTCAGAATCTTTATTCCACTCAACAATCTTTTGGCAAACAGGGCAATTTACTTTTGTCATGCAATCCACTTTCTTTAAATAACACAAACTGTAAGTTTAAATTCAACCAAATCTGTAATTTGCTTGTTCTTCCCAGACTCAGGATCTTCCCCCATAAACCGGATAGTAAAATGGCGCTTATTCCCGCTAGTTTCAGGATAAATCGCCGCATCTCTTGGCAATGATATTCGAACCAGCTGACATGGGTGATCTTTATCTAAAGACATCTGATGCATACCATTTTCAGCCTGACATGGTTTTGGCAAAGAACTATCTCGAATCAACCCCAATATCAAGCTACAAGAAGACTTTATAAGCTTAAATTTACCTAACCAAGCATCAATTTGCCTAAACCTAGTTTCAGAATCCTGCTCCAACCAATAATGATAACCAGGCATATCAAAATCACAGGTTCCACCAGGAATACCAGAGCGCTGAATAACCCCCATCAAAAATTCATCGTTTTTCAACTCAGCAGCAATTTGCCCTTGTGAACTATGAATTCTCGCGGATAAATCTCGTAGATTCTGCAAAAAAGCCTGCAAAGCATCAGCATCAACCCCAGGAGTCTCTTGTAAATTAAGCATAGTAGCTATATGACGATCCAGTTCCTTTAAGATTTCAGATTTCAGATCTCCACGCTCTACAATACCGACAAGTTCTCCTATAGCAAGCAATATATGACGGGTATTAAGTTTTGAATCTTCTTGTAAGAGCTGATCAATCTGCTTAAAAATAAATTCCAAACGCATCAACACCCTGATTCTTTCATTTAAAGGGTGTTCATATGTAATCCAATCCGACACTAATTCTTCCTTTTTCTGGATACCGACCTCCGCCGGTATGACGAAGTAAAATACCCTTCATCAATTACTAATTCTTGTCATTCAAAACGCCTAATACACGTCATTCCCAACTTGATTGGGAATCTCGACAAAAACGTACAAATCTATCTAATACTTCTAGCCATTTTTAGCCAAATCAGTATATATAAGATGTAGATTGTGAACTTCTTTACGCAACTTCTCAAGTCCTGAATCATTAATAATCACATCATCAGCTATTTCAAGCAATTGCGAACGACTCGCCTGGCTTGCAATAATAGCTTTAGCTTGCTCAATTGTCTCACAATCCCTTTCCAGCAAACGCTGTAATTGCAGTTCTTCGGCTACATCTACCACCAAAATTCTATCCACCCATGCTCGCATAGGACTATTAAGCAACAAAGGCACAACCAGTAGGCAATAATCACTTGTTGCTTTTCCTATAAGCTCTTTCGCTCTATTTTGAATTAAGGGGTGAGTAATTTTTTCAAGCTCTTTCAGCTTCGTTTTATCCGCAAAGACTATTTCACGAAGTTTTCTACGATTAAGAGTTCTATCATCATTGAGCAAATCATTCCCAAAAAAAGCCACAATCTGCATTAAACCTTCAGAGCCTGGATCAACAACCTCACGCGCAATTATATCGGTATCGATGATCTCAACACCCAGCCCTGCAAACATATCAGAAACTACGGTTTTACCGCATGCTATGCCACCTGTAAGTGCTATTGTGAACATTTTTTTGCCTCAGCAATTGCATCAGGCAGTTTTTTTATCAACTCCGGCAAGGCCGTTTTAATAGTTTCCCAAACTATTTCAAGATTAATATCAAAATACCCATGCGCTATACGATTACGCATACCACGCATATTTCTCCATGGTATTTGTGCATTATCTGCTGCAAACACTGAATATTTATCCATTACTTTTGTCGAAGCTTCACCTAAAATTATCAGGCTCATAATTACTGCCTGCTGAGTTCTTTTATCGTCTAAAAACTGTTTTATATCCAATCCCTCAACAAAAGCGCAAGCATCACTCGCTGCTTGCAGCATATGCCCTAAATAATCTTCAAGACGATTTTCAATCATATTGGTTTTGCTTCTGCTACCACTCTTTCTCTAAACTTAGCTGGCAAATCTTCAGGAGTCAGCAAATCAACATGCACACCAAGCATATCCTCCAATTCAACCTGCAATCCCCCCAAATCAAACAGCGTTGTCCCAGGCATTACATCAACAAGCAGGTCTAAATCACTACCATCAGCATCAGAACCATCTAAAACAGAACCAAAAACTCTTGGATTTGTAACATGGAATCGCAAAATGGTATCAATAATTTTAGATCTGTTTGCTTTTTTTAATGCTAGAGAAGGTCTCATTATTCTGCCTTAATACATTGCATATTAATATACATTATATTTTAGCACATTAGGCCTGCCAAAATACTACAAAAAAGACAATACGGTTATTAATAGCTATTGTGAACATGCTGTCACTATCCAGCAAAAGCACTGGTTCCAAGGTAAGCACTCAATATCTTATCACCCCACAAAAATGCGATAAACCCTGCTGCAGCCAAGTATGGTCCAAAAGGAATCGGGATATTTTTATCTCTACCTTTAACGATAACCAACGTTATCCCAACAGCCGCACCAACAAAAGATGAAAACAAGATAATAACCGGCAACATCTTCCAACCCATCCACGCTCCCAGAGCTGCAAGAAGTTTGAAATCGCCATAACCCATACCTTCTTTACCTGTTAGGATCTTGAAACCATGATAGACAATCCAAAGGGATAAATAACCAAATACAGCACCATAAATTGACGACTTAAGGCCAACATTAAGAACTCCATGCATACTCAATAAAACGCCTGCCCAAATAAGTGGCTGAGTAATCGAATCAGGCAAAAACTGGGTATCAAAATCAATCATGGTCAAAGCAATTAAACACCACGTCAAAAACAATCCTGCTAATGCCGTCCAGGTAACACCAAAATAAACAGCAACTAATGCAGACAAAACCGCTGTTACAAATTCAATTATTGGATAACGAACAGAGATTTTGGTTTTACACTCAGAACATTTACCACCTAAAAACAAATAACTTATAACCGGAATATTCTCTAAAGCTGTTATCTGGTGTCCACACTTAGGGCAACGAGAGCGAGGTACAACCAGATTAAACTTTTCTTCAGTTTGTTTTTTCTCTTCTTCTGTAAGTTCTTGCTCAAGAATTTCTTTAGCATTAATCACAAATTCTCTCTGCATAATAACTGGCAACCGATAAATAACTACATTCAAAAAGCTACCAACCAACAAACCTATTACAAATATAAAAACGTAAAATGCAGCAGGGGTCTGCTGCATAAATAAAATTAAGCTTTCCAAAATATTAATCCTTGTTACCCAACAACTTGACCAAGCTGGAAAATTGGCAGATACATAGCAATAACCAAGCCACCAACAAGCACACCCAAAATCACCATGATCATCGGCTCAAGTAGACTACTCAAGCCATCAACAGCAGCATCCACCTCTTCCTCATAGAAATCAGCAATCTTGGTCAGCATTGTATCAATAGATCCAGACTCCTCTCCAATAGCAACCATTTGCACAACCATACTTGGAAATAAATTCGTCTGTTTCATCGCTAATTGAAGCTGTTGCCCTGTAGAAACATTATCCTTCATCTGCAAAATAGCATTTGAATATACAATATTCCCCGCCGCACCTGCTACCGACGTAAGAGAATCAACTAAAGGCACCCCTGCCGCAAACATAGTCGATAAAGTTCTAGCAAAACGTGCAATAGCGGCTTTATTCAATATCGCCCCAATAACCGGAATACGAATCATCATTCTATCTAAAAAATAATTAAATTTATGAGAACGCCTTTTTGCTTCTACAAAAGCAAACACGCCAAGAATAATACCTCCAAAGATCAAGTACCAATACTCAATAAAAAGATCCGAAAGCATCAACACAAATTTTGTAAATGCAGGCAAATCAGCACCAAATCCTTTAAACAGCTCAGCAAATTGCGGTACCACCCACACCAAAAGAATAGTCGTTACAACAAATGCCACAACCATAACCGCGGTTGGATAAAATAGTGCTTTTTTGATTTTTTTCTTAATAGATTCTGTTTTCTCTTTATATGTGGCAATTTTATCCAAAAGACTTTCAAGCGCACCAGATTGTTCTCCAGCGCTAATCAAATTTACAAAAAGCTCATCAAAATAGCGAGGATGCTTAGCCAACGATTCAGCTAAGGTATTACCTTGCTCCACATCGTTTTTTATGGTCATGACTAAATCTTGCATACTAGGGTTATCATGCCCTTTACCAATAATATCAAATGCCTGAACTATTGGAACACCTGATGAAATCATAGTGGCTAACTGCCTACTAAAAACAGTGATATCAACTGGTTTGATAGATTTCTTTTTTGCTGAAGAAAATAACTCAGATTTTTTTCTAATTTTACCAGGAGTTATACCTTGACGCCTCAGATCTGCTTTGACCAACATAGGGTTTGCAGCAACTGATTCTCCTTTAATTTTATTCCCTTTCTTATCCTTACCTTCCCAGGAAAAGGTTGGCAACTTTTTAGGCTTTGCAGCCGCTTTAGCTTTTTGCGCCATTGCAATAGTTCCCTTTTTAATTTTTCTTTAAATTATAAACATAAAGTATAGTAATAAATCTATTCTTTTGTAACCCTGTTTATCTCTTCCAAACTAGTAATACCCTGCTTAACCTTATTTAGACCAGACTCCCTTAGATCCGCAATTCCCTCTTTTTTAGCCTGATCACCAATTTCAAGAGCGTTACCCCCTTCCATAATAATCCTACCTATCGCCTCACTTATAGGCATTACCTGATAAATACCAACACGCCCTTTATAACCATCAACACATTGATCACAACCAACTGGACCAAACAACTGCAAATCACCAATTTCGTTTTCCTTAAACCCTTCTTCCAATAAAGCCTCTTTAGGAATATCGACTGCTTTTTTACAATGAGGACAAAGCCTACGAGCTAATCGCTGAGCAATAATCAAGCTCACTGCAGATGCAATATTAAATGCAGGCACCCCCATATTAGCAAGACGAGTAAGGGTTTGAGGCGCATCATTGGTATGCAAAGTAGACAATACTAAGTGACCCGTAAGTGCGGCTTTAATCGCGATCTCTGCGGTTTCCAAATCGCGAATTTCACCAACCATTACCACATCAGGATCCTGCCGCAAAAACGCACGTAGCGCTGAAGCAAAATCAAGCCCAGCTTTCATATTGGTATTTACCTGATTAATACCAGGAAGGTTAATTTCAACCGGATCCTCAACCGTAGAAATATTTCTATCATCAGTATTAAGTATATTTAACCCAGTATACAAAGATACCGTTTTACCACTACCCGTAGGACCAGTAACCAAAATCATTCCATATGGACTAGCAAGAGCTTTTTCATAACGCTCACGCTGTATATCTTCATAACCAAGTTTTTCAATTCCAAGCATCGCGCTACTAGAATCAAGAATACGCAGTACAATCTTTTCCCCCCAAATAGTTGGGCAACTATTTACACGGAAATCAATCGAGCGCTTCTTCGTAATATTCATCTTAATGCGCCCATCCTGAGGAATACGACGCTCAGCAATATCAAGACGCGACATAACTTTAATACGAGCAGTAATTCTATTAGCTAAGGATATAGGAGGAGACGCGACCTCATGCAAAACACCATCAGACCTAAATCTAACCCTAAATTTCTTTTCATAAGGTTCAAAATGAACATCAGACGCTCCTTTATTAATCGCATCTAACAACACTTTATTAACAAAGCGAACAACTGGTGTATCATCAATATCCGCATCATTATCGGGGCCAGCATCCTCTTCCTCACCATCAGAAATATCAATATTGTCATAATCTTCATCAAGAAGATCACTCATCTGAGCAGAATCCTGAGCCGTTAAAGTATCCTCAATAGCCTTAGCAAGCTTATCTTCTTCAACTAAAACAGGATCTGTTGTAATACCAGTATGAAACTTAAACTCGTCGAGAGCCTGAACATTAGTAGGATCAGAAACAGCAACAAACAAACGTTTACCTCGTTTAAACAAAGGTAACGCATGATGTTGACGTATAAGCTTTTCTTTAACAAGAGAGACCGGGCATTGATCAAGATCCATTATAGACAGATCAAAAAGAGGCACCCCAAACTCAAACGAAGCCACTTGCGCAACTTTTGCGCTATCAGCATGACCCGCATCAACAATATACTTTACGAACGACTCTTGTTTCTTACGTGCTTCTTCTGAGCATTTTATTGCTATATCTTCGGCAATAAGACCATCTTCAACAAGCCTTCCAGCCAAACCACCTAATTTTATTCCTGCTGGCATCATATTAAACTAATATCCATAATAAATATCTTCTAATAAGTTTAGCTTTATTTACACCTTTTGTGTTAGAAATATTCCATTTAATCACATAACAACTAAACTAATTTAAATATTTGGAACCCTCAAATTCACCTTTTCACCTTATTCTTAGAAACTAAAAAGCCTGGCTAAGCCAGGCTTTTTAGTTAAGATATCAATTTTAAATTAACACCCTGGAATATCAACAGAAGCATCATCTGAACAAGTCCAAGCTCTTCCGTTTGTATGACTCAATGTAACTGTTACTACACCGTTAGGTCCCATTGAAGTAATTGTACCATCCGCAGCTACAAACACAGTCGCCGCAGTAACCGCAGTAGCAGCAGCAAGACCGTCCGCATTACACGCAGACGCATCAGCACCACCAGATTGGAATATTTCAGATACGCATGTTTTATAACCTACAGCCTGCTGTAAAGCAGAACCACCATCTGCTCGAATTGTATAATCACGATAAGCAGGAATAGCAATTGCAGCCAAAATACCAATAATCGCCACAACGATCATTAATTCAATAAGTGTAAAACCTTGTTGTTTTTTCATTTTGTCTCTCCTAATTAAGATCAAATAATATAGCCTGTTATTTACTTCATGTTCACAGCACTTTTAGTGTAACGATTCTCATCACTGACAACCGTGCTATAGCCGTGTCTGATTTAAATATAGCAACAGATGTGCCAATTACAACAAAGGGATTTAATTCATTGTTTTTACGCTAAAAAAGAATTTGCTTATTTTCTAAATAAGATTCTTTTCGTGACAGTGTTAACAATACAACATAAACACATTATTACCCTTTATGTCACAAGTGACACTTTTTGTCATGCAAGCCCGCTTTTTAGCTCTCTCCAAAATAGTTTTTTCCATTTATTATTACACCACTATTTCAACCAAGCTCAAATATCATATTTATTAGTCAATTTCATTTACCTAACCATGAAAATAAGTAAATAAAATTTACTTATTTTCCAAAAAGATACGCCATTTACAGCAGCGTGAGCCACACGCTACAATTAATACTAATTAATCATGATTTTGCAGTCACTTTTGATATATATCCTAACCTCAAAATCATAGATAATATCTTTCATTGATTCAGCGACGCCATTAAGAAACACAAGGATAAGGATATGGGGAACGGCTTCGTTATGAATCAGAGGTTTGAAGTAGCATATATGGGGTATTGCTACTTTTAATTTAATCGTTTTTACCAAAAATAAAACGACAAACTGCGCAAGATAATTATCTTGCGCAGTTTTTTATTGAGTAACATTTACTATTAAGAAATTCCGAGCTTGGAAAGCCTGTAACGTAGAGATCTGAAGGTCATGCCCAGCTTTTTAGCTGCGGCAGTTTTATTATTATTTGTTTCTTCCAGTGCTTTTAGAATGGCTTCTTTTTCAATACTTTCCAGATAATCTTCCAGCGTATCATCAGTATCTGAGAACTCGGCCGAAATCTTAGCCCCAATATCCAACTCTTTAACTTCATCCTCTATATCTACCACTGCGTTATTTGGCAATTGCAGATCATCAGCTTCTATTAGATTATCTTCGCACATCGTCATGGCGCGCTCGAGTATATTTTCCAGCTCGCGCACATTCCCGGGGAAATTATATCCACGCAAAACATCCATAGCCTCAATGCTTATAAACGGCGGTTCTTCCCCCATTGGAACCGATAATTTTTCTAAAATATGTTCCGCCAGCATATCAAGATCATCTTTTCTATCACGCAAACTTGGAACCTGCAGATTAATTACATTGATACGATAATATAAATCTTGACGAAACACCCCTTCATCAACCAGTTGTTCCAGATTTTTGTGTGTAGCACTCAAAATGCGAACATCAACAGAAGTCTCACGCTGCGCACCAACTGGACGTATTGCCTTTTCCTGAATTGCTCTAAGTAATTTTACTTGCATATGCAGCGGCAGCTCTGCTACCTCGTCCAGAAATAAAGTGCCACCGTCCGCTGCCTGAAACAGCCCTTCTTTTTCTTTGCTTGCTCCGGTAAAGCTTCCTTTTAGATGACCAAAAAATTCGCTTTCCATCAATTCTGTAGGTATTGCTCCGCAGTTAACCGGCACAAACGGCTCTTTCGCTCTGGGGCCTTTTTCATGAATAAGCCGCGCCACTAATTCTTTACCAGTTCCAGACTCACCACTAATATAAACCGGCGCCTGGCTACGAGCCAACTTATGAATGGTAGCTCGTAATTTCTGCATTGCAGGTGATTCGCCAAGCAAAGTCTTACGACTTCTTCTGTCCATAGGACGCACATTATTGGTTAATTTCAACGCCGTAGAGACCAAGTATCGCAATACGCTCAAATCAACCGGCTTTGAAACAAAATCAAAAGCTCCTGCCTTAAGCGATTGAATCGCAAGATCCATATTGCCATGAGCAGTTAAAACAGCAACAGGTAATTCAGGACATGCCTGCTGTATATACTTTAGCAAATCCAAACCCGATCCATCAGGCAACCGCATATCTGTAATACAAAGATGAAAACTATTACCAGACAAAATTCTTTTAGCCTCTGCAACATCTGCTGCTGAGATTACATCAATATCCATCCTACTTAAAGTAAGTTCAAGCAATTCTCTAATATCTGGTTCATCATCTACAATAAGGGCTTTTGAGCGCATGCTGTTTATCTCATTTATCTTTTATTACGTTCTTTTTTTGGAAAAACCACTCTGAAGCATATCCCTTCATCGTGTTCTTTTATGTAGTTTATCTCTATCTTGTTATTGTTACATAACTCTTTACATAGATACAAACCAAGTCCAGAACCAGATGCGAGTATTGTATAATAAATTGCCTATCAGTAGTTTTTTAATTTTGCCCCCTAAATATACTCAGATTAAATTTGACATTATAATGGCAATTTAACCTTAAATTATCCTATAATTGACAATATACGATCATTTTTCAATAGGCAATAAAATGACAACACTTTCATTATTATCATCCAGCGACATTCAACTATCACTATCAGAGTGGGTTAAACATCAGCGCAAACTATGCAAATACTCCAGAGATGAATTAAGCAATAAAAGCACTGTACCTGCATCAACCATCAGAAGGTTTGAAACAACCGGACAGATATCACTTAGGCAGTTTTTACTTTTGTGGCAGTGCGTCGATAATTTAGACCGAATTAATAACCTTACAAAACCAAATACAACCACAAGTACCCCAACTTCGATTAAGGATGTACTTTCACAATGAAATTTTCTCACACGAGAAGGCTTGAGGCATGGAGGACTCTCAGCAACGGTTCAAAATGCCTTGTTGGCCTGTTAGCGCAAAACAGAGAAGGAATTTACTTTCAATATGCTGAAGAATATTTATCTAAGCATCACAATATTTCCCCATTCAGCCTGAGCTTTAACAACTCTTTACAGCTTGCCGACAGAACAATTCACGATGGCTTACATGGGGTTTTTTCCGATTCTTTACCTGATTCCTGGGGAATGCTATTAATGGATCGAGTTTTCAGAAAAGAAGGTATATTACCCAATCAAATCACTTTAATGGATAGGCTTGCCTTTACAGGAAAAAATACCATGGGAGCACTTTCATATCACCCAGAATCATTTGCTGATATAAAAGTTTCTAACCATAACATATCTATTGCAGAATTAGGCTGCAAAGCACAAGAAATTTTTGATGGACGCACAGAAGAAGTTCTTGCAGCATTACTAAATGCTGGCAGCCCAGGAGGAGCAAGACCAAAAGCCAACATTTACCTTAAAAGTAATGACCACAAACTTTGCTCAACTTCCTACGAACAAAATAGCATTCCATACCTAATAAAGTTCACCTCAGAAAGACTACCGCTAAAACATGAAGAAGGGTTATGCGAAGCTGCCTACTTGGCTATGGCAGCGAAAGCAGGGATTGATGTTCCAAAATGGAAGCTGCTTGACACCTCTATAGCATCATCAGAAATGCATTGGCTAGCACTGGAACGCTTTGACCTTAATATAGCCTCAAATAACTCCTTAGGTCGCTACCATATTCATAGCGCTTGTGGATTGCTGGGTGCTGACTATAGAACTCCAAGCCTCGACTATGAAGACTTAATCAAAGCTAGCAGCATACTGTGCAAAAGTCCGGCAGCAGGACAAAAAATGTTTTGCAGGGCAATTTTCAACCTTTTTGCATGCAATCAAGATGATCACAGTAAAAACTGGGCATTTATCCAGAATGACACCGGCCAGTGGACATTAGCTCCATTCTTTGACGTTACCTTTAACCCCTCCCCTTACGGTGAGCATGCAACTGCATTCTCTGGCTATGGCAAAGCACCACCATTAAAAACCGTACAAATGCTTGCAGAGGTTGCTAATTTTGCTAACTGGAAACAAGCACAAACAGTCATAAAAAAAATTGTTGGTGTCATTCATGGTTTTGATAGCATTGCTTCTGACTTAGGAGTTTCAAAAGGGACTTTAAAACTGATTTCTAAGCAACTCAATAAAACCTATCAAGAAAACCGAGAGCTATTGAGCTAATCGCCAAACATTTGCGCAATCACAAGACATTTGCTGCCGGTTTTGCCATATCTAATTGATAAAATAATATGGATAATACATATCATTGATTCGGTGATTACTATCAATTGTTATGGGGAAAGGTTTTCTCTGAGAATAAATAGCTTAAACCAGCATACATGAGGTATTGCTGTTTTAGAGTGAACCGGTTGTCTCTCTAAATCATGACTCGGTACAAGCGCTGCTGATGCGCAATCAGTGGCGCTTTTTTATTTTGCAATTTTGGTTCGTATTTCGTTTTGACAGGAAAGCTCTATAGGTTGGAAGACTCTATTAAAATAGCATTGTGACATATAGACCTTCGCCGATATAACGTTATTATTATACTCAATTTAATTTTCCATGGGCTGCAATGGACCTTAACCATGGTGACTTGGCCAGTAAACTTGAAGGCATAATCACCTATTCTATCTCTTCATTAATTTCATTTTTTGGAAAAACTAGTCGAAAACAGGTTCCACAGTCATAATCTTTAACATAACTTATTTCTATCTCGTTATTGTTGCATAACTCTTTGCATAGATACAAACCAAGCCCCGTTCCCAAAGATGAAGTTGTAAAAAATGGTTCAAAAATACGATCCAGATGTTTATCCTGAATTTTTGCTCCAACATTTATCACGTCAATATATACACGACTATCAATTTCATAGCCTTTAATAGTTATCTTTGGCTGCCCTTCTTTCGCCGTTGAATGCAGTAAAGCATTAGTGCAAAGATTCCACATAACTTGCTCAAAAGCTGATAACTCTGTTTCAACAACTATTTGACTATCTTCTAGTGATATCTGTAACTGTTTTACATCTATATACTTTTCGATTGAAAAATCATAAGCAAATTTATCCAGCCACTCATCTAGATCAACCTCCGCTTTAACAGCATCCCTTTTTCTTGAAAGATGCAAAATACTCTTGATAATCGTATTCAGCCGCTCTGAGTGATCATGAATTATTTCAGTTAGTCTCTTATCCTGATCCGCAAGATCCGGCGATTCAGCTAATAACTGCCCTGCATGAGAGATAGCCCCTAAAGGATTACGAATTTCATGCGCGATACTAGCGGTTAGTTTACCCAATGAAGCTAATTTTTCTTCCTGAACCTGCCGCGATAGCTTTTCATGATCATCCAAGAACACCAAAATTATTCCACCATTAATCTTTTCGAATGAAATCAGAGCACTTCCACCCTGTAGCTTTACTAATTGGTTATACTCTTTCCCGGTAGCCAGCCAAATATCTAATTCTGCTGCTATCTGCGGCAACGCATCACCAAGTTGCATACCAGACAATACAACTTTATCACCAACCATCTTTTCTGCTGCTGAATTTATTAATCTAATAGTCAAATCAGAATTTAGCGCAAGCACACCCGACTGCAATTTTTGTACGATATAATCATTTAGCTGCTCCAAGCTAATAATATCCTTGCCTCGCTTTTGCGCCAACATTTCAAATTCTTTGGCATGACGCGCAACAGAATTAGCCGATAGCGCAGCAATAAATACAACAATTCCCAAAGCACCAGCAGATGAATAATCGCCAATATCTGCATTGCCATAAAGCAACATATAAGTCTGCGCACTAAGAATAGATATTGCAGCTAAAGCAGCACCAGCGACAGCCATTCGGCGACTAAGTAAAATTGAACTACCTGCTACCGATATAACCAACAAAACCCCAAGAGTGGAATCAACTTTACCCTTTGCAAATATCAACAAGGAAAGAAAAAATACGTCCACCAATAGCTGTGAAAACAACTGAATGCGAAATCTAGGACAACGCTTTATCACCATCAAACCAAAGGCTACCGAGATAAAGCAATAAGTATATGCTGCACCAAAAAACAACTGAAAATTATTTACTTCATATGAACCATTTAGAAATAGAATAAAAAAGAATGAGGTAAGAGATAGAACTACCAATACCCTATAGATATTTAATATACGAAGAGGCCGCCAAGTATAGGACTCTGTATTTCGTTCTAACTCTGCCTGAAAATCCTTAAAAACAACATTTGTTGTAAACATTTGCGCCATTATTAATCCATTTATCTACAATTCCGGCTATATTTTCTTAAATATACCATAATTTCCCCCTTTTCCTTTGCTATTAGAGGCAATTTTTAGGAAAATTAGCTCCTTGAAAATCAAAGGGCTAAAAAACCAATGAATTTACATGAATATCAGGCAAAACAATTATTTTCCCAATATGGAATTCCCGTACCAAATGGATATGTAGCTCATACAGTAGACGAAGCATGCGGACTTGCACACGAACTCGGCGGTGAATGTTGGGTAGTTAAGGCACAAGTTCACGCAGGAGGACGCGGCAAAGGTGGCGGCGTTAAAGTACTAAAAGACAAAGACGAAATAAACACTAACGTTAAAAATCTACTAGGATCCAGACTAGTAACACCACAAACTGACACCAAAGGTCTTCCTGTAAATACCGTTCTTATTGAAGAAGGCCTTAATATTGAACGAGAACTATACTTAGGCGCACTTATTGATCGTTCAACAGAAACCATTGTTTTTATGGCATCTGAAGCCGGCGGCATGGAGATTGAAGAGGTAGCAGCAGAAACCCCTGAAAAAATCCTGAAGGTTTCCGTAAACCCTACAACTGGCCTGCAAAACTACCAGGCTCGCAAGCTGGCTTTTGGTTTAGGCCTATCACAAAAACAAGTAAGTCAATTCACCAAAATCATGCAGGGACTTTACCGTCTGTTTAAAGAAAAGGATTTAAGCCTGGTCGAAATCAACCCCCTGGTTGTTACCAAAGAAGGCGACCTTCTTGCCCTTGATGCCAAAATAAATATAGATAGCAATGCGCTAATGAGACAACACAACCTTCTCGACCTAAGAGACTTTTCTCAAGAAGATGAAACCGAAATCAAAGCTGCACAATACGGCCTAAACTATATTACTTTGGATGGCAATATCGCCTGCATGGTGAATGGCGCAGGTTTAGCTATGGCCACCATGGATGTAATCAAACTTTATGGTGGTGAACCAGCTAATTTTCTTGATGTAGGTGGTGGGACTACGGCAGAAAAAGTCGCCGAAGCCTTCAGAATTATTCTATCTAGTGACAATGTAGAAGCAATACTAGTTAATATCTTTGGTGGCATTGTTCGCTGTGACCTTATTGCAGAAGGAATCATTGAAGCAGCACATGAATCGGACATAAAGATTCCTTTGGTTATTCGTGTCGAGGGAACCATGGTTGAAGAATGTATAGAGCTTCTCAATAACAGTGATCTCGATTTCACTATGGCATCTGATCTTTCTGATGCAGCAAGAAAAGTTGTTGCTGCAGCAAACGGAGGCAAATAATGAGCGTACTTATCAATAAAGACACCAAAGTTATCTGCCAAGGTTTTACCGGCAAACAAGGCACCTTCCATTCTGAAAATGCCATTGCTTATGGAACCAAATTGGTTGGAGGAGTCACCCCTGATCGAGGTGGGCACGAACACTTAGACCTTCCTGTTTTCAACACCTGCCAAGATGCTGTAAAAGCTACTGGCGCTACAGCTTCTATGATATATGTGCCACCAATATTTGCTGCAGATGCTATTTTAGAAGCAGCAGATGCTGGCATCGAAGTTATTGCCTGTATTACTGAAGGAATACCTGTACTGGACATGCTCAAAGTAAAGGCTGCTTTAAAAGGATCCAAATCAAAACTAATAGGCCCTAACTGCCCAGGAATCATCACCCCAGATGAATGTAAAATCGGCATTATGCCTGGCAAGATCCATAAAAAAGGTAGTGTTGGAATCGTATCCAGATCCGGCACACTTACATATGAGGCTGTGGCACAGACCACAAAAATTGGCCTTGGCCAAAGCACCTGCATAGGTATCGGCGGCGACCCGATTAAAGGCCTTGATTTCATCGAGTGTTTAGAACTTTTTGAAAAAGATCCTGAAACCAAATCAATTGTAATGGTCGGAGAGATTGGCGGCACTTCCGAAGAAGAAGCAGCTGAATTTATCCAAAGCAATGTTACCAAACCAGTTATCGGTTATATTGCTGGTGTTTCCGCTCCCCCAGGAAAACGCATGGGGCATGCTGGCGCGATTATCAGCGGCGGCAAAGGAACTGCTGAAGAAAAGTTTGCAGCAATGGATAAGGCTGGCGTAATTACTGTTAAATCACCCGCTGATATTGGCAAAGCCTTAACCGAAGCTTTGAATTAATATTATGTGTAATGGTGGGCAATGCCCACCATTCTATTTTCTAAATCCTACTCTGTAAGTAAGAACGCATATTATGAATTCCCACGTGCATCATGGGAACTAGAAACGCAGGAACGAGAAAAATAAGTAAATAAAATTTACCAATTCAACCACCTATAGACAAAACCTACCAAAATTATTATAATTCGCGCCAAATTAGGAACTGGTTATAATTCAGCGAAATCTGACACCTAAAAGTAGATTGGTGCAGAGCGCAGCGAAGCCCAACAAAATAAACTACAAATGTAATTTACGACGTAAAGTGGTTATTCTTTGCTTGCGTCGTCATACCGGCGTAGGCGGGAATCCAGAAAAATTAGCATAAAAGCTAAAATAAAATGTCATACCGGCGCAGGCCGGTATCCAGAAAGAAAGCTCACTGAGCATATAGGCAAGATCCCTGAGCCCTTCGACTACGCTCAGGATAAACCAAGGCCGAAGGGCTCAGCCTATAAAAGCGAAGTGACACAAATAAACCAACCCTTTCAAGGACACGAAAGGTTCAACACTTAACATGGGGAAATCATATGCATAAACGTAATGCCAACTGTCGTGTTATTCCTTTTAAAAATATCATTATCAAACTCATACTTCTGTGCTCATTTTTTGTTATTGCGAGCAAGAGCGCATTTTCTTATGTACTTCTTGAAAGACAAAGTTATTGGAAAGATGGTTTATACCATGAATGGTATGGCCATTATGAATATTACCCTACAAAATCATCAGCATATAATGCATGCTTAAAGTTTTATACAGAATACAAAGATGTCGAAGGAAAAGGAGGTAAATGTAGTTACCCCAATAATAATGAACCTGTTTTTTATGCTGGAGCAAGAACGCAAATCAAACCTGATATCAATCACGGAGCACATTTCTATTACAACTCTGAGTTCTACATCCAACCTGAACCGCAAAACCCTGAACAATGCGGTACCGGTAACCCAATTGACCATCGGTCTGAAAACAAGTTCCAGGTAGAAAATGATTACAGTGGCGCAACAGCAATGCCATTAAGAATCACCCGTTATTATAACTCCACCGGAAGCGGTGTCGGCATATCTACTCTTGGAGCTAATTGGCGCCATAACTATATGGTTGCTATAGACCCACCTTTATACAACCAGTTACCATTCGAATCCACTTCAGGCTCAAAATCATCAATATACTCCACTCCTGAAACTGCATGTCAGCAAGGTTGGTCAGAAGTTAAAGCTAAAGCATTTAAGGGATTATACGCAAATGCCGATGTGATTTTTGAAGATATGCAATGCAAAATCAAAGTCGATAACCATACAGTTGCCACAATCCCTGTTCAAGCAAATAACATACACTCCGCAGGAAGTTATAGCACTATTATTAACTTTGGTTCCAAAACGATATCACGACCTAATGGCACTAAATTTATTTTTATGAGAGCTGAAGATTCCTGGCAGCCAACCATCGACAGAGACATAAAATTAGAACAACTTGAAGATGAAACCTGGAAATTCACTGATACCAATGGAACTGTAGAGCTGTTTAATAGTGATGGCAAGCTTACATCCATAACTAATATCGCTGGTTTCAGCCAAACCCTGAATTATGA
Organism: Gammaproteobacteria bacterium; assembly: GCA_033852075.1. Lineage (GTDB taxonomy): Bacteria > Pseudomonadota > Gammaproteobacteria > QZLD01 > QZLD01 > QZLE01. The sequence continues at coordinate 603 of JAWSVC010000033.1, read as the reverse complement.
TGAAGCAGGCAAACTTGATTATGTTGAAGATGACAATGGTAACCGCCTTACTTTTGCCTATGATGCGCAAAACAAAATCAGCTCAGTTACCCTACCTGATGATACCCAAATTAACTATGAATATGATTCCGAGGAAAAGCTTACCAAGGTAATCTATCAGGATGATACTCCGGAAGAGCTAAGTGACAATCCAACCAAAGAATACCTGTATGAAAACACAACATTCCCATATGCATTAACCGGTATTATTGATGAACAAGGGGTTAGATACTCAACCTTTGACTATGACTCAGAAGGGCGAGCAAGCCTTACCCAACATCAAAATAACGCTGACAAATACTCATTTGTATATAACGCAGATGGCAGCACAACCATAACTAATGCGCTAGGTAAACAAACAACATATACCTACACAGCTATTAAAGGGCAAGTTAAGGTTGCAACAGTTACCGGCCACCCAACCCAAATGTGTGGTGGAACAAATAAAAACTACACCTACGACGCCAACGGCTTTATCGCCACCAAAACCGACTGGAACGGCAACGTAACCTCATACGTGCGTGATGAAATGGGACGCATCCTGGAAAAAACCGTAGCTGTCGG
>JAWSVC010000032.1:0-58631 GCA_033852075.1 Gammaproteobacteria bacterium | reverse complement strand
ATATGATTATCAAGTCTATTTATCATGGTTATTCTGCTTATAAATTGGCGAGGGCAGTTTATTTAGTATAGAATTGCTAACCTAATAATAGGACACAAAAATATGGGGAAGAAAGATGTCATTAGCAGTTATCTACTGTCCTGCCGCCATTGGCGTGCAGGCACCACTCGGTACTATCGAAGTTCATTTGTCAAATGGCCTGCCGTTTTTCGGGCATAAGAAGCATATTCCCAAAAAGGGAAATGCATCCTTGACAAGGATGACAGCTTTTCCCATAATGGGAAAATGCAAATGAGGATAATATCAAGAGCAACCTTGAAAAGTTTTTGGGAAAATCCAAAGTACTCTGATTCAGAGCAACCTCTGAGGTCATGGTATGACGAGGCTAAACACTCGGTTTGGTTAACGCCTCAATATATAAAAGATAAGTATCGTAATGCTAGTTTCTTAGGCAATAACAGAATTGTTTTTAATATTCACGGAAATACTTATCGCTTAGTTGTGGCAATAAGGTATGAATTTGGTATTTGCTATATCCGATTTGTTGGAACTCATAAGCAGTATGATCAAATCGATGCTGAAACGATATAGGTAGTGATTATGAATATTAAGCCAATAAAAGATGAGCGGGATTACCAAGAAGCACTTAAACGCATTGAAGAGCTTTGGGATGCCAAACTGAATACCCCTGAAGGAGATGAACTGGATATTCTCGCAACTTTAATATGTGCCTATGAGGAAGCTCACTTTCCTATTAACACTCCAGATCCAGTACAGGCGATAAAATTTAGGATGGATCAAGAAGGCTTAGAACCTGCAGATTTGACCAAATACTTGGGGCAGCGTAGTCGGGTAACAGAAATATTGAGCTATAAACGGAAATTGAGTTTGAATATGATTCGTAAGTTATCTAATGGGCTAAATATTCCTTTGGACTGTTTGATTAAGGAATATTAGTTTTAAAAATTTTGGAAATATGGGGAAGAAAAATGTCATTAGCAGTTGTCTACTGCCGTGCCGCTATTGGCGTGCAGGCACCACTTGTTACTATTGAAGTTCACTTATCTAATGGTTTACCGGGATTGTCGATTGTCGGGCTGCCGGAAACCGCGGTTAAGGAAAGTAAAGACCGGGTTCGTGGCGCAATCATCAATAGTAATTTCGAATTTCCACTGAGAAGAATCACAATTAATATGGCTCCGGCTGATCTTCCAAAAGAGGGGGGAAGATACGACTTGCCGATTGCTATTGGGATCCTGGCCGCATCTGGACAGATTCCAAAGAATGATCTTGAGCGATACGAATTTGCGGGCGAGTTAGCACTTACCGGCGCCTTGCGTCGAATTAAAGGTGCAATTCCATTTGTATATCAATGTAAAGAACAGCAGAGATCTGCGATTATTCCTAGAGCAAACAGTGATGAGGCATCTTTGATAAATGATGCCTTGGTGTATCCGGCGGATCATCTGCTTGATGTATGCGCTCATATAACCGGGCAGCAGAAATTAGAAACATTGGTTGTGGACCAGGATGTATCGGAGCTAAAAATAAATAAAGATTTAGCAGATGTAAAAGGGCAGATGCATGCAAAGCGTGCTTTAGAGATAGCCGCTGCAGGAAACCATAGTTTACTTTTTGTTGGCCCACCAGGAACAGGTAAGAGTATGCTTGCCAGCAGACTAGCAGAGATTATGCCTCCATTGACAGATGAGGAGGCGATAGAAACAGCTGCGATTATGTCTGTGAGTGGTAAACAATTTAAAAAGAGTGATTGGAGGCGTAGACCTTTTAGGAATCCGCATCACACAGCTTCTGCCGTGGCACTAGTTGGTGGTGGCTCTAATCCGCGTCCAGGAGAAATTTCATTATCGCACAACGGTGTTATGTTTCTGGACGAACTTCCCGAATTTGATCGCAAGGTGTTAGAGGTATTGCGCGAGCCGTTGGAAACCGGGCAGATCACGATCTCGCGCGCCACATCGCAGGCAGAGTTCCCGGCACGCTTTCAGTTGATTGCAGCCATGAATCCGTGTCCTTGTGGTTATCTGGGTGATAAGGATGGCAGGTGTACCTGTAGTCCAACTCAGGTGCAGCGTTATCGTTCAAAGATATCGGGCCCATTGATGGATCGAATTGATATGCATGTAGAGGTTCCTCGTATTGCCCATGAGGAGTTGCGTGGAGCTCCTACGGGGGAATCGACAGCGAAAGTACGCCAAAGGGTGGTAAAGGCACGAGAAATTCAAATAACGCGAGGTTATGCACATAATTCTGTATTGGAAAGCAAAGATATTGATAGATTTTGTGCTCTGGGATCTGATGATGAGAAGTTACTGCAAAAGGCAGTAGAGAAGTTGGGGTTGTCCGCACGGGCAATGCATAGAATCTTAAAGGTTGCGCGCACTATTGCAGACCTTGATGGAAGTGAGGCAATAAAACGAAACCATCTTACTGAGGCGATTTCATATCGCCGGATGGACCGTGAGGCTTCATGATTAAATATTATTAATTTCTATAAGGGAAAAATATGACTAAAGAATGTCGTGATTATCTTGAGATTACGTTTAAATCTATTCAGTGTTTTGCTAATGATGGAAAGTTGTTAATTGATGAATTGCAGCAGTTGTTGGATATAGCTTTGCGTGATGGTGTTGTAGATGATAATGAAAAACGGGTTTTGGCTGAGATTATCGGTAGACTTACACCTTCAGAATTGACATTGGATATGCTGGAAAAGGTTCAAGAGATCAAGGATAAGTATCTAAATTGATTGCTTGATTCAAGAAAGCTATTTTTGCTTAGCAAACTCTGGAAGTAACTGTTCTTTGAGCTTTATTGGCATGTGGTATTTAACTCCAATATCTTTGCGACAGAGCCAGAATTGATCGTCTTTAATAACAGCCTCCAGATTCAAAATTTTATTTGAATCAGAGGTGATTATCTGTACCGGTATTGTTTCCTGGTTCTTTAGATCATCAACTAAAAGGTAACTAACGCGTTCGCTGAATGCATTGTTCCAAGCATAAAAGATGGCTTGTACTTTTTCTGCAGAAAGGGCAGGGTCTGTTTGCCATGCATCGTTACCTTTAACAATATGGTATTCAGGTGTTTGAATGGCTTCAATATAGCTGTTAGCTGGTAGTACTAAGCGGTTAACGAATACCGGATAACCAAGTAATAAGAAATGGGAAAATTCATCATCAATCAGGTGAATTTGATTGTCGTGCATAATGTACAGGCGATTGCTGATAGGGTCGTGTCCGCCAATAACAAAACGTTCGCCATTTAAACGAACCACTCGTTTTGCTGGTTGTAATTCCAGGGCTTCAAGGCTACTCACGTCTGATTTATCATATTTGCTATAACTTTTGCTGCTTAGAAGCTTTGCGGTTCGATCTATTGGTGTTAAATCAGCTCTGGCTTTAATGGGTTTAATAATTTCCCATTTGTCCTTTTCAATTTTCTTAAGTTCGATGTTGTCATGACCTTTGCTGACAATATGAATTGTTTCAATGGAATCAGGTGAAATATCGGTTAGCAGTTGAGAGGAATCTTTTTTCTTTCTTTCTTGTTCTTCGCGATGAGCATTAGATGCGTATAGAGTTATGCCACCAATCATGCATGCAATAATAAGGTTGGTCATCATTTTGTTTTTCATAATGAGATCCTCGCAGTTATTTTCTGTACTTGCGGAAAATATGGATGATTAATCCACAAAGTAATAAAAATACTGGTGCAATTATCTTAAATCCAAGCTCAAAGATAGCGGCTGTGTACACGGTTAAATTTAGTTCTTTGTCTTCGATAGTGCGTGAAGGAATGGATACCTTATCGTCATCATTCGTAAGCCAGTTGATAATGCCAAAGCCAAGGGAAAGATTGGAACCATTGCCAATAAATTGATTTGAGAGGAAGTCTCCGTCTCCAGCGATAAAGATGCGCTGTTCATTATTTGAGTTTTGAGTCTTTTTGCTAAGAGCAACGCCAAGGGTTAAAGGTCCCGAAACCTTTATTTTTTTTAGTTGTGAAAGGCTGGTGATATTAACGTTTTGTGGAATTGTCCAACTTTGAGGGAGTGTTTCAATAATCTTTGTGATTGTATAATCGCCAACGACTTCCGGGGTTTTGATTGCTGCGGCTTTAGGGAATATCGAAACATTATTGATTTTATCGGTTATAGGATGTTCGGGATATTTGGGGGTAACCGCAAAGGTATTATCTTGGATTTTATATAAAACTTCTGCATTTGGATCACGAACGGTACCGGAGAAAAACTCTATTCCCAGTGGTTGTATCAATGAAGCGATTCCGTCATATTCATTAGGCTCAGCAAGCAAGAAGGCATTGCCTCCGTTGGCAATATATTTGTCTATTAGCGCTATTTCTTTTGTATTAAGCTTATTTTGTGGGCTGGCAATAACCAGTGCGGCTGTATTATCCGGTATGAACGGATTGGTCTTTAGGTCAATGTTTTGTACCTTGAAACCATTTTGTGAAAGCTTATCGCCAAATACTCCCCAGTCAAAATTGGCTTTGCCATTGATATGGCGCTCTCCATGTCCTTGTAAGAATACAATCCAGCGATTTTCAGTGCGTGCCAGATAGCGTAAAACATTGGTAATTTCTTGTTCTTGAGGAACCTTTGCATGTGCGGACCGGCCATGATATTTGATTAGCAACTCGCCAACCTGTGTGATTTGGTTGGCGCGTACCTCATCAGGGGAGAGTTCTGTATTAACAAAGCGTAATTCAATATTGCGTTTGTGTTGGTGAAAGCGAGAGATGATGTCATGAACAACTTGCCGAATTTCCTGAGAATTATCTACATATGCAGTGATAACGATCTTATCCGGCATTTGACGCAGTACTTCCTGGCTGTGTTGCGAAAGGGTATTGCTTTTGCTTTGGGTAACATCAATACGTTTGTTGTATTTTATGCTAAGCCATCCGACTAACGAGAGTAAGGTTATAAATAACAAAAAGAAAATCAGATTTTCTATTCTTAAAGCTGTACGGGTTTTTTTATTGATCTTCATCGTAACTCCGTTAGTGTCTTAGGCGTTCGGCATCAAAACGACGAATGGTTAAGACCAGAAACAGCAATATAAATAGGATAAAATAGCAAACATCAACACTTTGAATGATTCCCATTGCCATTGGTCCAAAGTGGTTTGGTACTGATAAATATGCTAAAACGGCAGCAAAATGCTCTGAGGTTTCTGCTCCCCATTCCAGCTTCCAAAGGATTGTTAATAGACCAATAGTAACGATGGCAGCAGTGGCGGGACTTTTAGTAAGGGATGAAAAGTAGATTCCTGCGGCAGACCAGGCTGCCAGCACCAAGAAAAGTCCAATTAAACCAGATGAGATCTTACCGATATCAAGATCTGTTCCGACCTCAAGGGTAAAGATCATAATGGCAACTTGAAGCACCATTAAAAAACTAATGCCCAGTATTCCCAAATATTTACCTAAAACCATCTCTGTTATTGAAACAGGAGATGATCGTAATAGTGTAAGAGAGTGGTTGCGACGTTCAGAACTAAATACATGCATAGTTACAATTGGCATTATCACCAAAAATATCTCGGCAACATGGGCAATGGTATAAACCCCGACTAGGTCGGTTACTCCGGGGGGATTAGCTAGCTTAACCAATTTAGGTTGAAAATCGAATATATAGTCTGCGATTCTGGCAATGTATTGGAACGCTACTATTCCTTGGGTTGCAGCAAGGATAATCCAGCCTAGTGGCGATACAAAAAAGTTTTTAAATTCGCGCAGAGCAATTACTTTAATCTTCATTTGCACCACTCGCTATTTTATTATTCGGTTTTTCATTAGGGTTATGATCATAACAAACGTAATTAGTGAATATTCCTTCAAGTGATGGCTGGATCGATACAAGTTCTTCCAGTCCCCAATCATTTTCTACTGCTGCTTTAGTAAATTTGGCCTTGAACTCATAATCAAATTCCGGAGAGAAGATAAACCGATGTTTAGATTTTTGTATTACGGGAATTTCAGTAAATAATTCTGTAAAATGATCGGTTGTTGGTGGGGCTGCAAGGCTAACGGCCACATCCGGCTTGGTTGATATGGGTAATGGTGAATTATATACAAGTTCGCCGTTATTCATTATTAATATACGGTTACAGATCTCTTCCACTTCGGGAAGGATATGAGTAGAAATAATAACCCCGCATTCGTTACCCAAAGAAGTTATCAGCTCACGGATTTCAATGATCTGATTTGGATCAAGGCCAACGGTTGGTTCATCCAGAATTAATACCTTAGGTGAGTGAATAATTGCTTGTGCAATTCCTACTCGTTGCTGAAAGCCCTTTGATAATGACCCAATAAGCTTTTTACGTACATCTTTAAGATTGCAACGTTGGATAGCTTTATCAATGGCATTTTTAATATCCTTTTTCCCAATTCCGTGTAATTCAGCACAATATTTTAGGTACTCTAGAACGTTTAATTGTGGATATAGTGGTGGAATTTCCGGCAGGTATCCAATAATGGATTTTGCTTGTTTTGGTTGATCTAGAAGATCAATGCCGCATATCTTTATTGATCCGGAGTGCGGAGCAAGGTTGCCGGTAAGAATGCTCATGGTGGTTGATTTTCCAGCACCATTAGGCCCAAGAAAACCAAGAATTTCACCTTGTTGAAGTGAAAAATCGATCTTGTTTACGGCAATTAAGTTGCCATAGGTTCTGGTTATGCCAGTTGCGGATATTAATTGAGTGCCTTCCATAGCCGTCAGTTGTTATTATTTAGTTACTTGGGAAGATTACATACAGATGTGATAACAGTCAAATGCAAACAAAAAAGCCCACCACATTTCTGAGGCGGGCTTTTCAAATAATAGTCGTCAAGATTACTTGATCTTACCTTCTTTGAACATAACATGCTTACGAACAACAGGATCGAATCTTTTCATCTCAAGTTTTTCAGGCATGGTACGCTTATTTTTTGTAGTGGTATAAAAGTAACCGGTACCAGCTGTAGAATTCATTCTAATTTTATCACGCATCTTCTTGCTCCTTAAACCTTCTCGCCGCGAGCGCGAATTTCTTTAAGAACCGTATCGATACCAACTTTATCGATAGTTCTCATGCCTTGAGCAGAAACGCGAAGACGAACATATTTATTTTCTGACTCAACCCAAAAACGGTGCTGATGCAAGTTCGGTAAAAAACGACGTTTTGTTTTGTTTTGAGCGTGCGATACATTATTACCAGTAATCGGCTTTTTACCAGTGACTTGACAAACCTTAGCCATCGTATGGCCTCCTAAAAACTATTATTTGCGAATTCAAATTTATACAGAGCGCGACTTTATACCAAAGAAATGCAGTTATTTCAATAAATAATACCTTTAAATTATCCTTATGTTTTCGTGTTTGTTTGTAATGCATTGTATTTAAAGCATAAAATTTATGGCTTATAAAAACCCATTTTGAGCAAAAGAGTATGCCTTACCTTCGCCGATAATAATGTGATCCAGTATGTTAATATCAACAGGTGAAAAGATATCTTTTAGCTTTTTGGTTAGGTTAATATCTTCGGTGCTTGGTGTTGTATCGCCGGAAGGATGGTTGTGAGCCAGAATTATTGCGGCAGCCTTTTGATTGAGTGCCTCTATCATAATTGTGCGTGGATATACTGTGCTGCTATTGATAGTTCCTTCGTTGATTACTTTATAATTTATGATGTGGTTTTTATTGTCTAGAAATATGCAGGAGAATATTTCTTTGCATGCGCATCTCATCTTTGCGGTTAGATAGCGGATAGTGTCATCTGGTGATTGCAGTAGATCGTTGCGGGATATGTTTTCTAAAAGGTGGCGGCGCCCCATTTCAATGACTGCCTGTAATTGAGTGAATTTTGCTGGCCCAAGTCCTTTGTGGCTACAAAAGCTTTTTAAATCGGCTTCAAGAATTTGCCGAAGTCCGCCAAAATCACAAATAAGGTCACGAGCTAAGTCAACGGCAGTTTTGCCTTTTATGCCGGTGCGTAGAAATATTGCCAGTAATTCTGCATCAGAAAGAGCTTCAGAACCTAGTGCCAACAGTTTTTCTCGTGGACGCTCCCCTTCGGGCCAGTCAGTGATTGCCATAATTGTGTCCCCATAATGTTTTTTTGATTTATTGGTTTTTATCCTAATCGGTTGTGTTTTTGAAGGCAATAGCAATGTTTCAACATATTGATTAATGCTATCTGTATTTAGGATAGATGTAGGGAATGGCATTTAAGACTTATTATAATGTGCTTACATACTTGGTATCTTCTGGAATGACGTGTAGAATTTGTGGGGAATTCCAAATACTTTATAAATATCCGTATTTATAGCGCAGGAATTGGATTCATTTTCGAATGATCGTTGCGAAAAGCATAGTTATTCTACGGTTTAGTAAGGATCATTCGAAAATGGGTTCAAGAGCAAGCTAGAATCGGATGGCAATTGGAAGAACTGGTAATAGCCATAATAGAAATGGTGCTTATTTATGAAATGTTTGGGATAAATATAGATTTGCGCGAATATGAAAGAATTAAGTGGTAAAAAGATCCTGCTAGGCATTTCCGGAGGAATTGCCGCATATAAAAGCATTGAACTTATACGGCGCCTTAATGATAGCGGTGCCGAGGTTCGTGTTGTTATGACAAAATCCGCAACGGAATTCGTTACTCCTCTTACTTATGAGGCGATCTCAGGTAATCCTGTACATGTTGAGATGTTTGGTCCACGTATAAAGTCGGCTATTGAGCATGTTGAACTGGCGCGTTGGGCTGATTTGATAGTTGTTGCCCCAGCTACAGCTAATATTATTGCCAAGTTGAATCATGGGATTGCAGACGATCTTCTTTCAACAGTTTGTTTGGCTCTAACTGATATTGGTTTGGCAGTCGCTCCGGCGATGAATCTGGGTATGTGGAAGAATCCAGCTACACAGCAGAATATAGAAGCTTTACGTGAACGTGGTGTAAAGATCTGGGGGCCAGCAGAAGGTTTTCAGGCTTGTGGTGAGATTGGTTCTGGTCGCATGATTGAAGCTGCAGAGCTGGCTGATTATATTAAGAATTATTTTATTCCTGTGCGGGTAGATAATCCCGTTAAGGTGGTGATTACCGCTGGTCCAACCCGTGAGCCGATTGATCCGGTACGTTTTATTACTAATCGCAGTTCTGGCAAAATGGGATATGGGATTGCTGCAGCTTGTGTTGAGCGGGGAGCTAATGTTGTATTGGTATCAGGTCCGGTATCGATAGCAACTCCTATTGGTGTTGAGTACGTTGGAGTTGAGACTGCTCAGGAAATGCATGATGCCGTATTCTCTAAAATTTCTGATGCTGATATATTTATTGGTACTGCAGCTGTAGCTGATTATAGGGTGGTAACGCCGGAAGAACGGAAGATAAAGAAGTCTGCAGATAAATTATCGATAAGTTTAGCCAAGAATCCAGATATACTTGCCGATGTTGCATCTATGGAAAAGTCTCCGTTTACGGTAGGTTTTGCAGCTGAAACTCATGATGTTGAGGCGTATGCCAAGGGTAAGCTGGAGAAAAAGCGGTTAAATATGATTGCTGCTAATCAGGTTGGGGTGAGCGGAACTGGATTTGACAGCGAAAACAATAAATTACATGTATACTGGAATGGCGGTGACAGAGAATTACCGCTAGCTAGCAAGGCCGAACTGGCACGTGAGCTGGTTGCTTTAATAATGGAACACTACAATGCTTAAAGATGTAAAAGTAAAAATTCTTGATAATAGAATTGGAACAGAATTTGAAATGCCGGATTACGCATCGGATGGTGCGGCGGGTTTGGACTTGCGTGCATGTATTGATGGGCCTTTGGTGTTAATGCCAGGTGAAACAAGTCTGATTCCAAGCGGCATAGCAATTCATATGGAAGATAAAGAGTTAGCAGCGGTTATTTTGCCAAGGTCAGGTCTTGGGCATAAACATGGCATAGTGCTTGGGAATTTGGTTGGTTTGATTGATTCTGATTATCAGGGACAGGTGTTTATCTCGTGTTGGAATAGAGGTGAAGAGGAATTTACCATTCATCCGGGAGATAGAATTGCGCAAATGGTATTTGTTCCTGTAGTGCATGCTAAATTTGAGATAGTAGAAGATTTTGAAGAAACTAAGCGCGGAGCTGGTGGTTTTGGTCACACAGGTAAACAATAACGCGATGTATTAAAATTGGTAGTTTGTGGTTCTAAGGAAAACAAGATAAAAACGGAAAATTAAGGGATAGAAAGGATGGCAATTAAGTTTAATGTTGGAAATAAAAAAGGAAAAGGCAAAGGTAAAAGCTCAAGCCCATTTAGTCATGATACTAGGGGGGTAAATCCTTATGCAGTTGCTGTTCAGATCATAATCTTTATTGCCATTATTACCGCGGGTTTTGCTTATCTGCTATTGTTTGTAGAGCATGATGCTCGTCATGAAGAGCGTTTGAAGTATCAGCAGCTGATTCTGATTGATATCAAAACTAAGGTACGTGAGGCTCTGGATAATACCCAGGACGTAATGAAGTCCTTTTCCAAGGATGCTGATTTAGTAAAGGCATTTTCAGACGATGAGCAGTTGAAGCGCTATCAAGCAAAGGCCAAGAATTTCTTTCCTGATGCATTACGGGTTATGTTGATCAAAAAGGGTGATGAAAAACCGGTATTGGAACTAGATCCTCCGCTTGGTTATCGTGTCGCCGAAATGATGAAAAAGGCAGCTGCAGACCAGGTTGCGCCAGAGCTTGAATTGCTTTATCCCGGCGGCCCCAAAGAGAACATGAATTATGTGCAGCCTATTATTGATAAGAATGCTGAAAGCGTGGTTGGATATCTGTTAGTAACCTATAAGCGTAGATTGATGAACGGTATTCTGAAGGGACAGGAACTTTCTAATGGATATGCTGAGATTGCCTATGTTGGTGGGCAACGTGCAGTGATTGCGCAAAAAGGGGATGATTCTTTATTAAATGATTTGGACGTTAAAGCCAAAGCAAGTTCTAAAATGTCGGTTTTTGGAAAGCCATTTGAGGTGGTGTTCGTAATTGCTAAGGATCCGGGGGTATTGGGTGGTGTAGATCTGGTTATGGTTGCCGGTATTGCTGTTGGCTTCTTAATTTTGATTTCAATTGCTGTAGTTGTCTCTTTGAATACAATACGTCGCGGGATATTAAAAGATGGTGCGACTATTATTAATCTTATTGAAGATATCAAAGAATCACGTATTAAGGGTAATTATAGTATTGAGTTGCATCCAATGCGTGAATGTATGATTAAGATGATGGACCTTGGAAATGAGATCGTATCAGCAGGTGCAGAACATAAATTTAAAGCCAAGAGTAAACGAATATCTACTCAAGTTATTGAGGAACCCTCGGAAGAAGATATTGAGGCGGCTCAACAAGAGATTCAGGAACAGACTAATAATGCCCATACTACATATAAACCACCAATTGATAACTTAAGTGGAATAATTGTAGAACACTCTGAAGAGACTAGTGATGATGCTATTGCAAGCTCGAAACAAGATCAGATTTTTGATATGGAAGAAGCTGCGCCAGAAGATGAAGAGAATCAATTTGATTTGTTGGAGTCTACTGAGGAAGTAGTATTAGAAGATAATCAACAAGATTTGGATCAGCAAACAGAAGAGAAGAATGACCTTGATATGGGGTTAGAGTTTGTTGTTGAAGAGCAGCCTTCTCAAGAAGAGATTTTAGATGTACAAGAGGTTGATCCAACCATTTTTCGAGCTTACGATATTCGTGGGGTTGTAGGAGAAACCTTAAGTCCAACTATCGCCAGATTGATTGGTAAGGCAATTGGCTCTGAAGCGGCGGATAAAGGTCAGACGGCAGTAGTGGTTGGGCGTGATGGCCGTTTGTCGGGCCCAATGTTGATGGATGCTCTGATTGAAGGCCTTAAGTCTACTGGACGCATGGTTATCAATATTGGTCAGGTGCCAACTCCTGTGATGTACTATGCCACTTATTCTTTGGGAACTGGTGCAGGTGTTGCGCTGACAGGAAGTCATAATCCATCAAATTATAATGGTTTTAAGATAATGCTGGGCGGTAAGACTTTGTCTGGGGCTGAAATCCAAGGGTTATTAACCCGTATTCAAAATGAAGATTTTGTAGAAGGTGATGGACATGTCCGTGAGCAAAACATCGAAAATGATTATTTAGACCGCATTACTGGTGATGTAGCATTACGTCGCCCACTTAAGGTGGTTATTGATTGCGGTAATGGTGTTGCTGGTGATATTGCGCCTAAGTTATTTAGAAAGTTAGGTTGCGATATTGAGCCACTATTTTGTGAGGTTGATGGTAATTTCCCACATCATCACCCAGATCCAAGTGAGCCAGAAAACCTTGATGCTATGATCAGCATGATTAAATTGCAAAAAGCAGATTTGGGTATTGCCTTTGATGGTGATGGTGATCGTCTTGGGGTTGTTGATTGTCAGGGTAACATCATTTGGCCTGATAGGCAGATGATGTTGTTTGCTCGTGACGTACTTTCTCGTAACCCTGGCGCAGATATTATCTTTGATGTGAAGTGTACCAACCATTTGGCGCGCGTTATCTCTGAAAATGCAGGTGTGCCGGTAATGTGGAAGACAGGACATTCTCTTATCAAAGGTAAGTTGCAGGAATCTAATTCGCCACTAGCTGGTGAAATGAGTGGGCACATCTTCTTTGGTGAGCGTTGGTATGGCTTTGATGATGCTCTATATGCTGGAGCTAGGTTGTTAGAGATCTTGGCGGATGATTCGCGCGCAACGGATGAGATTTTTGCTGAATTACCAGATAGTGTTAATACTCCAGAGATCAAGATCAACCTTGAAGAAGGTCAGCCAAATGAATTTATGAAAAAATTCATAGCCAAGGCTCGTTTTGATGATGCTAAGATTAGTACTATTGATGGTATGCGCGCTGATTTTGTTGATGGTTGGGGATTAGTTCGTGCCTCCAATACTACACCGTGTTTAGTATTACGTTTCGATGCAGATAATGAGGGGGCATTGACGCAGATTAAGGATCGTTTTCGTGAACAGATGTTGTCAGTTGATGCGGAAATGGTGCTGCCGTTTTAGTTTTAATTAGTTTTTAGATACAGGGTTACCATGCAGGATCATTCATCAGCAGCAATCAGGATTGCCGACGTACTTACCGAGGCTTTGCCATATATCAAGCGTTTTCGACGAAAGACCATAGTAGTAAAGTTTGGTGGCAATGCTATGGTGGATGAAGAGCTGAAGCGCTCATTTGCACGAGATATTGTGTTAATGAAATTGGTTGGATTTAATCCGGTAGTAGTGCATGGTGGTGGCCCTCAGATCGGTGGTTTATTAGAAAAGATCGGTAAAGAGAGCAAGTTTGTCGATGGTATGCGTGTCACCGATCGCGAGACCATGGATGTTGTTGAGATGGTGCTCGGTGGCTTGGTTAACAAAGAGATTGTAAGTCTGATAAATCAGGTAGGTGGAAAAGCGGTTGGTCTTACCGGAAAAGATGGTGGTTTAATTAAGGCTCGTAAGCTGAAGTTTGCCCAGAGTAACCCAGAGATGGATACCTCAGAGATTATTGATATTGGCCATGTTGGTGAAGTAGAAGATATTGATGCATCAGTGGTAGAGATGCTAGATAATAGCGGGTTTATCCCGGTTATTGCACCGATAGGTGTTGGTGAGGATGGAGCATCTTATAATATCAATGCCGATCTGGTTGCTGGCAAAATTGCAGAATATCTGAAGGCGGAAAAACTTATTCTGCTAACTAATATCAAAGGGTTATTAGATAAAGAAGGTAATCTTCTTACTGGCCTGAATTCGCAGAGAGTCAATGAACTGATTGAAGATGGCACTATCTATGGTGGGATGTTGCCAAAAATAAACTGTGCTTTGGATGCGGTTAAGGCTGGTGTTACTTCATCGCATATTATTGATGGGCGGGTAGAGCATGCGGTTCTTCTTGAGCTTTTCACCGACAAAGGTGTTGGCACGCTCATTACAAACGCTGCTTGATTCTGGTCTATTTCCCCAATATCTTTGTTACGATCCAATAAAAAATGAGTCGCTTACTTATGTGTAAGCTCAACATATTTTTATCGAATCGCGCCTCGATCTTGAAAAAATATTCTCAGAATTAAAGTTATATATTAGCTTGTCCGTCATACCGGCGAAGGCCCACTGCTGTCCGGGGAAAAATATTTAAGCCTTCTGATATCATTGGTATGAAAAGGTTTTAGGTATACAACGCTTAAATAGACTAAAATTTTTCAAGATTCCTGAGCGTAGCCGAAGGGCTCAGCCATCTTGATTCTATTAATTTATTTCCCCGGACACTAATGGGCGAAGGCCGGTATCCAGAAAAAACCGTATTTTCAATAACCTTTCATTTTCCTTATAAAATAAATGAACCACCCAAAATCCTCTTTCAACTTCGTCGCCAGACCTAATGCCAAGATTCTAATCCTGGGTTCAATGCCTGGTGATGTCTCAATCTCTGCAACTGAATATTATGCCCATCCGCGTAATTTTTTTTGGGATTTTATGCAGCAGCTGTTGGGTATTCCGCGCGATCTTGAATATGAGATGCGACTTCAACTTTTGCAGGATAAAGGTGTCGCGCTGTGGGATGTGTTGGGGTTTTGTCATCGCGAGGGGAGTTTGGATTCCAATATCGATAAAGAAACCGAGCAACCGAATGCAATTCCTGAATTATTGGGGTCATGCCCAAATATCAAAGCAGTTTTCTTTAATGGGCAAAAGGCTTATGCTTCTTTTAAACGCCATATTTTGAATACCAACCCTGAGATTGCTGAAAAATATGATCTGGTTGTACTACCTTCTACCAGCCCTGCAAATGCTTCAATAAAACCGAAGGAAAAGTTGGATAGTTGGGCGCGGATATTGAAATATTTATTGTAGGTTGGCGCTGAGCTTGCGAAGCCCAACAAAATAAAAATCAATTTATTTCAAATATACGAAACCACCATCTGCGTTAGCAGTGGTGGTGAATTCAGATTCCGGCATGTAATAGACTATGCCTTGGTATCTATAATAGTCCCAAGCATTTCATCTGCGGCCTTAACAACCTCGGCAGAAGCCTCTGCCTGCACAACATTTTGCTTAGACTCAAGCAGTGCGGTTGTAACCTCTTCTTTCATATCGGTATCGCCGACAGATTTGGCCACAGTATCAGCATTTCTTGCCAAAGACTCAGATGCCTTTTGCAAGCCTTGCATACCAGAATTGTAAGCTGAAGAAATTTCCATGACTCACCTTTGGTAAAATTTATTCATCACACAATGGTTTATAGTATATCATTGACGCAGTTTATTCTGTGCGCGATGGCTCAAATTACCCATATTTCCGATCTGAAAAAAGCAAATTATGAAAGATAATCAACAAATTATTGTTACAGCAAGTAGAGAAACCGAATATCTGCTGGCGCGTGAGCTCAAGCATATGGGAATCACCGAGGTTGAGCAGGGTTTCGGGTCTGTTTCTTTTATTGGTGCCTATCACCAAGCGTTGCAAGCATGTATGTGGAGCCGTGTAGGTGTAAGGGTTCTCTGGCCGTTGCTAAGCTTTAAAGCATCAACAAAAGAAGATATTTATGCACAGGTGCAGCAGATCGATTGGTCTGAGCATATTGATGCCGATAACAGTATCGCCATCGACTTTACCGGTAAGAATAATATCATCAAAAACACCCAATACGGTGCGCAGCTTATTAAAGATTCGATTGCCGACCAGTTTATGGATAAGGTTGGCTCCAGGCCAGATGTGCAACGCATACAGCCGGATTTGCGCATAAACTGCCATGTGCGCGATAACAACTACAGTCTCAGTATCGACCTTTCTGGTGATAGTTTGCATTATCGTGGTTACCGTAAGAGTGGCGTGATTGCGCCGCTGCGAGAGAATTTAGCAGCCGCTATTTTACAAAGGTTATCTTGGTTTGAAACGGCTAAACGTGGTGGGGTTTTGCTCGATCCAATGTGTGGTTCTGGAACATTTTTGATTGAGGCGGCGATGATTGCCGGCGATATTGCACCAGGGCTTGGACGTGAAGCACAATCTCAGCCGTATTGGGGCTTTGCCAAGTGGAAACAGCATAAACCAGATATTTGGGAAGAGTTGGTGGACGAGGCATGGCAGCGTAAAGAGGCTGGTGAAGAGAGTATACCGCGCATAATTGGTTATGATCTTGGGCAAAAGAACGTAGAGATCGCGCGCCAATGTGTTTCTGAAGCTGGTGCAGGGCTAGGCCTGGATGAACACATCATTATAAAGCAACAGGATTTTTTGCAGATGGAAAAACTTCCGCCTGCAGCGGATTCAGGTTTGCTGGTATTTAACCCACCTTATGGTGAAAGGCTCAATACTAGTGGTGAGATAGAGCTGCTTTATACCCGTATTGGTGCCAAGATCAAACAGCTTTTTGAAGGGTGGAAGAGTGCGGCATTCATTGGTGATCCTGCATTGGCGCAGAACTTTGGTATCAAGCCACAAAAACAGTTTAAGTTTTACAATGGTGCTATCGAGTGCTGTTTGGCGGTATTTAATCAACAGCAAAAAAAGATTGCGACTGAAATCGAGTCAGAACAGGCGGTACAAAAATCAGCTAAAATGACGCAAAACGCCCAGATGTTGGTTAATCGCATCAACAAAAACCTAAAACATCTGCGAAAATGGGTGAAAAAAGAGGGTATAAGCTGCTATCGAGCATACAATGCAGATTTACCGGAATATGCAGTAGCGATTGATGTTTACGGAGAGAATGTTCATATCCAGGAATATGAGGCGCCCAAGAATATTGAAGTTGCCAAGGTATCAGAACGTTTGCAGGATGTATTTGCTGCTGTAGAGCAGGTATTTGGTATTGGCTCTGACAAGGTATTTTATAAAAAACGTCGTCGCCAGAAGGGTAAATCTCAATATGAAAAGCAGGAAGGGAAAACTAAGTTTTATACAGTAGAAGAGGGTGGCCATAAGTTTCTGACCAATTACAGTGACTACCTCGATACCGGCTTGTTCATTGACCACCGCATTATTCGCTCTATGATTCAGGAGCGCGCAAAAGGCAAACATTTTCTCAATCTATTTGCCTATACCGGAACCGCAACGGTTTATGCAGCAGCAGGTGGCGCCAAATCAACTACCACCATTGATATGTCCAATACCTATTTAGACTGGGCACGCAGGAATATGGAATTGAATGGCTTTAAGGGTGAAACACATGGTTTTGTGCGTGCTGATTGTATCGAATGGTTGCAAAAGGGTTATAAGAAGAAGTTCGACCTGATTTTTATAGATCCGCCGACATTTTCTAATTCCAAAAAGATGGAGGATGTATTCGATGTGCAGCGTGACCATGCACAGATAATTGAAAATGCGGTGAATATGCTGTCTGACGAAGGTTTGATTATCTTTTCAAATAATTATCGCGGCTTTAAGTTAGATAAGGGTTTAGAAGAGCAGCTTAAAACCAAAAATATAACTGCCCAGACTATCTCTAAAGATTTTGAGCGCACACCTAAGTTTCATCAGTGTTGGTTGATTGAGAAGATTTAAATAGGTTTATCAAAAAATTCAATCTGTTCAACCCAAAATACTTCGCATGCTCCTGCGCCAGTGTCATCACGAGTCATAGAGCTGTTCCAGGTAAAACCATCATCACCTTGAATAGAAACCAGATAACCTTTTAGATGAACGATATGCCCTTTGCGTACTTCTTTCACTTTTGAGCTTACATAATCATCTGCCGGGATAATATGTGTATTGGCAGAGTGGCGGGATATTTCCTGTAGTGGAACTGTAAGTGTATTTGTGCGCCAGCTGTAAAAGCGTACCGATTGCTCGATCTCAATATTTTCAAGTATGGCAGAATCAGACATTATTCCCCAGCCTAGCGCAAGGTCGACAGGTGATAAAACCGAACTGGCATCAATAAAATAATGTTCCGCACTAAGGACGCGTGCTGTTATGTCATATTCTGCTTTGGGGGTGAATGTGAATTGTTCGTGTCTAAATGGTTTGGGGGAGTCTATATTGATTTGGATAGGGTTGTCTGGAGCAACCTGAACCCCTTTGGGTTGCTCAATAGGGCGCGATGAGAAGAATTTCCAACTCATAAAAATACAAAGAATGATAACGATTATTATTCTGGTTTTAGTGTCTCCAAGATCCATTGTTTAATTCCATTTAAAGGTTAGCGAAAATATATAATAAATATTATAGATCCAGAAGAGAAATAATTGAGATAAATCTAGTTGCTGCTATACTGTCCCGTTCCTGAAAATTCAACTAGTTACAGATATGATATTGATCCTATGTGTTTATATATGAATATCTGTAATAGGGCGCGAGGCCCAGAAAAATACAAACACGGAGATTTTAATGGAAAACGGTAAGCCTTTAGTAAATATCGTAATGGGTAGTAAAAACGATTGGGGAACCATGAAATTGGCCTCAGACGTACTAAAAGACTTTGGTGTTCCACATGAGAGTAAAGTACTATCTGCGCATAGAACCCCAGAGCAGGCGGGGGAATTAGCTGCTACTGCAGAAGAGCGTGGTGTAGAGGTGATTATTGCTGGTGCTGGTTGTGCAGCCCATCTTGCAGGAGTTATCGCAGGTAAGTCGGTATTACCGGTTCTTGGTGTGCCAATCAAGAGTGATGCTCTTGGAGGTATGGATTCTCTACTTTCAACTGTGCAGATGCCTGGTGGTATTCCTGTTGGTACTCTTGCTATTGGAGATGCTGGTGCGAAAAATGCTGGTCTTCTGGCAGTTGCTATCCTTTCGGTTAAATATCCGGAACTACGTGAGAAGCTACATCAGTACCGTCAAGAGATGGCGGAAAAAGTACTAGCCACTACTTTGGATTAATTTTTAAAAGGAAAGACAAGGATGTGGTTTAAGAATCTACAACTTTTTCGTTTTACCAAGCCATTTGGCAAAACCGCTGAAGAATTAAATACCCTTTTGCAGGAATATCCGCTTGATGGTTGCGGGAAGTTAGAGCAGGTTGCTTTAGGTTGGTTGCCACCGGTTGGAAGAAATACCTCTTCATTTGTGCATGCTGCTGGCGGTTGTATCATGATCTGTTTGGGGATTGAAGAGAAGATTATGCCGACAGCGGCGGTAAAAGATCTTTTGGAGACCAGAGCAGAGGAACAAGAAGATAAATTAGGGCATAAGCTCAGTAGGCATGAAAAGAACCAGCTTAAGGATGAGGTGGTGCATGATATGTTGCCGCGCGCATTTACTCAAAAACAAAAAATTTATGCCTATATCGATACCAAAAATAACTGGTTAATTGTTGATAGCGTCAGTAGAAAAAAGGCCGAGGACTTTGCTGAATTTCTGCGCATGACGATTGGAACTCTTCCTGTTGCACCACCGGATGTAAACTCATCACCTTCCACGGCTATGACCAGCTGGCTTACTAAAGGCGCTCCAAGCAATATTGGTTTAGAGTCTGAGTGCGAGCTGCAACATCCTGATAAAGAAAGCGGAATCGCACGTTTTAAGAAT
Source organism: Gammaproteobacteria bacterium (assembly GCA_033852075.1). GTDB lineage: Bacteria > Pseudomonadota > Gammaproteobacteria > QZLD01 > QZLD01 > QZLE01. Next base: position 39,051 of record JAWSVC010000032.1, on the reverse strand, counting down.
ATGGATATTGCCGCCGATGAGGTAACTGCGCATATCAATACCGGTAAATACGTGACTAAGGTTGCGATTAACTGGCATGACAAGATCTCATGTGTTGTGACTCAGGAGTTGGAATTTAAGCGTCTGCGTTTTGGTGATGTGGTGATTGAAGAGGCTGCGGATCAGGGCGGTGAATCGGATGAGCAGCGTTTTGATGCTGATTTTGCGATTATGACGTATGAATTGGGATTATTCGTAAATGTGATATTTGATTTGTTTGGTGGTGTCGCGGAAACGGATTAATTCTGGCCTATTTCTCCAATATCTTTGTTGTGATTTGATAAAAAATGAGTCGCTTACTTATGTGTAAGCTCAACATGTTTTTAGCAAATCGCGCCTCGATCTTGAAAAAATATTCGCAGAATTAAGATAGCTGTTTTCTTGCTTCATTTTTTGCAATTTGTCGGTGCGTACACCGACTAGCTAATTTATCTTTCAAAAACCAATCTACCATCAATAATGGTATGCGTTGCTCTACCTTTCAGAGTGGTATTAAGCAAAGGCGTGTTTTTGCCCATACTTAGCATCTCTTCTTCTGTAAGAGTCCATTCGATTTCTGGGTCAAATACACAAACATCCGCAATCGCATCAACAGATAACGTTCCAGCTTTAATCTCCAGGATCTTTGCTGGGCCAGAGGTTATCTTTTCAATAGCCTTTCCAAGTTCAAGTATGTCCTCATCAACTAATTTTAGTGTCAGCGGTAGCAGAGTTTCTATTGCTGATATTCCTGGCTCAGTGGTTGGGAATGGACCGATCTTGGCATCTTGGTCATGTGGTTGATGATCAGAGCAAATGGCGCCAATCACGTCTGTTTTTAGCGCGTTGCGTAGTCCGTCTCTGTCTGCGGTAGTTCTGAATGGAGGGCGTACATGGTATGAACTATCAAAACCGCATAGATTATCTTCGGTGAAGAATAGTTGGTGGGCACTGACGTCAGCTGTGATGTTTTGCCCATCTTTTTGACCCATTGCAATTAATTTTGCGCCTTGTTTGGTGGAAAGCTGATTAAAGTGTACTTTGATGCCACTTTGTTCTACTAAGGCAAGGTCGCGTGCAATTGCTGCGGTTTCTGTTGCTTCTGGAAGTGCTGGTAGACCGAAACGGGTGCTTACTTTTCCTTCGTGAGCGCAGCCATTCTCACTTAGCCATGGATCGGATGGTGATAGGAATACCTTAAGATCATAGGTGTCAGCATATTGCATAGCTCTTCTTAGAACCAGGCTGTTAGCGATAGGTTTGCGGCCATCTGATACTCCAATACAGCCGGCACTCTTAAGAGATGCCATGCTGCTGATATTTTGTCCTTCCAGTTTTTTAGTTATTGCCGCTAATGGAACAACTTTAGCCATGCCAGTGCTTTCCTGACGGCTGCGGATTTGCTCGACAACAGAAGGTGTATCTATTACCGGTGAAGTATCAGGGGGGCAGCAGATAGTAGTGATGCCAGCCGCTGCAGCTGCAGTGGTTTCGCTGGCTATTGTTCCTTTGTTGGTTTGGCCGGGATCACGCAGGCGTGCGCACATATCGACGATTCCGGGGCATACTATCTTGCCAGTGGCATCAATATTTTTTTCAGCTGCAAAGCCTGTTGGTGCACTATCTCCAACGTGAATTATTTTGCCATCTTGGATATATACATTGGTGTTGGTATCAAGGTTATTTGCAGGATCGATTACACGACCATTTTCTATTGTAATATTCATCTTAGTAGTCATTATGCTGTCTCCTCAGTTCTGTGGCCGAGGGTCATGGACATTACTGCCATTCTGATTGCCAGACCGTTGGTTACCTGTTGTAGAATCACAGAGTGTTTGCCATCGGCAACCGATGATTCAATTTCAACGCCGCGGTTGATAGGTCCTGGGTGCATTACGGTAACATCAGGTTTGGCAAGTTTTAATTTGTCTTCGGTAAGGCCGAACATCTTGTAGTATTCGCTTTCGCTGGGAAGAAGTTCACCCTGCATTCTTTCGCGCTGCAGGCGTAACATGATGATAGCATCGGTATCGGTAATACCTCGTTTCATGTCGTAGCAAACTTCTACGTCAAGATCTTCAATATCTTTAGGCATTAAGGTGCGTGGACCAACAACTCTCAGGTCTTTAACTCCTAAAGTCTTTAATGCATGGATATTTGAACGTGCTACGCGTGAGTGCAGTATGTCACCAACAATAGCCACGCTTATAGGTTCAAAGGAACCTTTTTGCTGCCTTAAGGTAAATACGTCCAGCATTGCCTGGGTTGGGTGGGCGTGTTGGCCATCACCAGCATTAAGAACACTAATGTGTGGAGCCACATTGTTGGCGATAAAGTGGGCTGCTCCAGTGTCGGAGTGGCGAACCACAAACATATCGCAGCTCATTGCTTCCAGGTTTCTTAAGGTGTCGAGCAGGCTTTCACCCTTAGATGTGGCTGAAGTGCTGATATTCATGTTTACCACGTCTGCCGAGAGCCTGGTTGCGGCCAGATCAAAGGTGGTTCTGGTGCGGGTACTATTCTCGAAGAATAGGTTGATGATAGTTTTACCGCGCAGAAGAGGAACCTTTTTTACCGGCATATTTGCAACTGTAGTAAAGTTTTCTGCTGTATCTAGGATCTCGGTAAGTATTTCTTTGGAAAGCCCTTCAGTAGTTAAAAAGTGCTTTAGTTTGCCGTCTTTGGTGAGTTGGATATTCATAGTACTTCGTGCACGCTAAGTTGTAACGGGGTTGGACCTGAAAGTTTGATTTGTTCATTGGCATTTAGCTCAATTGTCTTTCCAACCACGTTGGGTTGGATAGGCAGTTCACGATGGCCTCGATCAACCAAAACCGCAAGAATGATAGAGTCTGGACGGCCAAAGTCAAATATTGCGTTGATTGCAGCCTTAATAGTGCGCCCAGTGAAAAGAACGTCGTCAACAAGAATAATGTCGCGATGTTCGGTGGAAAACGGTATCTCAGAAGGTTGTATCTGTGGATGTAAGCCGATTTGGCTAAAATCATCTCGATAGAAAGATATACCAAGATTACCAAGAGGATCTTTGATATTTAGCCTTTTGTGTAATTCTTCAGCAATCCAGATTCCGCCGGTTTGAATACCAATCATTGCCGGATTTTTTAGTTTTCTCTCATCAATTAGCTTTTGCAGTTGCTCAGCCATATTTGATAGGAGTTGGTCAATATTCTCATCAATCGTCATATTCACTTCCATGCATACTATTTCAGGTTGTGCTATCGAGCCAGTCTTGCAAGATAATCTGTGCCGCGATTTTATCGGTATCGCCCTTTTTAGAACGTTTGCCTATTCCGGCAGCTCGCCTTTTTGCTATTTGTTCTTCCGCTTTGCGGGAAGAAAGACGCTCATCTACGGTATGGGCCTTAATATTATATCTTCCTTCCAGTCGGTTCGCGAAGCGTTTTGCATTTTTTGTCATCTCTTGTTCGCTGCCATCCATGTGCACAGGTACGCCAACTACCAATGCATCTGGGTTCCATTCTTCAAATAGTTTGCTGATGTGATCCCAATCGGGAGCACCATTGTTGCATTTTACGGTTACTAGAGGGCGGCTGGTGCCGGTGATGGATTGGCCAACGGCAACGCCGATGCGCTGTAGGCCATAGTCGAATCCGAGATATGTTTTTGTAGTGGTCATGGCTTTTCGATTGAAATAATTACAAAAGAAAAACAGGTTGACTGAGCGTAGTCGAAGTTACCCTGTTTTATGAATTTTTCATTTACCTTCGACTGCGCTAAGGCGGTTTGAAAAATCAGGCGTGACCAGAATACTCCGATAGTAGGTTAAGGTCTACCCCTATTGATGCGGCGGCGGCTTGCCAGCGTTCTTCATCTGAAACCTCAAAGATAAGATCAGGATCCATTGGGCCACTAAGCCAAGCGTTTTGCATAATCTCTTCTTCAAGTTGTCCTGGTGCCCAGGCGGCATATCCGAGCGCGACAAATTTTTTCTTGGGGCCTTCTCCTTTAGAGATAGCCTCAAGAATATCGCGTGATGATGTTATTTCAATGTCTTTAGAGATAACGGCTGAAGACTCCCACTTACCGTGCGGTTCATGGATAACAAATCCGCGTTCGCGTTGTAATGGTCCGCCAACAAATACCGGTGTCTTTATCAGGTCAGTATCTGTTTCACTGGTGCCAATAGAGTCTTTAACCTCAAGGTGGACTAGGATCTCACCAAGACTAATATCAGTAGGACGATTGATAATAATCCCCATCGCACCTTCCTCTGTATGCTGACAAACTAGTACGACTGATTGGAAAAAATTAGGATCTGCCAAGGTTGGCATTGCGATCAATATATGGTTTGTTAGTGAATCTATAGCTTCTACATCCATCCGAGGAGTTACTCTATTTTTGTTTGCTGCCTATTTGTTAGGTCTATTAATAACAGTATAGGTCAAGTTGCCATGAAAAGCGGATTATTTCGGCGTATTGTGTTAATTAGCTGTCTTTAAATCTAAATACGCGCTCGATTCGTATTAGCTTAAAGTCTTGTAGCTCTTCAGGAAACTCGTCGTATGGTGCAGCATTTTTGATGTAGCGAACTATAGTATCATCAAAGATTGAATTGCCAGATGGTTTTATTACTTCAATTAAAAGCACATTACCATTAGGTAGAATTGTTGTAGCAACCTGAACGGTGCCACGCATCTTGTGGGCATATTTTTCATTGGGAAGGTTATTATTGGCAAAAGTCTCCATGCGTTGCGACCAATTACCTATGTATTGCGCTTCAACCTTCTTTTTTGTGGCTGGATTTATGGTTTTGGTTTTGTCTTTTAGTTTCTTGGCATATTGTTTTTTCTGATTGTTATTAAGTGCCTCAAGTTGAGCAATATCCATTTTTTCAAAGTTTAGCTCTGCCGGTGGTTGTTCGGCGATATGTTCCGATGCTTGTTCTGGTTTTTGAGATTTTTTTAGATCATCTGCTTGTGAGCTGATAATGTCATCTTCTTTTAGCTGTTCTACACTTTCTTCCGGTGCGCTGCGTAAAGGCGCCTCTTCCTGGCCGATATCTGGGGATAGGGCTGTATTGTCGTCGGTGGGCTTTTCCTTTTTTTCTCCTTCACCGCTGCCTTCCTGGTCTGCTTGCGCTATGTAATCGAATTCTTTGGGTGAGTTACGAGATGGTCTTTTTGCAATCGTAACCTCAATTTTGTCTGATTCAGTTTTTTTTGGCATCTGTAGAGAGATAAATGAGAAAAAGAAGATAACCAATGCATGGATGATACAAGCAAAAAATATGGTTATTCCAAGGCGGTCGTATGATTGTTTATAGATGTCCGACATTCTCTATCCCTGAGTTACAGCTAAAAAATTATTCCAAAGAATAATTTTAGCCTGAATGTGGGATAAAAAAAAGCGGAAAGGGGAATTAAAACTGCCCCGTGCATTCCTATAAGAAAAATGGATGCACGGGGGAGGTGTAGATGAGGGGGCTAAAGATAATTATGCAGATAGCTGCTGTTTAACCTTAGCGCCTACTGCTCCCATCTCTGCCTTGCCTGCAAGGCGGTCTTTAAGGATGCCCATAACTTTACCCATATCGCGGATTGAAGAAGCGCCGGTTTCTTCGACAGCCTTAGCTATTTCTTTGGCAATCTCTTCATCGCTTAGAGCCTCAGGTAGAAATTCTTGCAGAACTTCAATTTCGTAGGCTTCCTGTTCAGCCAGATCAGCTCTCTCGGCTTTTTCATATTGAACTATAGATTCACGACGTTGTTTGACCATCTTTGACAAAATATCAATAACTTGGTCGTCGTTTAGTTCAATGCGCTCATCAACCTCTTTTTGTTTGATGGCTGCCATAATTAGCCTGATCACGGCTAGACGCTTTTTATCACCCCCTCGCATGGAAGTTTTCATTTCATCGGTAATTCGTTGCTTCACGATCTTCTTCCGTATGAATTAAGTTATTCTTAAGTACTGGTTAATTATTAGTACATTCTTTGGCGTTTAATGCTATCACGAGACATCTTTTTTAGATGGCGCTTAACAGCAGCCGCTTTTTTGCGTTTACGCTCAACAGTTGGCTTTTCATAGAATTCGCGTCTACGAACTTCAGAAAGAACGCCAGCTTTTTCACAAGCACGCTTAAAACGACGTAGAGCAACGTCAAATGGCTCGTTGTCTTTTACTTTTACGATTGGCATTTGTTACCACATCCTTAATTTAAAAGTTTAATGTTAATAAAAAACTGTCAAAACGACAGGGTCGGATATTCTACGCATGGTTTTTTATAAAAGCAAAGCATTTGCAAAAAAACGTTGCCGAATGATCGATTTAGGTTAAGAATAGCACTAATTATTAACGGGAAAATGGTTTGTTTGATGCGAGTATTAGGAATAGAAACCTCTTGTGACGAGACTGGTGTGGCTATCTATGACAGTGAGCGAGGACTTATGTCTCATGCTCTGTATAGTCAAATTGATATACATGCTGAGTACGGAGGGGTGGTTCCTGAATTAGCCTCAAGAGACCATGTGCGCAAGGTGACGCCTTTAATCAGACAGGCGATGCAGGAATCGGGTAGTTGTAAGGAAGATATTGATGGTATCGCTTTTACCAAAGGTCCTGGTTTGATGGGGGCGCTTTTGGTCGGTGCAGCTACAGCAAGTAGCTTGGCTTGGGCGTGGGGGGTTCCGGCAATAGGAATTCATCATTTAGAAGGACATCTTTTGGCTCCGATGCTGGAAGAGGATAATAAGATAGAGTTTCCATTTATTGCACTTTTGGTATCAGGTGGGCATACCATGCTGATTGAAGTTGATGAGCTTGGTAAATACAAGTTGCTTGGTGAATCTCTCGATGATGCTGTGGGAGAGGCGTTTGATAAAACTGCGAAGTTGTTAGGGCTTGGTTATCCCGGAGGACCTGTGTTGGCAAAATTAGCAGAAGATGGTGATCCTAAAAGATTTAAGTTTCCCCGACCAATGACCAATAGGCCGGGATTGGATTTTAGTTTTAGTGGACTTAAAACGTTTGCTATCACCACTGTACAGGAGCATGGTCTGGAGCCGCAAACCAAGGCTGATGTAGCGCATGCATTTCAGGAGGCTGTAGTCGATACCATGATAATTAAATGCCGCAGAGCTATCGAGCAGCGTGGAATTAAACGGATGATTGTTGCGGGAGGTGTGGGTGCCAATAAGAGATTGCGAGAAAGGCTAAAAGAAGAGATGGATAAGCTGGGCGCGGAATTGTTCTTCCCTTCAATGCAGTTTTGTACTGATAATGGTGCTATGATTGCCTATGCGGGTTATCGTAGGTTTATGCAGGGGCAGGCGCCAGAAACTGAGTTTGGAGTTAGACCTCGCTGGCCTTTGTACGAGTTATGATGGTTTGGTGCTTAATGTTACTCCAATAAACCCACCACCAAGATCCATAATCTCTTTAACTTTCAAAGTGTAGGTTTTGCCGTCAAAGATAAAATCGCGCATTTGCCCGACTTTTGGTGCGGGATCATCTTCTGGCCATACATGTGCAAACTGGCTAACTCCTTCCGGGAAAGGAGCAGGGATCACAATGGGTTCTAGTGCTGGTTCAAGCTCCATGTTTTTCTTCGCCGGTTTTTATTGTCCATATGATACACATTCATTATTTCCTACATGCTTAGCAGTTTTTCTATTGCGCTGATTTCATCTTTTGCTTCAATCATAGCATCTATGCTTTGTTCCGGAGTAAGGTTTAATGCCTTAAACGCTGGAATTTCGTCCCAAGGGCGGGTTGGTGGCTTATTCTTTTTGCCGAGTGTTGCATGCAAGGTGCTGACGGTTATAACATCTGTTAAATCAGCTTCTCCTTCATGTTCTCTGTCCAGGTCTTCGTGTTCTGCAACGGCGGTTATCATGTTTTCAGGGAAACCCCATTCTTCCAGAGTAATTTTGCCTATATCGGTATGAAATTCAGTTACCAGATCAACGACGGTATCAAAATCGCTACTTAATTCCTGATCGTTACTGGCAGAGGTTAGTATAGGTAGGGCTCCTATGCTGTGGACAAGTCCTGTAAGCATCGCTTCTTCAGCATCTAGTTTGGTGAATTTTCGAGCGATTACATTGCTGTATGCTGCGACAGTGGTGGAGTGTTCCCAAAGTTCCTTCATATATCCTTTGATGGCGCCTGAGATATTGGTTTTGTAAAGCTGTGCCATAACTAAACTGGTAACAATGTTACGTACACAAACTCCGCCAAGACGGCTAATTGCATTGTTTAGATTTGATGAAGGGGTCATGCAGCGAAAAAAAGGGCTGTTGGCAACCTGTAATAATCTAGCAGAAAGGGCTGGATCTGTGCTTATTGCCTTGGAAAGTTGTGCTATACCCATGTCAGGGTCATCAACAAACTTTCTAACTTTAACTGCTACTTCGGGTAAAGACGGGAGGGTGATCTTATGACTTTGTATGTCATTGATCAATTTGGTTATATGTTTTTCCTTTTCCCGATCCATGGTGATACTCCTAGTTAGGGTATTGCGATTTAGTTTTTAATGAGACTCTACCTACCCTATTATTTATAGGTGATTTTGTTTCGGCTTGCATCCTGACTTTTGTGATTTGTTGCCAATATTTGAAACTTAATTCGAATCAAAACGATCTGTCATAAAAGCTACAAAGATAAAACTTTGCAATAAATTAACTTGCGGCAGATAAAAAATATCTATATTATACGGCGGCTAACATTACCGGCCCCTCCCTTAGAGGAATAAATGATCCGCGTAGCGGGTTTCGAGAAGGCAAATTGGAGTCGGGCCAATTAACGAACAAATTGCAGTTGGATATTAAGAAGATGAAAGAAGGTATACATCCTAACTATAGAGAAGTTGTTTTCCAAGACATCGGTGCAGACTTCGCTTTTCTAACTCGCTCAACTATTGAGACTAAAGAAACTATTAAGTGGGAAGATGGTAATGAATACCCATTAGTAAAGGTTGAGATTTCAAGCAAAACACACCCGTTCTTTACTGGTCAGCAGCGTATTGTTGATACTGGCGGTCGTGTTGATAGATTCCGCAAGAGATACAAAAAAGTATCTAAATAATTCACGGTATCTAAAAATTCCGGAGGCGCAGCTTATAAGGCCGCGCCTCAGTTTTTTGTGCGTGCTGTAGATAGAATTCCAACCACATTTTCCTATTTCTTCCCAATTCTTGATATATAATCTTCTGACGAAGAGGTTTTTTTGCGCGATTTTGTAACCTAAAACTGATTAGCATTTGATATTAATATTGGGGAAATATGATCAGATGTGATGAAAAATGGAGGTTAATATGAGTAATAAAACAGTAACTATTACGGATAACACTACCGGTAAAAGTGCCGATTTTCCGATACGAGAAAGTGTTCATGGTCCAAGTGTAGTGGAGATCGGCTCTTTGTATAAAGAGTTTGGTTATTTTACCTATGATCCTGCATTTACCTCTACCGCAAGTTGCCAAAGCAAGATTACATTTATTGATGGTGAAAAAGGGGTTCTGTTACATCGCGGTTATCCAATTGAACAATTGGCCGAACGAAGTTCTTTTTTAGAGGTGGTTTATCTGCTGATTCATAGAGTTCTGCCTATGAAGGATACACTGGAAGAATTTAAACGTAATATTAGTAAGCATATGCTTCTAAATCAGGGGATTCTAAACTTTTTTAATGGATTTCATTATGATGCACATCCGATGGCGATGTTAACAGCGGTAGTCGGTTCGCTATCAGCCTTCTATCATGATCGTATAGATATATCAGACGCGTTTCATCGTGAACAGATTGCATCAAGAATAGTAGCGAAGATGGTTTCTATCGCAGCAGCGGCCTTTAAGCATATGATGGGGCATCCAATCGTATATCCCGATTCAAAGCTTAGTTATTCCGGGAATTTATTGAATATGATGTTTTCTATGCCAACAGAACCATATGAAATAAATCCGGTTGCAGAAAAGGCTCTGGATCAACTATTTATTCTCCATGCTGATCATGAGCAAAATGCAAGTACATCTACTGTAAGGATGGCGGGAAGTACTGGTACTAATCCATTTGCCGCGATTGCAGCAGGTTGTGCGGCATTATGGGGGCCAGCTCATGGTGGAGCTAATGAGGCAGTAATTAATATGCTGGATGAGATTGGTAGTGTAAATAATATTGCCAAGTATGTTGATAAAGCCAAGGATAAAGATGACCCATTCAGGTTAATGGGATTTGGTCACAGGGTTTATAAAAGCTATGACCCAAGAGCGGTGATTATCCGTAAGACTTGTCATGACGTATTGGATGCTTTGGGAGTTGATGACCCAAAACTTGAGTTGGCCATGCGTTTGGAAGAGATAGCGTTGCAAGACGAGTATTTCATTGAAAGGAACCTATACCCAAATGTCGATTTTTATTCAGGTTTGATATATAGAGCTTTGAACATCCCTTCAAGCTTCTTTACTGTTCTATTCGCAATTGGAAGAGCTCCTGGTTGGGTGGCGCAATGGATGGAAATGATTAATGATCCGGATCAGAAGATTGCGCGTCCGCGTCAGACTTATCGTGGGCCGGAGAAGAGGGACTTCGTCGAAGAATTTCAGCGCGGCAAATAATTTTAGCTGCTGTGCTTGCCTACTCGGTGTTGGCCGATGATAAAAAAATGCTCATTTACTATTTGTAAACTCCGCTTGTTTTTATTATCGTCCGCCTTGATTAGGCTGCGCTCGCTACGCTAAAAAGTTTAACTGAGTTATTGCGCCTCGATCTTAAAAAAATATTCAGCGAAAAATGGCGTGTTATAAAGTGGATTTTTTAGCGATACTAAAAACAGTAATCTCGTCATACTGGCGAAGTCCGGTATCCAGAAAATAAAACCTCAACTAAGAACAAATTTCCATGAACTGTTTTAACGAAGCCCTTGTCATGGGTGCGTCAGTTGCCGGATCAATTATATTTTTATATGGCTCATCGCTTAGGAATATCAAGGCTTCGATCTGTTCTTCGCCAGCGTAAAAGCTGATTGTATAAAAAACTTCCCAGTTATTTCTTCCTGACTTTAGTTTTTGCTCTGATAACTCAAATGGGATAGAGCGATCGATTAAGAGTCTTTCGATATCTTCAATGGTATTGGTAAACAGGTGTAATTTTATACTGCTACCATGGTGATAAATGCCATCAAGAAGCGCTCCATATATTTTAGGGCGAAAGTCTATTAGAAGCTGCATTGCCTTAATGGCGGTTTGCCGAATTCCTTCAAGTTGTTGTTCTTGTTTTATGTTCTGGTAGCTGAAGATTTCTGAGCGTTCTCGCAGCAGGGCTTGAATTTCCTGGTCTTTTGGCATTTTTTTCTTGTCAGATATGCTAAATTTGCGACAAGCTTCGCGCCTGGCATCTTCAATATCGACACCTTTTGCAATAATTATATTCGCTGCTTCTGCTGCGATCATATGTTTTTGTTTGTCGTAAGATCTCATATTTTTCTTATGAAAGTATGCAAGGGATCAGAATAGATGATCACCTTCATCTTTATTTTCGCCGTTCGAACTCTGACTAGATCCATTTAAGATATCGGTTTCAGTAGCTCCACTGGATTGATCCATTTGGGGAACATTTTCTGTACGGAATATCTCGAATATGGCGTTGGGATTGGATGCTGTGGTTTGTAGGCCAGTTTTTTTGTCAATACGCACTGTTACAATGCCTGCCGGTTGTTTTAGAGGGGTTTCAGGTTTGCCTTTTAGAGCATCGCGCATAAAGTCGATCCAGATTGGTAGTGCTGCTTTGCCTCCGGTTTCGCGGTTGCCAAGTGAACGGATCTTATCAAAACCAACCCAGGCGGTCGCAACAATATCCTGGTTAAAGCCATTAAACCAAGCATCGCGCTGATCATTGGTGGTCCCGGTTTTTCCTGCAAGATCTGATCGTTTTAACACCAATGCCTTGCGAGCGGTTCCTCTTTTTACAACGTCACGCATCATGCTGGTAAGTAAATAGATATTGCGTTCATCAATAACTCTAGGAGCAATATTAGTTGCAAGGGAGGTGAGGTTTGTGGTTTCTCGGTCTTCGGTATTGTCTTTTTGGTTTTCACAGGTTCTGCATACGGTTAAAGGGGGTGAGCTGAATACGATATTGCCTTCGCTGTCTTCAATGTGGTCGATAAAAAGGGGTTCAACTTTGTAGCCTCCGTTCGCTATGACGGAGTAACTGGAAACCATCTGTAATGGTGTGACATTGGCGCTTCCAAGAGCAAGGGAAAGATCATTTGGTAGTTGATCTTTATTGAAGCCAAATTTTTGCAAATGTTGTATGCCCGTTCTAGTGCCAATTGATCTTAGTAAACGTATAGAAACTAGGTTGCGTGAGAAGGTTAGGGCGTCTCGCAATCTTGTTGGGCCATAGAAATGACCAGAATAGTTTTCAGGGCGCCAAGTGTTTTCCAGAGCTGAGTCTTCAAATACTACCGGCGCATCATTAATCAATGACGCTGTGGTGTATCCTTGGCTAAGGGCGGCTGAATAAATGAACGGTTTTATGCCAGATCCTGGTTGGCGTCTTGCTTGAGTTACTCTATTAAATTTACTGGTGTAATAATCAAAACCTCCGACTAGAGCTATTATCGCACCATTGTTGGGATTCATTGCCACAAAAGCACCGGAAACCTCAGGAACCTGGCTGAGAGTGTAAGCCTCGGTTTCAATATCTTCTTTTGTGATTGTTTGTTTGCGAACCCTGATTAGATCACCTTTGGTGAGTACGTCAGTTGCTTTTTTGATTTGTGGGCCCCTGGCGTTATCCGAAATGAATTTTCTCGCCCATTTTAGTTGATCAAGTTCAATTTTGGCCTTGGTTCCATCTGATAGGAAGATTTGTGCAGACACTTCATCTACTTCTATAACTAAAGCGGGGATTAGATCGCCAACAGATCCATAGTCGGCAACTATGGAACCCAGCTCTTCAATATCCATATTTTCGAATTTTTCAATATGATTCTCAGGGCCTTTGTATCCATGGCGCATATCGTAATTAATAAGGGCGTTTTTCAAAGCGCTTTGTGCGCTGGCTTGCAGATTGGAATTTATCGTTGTGTAAACCTTATACCCATCGGTATATGCTTGTTCTCCGAATAAATTTAGGGATTCGTTGCGTACCATTTCTGCTATATATGGTGATTCTGCTTCTGTGGCCTGACCGTGTAGTTTTGCTGATATTGGTTGAGTAACGGCGTAGTCAAATTCTTCTTGGGTAATAAAATCGAGCTTTAACATACGGCGTAAAACATAGGATCGTCTTCCTTTGGCTCGTACAGGATTTGATATTGGATTGTTTGCTGAAGGAGCTTTCGGGAGTCCGGCAATCATGGCTATTTGTTCTAATGTTAGAAGCTCAACTGGTTTGCCGTAATACACCTGTGCAGCTGCTCCTATGCCATAAGCGCGATTGCCAAGAAAAATTCGATTTAAATAAAGTTCTATGATTTCATTTTTAGTAAATTCCTGTTCAATCTTGAGAGATAGAAATATCTCTTTAAGTTTGCGGATATAGGTTTTTTCTTTAGATAAAAAGAAATTTCTGGCGACTTGCATTGTGATGGTGCTACCACCTGAACCCTTTTCTCCGGTTCTTATGAGTTGCCAAACCGCGCGTAAAATTCCTTGGTAATCAACGCCTGGATGGGTAAAAAAGCGTTCGTCTTCAGCAGCTAAAAAGGCGTTGATGATTTGAGTAGGAATTTGTTCATAATTTAGAGGGGCCCGCCTTTTTTTTCCAAACTCACCAATAAGTTTGTCATCTGCTGTATAAATCCGAAGAGGTACAGAAAGTTTAATGTCCTTAAGGGTGGAAACATCTGGTAGGTCAGGCTTAATAACAAGGTATGAAATATAAAGTGATGCTGTTCCTAAAAGCGAACAGGTTATCAATAAAATCACAAAATATTTAAGTGGACGGTAAAAAAACTTCATATTTGGGTTTCTTTTACTAAAATTAAAATAAGTATGGATAAAGAAAATAGCAGATTTTGATATTTTTTGGTAATTGGTTATTAAATATAGGCATGTTTAAATGGCCAAACGGTAAAAAATTATTCCGAAAAATATATCTTTTTTTAAAGAAATTGCGTTTCTGGGTTGATATATATCAAAGTCTGTTATTTAATGCTATTAATAAGGAAGATTATTAAGATCCAAGTAAGATAAGAAGAAAAAGGAACCAAAGTGCCCCTATTTACGAAAAAATCTCCAACTCTGTTGGGGGTTGATATCAGTTCAACAGCTGTGAAATTGATAGAGCTTCGCAAGACTGACAAGAAGTATTGTGTCGAAAGTTATGCTGTGGAGCCTTTGCCGGCGTCAGCTGTTGTAGAGAAAAATATATCTGATGTAGAGGCGGTTTCAGAAAGTATCCGCAGAGCGGTGAAAAGATCTGGAACAAAGGCCAAGCATGCTGCGGTAGCAGTTCCAGGTTCAGCCTCAATCAGTAAAATCATAAGCATGCCTGCAGATGTTAACGAGTCAGAGATGCAGGCTAATATTGAACTTCAGGCAGATCAGTATGTTCCATACCCCTTGGATGAGGTGGCATTGGATTTTGAGGTTCTAGGTCCAACCGAAGGTAATCCGGATAATGTTGATGTTTTGCTGGTTGCTTGTAGGGATGAAAATGTAGATATCAGGCGTGATGCATTAGAAAATGCTGGCATAATTGCAAAGGTTGTTGATGTAGAAAGTTATGCAATGGAAAATGCTTTTTCATTGATTGCTGAGCAATTGCCAAAACAGGGTGCTGATCAAACGGTTGCGGTGATTGATATTGGAGCTACCGTTACCACGTTAAATATTATGCATGATAACGCTATTGTATATACCAGAGAGCAGGTGTTTGGTGGCAGGCAGCTTACCGAAGAGATTATGCGTCGTTATGGTTTGTCATATGAAGAAGCAGGAATTGCAAAGCGCCAAGGTGGGTTACCAGATAACTATGAATTAGAAGTATTAGAGCCATTTAAAGAGACATTGGTTCAGCAGGTAGTAAGATCGCTACAGTTCTTCTTTGCTAATAATCAACATGGAAATGTAGATCATATTGTTCTTGCTGGAGGAAGTGCCTCAATTCCAGGGATTAGTGAGCTAATCGAATCAACACCAAGCATTGCAACTGAAACCTCAATAGCTAATCCATTTGCTTCTATGCTTTTGGCAAAGAGAATTAAACCACAGATTCTGGCAAATGATGCTCCATCACTTATGGTTGCGTGCGGCCTCGCATTAAGGAGCTTTGATTAATGACACAGATAAATTTATTACCATGGCGTGAAGAGCTCAGGAAAGAGAGACAGACTGAGTTTGCAGTATTGACTGGAGTGGTGCTTTTTTTGGCTGTTTTGGCTTGTGTTGCGGTTCATTTATTTAATGAATATCTGATTGATAATCAAAATAAGCGAAACAATATGATTCAACAAGAGATCACTATAGTTGATAAAAAGATTAAAGAGATCAAAGATATTGAAGAACGAAAAGAGGCTTTGGAAGCAAGAATTGGTGTAATCGAAGGTTTACAATCAGGTAGGCCGGAGATGGTACGTTTATTTAATGAATTTATTCGTACTGTACCAAAAGAGGTCTATATTGAAAGTTTTGGCCAAAAAGGTGGTTTGCTAACTATCAAAGGTGTAGCTTTATCTCAATCTAGAGTGTCCGAATATATGGAAAATTTGGATAAATCGCCGATTTTTGGGGTACCAAAGCTTAAGGTGATTACTGCTAAGAGTGAAGGGCAGACCAAACGTTTTCTTTTTACTCTAGAAGTAAAGCAGGCAAGTAAAGAGAATACTGAAGAACAATAGTCGCTACGGCGATATAATTATATATATATATAGGAAGGTATAAAAAAGTGGATCTTTCTGAATTAAACAATCTGGAGCTAAGTAATATTGGTAGCTGGCCACTTCCTGCAAAGGTAATTATATGGGCGCTGCTATTTGCTGCTGCATTGGGTGCTGCTTGGCATTTTGATTGGCAAAATCAGTACACAGAGCTGGAAAAAGTAAAACAGCTAGAGGATGAAAAGCTAAAAGAGTTTGAGATTAAACAGAAAAAGGCTGCAAACCTGGAAGAACTTAAAAAGCAATTGGCAATGATGGAAGAGATGTTTGAAGACATGGTAAGTCGTTTGCCGACAAAAATTGAGGTTGAGTCTTTTGTGCGTGATATTTCTCAAACAGGCGCCGCTAGTGCGCTTGAGTTTCAATTGGTTAAACCAGAGGATGAAAAGGAAAAAGATGAATATGTTGAATTACCTATTTCACTAAAGTTGATTGGTGATTTTCATGAGTTTGGTATGTTTGTTAGTGGTATAGCATCTCTTCCAAGGATTGTAACCTTACAAGACTTTTCTATCGAAAGAGGAAAGGAAGGAGGTAATCTTACAATGAGTGTTAAGGCTATGACCTATAGATACAGAGACAAAGGAGAGTAGCATGAATAGGAAATCAAAATACTCAACTGTCACTGCAATATCAAAAAAATCCGTAATTATTGTTTTGTTAGGATGTGCATCATTACTTCTTGGGGGATGTATTGGAGGTGGTGATAATGAAGACCTCCGCCAAAAGATAGAAAATATTAAAGCAAGGCCAGGCGGCAAGATCGCAGATCCTCCACAAATAAAACCGATAGAAAAAGTCGTATATTCAATGGAAGGAATTCCTGATCCGTTTAAGGTAATTGTGATTGGTGGCGTTCCTGTTCATGATGAAGCTTATGATCCGGAAATGGATACCAGGTTCTGTCCAGACCCGGATAGGGTAAGAGAAGTTTTAGAAGGTTATACACTAGATTCTTTGGCCATGGTTGGAATTATGGCGCAAGATGAGACTACCTGGGCTTTAATTAGATCGCCAGAGGGTACGGTGCACAGACTTAAAGTTGGTGAGCACATGGGGCAGAATTCAGGTGAGATAACCAATATTGAAGGCACTAAGATTGAATTAATTGAGAGAGTTAGGACAGGGAAGCGTTGTAAACTTCGTGATGCTGTACTTACCTTAAATGATGCAGGCAAATAAAAAAATTCCGGTGAGGATATAATTATGAAAAGATGTATAAAAATACTAACTAAACTGAGCCCTGGAAACAGGATGTTAACCAAAGGTTTGGCTCTGATGGTTGGTGTGCTGCTTAGCAGTACAGTATCCGCAAATGAGCTTAAAGATATATCTGTATCATCCCTTTCTGGAGAGCGGGTGCAAGTTGTATTTGAGCTAAGCTCACCACTAAAGGGAGAGCCAAATAGTTTTACTATTGGTGATCCAGCCCGGGTTTCTATCGATTTTGTTGATACAGTTAATAAGCTAGATAAAAAATCGCTGGATATTGGAGTAGGGGTTGCTCAGAAGGTTACCACGGCTGAGGCTGGAGGCAGAACCAGAGCAGTGATCTATCTTGCAGAACAAGTCCCATACACGGTGGTAAACAAGGATAATAAAATTGCTCTTATATTGGGAACAGCAGAATCGGCCAAGCCTGCGGCACAAGAAACTGTTGCTCAATCTAAACCGGAAACCACAACTGCTCCAGTAAAAGGAATGGAAAAAATCAATGGTCCTCATGTTGAATATCTTGACTTTAGAAGGGGAGAGTCAGGTGAAGGTCGTGTCATCATTTCATTGTCGGATACAACTATTCCGGTTGATGTGCGCAGTGAAGCGGGCCAGGTAATTGTCGATTTTGCAGAAACAAAAGTTCCTGCAGAGCTGATAAAACGTTTGGATGTTATGGATTTTGGTACCCCGGTTAAAACAATTGATACTGGTATGCGCGATGGTAATACCAGAATTGTGATATCTCCTTCTACCGAGTTTTATGAGCAGTTGGCATATCAATCAGATAAGTTGCTTACAATTGAGTTGAGACCATTAACAAAAGATGAGAAGGAAGAGATCGAACGTGAGAATGCAGTGTTCACGGGTGACAGATTAACTCTTAATTTCCAAAATATTGAGGTAAGGGCAGTATTGCAGCTTATTGCTGATTTTACCGGAATGAATGTTGTTGTCAGTGACTCTGTTGGTGGTAGTTTGACCCTAAGATTGCAAAATGTGCCCTGGGATCAGGCATTGGATATCATTCTTAAGACCAAAGGTCTATCAATGCGTCAAAATGGTAATGTAATTCTGATTGCTCCGACCGAAGAGTTAGCATCGCAAGAAAAGCTTGAATTACAATCACAAAAGCAGATTGAAGAGTTAGCTCCATTAAGAACTGAATTTATCGAGATTAATTATGCCAAGGCAAGTGATATGGCTGCATTGCTTAGTTCTGCTGGCGAAGGTGGTGGTTCAGTTCTTTCTTCCCGTGGAAGTGCGACTGTAGATGTGCGTACCAATGTAATTATGATTCGCGATACTGCTGATGTGTTGGTAGAAGTGCGTAAGATGATCGCAAAACTGGATATTCCAGTGCAGCAGGTGTTGATTGAATCAAGAATTGTGATTGCAAATAACGATTTTAGTAAAGAGTTAGGTGTGAGATTTGGATATTCTGGGGCTGGTACATATGGGAGTAATGATGATATTGGAGCCGTTATCGGAGGTAAGCTTGCTGGTGATGTAAATTATGGAGGTATTACAGCCTATGAGTCTAGCGCAGGAAGTGGCAATGAAGGTTTATTGGTGGATTTGCCTGTGGCTGAGGCTGCTGGTGCTGTTGGTTTGGCTATAGGTAAGATTGGTTCATATTTGCTTCAGCTTGAACTTTCCGCAATGGAGGTTGAGGGTAAAGGTGAGGTTGTTTCCAGTCCGCGCGTAATTACTTCAGATCAGCATACCGCGTTAATAGAGCAGGGTACTGAGATTCCATATCTGGAAGCCTCTTCGAGTGGGGCTGCGACTGTTTCGTTTAAAAAGGCTGTGTTATCACTTGAAGTGACTCCTCAGATAACCCCTAATGACCGTATTATAATGGATCTAACTGTTAAGAAAGACAGTGTAGGTGAGATTTATATGAGTGTACCAAGTATTGATACTCGTGAGGTTAATACCCAGGTTCTTGTAGATAATGGAGAGACAGTGGTTTTAGGTGGTATCTATGAGCAAGAGGCAACTGATACTGAGACTAAGGTGCCATTGCTTGGTGATATTCCTGTAGTTGGTCATCTATTTAGGAATACACAAAAACAAGATGATAGAACAGAGCTGCTGATTTTTGTTACACCAAAGATTCTTAAAAGTGATATGAAAGTATCACTATAGAGAGCTGTAGTAATTTTGCTAAAAGGGCGCTTCGGCGCCCTTTTGTTTTTGCTATTAAGCAGAGCTAGAGTAAAATAAATTAATTAGGTTAAAACGGTTAAGATAACAATGAAGATTTGTTTGGTAGGCCCAATGGGGTCAGGAAAATCAACGATTGGTAATCGCCTTGCCCAAAAACTTGGTATTAAGTTTGAAGATAGTGATCGTGAAATACAAAGGCGTACTGGAGTCGATATTCCATATATTTTTGAAACAGAGGGAGAGGAAGGTTTTCGTAAGCGCGAGATAAAAGCGATCAAGGAACTGGTAGAATCAAGTGAAGATATGGTTTTAGCAACAGGTGGTGGTGCAATAATAAAAAAAGAGAATAGACTTAATCTAATCAAACATTGCACAGTCATTTATCTTAAAACTTCGGTTGAGCAACAAATGGAACGTACCAAGAAGGATAAAAATCGTCCATTATTACAAACGGAAGATCCTATGCAGAAACTAAAGGAGTTGTTTAAGTTGCGGTCACCGATATATGAGGAAGTTGCTGATATTGTTGTTTGTACAGATAATGCTGGTATCGAAGTAGTGCTAAAAGAGATCGAGTCTAAGATAGAGAATATTTAAATTAATGGAAAAAATAATGAGAACACTTACAGTTGAATTAGGTGAGAGAAGTTATCCAATATTTATTGGGAAAGATCAGTTTCGTGCAGAAAATTTATTGCCATATATTAAAGGTAAGCAAGTTATGATCGTAACCAATGAAACCGTTGCTCCACTCTATCTGGAAAAATTCAAGCAGGAGTTACTTGCAGGTACATCAGGAGAAAAGAAGGTTGGAGAAGTAATCCTGCCGGATGGAGAGAAGTATAAAAATCTGGATACGATTAATACTATATTTGATAGTTTGATGCGTGATAACTACGACCGTAAGGCTACGCTGATAGCTCTTGGTGGTGGAGTTATCGGGGATATGACAGGCTTTGCTGCAGCTTGCTATAGACGCGGAGTTAATTTTATTCAGGTGCCTACAACCTTATTATCACAAGTTGATTCTTCAGTTGGAGGTAAAACAGGTGTTAATTATCCGCTGGGTAAAAATATGATAGGAGCTTTTTATCAGCCACAAGCGGTGATTGCTGATATCACCACTCTAGATACCTTGGAGGACAGAGAGCTCAAGGCTGGTATAGCTGAGGTAATTAAGTATGGATTTATCTATGATGCAGAATTTTTCTCTTGGTTGGAAAAAAATCTGGATAAATTACTGCAGAGAGATTACGAGGCCTTAGCTTATGCCGTACATCGTTCTTGTCAGATTAAGGCAGAGGTTGTTGCCAAGGATGAGTTGGAGCATGGTATTAGGGCTCTATTAAATTTTGGTCATACATTTGGACATGCTATTGAAACCTATACCGGATACTCTAGTTGGTTGCATGGAGAGGCAATAGCTGTTGGTATGTGTATGGCTTTAACCATGTCGGAATTGATGGGATGGTTGACTGCAGAGGATACTGCGCGAGGAGTGTCTATAATTAAAAAGGCGCAACTTCCTGTTGAGGTGCCAGATAATATGACAGTAGACGATTTTGCAAAGTTGATGCAGGCAGATAAAAAAGTGTTAGACGGTGTTGTACGTTTAGTACTAATCAAGAGTATTGGAGAGGGTGTGGTTGTTGATGAATATACCCCGGAAATATTTAGAGAGACCCTAGAGCAGTATTGTGGTAACTAGAAAGAAGAACAGAAAATTATCTTCAGGTGTTGTGGTGGTACGTAGAGACGTATCTACCCAGCAATTGTTGTTTCTATTACTGCGAGCCTATCAGTATTGGGATTTTCCTAAAGGTATGCAAGAGCCGGATGAAACAGAGTTTGAGGCTGCTTTGCGTGAAGTTAAAGAGGAAACCACGATTATCGATTTGGATTTTTGCTGGGGAAAAGATTTTTATGAAACCGGACCTTATCGTGGAGGCAAAGTAGCTCGTTATTATGTTGCCCAAACAGAACAGATTGAAATTGAATTGCCAGTTAATCCCGAGCTAGGGCGTCCGGAGCATGTTGAGTCAAGATGGGTGACAATAGATGAAGCCAAGAAAATGTGTTCTCCCAGGGTAAGATCTGTTATCAAATGGGCTCAAAATCAGATAGATGGGGAAAATGGTTAATGAGAAAGCATCCTGAGATTAAGGAGAGAAGGGTTGTTGCTGAATCCGAGTTGTTTAAGATAGAACAGTTAGATTTGAAGTTTGCAAATGGGGAAGAGCGTCAATACGAGAGACTTGCAAACCGAGGAAGCGGTGCGGTTATGGTGATACCCATGTTAACTAATAATACCGTTTTGTTGATTAGAGAATATGCAGCAGGGACAGATAATTACGAATTGCTACTTCCTAAAGGCCGATTGGAACAGGGTGAATCTATATTAGAGGCAGCGAATCGTGAGATTAAGGAAGAGGTTGGTTATGGTGCCAGAAAGCTACAGGAAATTAAGACATTAACCTTAGCTCCAGGATATTTTCCTTTGAAAACGCATATCGTATTGGCTCAGGATCTATATGAAGAAAAATTACCGTACGATGAACCCGAAGAGATCGAGGTTATTCCTTGGCGTCTAGATCAACTTGAACAGTTATTTAAGCAGGATGATTTTACCGAAGCGCGTAGTATGGCAGCATTGTATATGGTAAGAGATCATTTATTGCGGTAGTTATAAAGCAAAAATAATAGCACTGCGTCATTCCCAACTTGATTTGGAATCTCGATAATATATGTCCCAAAAAGATTCCCTCCTTCGCGGGAATGACAATAAGAGTAATCTAAGTTAAGAGAATAATATGCACATTCTATTTTCCCGTGAAAGAAAACAAGATTTATTGGATAGCGTTGCTCAGGTTGTAAAAAGAGCAGGCACAGCTATTTTGCAGGTATATGCAAGCGATATCGAAGTAGAAATCAAAGAAGATGCCAGCCCGATTACAATTGCTGATAAAAATGCGCATCAAATTATTGTTGAAGGATTAATGCATATTCAGCCGGATATTCCAATTCTTTCTGAAGAGGGAAATCATTTGCCATTTGAGATACGCAAAAACTGGCGTGCATATTGGTTAATTGACCCGCTTGATGGAACCAAGGAATTCATTAACCGTAATGGAGAGTTTACAGTTAACGTTGCCTTGATAGAAAACGGATATCCGGTGCTTGGGGTGGTGGGTTATCCTGTTGCCGACAAGATCTACATTGCCGCTACTGGGGTGGGGGCTTTCGAGATCGATCTTCAAGATGAATCTCGTATTCCAATATCAGTAACAGCACGAAATAACTCGAAAAAAATCAGGGTTGTGGCCAGTAAGTCACATATGGACCAGCGGTTACAATCACTGTTAGACGTGCGTGAAGATATTGAAACCGTTGCCGTTGGCAGTTCGTTGAAATTTTGCTTGCTCGCTAATGGGGCTGCGGATTTTTATCCGCGTTTCGGACCAACCTGCGAGTGGGATATAGCGGCTGCGCAGTGTGTGCTTGAGGTTGCAGGAGGAAAGGTTATGACTTTGGATGGTGAACGGATGCGGTATAACCAGAAAGAATCATTGAAAAATCCTAATTTTGTGGCACTTGCAGATCCTGAATATGATTGGAGCTGGGTGAAGGAAACCTAAAAATACTGTGTCATACTGGTGAAGGCCGATATCTCAAAGACGTTAAAAAAACAAAAAGCAGGCCAAGAGGCCTGCCTTTAAATAAGGTGAATAAAATTTTAGATTAATAATCATCCAATGACATCATGCCATCGTTTCCATCCTGCATATCAGGCTGGGCGGCAAATCTATCGCCATCAGAAGAATCAAGTTTGATCATCAGACGTACCTCGTTTGCAGAGTCAGCGTATCTAATAGCATCCTCATATGCAATCTTACCTTGCTTGTATAAATCAAATAGATGTTGGTCAAAGGTCTGCATTCCTTGCTCACGCGAACGCTTCATAATGTCTTTTAGTTCATTTACCCTACCTTTACGAATAAGGTCACTAACGTGAGGAGTATTAACCAGAATTTCTAGTGCAACCACGCGTCCCTTGCCATCTGGTGTTGGAATTAATTGTTGGGCGATGATTGCTTTTAGGTTCAAAGACAAATCCATAAACAGCTGGTCACGTCTTTCAGAAGGGAAGAAGTTAATAATGCGGTCCATTGCCTGGTTTGCATTATTGGCGTGCAGGGTAGATAAACAAAGGTGGCCTGTTTCAGCAAATGCGATTGCATGGTCCATGGTTTCGCGTTGTCTAATCTCCCCAACCAGAATTACATCTGGTGCCTGACGCAGAGTATTTCTAAGAGCTACATCGTAAGATTCTGTATCAATTCCAACTTCACGCTGGGTTACCACACATCCTTCATGTTGGTGAATATATTCGATTGGATCTTCAATGGTGATGATATGGCCGGTGCTGTTACGGTTTCTAAAGCCAACCATAGAGGCAAGCGATGTAGATTTACCAGTACCGGTAGCACCAACAAAGATAATCAGACCGCGCTGGGTCATGGCAAAGTCTTTTAGAATTGGCGGTAGACTCAACTCTTCAATAGAAGGGATCTTGGTAGTAATACGACGGATAACCATGCCCGCCTGATTGCGTTGATAGAAGGCACTTACACGGAAACGACCGATGTTTTTGGCGCTGATTGCAAAGTTACATTCACGGGTTACCTCAAACTCTTCCTGTTGGTCTGGAGTCATTATGGCCATAATTGTGGCATAACATTGCTCAGGGGTAAGTTTGCGTTGCGTAACGGGAACAACCCTGCCTGCAATCTTCAAACTAGGTGGCATTCCGGCAGTAATAAACATATCGGATGCATTTTTTTTAAGCATTAATGCCAATAGTGAATTAAAGTCCATAATAAGATCCCTTGTTGTTGTGTTTTAACTTATATTTTTGCTTTCAGTTAAAAGACCTTTGCCTAGCGTGGCGACTATGGCCTAGTTAAACAAATCCTTGTTTGAAGCCCTTGCTCTAGCATCAAGACGGTTAATAACGCCCTGGCGTACTAGGTCCTGTAGGTTTTGATCCAGAGTCTGCATGCCAACAGCTTGTCCTGTCTGGATTGCGGAATACATCTGCGCGATTTTATCTTCACGGATAAGGTTTCTGATGGCAGGAGTACCAACCATGATTTCGTGTGCTGCAATACGGCCACCACCAATCTTTTTAAGAAGTGTTTGGGCAACAACGGCGCGAAGTGACTCTGATAACATTGAACGTACCATTGATTTTTCTGCGGCAGGGAAAACATCGACGATACGGTCGATAGTTTTTGCTGCTGAACTGGTATGTAGAGTAGCAAATACCAAGTGACCGGTTTCTGCTGCGGTAAGTGCCAGGCGGATGGTTTCAAGGTCACGTAGCTCACCCACCAGGATGATATCCGGGTCTTCACGCAGTGCTGAACGCAGTGCTTCATTAAAGCCGTGAGTATCGCGGTGTACCTCACGTTGGTTGATAAGACATTTTTTACTCTTGTGAACAAACTCGATAGGATCCTCAATGGTAAGAATGTGTTCGTATTTACTATCATTAATAAAGTCAATCATACCTGCCAAGGTTGTAGACTTTCCGGAACCTGTAGGTCCGGTAACCAGAACCAGGCCGCGAGGTTGTTGGCAAACTTCTTTAAATACCTCTGGCGCAGCAAGTTCATCAAGAGAAAGAACGTTAGATGGAATCGTTCTGAATACCGCAGCTGCTCCACGGTCTTGGTTAAAGGCATTCACACGGAAACGGGCAAGACCAGGAATCTCGAACGAGAAGTCGGTTTCAAGAAATTCTTCGTAATCTTTACGCTGTTTATCATTCATGATGTCATAGATTAAACCATGAACCTGTTTGTGCTCCATCACTGGAACATTGATTCTGCGCACGTCACCATCAACACGAATCATAGGAGGCAGACCAGACGATAAATGAAGGTCAGAGGCTCCGTTTTTGACGCCGAACGCAAGTAAATCAGAAATATCCATTATATTCCCCTATCTATTTCATTGCTGCTTGTAGATAATATAAAATCGTTCTTATACTAATTTTAGAGCAATTTATGTATTTCGCTTTTAAAATCGCTCGAAAGTTATTATTTTTTTTCATAAATGTCATATTTTTAACAAAAATGACAATAAATTCTACCCTAACATAACGCTATGACCAACATTAATCAACGTTTACAAGAAGTAAATACCAAAATTAGACAGGCGGAAACCAAATTCGGGCGTGAATCTGGTTCGGTATCCTTGCTTGCGGTAAGTAAAACCCACCCTGCCGAAACCATCATTGATGCCTGGAATGCAGGTCAAAGAAGTTTTGGCGAAAACTATCTGCAGCATGCGGTTCCAAAGATTCAGGAGCTGAGTGATTACGATATTGAGTGGCATTTTATTGGACCATTACAGTCGAATAAGACCCGCCCGGTAGCCGAGAATTTTGACTGGGTACATAGTGTTGACAGGGAAAAGATAGCGCAACGTCTTAGCGACCAAAAACCTGCAGATAAGGCGCCAATAAATATCTGTATTCAGGTAAATGTTAGTGATGAAGATACCAAGTCCGGCGTTGATATGGGTGATGTCGAGGCTTTAACTCAAGCGATAATTAATCTTCCCGGAATAAAATTACGGGGGTTGATGGCAATCCCTGAGATTACCGATGATGTAGAATTGCAAAGAGCAAATTTTCGTAAGTTGCGTGAAAAATTTGATGAATTAAATTCCAAGGGTTATAAACTAGATACCTTGTCGATGGGTATGTCAGATGATATGGAAAGTGCTGTGGCAGAAGGTTCAACAATGGTGAGAATTGGAACCGCAATATTTGGAGCAAGAAGGGCAAAATAATGGATACAATTGGATTTGTAGGTGGCGGTAATATGGCTGCCAGTATTATCGGTGGTTTGATAGCAAGTGGATTTAATGCCAAAAATATCTTTGTAACCGATCTGGATGGCTCTAAGTTGGAAAAGATGCAGGCAGATTTTGGCATTACTCCGGCGCAAGATAACGCCGAGCTGGTATCCAAGGTGTCCAGTATAGTTCTATCGGTGAAACCGCAAGTGCTTCAAATGGTACTAAAAGATATGCAGCAAGTCGTGCAGCAGCATAAACCGTTGGTAATTTCCATTGCAGCAGGAATCAGAGAAAAAGAGATTTCGCGTTGGCTTGGAGGTGATTTGGCAATCGTTAGAACCATGCCCAACACGCCAGCATTGGTGCAGGCTGGAGTAACCGGTATGTTTGCCAATAAACTGGTTACAGAAGAACAAAAGAAGCTTGCAGATAATATATTAAGTGCAGTTGGTTCAACCGTGTGGTTAGATGCGGAATCACAATTGGATGCTGTAACCGCGATTTCCGGTAGTGGCCCAGCATATTTCTTTTTGGTAATGGAGGCGATGGAAGACGCAGCCAAAGAATTGGGTGTAGATGAGCAAAGCGCGCGCGAATTGGTCTTGCAAACCGCTTTCGGTGCTGCCAAGATAGCGGTGCAGGGAAAAGATTCTCCGAGCGTATTACGCGAAAAGGTAACCTCACCCGGAGGAACCACAGAACAAGGACTTTTGGCCTTGAATAACGGAGGTATCAGAGAGGCCTTTTCTGCTGCGTTAAAGGCCGCGCGCGATCGTTCCATTGAACTAGGTGATATTTTAGGAGAGGATGCCTAATGTTTATAGAACCCTTAAAGTTCTTAATTGATACGGCAGTAGAGGTCTATTTGTCGATAATTATCCTGCGCTTTTTACTGCAATATTTCCGAGCCGATTTTCATAACCCGTTATCACAGTTTTGTGTTAAAGCAACCAACATATTCTTACGCCCAATGCGTAGAATTATCCCCGGTTGGCGAGGGATAGACTTTTCATCACTGATTTTAGCCATGGTTATACAGATGCTAGGTACATTTTTATGGATTCTGGTCGCTAGTGGTGGACAGATAATTAACCCGGTAATCCTGCCAATATCGGCATTATTATCGGTAGCAAATCAAATTCTGGTAGTGATGTTATACGCCATCTTTGTGAGGGTAATAATCAGTTGGGTAGCGCAAAGCGGTTCCTACTATACCTCGTCACTAACCGTAGTATATGCCCTTACCGACCCAATTCTTTTGCCGTTTAGACGCTTTGCTGTATTTGGTGCGATGGACTTCTCTCCGTTTATTGCGGGCATCGTGTTATATACCATTAGTTTGGTGCTGCATGGCGCGCATGGACAGTATATTGGTTTTGGATTGCTGTAGAACAGGTATTAGAAATGGCAACGCAATGGTACAGATGGGATGGTGATGATTTAGTGCTTAGTATCAAGGCACAGCCGAAAAGTAGTAAAGACCAGTTTTGCGAACCGCTTGAAGACCATCTCAAGATAAAAATCACCGCGCCACCAGTAGACGGTAAGGCCAATACCCACTTGGTAAAGTTTCTTGCCAAGAGCTTTGGAGTAAGCAAGAGTTCGGTAGATTTGGAAAGTGGTGATTGTTCGCGGATAAAGCGGATTAGAATAAAGACCCCGAAGAAAATACCAGAAGAGTTGGGAGATATATAAGGAATACCCATGCAAGACTACCTAATCTACTTCGCCCACGGTAAAGAAAGCGGTCCCTGGGGCACAAAAATTCAGGCAATGGCAAAAATAGCTAAAGAACTAGGTTTTGTCGTTGAAAGCCCAGACTACACCTTTACCTTCGATCCAGACGAAAGAGTAGAGTATCTGCTCAAGCAAAAACCACAGGCCAATAAAAAACTGGTGTTGGTTGGTTCCAGCATGGGTGGCTATGTCTCCGCACATGCCAGTGAAGTACTTAAGCCAGACCTGCTACTGTTGCTGGCTCCGGCACTGTATCTGCCAGGCTATGAAAAAGAACCACAGATAAAGGCTAAAAGAACAATTGTTATTCACGGCAAGAATGATGATATCGTACCGGTATCCAGCGCTTATCGGGTCGCACAGCAGTTTGATACCGAATTGCATATCCTTCAAAGTGGACACACACTTACAGATTGTATACCTTTTATAGAATACGTATTCAAACAATCTTTGTTAGAAATTAAGGGATAACATCACCCCAGAAAAGGAAATACTATGGGTGTAATCATAACGTCATATAGAACAATTATATTCTCTCTAATATGTGCAACCTTGGTTAGCATGCTTTTCTTCGTCGCTGGCTATATGCTGGGAAAAGGAAGTGCTGTAGATACTGATGCCAGAATAGCAATGATATTTCCTGCGCAAGATATCGAACCAATCGAAGAAGAAAATGTAGAACAGGTTGCTGCAAATGAAACCCAGTCGGATGAAACGGTAGAACAAAGTGCGAAAACCGAGTCGGAAGACAAGCAAATAAGAGAGAAAGAAGAAAATGGTAAAAAGGCCATCTCAAAGACGCAACCTTCGCAACCAGCAGCTAAAAAAGAAGAAATTGCAAAGCCACAGTCAAAAACGCAACAACCTGACAATAAAAAGATAGAAGAACACAAAAAGACTGGAAATACAGCTCAAACAGTCAAGACAAATAGTGATGCGCAGGAAAAGCCTCAAACGATTGAAGCGCAAGATACGAATCTAGAAAAACAAACCGAAAAACCAGCAGGAGCGC
Source organism: Gammaproteobacteria bacterium (assembly GCA_033852075.1). Classification (GTDB taxonomy): domain Bacteria; phylum Pseudomonadota; class Gammaproteobacteria; order QZLD01; family QZLD01; genus QZLE01. The sequence goes on along the minus strand of JAWSVC010000032.1, from coordinate 10,166 downwards.
GTTACTCAATTCAGATAGAGGCATTTGGAGTTCAGCGTAATGCCGAACGCTATCTTGATAAAATTAAAGAAAAATATCCAAGTGCCTATATCTTTGAAAACAAGCAGAAAAAACGTCTGCCATTAGCGGTAAGAGTTGGCTATTTTGTCAGTTACCGCAAGGCGTTGGAGGCGGCAAAAGTTTTTCAGGCAAGGGAAAAACGGGCGGCTATGGTGGTGAAAATCAACCAATAAATAAATTCGCGTCTATTTGCCCAAATACTGCGTTATAGCTTCAGGCTTTTTTCGTCACATATTGCATATATGCTTCCTCAAAAAGGCTTTACTATGCCTTGTCTTTGAACAAATATTTCACGAATTTGCTGGTTTATTTTCCCAATATCTTTGTTGCAGTTTTTTAAAAAATGAGTCACGCACTACTCGTGCACTCAACATCTTTTTAACAAATTGCGCCTCGATCTTGGAAAAATATCCTCGGAATTAAGAATCAAATATAAGTTCTTTTAAAAATATTTCGCAAATTTGGCGTGGTGTTTCCCTAATATCTTTTTAACAAACTGCGCCTCGATCCTGGAAAAATATCCTCAGAATTATGATTTAGTTGAAATAGCCATATCTGCAAAAATACTTTAAAAATATCAAACATATGGCATAATTTGGAGCTATTAATAATTTTTAAATCAAATATGGGTGAATACTTATGCATATTGTCATTGGTGCGATAACAGCTCTTGCTGGTTTACTTTGGGCTTTAAATTCTTTGCAAAGATCTGGTTTGGATTTGAATTCATTTAATCCTTTCTTTTGGGCTCGACGTCGTAAATGGAAAAAATTGTATGGCAGAAAACCTCTTTATTATTTAGAAAAACCAATGGAAGCGGCGAGCGTTATTATTATTGGTTTACTGAATGAAGAAGGTTTTATTTCAAAAGAACAGAAAAGGCATGTGATTGAATTATTTCAATCTAATTTTCAATTAAATGAGCAAGAAGCAAATGAACTGTTAGTTTCTTCTTTGCATCTGGTAAAACATGAGCTTAATTTAGCCAAGTCTGTTAATAATATTCTTAATATGAGTCAGTCAAAGTTTACTCCGGAAATGGTCGATACTTTTTTGCAAATATTGAAATCGGTTGCAACGTTTGAAGGTGCAGCAACGAAGTCACAACAAGATATTATTGATGCGGTAACCCAGTTTTTTAGTGCAGATAAAAAGAAGACTAATTGGGATTAGTTTAATAATTGAGTTTTTCCAGATTTTCCACACGTATGGAAAATTCGCTGATTGAGATAACTAATTGAAAATATGGAAATCTTTATTTTTAGAATATGGAAAAATATCATTTTTGAATTGTGAATACGTGTGCACAATCTATGATTTAACGCATGGCGCGTTATTATTATTTGGCTCACGCTTGCTATGGACTATCAAGAGTTTTAAACTTGCAGTTTCCATTATCAAAACCTCGGAAGTTAGATGGCTCAAGAAATTCCAGCAGATTCAGTAGGAATCGTTACCCCGATTTCACAATTCTTTGATAAGCCTTTGCAGCTGAAAAGCGGCAAGGTGTTGAAGAGTTATAATTTGGTGTACGAAACCTATGGTGAGCTAAACAGCGATAAGTCTAATGCAGTATTAATTTGTCATGCATTGTCAGGTGATCATCATGTTGCTGGATATCATTCTACTAACGATAAAAAACCAGGCTGGTGGGATTCTTTTATCGGTCCGGGACGGGTTATTGATACTAATAAATTCTTTGTAATCTGCAGTAATAACCTTGGTGGTTGCTCCGGTTCTACGGGCCCGTCTTCTATTAACCCCGATACCAATAAACCTTATGGACCTGATTTTCCAGTAATAACTATCGAAGATTGGGTTAAATCGCAAGCTTTGTTGATTGATAATCTTGGAATAGATACGCTGGCTGCGATAATCGGCGGTAGCATGGGTGGTATGCAGGCTTTGCAGTGGGCGATCGATTATCCAAGTCGAGTAAAGAATTGTGCGGTGATAGCAGCCGCGCCAAAGCTCTCTACGCAGAATATCGCTTTTAATGAGGTTGCGCGTAAGGCGATTATGTCAGACCCCAATTTTGCTGAAGGTCGTTATTATGATAAAGAAGTTAAACCTAATCAGGGGTTGATGTTGGCGCGCATGCTTGGACATATAACCTATCTGTCTGATGAGGCGTTAAAGGATAAGTTTGGGCGCGATCTTAGAGAAGGGGAGTTTAAATTCCATTTTGATACCGAATTTGAGATAGAAAATTATCTAAAATACCAAGGGGAAAAGTTTGTTGGTAATTTTGATGCCAATACTTATCTGCTTATGACCAAGGCTCTGGACTATTTTGATCCTGCTCGTTTATATGATGATGATTTGGCAAAGGCGATCTCTCATGTTAGTTGTGATTTCTTTGTAGCCTCGTTTACCAGTGATTGGCGTTTTGACCCATCGCGTTCAATGGAGATAGTTAAGGCATTGATTGATGAGCGTAAAAACGTTAGTTATCTAGAGGTTGAAGCCCCTCACGGTCATGATGGTTTCTTGATGGATGTGCCAGTGTATATGAAAGCGTTTCAAGCCTATCTGGATAAAGTGGTAGTAAAAACAGGGGGTGAGAAATGATGCGTGCTGATTTAGAAAAGATCGCTCAATGGATTGAGCCGGGTAAACATGTGCTTGACCTTGGCTGTGGTGATGGTCGCCTTCTAAAGTATCTTGCCAAAAACAAAGGCGTTACTGGTTATGGAATCGAGATTGATGACGATAATATCATCACCTGTATCAAAAATGGATTAAATGTTATTCATGGTAATGTGGATGATGGCCTTTCCAGTTTTGACGATAACTCGTTTGACTATGTAATTATGACTCAGGCGATTCAGGCCTTGAAATATCCAGTTGAAGCTCTGCGAGAGATGTCTCGTATTGGTAAACAAGCTATCGTAACCTTTCCTAATTTTGGTTACTGGAATTGCCGCTTTGGATTGATGTTGCAAGGGCGCATGCCTGTGAGTAAGGCTCTGCCAGCCCAGTGGTATGAAACCCAAAATATCCATCTGTGCACGGTGAAGGATTTTGAAATCTTGTGTAAGCAGGAGGGGTTTCGCATTTTGGAACGTAGTTTGGTAGACAAATCCCATCAGGATAAGTTTTTAATCAAGATGTGGCCTAATATGCTGGCTGAGATAGCTCTCTATAGGTTTGAAAAAAAATAGATTTATTCAGGTCTATTTTCCTAATATCTTTGTTGTAATCCGCTAAAAAATGAGTCGCGCACTATTTGTGCGCTCAACATCTTTTTATCAAATTACGCCTCGATCTTGAAAAAATATTCTCTGAATTGATTATTTAGTGAATTTATTTCTCTCGTTCCCAACGTCCTCGTTGGGAACGCATAAACAATCTTTGTTCCAAGCGGGAACCTGGATATATGAATTCCCACGCGGAGCGAGGGAACTAGAACTAATCTTTGAAAGTAGGAAAGCGTCATACCGGCGAAGGCCGGTATCCAGCAAACGCATGTTTGCAGCGCGAAGCGCTAAGTATATCCTGGAAAATGGATTCCCGCCTGCGCGGGAATGACAAGGTTGGTTGTTAGGCGTATTTTTGGAAATAAGCTATAAAAGCGTTATGAGCGCAGCTTAGTCAAGGCAAAAAATGTTTTAAATACGCGGAGCATACATACTGTTATGTGAGTAGTTTTAAAACATTTTTTAACACAGAATAAGCAAGCGCAATAGTTTTTATAATAGCTTTAATTAATCCTCTAATTCTGTAACCTCGTAAATATTCCCATAATCAAACGCATTCGGAATCTGTTTTTGCATTGTATCTAAAATTTCTACAGAGCTGCGTTTGTTTTCAGAACTTTCTATGGAACATATGCACACGGCGGCAGATATTGGGATATTGCCAGATTCAGTTTTAAATGTTCTTAAGTTGATAGCTTGGAATATGCGTTTAAATGATACTGCGTGACAATTAGCAGGATCTGGTTGGTGCATAACAATTGCGAATTCGCCGTCATTAAGTATGCCCATGGTGTCAAGAGGTCGTATGTTTTGTCGCAGGCGTTTGCTGATGCCAATAGCAATCTCTTTTTGAGCTGTCTCTCCATACTCTTTTGCAATTTTATCGTAATCAGCAATCTTTATTACAGCGCAAGATGCGCCGCCGCCTCTTGCCAAGGTATGTTTAAGTATATTTTCGAGCTGTTTTTCCAAATAGCAACGGTTGCCTAATCCTGTGGTTACGTCAAAAGAATTTTGTTGTTCTAATCTGTGGTTAATTGTGGTTAGATGAGCAGCGGTTTGTAGTAAGGTGTTTTGCAGATGCGCGATCCTGCCAGCTGCGTATACCCTTGCCAGTAGCTCCTTGCTTTCAGGTGATTTGTTGATAAAGTCATCTACGCCATGGCTGAATGCCTCTTCCAAAGAATCAATATCATCCTTGGCGGTTAAAAGCAGAATGTAGGTATAGTGGTCATTTTCTTCATCAAGCTGGCGAATATGGTCGGTTAATTCCAGCCCGCTGATTTCAGGCATCATCCAGTCAGCAAGAACGACATCAGCAGGGCGATCGCGCAACATTTTTAATGCTGCTTCAGCACTATTGGCAATTCTGACATCTGAATAATTTGTTGAAGCAAGAGCTCTACGGATAACCTCACAGCTCAGACGGGCATCATCGACAACGATGATTGATACGTTTTGATAATTCATAGGATCCTTCCACACAACTTCCATCTTCCCACATACTTTTGTCCATTCTATTGATTCTTTTTTGAAAAGAATGGTACGTGGTTCACTCTATTTATAAGAATAGACAATATTAGGGATAATCCCAGACCAATCGGCATATTTTCGTTGTTAAAAGCAATAAAAAAATGGATTTTAACCTATAATTTGAGATAGCTTTTAAACGAACAGTCAAAAGGAATAAAAATGAAAAAGAAGGCGTTCCCATATCCAAAGAAAGATGGCACCAGCTCTGGCGGCATGGATTTGCGTGATTATTTTGCGGCTAAGGCGGTACAAGGTATGTTGGCCCGAGAAGAATGCTCAGATTTAGCAGGACTTGCTGAAAAGGGTTATGAAATAGCAGATGCTATGCTTAAGGCGCGACAGGTTATTAGTGGGTTAGACGTAGATCTAGGCTAGCTTCAAACAAAGCTAAATAAGATTGGCACTGTTATTGCTGTAACTATAAATAGCGAACGATAATAAGTTTAACAATTTGGTAAAAGCTGGTTTTTTGACACATAAGAGCAGCTATAGGCAAATTTAGTAGTAAATGAATTATCAATTGGCATTTTTTTGACTTTGACGAACCGATTAGATGAGCTCTCAATAATTGGGAGATAGGAGAAAGAACATGGCTATTAATATTAACAGCAATAACCCAACCCAGAATTTTATTAAAGACAGTCAGCCACAAGCGGCAAAAAAAGGTGAAGCAGAGGTAAAAACCTCGTCAGCACCAGCAAAAGGGGTCGAACAGCCAATGGTTGCAACCGGCAATATTAAAACCTCATCTGCGGCAGAGAATGTGCTCGCGCGGCTAAAAGAGCAAATGAGTGCCAATAGTGGTATGGCGCTGATGGCACAGGCGGGAACGATTCGAGACGTACCTAGCTTGATTTAAAATAATGTTAGGCATTATAGAGGATATATAATAGGAGCAGGCAATAGGCCTGCTCTTTTTTATGTGCGATTTACTATACGGTTGAAATATAAAAAAAGCCCCGATGTTCGGGGCTTAAATCAAGCATATATTTTTTACAGCCACTATAATTGATTAATACATCTCGAAACAGTAGTTTCAGAGCCTCCAGGAGTTGTAACTGTTATTTGGAAATACCCAGAATCAGGATCATCTCCTGTTTTCTTCTTAACTTCTGCTTCAAAGGTTGCAATTGCAGTGGAGTTTGTATTAGGCCAAACAGAAAATCCATCTAACAATAAAGTTTCTCCTACTGTGGAGCTGATGCCTACAGTTGTTTTATATGGCATCTGCTGATAACGTTCATCAGTTATTGTATAAACTACACTGGCAGGGTTTCCATCAGATATTTGGATGCATCCTGCAGCTGGTTCAGTAATTGTAACTATGGGGGATGACCCGGACATTACAAGGACTACAGATTCTCTGACATGGATGCTTTTTTGTTTATCTAAACATGACTCATCATTACATAAAACACCATTGAATACTCCGTCACCATCAGGAACACCATTAACATCCGTCGCGTTAGGAGTATCAAAAATCCCATTTGGAGTACCATCTTCATTCCCTCCAAAATCATAAAATTCTTCAGTAAAATCAGTCAAACCGTTGTTGCAGGTTGTATTTCCATAGACTATGTCGTCTCGGCAATTATCTTCATCATCATCTCGCCAGGCCTCAGAAAGGTCGGTGAATGGTTCAAGGGTATCAGGGATTCCGTCACCATCGCTATCGTATTGATCAAATCGACCAGTGCCATTAACGTCAGTGAATGATTCTTCTCCAATTGCATAGACAATAACTGTTGATCTTCCATCAGTAGGCCTTGGGTTTTGACTTTCCCAATTTACAGAGCATGCTCCATCAATGGTATTGCATGAGCCCTCAACGTCCCCTCCTTCTGTTATAAAAGTAACAGCTACACCGTCAGGTACCGGATTATTAAAGTGGTCAGATAATCTTGCAGTAATAGTAACAGTTGAGCCATCTATATCGAAAGCTTCAGGGTTGAGCGTAGAAACAGATATGGAGAAGCTGTCTTGGTCTGGCATACCTGAAGAAACTTTCAGGATATCGGATTGAGTTTGTATTCCAGTATCTTGAACAGTTGCTATTACTCGAATAGGAGTTGGTACGTTACCTGATGATACAATTGTTTGCGCAATACCATTTGCATCAGTTTCTGCTGATAAAGGACTAATGCTGAGGCCGCCTGATGCGGTGGATAGAGCGAATTCGACTGTCGCACCAGAAACAACGCCGCCAACATCATTAAGAACTTTAAACTTAACAGTTGAAGTTTCAGATCTACCGGCTCCACCTGTACCTGCTAGAGCAATGATTTCAGGTTCTGCGGAAATAAAAGCGATTGAACCAATAGAAGCTCCTGCAACTGTAATGGAGCCTGTAGCTGAGAGATTTCCAGAGGGTGTTGTTGCTCTAGCGGTAATAGCGTCAGTTCCTACGCACCCTGAAGCAGTATATGTTGCAGTCGCTCTACCTGATGCAACTTCAACGGGCGAGGTTATAGTTGCTGTTCCTAAGGCGGTGCAAGTAGATGTGAAAGTAACTTGTGTTACAACACCATCAGCTAGAGGGATGTCATTTCCGTCAACTAAAAAGGCTGACACGCTTGTACTTCCTCCAGCAGATAAAGTTGTTACGCCTATACTTAACGAGCCTTCTGTAAAAGAAAGCCCGCTGTATGCGCCAAATTTTATTGTATCGGCTCCTGTGTCTGTATCACCACCAGTATCACCACCAGTATCACCACCAGTATCTGATGTATCTTGCCCAGGTAAACCACTATCAGTGCTACCGCCGCAGGCAACTAATCCCATGGCAAGAAAAATTATAAATATTGAACGTATAAGGAGTTTTGACATGTCATTTCCCTCTGGCATTTGCTTGTTATAGCTACTTTCAGGTAGCTATCTTTAAACTAGTTATTTGGTGTTGTGGAAGAGCCCCACAATAATCTTCTTATCTTTTTACTATAATAGTTTAATATTAAATGGAATCCAATATAAATCAATGCGGAATTGTAATTTAAACAAAAAAGCCCCGAATCTCTTCGGGGCTTTTTATTAGCAAATGTTTGCTAGAAAGGTGGGGGATGATTACATCATGCCGCCCATTCCTCCCATACCACCCATTCCGCCCATGCCAGCCATTGCAGCTGCTGCGTCTTCTTCTTTTGGAAGATCTGCAACCATGCACTCGGTGGTAATCATTAGGCCAGAAACAGATGCTGCGTTTTGTAGCGCAGAACGTGTTACCTTAGCTGGATCTAGGATACCCATTTCGATCATGCAGCCAAACTCTTCAGTTTGAGCATTGAAGCCGAATGTACCGGTTTCTTGTAGAACTTTATCAAGAACTACAGAACCTTCGCCGCCAGCGTTAGCAACGATTTGACGAATTGGCTCTTCAATTGCGCGACGGATGATTGATACACCAACGTCTTGGTCTGCATTGTCGCCTTTAACAGCTTCAATAGCAGGTACAGCGCGTAGTAAAGCGATACCACCACCAGGTACAACACCTTCTTCAACTGCTGCGCGAGTTGAATGCAGTGCGTCTTCAACGCGAGCTTTCTTCTCTTTCATCTCAACTTCTGTAGCAGCACCAACTTTGATTACTGCAACACCGCCAGCTAGCTTAGCTACGCGCTCTTGTAGTTTTTCACGGTCGTAGTCAGATGTAGATTCTTCGATTTGTCTGCGAACTTGGTCAACGCGAGCTTTGATGTCTGCAGCAGCGCCAGCGCCGTCAACGATTACAGTTGTTTCTTTAGTGATTGTAACCTTCTTAGCAGTACCAAGATCTTCAAGAGTACAACCTTCAAGAGATAGGCCAACCTCTTCAGAGATTACGGTAGCGCCAGTAAGGATAGCGATATCTTCAAGCATAGCTTTACGACGATCGCCGAAACCAGGAGCCTTAACAGCAGCAACCTTAACGATGCCACGGATGCTGTTTACAACTAGAGTTGCAAGAGCTTCGCCTTCAACATCTTCAGCGATGATTAGAAGTGGGCGGCTTGATTTAGCTACTGCTTCAAGAGTTGGGATAAGGTCTCTGATGTTTGAGATCTTCTTGTCGAAAAGAAGGATGAATGGGTTTTCCAGTTCAGCAGCCATGCTGTCTTGGTTATTGATAAAGTATGGAGACAGGTAACCACGGTCAAACTGCATACCTTCAACTACGTCTAGGCTGTCTTCTAGGCCTGAACCCTCTTCAACAGTGATAACGCCCTCTTTACCAACTTTTTCCATCGCTTCTGCAATGATGTTACCGATAGTTTCGTCAGAGTTAGCAGAGATAGTACCAACTTGAGCAATTGCTTTGCTGTCTTCACATGGCTTAGAAAGCTCTTGAATGCTTCCTACAGCAGCAACTACTGCCTTGTCGATGCCGCGCTTAAGATCCATTGGGTTCATGCCAGCAGCAACTGCTTTCATGCCTTCACGTAGGATTGCTTGAGCAAGTACTGTAGCTGTTGTAGTACCGTCACCAGCAACGTCAGAAGTTTGTGAAGCAACTTCTTTTACCATTTGTGCGCCCATGTTTTCGAACTTGTCTTCTAGCTCGATCTCTTTAGCAACTGAAACACCATCTTTGGTTACAGTTGGAGCACCGAAGCTCTTCTCAAGAACAACGTTACGACCTTTTGGGCCAAGTGTTGTTTTAACTGCATTTGCTAGTGTGTTAACGCCAAGCACCATACGTGAACGAGCGTCATCTCCAAATTTTACTTCTTTAGCTGTCATGATAATTCCTCTAATAAATTCTGTTAATCAAATGGGGGGAAGAGTGGCTATTAACCCTCGATTACCGCCATGATGTCTTCTTCGCGCATTACAAGTAGCTCTTCACCGTCTACTTTGATCTCGGTTCCTGAGTATTTGCCGAAGATAACTTTGTCACCAACTTTTAGGTCTAGTGCGCGAACTTCACCGCTCTCTAAGATTTTGCCGTTACCAGCTGCTACTACTTCGCCACGGATTGGCTTTTCGGTAGCGTTGTCCGGTATTACGATGCCACCAGCAGTTGTGCGTTCTTCTTCCATGCGCTTGATGATTACGCGATCGTGTAAAGGACGAATATTCATAAAGGTTTCTCCAGTTTTATTTAAACCAAAATTAAATTGTTTGTTTTGACTGCATTGCTTAGTGGTTTTAGCCACTTACGAGACATTTAATACAATGTAGCCGTCGTTGTGGAATCTAAATGGGGATGGTTTTTTTCAATTCAAGGGGTGGAGTTAAAATTTTTTGGGTTTTTTTATTTTGAATTACTTGTGACACTCCTGCGAAGGCGCTCTGCGTCCGGGGGATTAATACCGTTCGTGCTGAGCGCGAAGCAGTCGAAGTATGAAACGGTATTAATTCAACTATTTGCTATCACCCTTCGACTGCTCGTGCCTCGCG
>JAWSVC010000031.1:0-13867 GCA_033852075.1 Gammaproteobacteria bacterium | reverse complement strand
CTGAGCGTAGCCGAAGGGTCTAAAATCTGCGCTTGAAAAAACCACCCTTCGGCTACGCTCAGGGATCTTGTTTTTATTAAGAGCTTTTCCTAATGGAATTTACCACTGCCGAAATAACTGCATGGGTAGGCCAGTTTTTCTGGCCATTTATGCGTATTGGCGGTTTGATGATATCGGCCCCTATTTTTTCCCACAGTAATCTTCCTGTACGTATTAGAATTGTGTTATCAATGGCCCTGGCGGTGATGATTTTTCCTACCATAGAATTTGTGCCGCAGGTAGAACCTCTTTCGGTAGCTGGACTTGTAATTAGTATCAATCAAATTCTTATCGGTATTGCCATGGGGTTTTTAATGACTATGGGATTTAGCGTTATTATTATGGCTGGTGAGAATGTGGCCTTCAAAATGGGGCTTGGTTTTGCGACTATGGCTAACCCGCAAAGTGGGGTTTCTGTTCCAATTATTTCTCAGTTTCTGCTGATTATTGCTACCTTGTTATTTTTGGCGCTTGGCGGGCATCTATTGTTACTTGAAATTCTTTCCCAAAGTTTCAAAACCCTACCCATAGGAGCCATTGGCCTTACCAGGGATCATCTTTGGACTGTATTGGAATGGGGAAGTGAGATGTTTGCCGGAGCAGTAATACTTTCTATTCCGGCTATTATGATTCTGACAATGATAAATCTTTCATTGGGGATTATGACTCGTGCAGCACCAACGTTGAATATATTTTCTGTTGGTTTTCCATTAACTCTTTTATCTGGTCTTGTGATCATATTGGTTATTTTTATCCCATCGATTCCGATACATATGTCGGCAATCTGGCGTGGGTTGTTCCATTTAATGCGTCAAATTCTTGGGCTGGCATAGGTCAGTTGTTATAGGACTTAAGTAATAGGAGAGGGCTATGGCAGAGAATGAAGATGGGCAGGAACGAAGTGAGGAACCCACCGAGAAACGAAAACGAGAATCGAAGGAAAAAGGCCAGGTTCCCCGATCTCGTGATCTTACCACTATGCTGTTATTGCTCGGCAGCGCCGCTTTGTTATGGATTTTTGGAGACTTTATGCTCCAACATCTTGAAGAGTTATTTAATTGGTCGTTCAAGCTTGAGCGTATAACTTTACTGGATGATAAAGCTCCTTACATATATCTGCAAAAGGCTATACAACAAGGATTGATAATTTTAGCTCCTGTTGCTGTTCCGTTGTTTCTTATTGCTTTGGTAAGCCCTGGTTTATTGGGAGGGTGGACCTTTAGTGGCGAGGCGATGATTCCCAAACCAGAGAAATTAAACCCTTTAAAAGGGCTAAAGCGGATGGTTGGAGTAAAGTCTCTAGTGGAGCTTATAAAGTCGATAGCCAAAGTTGCGGTAGTAGGTGCAGTGTCATTCTTTGTTTTCTGGATTTATCAGGATGATTTTTTTGCTCTTTCTACAGAACCGTTGCGAGTGGCGATAGTGCATGCAGGTAGTATGTTTTTTTGGGCTTTTTTCTATATATCCAGTGCATTAGGAATTATTGCTGCTATTGATGTTCCGTTCCAGCTATGGCAGCACAATAAAGAATTGAAGATGACCAAACAGGAAATCAAGGACGAGTACAAAGAAACTGAAGGTAAACCAGAGGTTAAAGGTCGTATCAGACAGTTGCAGCGTCAAATGGCTCAGGCAAGAATGATGGAGAATGTGCCCGAGGCTGATGTTGTCGTAACTAACCCGACTCATTTTTCAGTGGCATTAAAATATGATCAGTTAAAGATGAATGCTCCGTTAGTAGTAGCTAAAGGAACCGATATTATTGCGGCAAGAATTCGTGAACTAGCTCAAGAAAATGAAATTCCGATCTTTGAAGCGCCGCCGTTGGCACGGGCTTTGTATCATACAACAGAAATTAATGACGAAATTCCAGCTGGATTGTTTGTCGCAGTGGCCCAAGTGCTTGCATATATCTTCCAGCTACGTGGTAAAAGCCGTTATGAACAGCAGAGTATGGCGGTTCCGACGATTGAGATACCAGAGGAATTTGAGAAATATGCAAAGCAATCGGAAAACGCGGAGTAGAAGTAAAAAATGGCTGATGCAGCAACTGCAGGATCTTTAAGAGACCAAATCGTCAAAGGAATGGCGGCCCCAATCTTGGTAATTGCTCTTTTGGGTATGGTAATTATTCCATTACCGCCAATGATGCTTGATGTAATGTTTACCTTTAATATCGCATTGTCACTAGTGGTATTGCTGGTAACGGTTTACGTTATCAGACCGCTTGAATTCAGCGTTTTTCCAACTGTGCTTTTGATTGCAACACTACTTCGTTTAGCGATGAACGTGGCTTCAACTCGTGTGGTATTACTTCATGGACATACTGGTCCAGGTGCTGCGGGTAACGTTATTGAGGCCTTTGGTGAATTCGTAATTGGCGGTAACTATGCAGTGGGTCTGGTTGTATTTATGATCTTGGTTATTATCAACTTTGTTGTGGTAACCAAGGGTGCTGGTCGTATTTCAGAAGTAAGTGCTCGTTTTACCTTGGATGCATTGCCTGGTAAACAGATGGCAATTGATGCTGATTTGAATGCAGGCCTTATTGACCAGGATGAGGCAAAAGCAAGAAGACAAGATGTTGGTCAGGAAGCGGATTTCTACGGAGCGATGGATGGTGCCAGTAAATTCGTGCGTGGTGACGCTGTAGCCGGGATTATGATTTTGGTTATCAATATTGTTGGTGGTCTAGGTATTGGTATGTTGCAGCATGGACTTTCATTTTCTGATGCGCTTCAATTCTACATCCTATTAACTATCGGTGATGGCTTAGTGGCACAGATTCCTGGTTTGGTAATTTCAACTGCAGCAGCGATGTTGGTAACCCGTGTATCTAAAACCGAAGGAATGGGAAAACAGGTTGTTGGTCAAATGTTTACCGATCCTAAAGCCCTTTATATTACCGGAGGTATTTTGGGGTTAATGGGCGTTATTCCAGGTATGCCAAATATTCCATTTTTATTCTTAGCAGCTATATGTGGTGGCGGTGGCTACTACATGGGCAAAAGAAAGATCGAAATGGATGAGCAAAAAGAGGCTGAAGAACGTCAGGAAAAACAAGTGCAGCAGGAACAGGCGTTGGCAGAAGCACCAAGACCAGAGAACAAAGAACTTTCATGGGAAGATGTGCCTCCAGTTGATCTATTAAGTCTTGAGGTCGGTTATGGGCTGATTCCAATGGTGGATAAGAATCAAGGGGGGCAGTTGCTAGATAGAATTAAGGGTGTACGCAAGAAGCTATCGCAAGAGCTAGGTTTCTTGGTGCAGGCAGTACATATTCGTGACAATCTGGATCTGCGCCCAAATGAATATCGTATCAGTGTGTTAGGTGTGCCGGTTGGTGAGGCAGAGGTTATGCCTGGATATGACATGGCGATTAATCCGGGAAGTGTTAGATCACAATTAGCTGGCGAAGTAACCAAAGATCCTGCGTTTGGTTTGGAGGCGGTTTGGGTAGATCCGTCTAAACGCGATTATGCTCAGACACTTGGTTACACAGTGGTTGATATCAGTACTGTTATTGCCACTCATTTGAGTCAGATTGTTCAAGATAACGCTCATCAGATGCTAGGTCATGATGAAGTGCAGAAAATGCTGGATATGCTTGCAGAGAAGTCGCCAAAGCTTGTAGAAGAGTTAGTGCCAAATACACTTCCGTTAAGTGTAGTGGTGCGTGTATTGCAAAATCTTCTGGAAGAAAAAGTACAAATCAGAGACTTCCGTACCATTGTCGAAACTTTGGCAGAAAATGGAAGAAGAAGTCAGGATCCTGTCGCTCTTACCGGTGTGGTTCGTGAATCGCTTGGTCGCATGATTGTTCAGAATGTATGTGGTATGAATCAAGAACTACCTGTAATTACTCTAGACCCTAAGCTAGAGCAGATTCTACTTAACTCGGTACAAGGTGCTGGACAAGATGGAGTTGGTTTTGAACCCGGGTTGGCACAAAGACTGCATTCATCACTAGAAGAGACAGTGCAACGCCAGGAGATGGCAGGAGAACCAGCTGTATTGCTAATCTCTCCACAACTAAGATCCTGGATGTCTCGCATGACAAGACACAGCATGCCGGCACTTCACGTATTAGCGTACAACGAGATACCGGATAATAGACAGGTGAAAGTAGTAGCCTCGATCGGACAAGAGCAGATAGCAGAAGGTTAGAAAACCGTTAGCTAAATCTAAAAACAGGTTCGGAAGAAAGGCATCTGGCGAGAGCGAAAATAGTTGAGGAATGACCATGAAAATTAAAAGAACTATTGCGAGAAACATGCGTGAAGGTTTAAAAAAGATCAGGGAAGAATATGGTCCGGATGCGGTAATTTTATCCAATAAGCAAGTTCCGGAAGGAATAGAAATAATATCAGCTCTGGATTTTGATGAAGATGCAATTTTAGATGCTGCAAGAAAAGAAGAAAAAAAATCACCGTTTGCAGCGTTGAGCAGACCAAGGCCAATAGTGGATGAAATGTTGCAAGAACCTACTGTTAAAAAGACGAAGAGCAAAGCTTCTGTAACCAAACAACAATTTTCAGATGCAAAAAGTCGTATTGCATCAATGTTTGATGATGAAGCTGGAGATGATGTTGTATCAATATCTTCAGTTAATCCTGCGGTGAGAGAGGCGGTGAATAATATTCGTTCACAGCGTCCGAAGGCAAATGAAGATCTTGATTTAAGAGAAGAGATTAAGGATAGCTTTTCTGAGGATAGAAGCGAGCCTCAATTAAATCTTGGTGATACTGCGGTTCAATCCGAAATGAATAAAAAAGACCAAATGAAAGCAATGAATAACCTGCTATCAAATATCCAATGGCCGCATGATTCTGCTCTTAATGAGCTTAAGCAAGAGGTTACATCGTTGCGGGGGCTTTTTGAGGATCAGTTATCGGTTTTGGAGTGGATTGGTGTGTCGCAGAAAAATCCCAATCGAATTTCTCTTTTGAAAAGACTTCATGGATTAGGTATTAGTAGAGGAGTTGCCAAAAAACTGGCAGAGGCAGTTCTTGATGAGCCAACTCTTGAGCATGCATGGCAAAAGGCTCTCAAGTACCTTACTAATGCGATTCAGGTAACAGATGATGATATTTTAAATAATGCAGGTGTAGTAGCAGTTGTGGGTCCTACAGGAGTTGGAAAAACAACAACAGTAGCAAAGTTAGCGGCAAGATATACCCTGCGTCATGGCAGAGGTCAGGTAGCCTTAGTAACTACAGACTGTTATAGAATCGGAGCGCATGATCAATTACGCAGTTTTGGAAAAATTCTTGGGGTGCCGGTTTATGTGGCTTCAGACAATGATGAGCTAAAGGAAATTATTGAATCATTAGCTGATAAACAACTTATATTGGTTGATACAGCAGGTATGAGCCAAAGGGATATCAAGCTTGCAGAGCAGCTACAAATGTTGGATGTAGGTAGTGAATTAAAGATTTATCTGGCGATGTCGGCAAATACTCAGCAGCGAGCGCTTAATGAAACTGTAAAAGCTTTTAGTAAAATCGATCTGCAAGGATGCATTCTTACAAAAGTTGATGAATGTGCAAACCTTGGCGGAATTTTGACAACCTTAATTAATCATACAATGCCGTTAGCCTATGTTGGCGTGGGACAAAGGGTTCCTGAGGATTTGCAGCCAGCACGAGCAGATGAACTTGTAAAAATGGCAGTGGAATTATCAACAGAAGAAGATCTAGATGACGAAGGTTTTGCGGTAGCGTTCGCAGGAATGCAACGAAAACATGGCTCTCTGGGAATTTCTTACTAAACTATATTAATGGAGTACAGTATTACCAGAAGGTTAAATTGGTTAAGGCAGACTTGGTGTCAAAAAAATAGGTGTCAAAAAAATGGTTGTAAGTCCAAAAATAGATAGCCAAAAAAATGATAGTCATGGTATATATCAAATAATTACCCGGAAGTAATACAAAGCAAAATATGGATCAAGCAGCAGGATTAAGACAAATGGCAAATCCCCAACCAGTTAAAGTAATTGCAGTAACAAGTGGTAAAGGAGGAGTTGGCAAAACCAATTTGTCGGTAAACCTATCTATTGCTTTAGCCTCAATGGGGCGAGAAGTGATGTTAATGGATGCCGATTTAGGTTTGGCAAACGTAGACGTTCTGCTTGGGTTAACTCCAAAATACAATCTCTCTCATGTTATTTCCGGCGAAAGAACCCTGGAAGAAATTCTGGTAACAGGTCCTAATGATGTCAAAATAGTTCCGGCAGCATCTGGAACTCAGCGTATGGCAGAATTGCATCCATCTGAACATAGCGGTGTAATTCAGGCTTTTAGTGAATTAAGTTACCCATTAGATTACCTGATAATAGATACAGCGGCAGGTATATCAGATAGTGTAGTAAGTTTTACCAGAGCAGCTCGTGAAGTGATGGTTGTTGTTTGTGACGAACCTTCATCAATAACAGACGCGTACGCGTTAATAAAAGTACTAAATCGTGATTACAATGTGCAGCGATTTCATGTTGTTGCCAATATGGTCAGAACCGCTCAGGAAGGACCGTTACTGTTCAAGAAATTATCTATGGTCACCGAGAAATTCCTAGATATTCCACTAGACTATATGGGAGCGGTTAGCTTTGACGAAAATATTCGAAAAGCCGTACAAAAGCAAAAGGCTATTTTGGAGATGTTTCCGGGAACTCCTGCCGCTATAGGAATAAAGCAATTGGCTCAGAAGGTGGAGCGTTGGGTGATGCCAAGAAATGTAGAAGGGCATCTGGAGTTTTTTGTGGAAAGACTTATTGAATATAGTGTCCAGGCTCAGGCCGGAGGCGGTTTTTAATGAGAGGTGCAGAGTAATGAATGGACCCGCTATGTATACAGCGGTGCAACACCAGACGAGAGATGAGCTGTTAATAGAATTTGCTCCTCTTGTAAAACGTATTGCTTACCATTTATTGGCTAAACTTCCCCCAACCGTTCAGGTAGAAGATTTAATTCAGTCTGGAATGATAGGCTTGTTAGAGGCAGCGGCACAATATGATTCTTCTCAAGGTGCAAGTTTTCGTACCTATGCGGGAATCAGAATTCGCGGATCAATGCTTGATGAAATGCGCAAACTTGACTGGACTCCAAGATCAGTGCACCGAAAGGCAAGACAAGTGGCAGAGTGTGTTGCCAGAATCGAAAATGAAACCGGAAGAGATGCCAGAGATTTAGAAGTAACCGAAGCAATGGGGATAACAATTGATGAGTATCACCAGATCTTAAATGATGTTTCGGTATCAAAAGTATTCAGTTTTGACCAACTTGATTCACAAAACAGTGACGGAGATATCTTTTCTGATAATGAGTATAATCCAGTAAATGTTTTGCAAAAACATGGATTTAAGTCCGGTTTGGCTGATGCAATCAAAAATTTGCCGGAAAGAGATCAACTAATAATGTCGCTATATTATGAGGAAGAGCTAAACTTAAAAGAAATAGGGGAAGTGCTTGAAGTAAGCGAGTCCCGAGTTAGTCAGATACACGGCCGAATAATGCTCAAATTGAGAACTGCTATGAGCGACTGGGCCGAAAATGATATAGAGTAAGATTCTATATTTTAAAGAGTTAAAAGCTTTTATATAAAGCAGAAGTAACAAGTACCAAGTCAATATCGGAGGCTGTCTTGGATAAAAATATGCAAATCCTGATTGTAGATGACTTTTCTACAATGCGCAGAATCATAAAAAACCTATTAAGAGATCTTGGTTTTACCAATACTCAAGAGGCAGATGATGGTAATACGGCATTACCAATGCTGCAAAAAGGAGGTTTTGATTTTCTGGTTACAGACTGGAACATGCCTGGAATGACAGGAATTGAACTATTAAAAGCGGTAAGAGCTGATGCAGGTCTAAAAACATTGCCGGTTTTGATGGTTACGGCCGAGGCTAAGAGAGATCAGATTATTGAAGCAGCTCAAGCCGGGGTTAATGGATACATTGTTAAACCGTTTACCGCGGTTACTCTGCAGGAGAAGATTGAGAAGATATTCGAACGTATCGAAGCGTAATATAAGCAAAAACACAGGCGGTAAATTATTGTGGACGAAAGCAGAGGACAAAGATACAGAGATCAAGCAAACCTTTTATTGAGATGCCTTGATTCTAATGATCTGGATAAGGCAGATAGGGTGGTTGATGAAATTACCAAATTCAGAGAATCAATCTTATTCAAGGAGTTGGGGACTCTTACCAGGGATTTGCATGACACAATAGTTACGTTTGGTTCTGATATTGATGATAAACGGATTAATATTAAAAAGTTGGCAGAGGAGGAGGTTCCTGATGCCAGTCAAAGACTTCAATATGTAATTGATATGACAGAAGATGCAGCTGATAGAACTCTTACAGCTGTTGAGCAGGGAATGCCGCTTGCTGAAGATATTGGTAATCGTGCGAATTATCTAAGTGAAAGATGGGAAAATTTTAAAGATCGTAACCTATCTCCGGAACAGTTTAGGTCGCTTAGTTTAGAACTTGATTCTTATTTTGCAGATACCACAGAGAATGCGGAAGCGCTTCGTGAAAGAATGAACGAAGCACTTATGGCGCAGGAGTTTCAGGACTTAACAGGCCAGATTCTCAGGCGTGTAATTGAGATGGTTCATCATGTAGAAGAAAGTCTGGTATACCTTATTAAGGTATCGTCGGGACGAGGACTACTGCTAGATGAATCGGGAGAGGAAACTCCTGAAGAAGAACAGCTAGGGCCAGCAGTTCCAGGTGTTTCTAAACCAGCTGAAGTCGTGTCCAGTCAGGACGAAGTAGATGATTTACTATCCAGTTTGGGATTCTAAAGGAATAGTCTATGGCGATAGATACAAGTGATGAAATTGTTCAGGATTTTCTTGTAGAGTCAAAGGAAATACTTGAAAGTTTAAGTGAACAATTAGTCGGATTAGAACAATGCCCGGATGACAGGGAATTATTAAACGCAGTATTTCGTGGATTTCATACGATTAAAGGTGGTGCCGGTTTTTTGAACCTGGAGGCGCTAGTAGAAGTTTGCCATATCACTGAAGATCTGTTTAATCTTTTACGTCAGGGAGACTTGGCGGTAACTCCTCCATTGATGGATACAGTTCTGCAGGCTTTGGATAGTGTTAACGAAATGTTTGATACTATTGAGGGTGGAGAAGATCCTCAGCCAGTAGATAGGTCTTTAATCCAAAAACTTGAAGAGTGTAGAGATCCAAATAGTGCCATGGCTGCTGCTCCAGCAGAATCAGCTCCAGCTCAGTCTGCGCCAGAAACTCAAGAACAACCTGCTGCTTCATCGGTATCAAACGATGATATTACCGATGCTGAATTTGAAGGTTTGTTAGATGCATTGGAAAAGGACGGTGGTTCTAATGCCGATGCTTCGACTTCAAATAGCTCAAGTGTTACTGATGATGAATTTGATGACATATTGAATCAGCTGCACAGTGATGATGCAAAACCAGAAACGTCAGAGCCAAGTCAATCGGCAGACACTAAAGAAGCTGCAGGTAGCAGCATTGGTGGTGATAAAATTACCGATGATGAATTTGAAGCATTGTTAGATCAGTTGCATGGTGAGGGAGGTGGACCGAGTAGTGATGGTGCTGCCCCAGCATCATCGGCACCAGCTCCAGCACCAGCATCAACTGGTGGCGGAGATAAAATTACTGATGAAGAATTTGAAGCATTGTTGGATGAAATGCATGGAAAGGGTAAAGGGCCAACTGAAGTATCAGAAAGCAAGCCAGCAGCGTCTCCCCCTCCTCCAGCTGCTCCTGAACCAGCGCCAGCAGCAGCTGCGCCAACACCACAACCAGCGGCAAAACCAATGGAAACACCAAAAGCAGTAGAAGCAGAAAGCAAGACAAGTCAGGTTAAAACGGAAACAACGGTTCGTGTTGATACATCAAGGCTTGACGATATTATGAATCTTGTTGGTGAGCTTGTTTTGGTAAGAAATAGATTAACAACTCTGCGAGCATCTATTGAAGATGAAAATCTTGGTGTTGCAGTATCAGATCTTGAATTAGTAACTTCAGATCTGCAAACAGCAGTTATGAAAACACGTATGCAGCCGATTAAGAAGGTATTTGGTCGTTTCCCTAGGGTTGTACGTGATCTTGCAAGAAGTTTGAATAAAGAAATTGAATTAGAACTTCGTGGTGAAGAAACAGATCTGGATAAAAACTTAGTGGAAGCTCTAGCTGATCCTCTAGTTCACTTGGTGCGTAACTCTGTAGATCATGGTGTCGAAGCTCCTGGTGATAGAGTGATGGCCGGTAAGACCAGGTCTGGAAAGATTATTCTAGGCGCGGAACAAGAAGGTGACCATATTCTACTTACTATCACTGATGACGGTGGTGGTATGGATCCGGACATGTTGCGCAAAAAGGCAGTAGAAAAAGGGTTGATGGATCTGGATTCAGCATCGCGCCTTGATAACAAAGACTGCTTTAATCTTATTTTTATGCCAGGATTCTCTACGAAAACCGAGATTTCAGATATTTCAGGTCGTGGCGTGGGGATGGATGTGGTAAAAACCAGAATTTCACAACTTAACGGAACAATTGATATTGATTCAGAGCTTGGAGTTGGTACCACAATTAGCATCAAAGTTCCTTTGACACTAGCAATTTTACCAACATTAATGGTAACGCTATGTGATAGAAAGTTTGCGCTACCAATGTCTGTAGTAAGAGAAATTTTCGAGCTGGATCAGGATAGAACAAATATTGTTGATGGTCAGCTAGTTGTAATGGTTCGTGACAAAGCGATGCCAATTTTCTTCCTGGAACGTTGGTTAAAGAATATCTCCGGTGATGAGATTGTTCAAAGGAATACAGAAGAGGGTGAAGATGAGCGTCAGGTAGTTACTGTAGTAATCGGTAATATAATGGTAGGCTTTGTAGTTGACGAAGTGATAGGGTTAGAAGAGGTGGTAATTAAGCCCCTTGGCGCTATGCTTCAAGGTCTATCTGGATTGGCAGGATCAACCATTACAGGTGATGGTAGGATCGCATTGATTGTTGATATTCCTAGTCTGATTAAGGAATACGGAAACAACATGTAAAAATAAGGTGGAGCTGTCGTGACAGTTAAAGTGCTAATAGTTGATGATTCAGGTTTCTTTCGTAGAAGAATCAGGACGGTTTTAGAGCAAGATCCAGAGATAGAAGTTGTTGGTGAGGCATCAAATGGCAAAGAGGCAATCGAAAGAACTGCTGAATTAAGACCTGATGTGGTTTCTATGGACGTGCAGATGCCGGTTATGGATGGTATCACAGCAGTTCGTGAGATTATGAAAAATACACCGACACCGTGCCTAATGTTTTCAACCTTGACATTCGAAGGGGCTCAGGCGACCTTGGATGCTCTTGAAGCAGGGGCGATCGATTTTCTACCGAAAAAATTTGAAGATATAAACAAAAACACTGAAGAAGGTGGCAAAGTACTTCAAGAAAGAGTCAAAGTGATAGGTAAGCGTGGTTTACGCCTAGCTCATACTCGTAGCAAAGACCATATTGTAAGTAATAAAGAACAGGCAACTGCACACTCAACTAAAAAAGCCGCCGCTACTGCATTAAAAAAATTCAACCTTGTAGTTATTGGAACCTCAACCGGTGGACCAGTAGCACTACAAAAGATTCTGACCTCATTGCCAGCTAATTTTCCATGTCCGCTGTTATTAATTCAGCATATGCCCCCCAAATTTACTACAGCATTTGCAGAAAGAATGAATGCCTTAAGTAAAATTGAAGTGCGTGAAGCGAATGATGGTGACATTTTAAAACCAGGACTAGCGTTACTTGCTCCTGGTGGTAGACAAACAGGTCTTAAAAAGTCAGGTGCGAATATGATCATAGAGCTATATGATGCAGGTCCAGAACAAATCTACAAACCATGTGTAGATCTAAGTTTTGAGCATGCGGCAAAAGTAGCTCCAGGAAAGGCTTTGGGAATTATTTTAACCGGTATGGGGCGCGATGGATGCAAGGGTGCAAGAACGCTAAAAAATACCGGAGCAGAAATCTGGGCTCAAGATGAAGAAAGCTGTTTGATATATGGGATGCCAGCTGCGGTTGCTAAGGCTGGATTATCTGACAAAATATTAGGGTTAGATGCTATAGCCAATGATCTAGCCTCCGGCTAATAAAACAAATTTAAAGCTATTGCGCTTGCGTTTTTTTTGTTGCAATGTATTAAAAAATGAGTCACGCACTATTTGTGCGGTTCTCCTGAGCGTAGTCGAAGGGCTTAACATCTTTTTAATACCTTACGCCTCGAAAAATCTGCGCTCATGACGCTTTAAACTTTTTTATATGTTCTTAACAAGTTTAGCCTCGATTTTGCAAAAATATCCTCAGAATTTATCTGTCGTAATAAACGCACGATATTCCCGCGAAGGCGCACTGCTGTTCGTGGAATTAATGCCGTTCGTGCTGAGCGCGAAGCAGTCGAAGTATGAAACGGTATTAATCAAAGGTTTACAAGCACCCTTCTACTACTCGTTCCTCGTGCTCAGGATGAACGGGGATTTTAAGTTTCAAACAACCAAATATTTTTTTGATACACAATCCGACACATAATCAAATATTGCCAACCCCGTCACCTAAAGGAACTTGCATTGCTGCCGTTAAATAGACTGAGTTAGTTTATTGGCACGCTTAATGCTATAACTTTATAAAGGTAAAAATTACTTAAAAACAGCCAAAGTGAGCTAAGGCCAGGGAATAAAAGAGCCAAGTTGCCGATAAATAAAGGGTAATGGAGTAAAGATGAAGATATATACCGTCTCAAATCAAAAGGGTGGCGTCGGAAAAACGACGACAGTTGTCAGTCTTGGCGGATTATTGGCGCGTAAAGGTTATCGCGTACTAATGTTGGATCTGGATCCGCACGGGTCACTTACTGCATATTTTAAATATGATCCAGATGAAATTGACGATACGGTTTATGATCTTTTCAATTATGAAGGTTCCCCAAAGGCTCCATATGCACTAATTCGTCATACAGAAGTTGATAGACTTGATTTTATTCCCGCATCGACTGCTATGGCGACATTGGATCGCCAATTGGGAACCAAAAGCGGCATGGGATTGGTAATAAAAACCGCTTTAAACACTCTTCAGAGTCGATATGACTATGTGTTTTTAGATTGTACTCCAATGCTAGGGGTGTTAATGGTTAACGCTCTAGCAGCCTGTGAGCATCTTTTAATACCTGTGCAATCAGAATTTCTTGCATTAAAAGGGTTGGAAAGGATGATGCATACTCTAAAAATGATACAGAAGTCCCGTAATAATGATCTGAAGTACACGATATTACCGACAATGTATGATCAAAGAACCAGAGCGTCGGTTTCAACTGTTGAAGAGTTAAAAAAGAATTATGCAGATTGTTTATGGGGTGGAGTAATCCCAGAAGATACTATGTTCCGTGAAGCCAGTAAGGCAGGTGTTCCTCTTACAGTATTAAAGCCTTGGGAAAAGGGGAGTCTTGCATATAGAAAGGTTATTGAAGATTTAGGAATGGAAACAGATTTAAAAGAAGACAATTAATATCCCAGGAACAAGACAAAAACTAATTTGGAAATATTGATGTTAAAAAATCAGCTATCAGAATCAAAGCAGGCACTCGAAGATTTCTTCGACGATTTGCTGTGTGAGCCTATAGCTGAAGATGTGTCTTCTGACGAAAAAGAGCATGTGTCAGAAGGGAAGGAAGAATATCATGATTTGTTGGATTCTCACGATGCAGCTGAAATAGAATTTGAAGAGATTGCGGAAGCTGAAAAAGATGAAACAATAAATACTGAGCCTGAGCCTGAGCCTG
>JAWSVC010000030.1:0-21225 GCA_033852075.1 Gammaproteobacteria bacterium | reverse complement strand
TACTAGCTGGGTTTTTTTATTTCTCAATCCGACCGTCGAATCGCAGATGGCATTTAAAAAATCACCTACTTGAACATGGAATGTGACAAATTTTTATATATAGTTAACTTGCTGAGTAAATTTAATGTTGTTTTTATCTGGTGGGGGTTATATTTCTAGATGATTATAGAAAATAGGGGTGATATGCGATTTATTAAGTTGATTTTCTGTTTGGTTGTTGTCTCGTATTCTATGTATGCCCAAGCTAATGATTGGCAGTTGGTTGAAGATGATTTAGGGATAAAAGTATTTCGTAAAAATTCACCCGATTCTCAATTAGATTTGATAAAAGCTGAGGCTATTATCGAGGATAATATTTTACATTTAGCTTCAATAATGGGGGATATTGAAAATTTTAGTGATTGGATGTTTGCATGTATTGATTCCCATGTTATAGGTAAGGAAAAGATAAATAATTTTAAGTTATATTATGTTCATGAAACTCCTTGGCCTTATAAGAATCGTGATGTTGTGTTAGATGTTTTTACAACAAAAGACGAGGATATTAATTGGTTTAAGGTGGCAATGAAATCGGTTGATTATTATTATGCTTCTAGCGATGATTTGGTTCGTATGGAATCAATGAATGGTAATTGGTATTTTCAGAAAGTTTCAGATGTCCAAACTAAAGTAAGCTTTGAATTATTTGTTGATCCTTCGGGTAACGTCCCTTTTCCATTTGTAAATTCTGGTAATGTTAAAGTCGTATTAGAAACGTTTAAAGGATTAAAGAGGCTGGCAAATAGTAAGGCATATTTACTAGATGTTGAAGAGCAGGAATCTAAAGCGTTAGAGAAGGCTCTTATTGATAGTGGTATTATGTAGTGTGCTCAACTTTTTCTAATATTGGTTTTAACGCATCAATAAATGGCCTGATATCATGCATTAATTTTGCCTGTGGCTTGCAACGCAAAGTCATGCCATCTAGATACATTAAACTTTTTATTATGCCGAACATATCATCACCAAATGTCATGCCTGAGTGAACGCCAAGCTTAATCGTTTGCATCATTTTTTTTGTAAGGCTTATTTGTGATACAGTGCTATCTTTGAAGTCAGCATATAAAGTAAGGAAATCTGAGCGGAATTGTTGTAATTTAAGAGCGCTAATCTTTTTGTCAGACATTTCATGAAGACAGTTAGCTGATTTTTTGTAATCATATTGACTTAATGCTTCAAAGAAATTAAATAGTCCAATTCTGGTTTTTGGGGTAACTTTGCTAATTGCTCCATTATCTATTAGTACAACTTTATTATTTTTGTCGAGAATTATATTTCCGGGGTGGATATCTCCATGGAAGGCTCCAATAGCAAATAGATAAAATCCATGAATTTTAAAGAAATCCAGTAGCATTTCGTATTTTAGCTCTCCTGCTGAAAGGAGTTCTTCAAAGGTTTTACCTTCAATTAGTTCGCTAACAAGTACGTTGTTATTTGAGAGTTCGTTATAGTATTTTGGAAGTTTGAGTAAACTTAGATCGTAGATGTTTTCGTATTTAAATTTTATTTCCTCAAGTTGATTTTTGCCGGTAATTTCATTCTGAAGGTTAAGTTCATTTAATGTGTATTGTTTAATGTAATCCAGGACATCAATAGGGTTAAAAACTCGTTTTAATTTTGGATAGATTTTAATGATTACGCGTATAAAAGACTCTATTCGTTTTAGGTCTGATAAGAATTGTTTACGGTTATTTTGCCGTATAAGTTTAATAACGACCTTTTTTTCATTCAGTAAGGTGCCTCTGTGTACCTGGCCAATTGATGCTGAAGCAAAGGCGTTTGTGTCGAATCTGGAAAAATTATTTATCCAACCTGCGGGACAGTTTTTTTGTATCAGGTTTTCAATATCACCGGGAGGTAAGGAGACGGTGTTTTGAAATAATTTAGATAGTTCTTTGCAGACATCTTCGTTTAAAAAGTCAACTCTTAATGCATAATGCTGTGCGATTTTAACTGCCAGCAACCCTTTCTTTTGAATTGATTTCAGATCTGGTTTTTTTGTTCCGTATATTTGGCTCAAAAGTCCAAAAAATTGGAAGATGTTCATTGGTATTTTGCGTCTTGAGTTAATAGATCAGCGGATATTCTTCCCGATTCATATATTGTGGGAAGCCCGCTTCCAGGATGGGTGCCGCCGCCAACAAGGTAACAATTTTTAAAACATTCGAAGCGGTTATGAGGGCGCAAAAAAAGCATTTGACGAATTTGGTGTCCAAGGTTGAATACTGCACCGAGGTAAACGTTATAATCATCCTCCCAGTCTTGTGGAGTGATTATTCGTTCTTCTTCGATGTATTGTTTGATATCAGTAAAGCCTCCTTTTGTTTCAAGTAGGTCCAGTACCCGGTCGCGGGTTTTCTGCTTTTCTGCTTCCCAGTTGATATTGCTTTTGTTGTTTGTAGTTGGAACTAAAACGTAGATGGCTGATTTTCCTTCCGGTGCGAGGGTTTTATCGGTAATCGATGCATTTTGTACATAGAAAGAGGTGTCATCTGAAGGGACAAAATCTTCAGTTATGTCTTTTACGTTTGCACGGTAGTCATCAGCAAAGACTATGCTGTGGTGTGGGATGTCATCATACGTTTTGTTTACACCAAGATATAGCATGTAGGTTGAACAAGAATATTCTTTTTCAGCTAATTTTTTATTGGTGTATTTTTTGCGTTTTGCCTCATTAACCAAATTGGTCATGGAGTATGCAAAGTCTGAGTTTATTACTACATAGTCGGAGATATAGGTTCTCCCGTCTTCTAATTTGACGCCTTTGGCTGTGTCTCCGTCAATTATTATCTCTTT
The DNA here is from genome assembly GCA_033852075.1 of Gammaproteobacteria bacterium. Lineage (GTDB taxonomy): Bacteria > Pseudomonadota > Gammaproteobacteria > QZLD01 > QZLD01 > QZLE01. Next base: position 18,390 of record JAWSVC010000030.1, on the reverse strand, counting down.
TACATTTGATGAAAATTGGATTTTTCCTCCAAGCTCTTCAAACACTTTTGCCATGGCATGGGCAAGTTGATTTAATCCGCCTTCTACATGGTAAATTCCGTCTCCATGTTCTATGTATGATATTAGGCTAAAAGTTCCCGGTGCTTTCCAAGGGGACATGCCTATGTATTTTGCTTGGAAGGTGAAGGCTAATTTTAGCTCTTCATCTTTGAAATAACGCCCTAAAACATCAAATAAGCTTAAGTGCGCATCTAAATATGGTATGGCCTTAATGAAACGCTTTTTAAATATGTCTTTTATTGAATTATAAGGTATTTCCAGGCATGGAATTAAACGATTGTATTTAATTTTTTCCTTTTGCATGTATTTATCATAGCCACTGGAGTTTCCTGGAAAAACGCGTTCAATTTCCGCTTTCATCTTCTGTTTGTCAGTAGATGGGAAGAAAACCTTGTCTTTGTTGAATACAAGGCGGTACATTGGGTCTAGTTCGGTAAGTTTTACGTAGTCATGAAGGTTTCTGTCTGTGCTTTCAAATATTTTTTCTAGCACATCCTTCATAAGGAAGAAGGTTGGGCCTGTATCAAAGGTGTAATCTCCTAGCTTGAATGCTGCATTTCGCCCCCCAATGGATTCGGTTTTTTCAATTATGGTTACATCAAAACCTTTATTGGCTAATAGCATTCCACAGCTAAGTCCTCCAGGACCTGCTCCTATGATAAGGACCCTTTTCTTGCCCATTTATCCTCCTTTTTTAGGGAATAACTAATATTTTTGCTGCTTTGGAAAAATCTTGATTTGTTTATGCCGAACAAACTTTATTTCTTCCGCTTTCTTTAGCTTGATAAAGAGCTTTGTCTGCTTTATCGAATACCGAGTCAATGGTGTCGCCTTTTTTAAATTCACAAACACCAAAAGACATGGTTACAGGTACCTTTCTATTGGATGAGTGGAATGGGCAGTCCATTATGGTTGTACGAAGTTTTTCTGCTACTTTAACTGCATCTTCTATTTGAGTTTCCGGCATTAATATTACAAACTCTTCACCTCCAAAACGTGCAATAAAATCTGTATCACGCAGATTTGTTTGTAATACTCTGGCTACGGTTTTTAGAACCTTATCACCTGCTGCATGACCAAATGTATCGTTGATCTTTTTAAAGAAATCAATGTCGGCAATTATCATGGTGAGAGGCTTGTCATAGCGTTGCCAGCGTGAGTATTCTGAGTTTAGTTGGTGGTCATATGCTTGACGATTGGGGAGCTTAGTCAATGGGTCAAGTTGTGCATGAGCTCTTTGGATTACAAGCCGTTCTCTAAGTAAGGCTGATTCTTCTTGGGTTTCTTCTAATCTGGTTTTTAGAGTTTCGATCTTGGCATTAGCTTCTGCTTGTCTTTCTGCTTGAACCGAGCAGAAATTATCTACTTCGTCGACAATACTATTTACATGCTCCTGAGCTATCTTTTTTAGCTCTTCTATGCTGGTGCAGCTTTTGATGTTTGCTGTGATATCAGCTACTTGAGCTTTAACGCTTTCTCCTAGAGATAAAGTGTCGTCTTGTGTTTTGGTTCCTGTTATGCCAATAGAAGCAAGGTATTGTTTTATATCGATTAGTTGTTCGGTTATGTGTTGAAGAAAGTCTTCGAATTCATGAGTTTCTTCGGAAGAAGAATCTACAACAAGCGCCACAATTTTATCTAGTAAGTCAGGAAGATCTTTAAGAGTTATGTTTCCTAATAACTCTTTTTTTACTTTTTTTGCTCTTGTCTTATATGAGTCAGGGAGAATTAAGTGTTCTAATAGATTGAGCAGAGTGTTTTTTACGCTTGAAGATACTTGCTCATCTCCTGAAATATGTTCTTGTTTTTGCTCATTGTCCCCTTTAGTGAATAGACGTTGCAAAAAACCTGGTTTGTCTGATTCTAGTTGAAAATCGCCTTCAGTTAACTCTTCTTTTGTTAGGCCAATGGCTTCAGAAAGGATGGAGGCATAAGATTTAACAACATCATTCGGATTAATGTGGTCCGTATGCTTGCGTATTTCTTTAGTTAATTGCTGGATTTTTTTCTGCAGGTCATTTGATAGCCCTGCTTTAGTTAATGGTGCAACAAGTTGGGAGAAATTTTCAATTAGTGGATTTGATGTTTCTTTTTCTATGTTACTAGAGTTTTTATCCTCTAATTTAATCAGTGTATCTGATATGCGTGCGAGTGATGCTTCAATATTGGTATTGCCATGATCTTTGCGGATATGCTCACGGATCTCTTCAAGCTGTTCATCTAGTCTTGGGTCGATACCATCAGCAGCCAAACTGAGCCTTATCGAACACTTTTTTAATAATTCCAATCTTTTGGTAAGATTTTCATCTTCATATAAATCATTATTATTATTTGGCGTAGATGGTGTATTCACTAGATGCTCCAAATCCTACAATAAATCCATTTAACTATAACTATATGAGCATAAGATATTTTTTAATAATTTGGTAGATAAAAAGTTGCTATTTGGATGAAAAACTGAACTTTTTTTGAAAAAAATATCTAATTAGGTATGCTGTATCTTATAAACAAAGAAAAACCATGAGAAAAAAATAAAAAGTGTTACACTTGTTGTTAATACTGTTAAATGTAGAAATATAGTTATAACTAAAGCAAAACTTCACAGATTCGATAATTATGTATAAGGCATATTTTGGGCTTTCAGATAATCCGTTTTCAATAACGCCGGATCCTCGTTACTTGTACCTTAGTCCAAGGCACAAAGAGGCCTTGGCTCATCTTTTGTATGGTATTACCCAACGAGGTGGTTTTATCCAACTTACTGGCGAAGTAGGTACTGGTAAGACTACTTTGACTAGGGCTCTGCTTGAGCAACTACCAGAAAATACGGATTTAGCTCTTATCTTAAATCCAAAGGTTTCTATAGAGGAATTTTTAGCATCTGTTTGTGAAGAGTTTCGGATAATTGAATCTGGTACTAAGTTATCTATCAAAGAATATGTGGATAAGCTTACCGAATTTTTGTTGGAGCAATATTCAAAAGGTTTGCATACCGTTGTTTTAATTGATGAGGCTCAGAATCTAACTTTTGATGTTATTGAACAAGTAAGATTGTTAACAAATATCGAGACATCGAAATCAAAATTATTGCAGATTATTCTTGTAGGCCAGCCTGAATTGGTCGAGCATTTGAATAACCGGAAATTAAGGCAGGTTGCTCAGCGTGTAACGGCAAGATATCACTTGATACCACTAAATATGTCCGAAACGGCTGGGTATATTAAGCATCGTTTGCGGGTTGGAGGTGTTGAACGTCCAATATTCACTCCTGGGGCTATGCGTTTAATAAAACTTTATTCAGGAGGTATTCCCAGGCTTATTAATATTATTTGTGATCGTGCTTTATTGGGTGCCTATGCTAGTAATAAGATTCAAGTTGATTCAAAGATTGTTACTAAGGCCGCAATGGAGGTTAAGGGAGGCAAATTATTTGATTTTGGTGCGCCAATTAGAGCTTTAAAGAATAAGTTTAGATCTAGATCAAATGTTAAGACAAATATAGATCTTGAGCAGATAGATGTAGAAGTAAAGCCTATAGCAAAGGTAAAAGCTAAAGATAAGGTTGAAAATAAGACCGATAAAAAGAAGCCGCGCAGAGTTGTTAAGGTTAAAAAGGTTAGTTCAAAAAATGCGTCCTCAGCTGTTTCAGTTTCAAATTCTCTTGTAGTTGAAGATCCTGCGGCAGATATGCAGACTCCTGTTGATAGTTTAAGTATGGAAAAAACTATCATAAGTGAAAGTGAAGATCGGGAAGTTAAAAAGATTGAGGATGAGCTTGAGAGAAAGCAGGAAGAAAAAATTGCTGATGATAAAGCAGCTATTGCAGTTGGTGAGCTTGAACAAGAGAGAGTTTCTGTAGAGCAGGAAGCCGAAAAGGCTGAACAGGAAAGATTGGAAGCAGAGCGCCTTGAAGCTGAACGTATTGCAGCAGAAAAGGCGGAACAGGAAAGGTTGGAAGCAGAGCGCCTTGAAGCTGAACGTATTGCTGCAGAGAAGGCGGAACAGGAAAGGTTGGAAGCAGAGCGTCTTGAGGCTGAGCGTATTGCAGCAGAGAAGGCGGAACAGGAAAGATTAGAAGCAGAACGTCTTGAAACTGAGCGTATTGCAGCAGAGAAGGCTGAACAGGAAAGATTAGAAGCAGAACGTCTTGAAACTGAGCGTATTGCAGCAGAGAAGGCGGAACAGGAAAGATTGGAAGCAGAGCGCCTTGAGGCTGAACGTATTGCAGCAGAGAAGGCGGAGCAGGAAAGGTTGGAAGCAGAGCGTCTTGAGGCTGAGCGTATTGCTGCTGAGAAGGCTGAACAGGAAAGATTGGAAGCAGAACGTCTTGAAGCTGAGCGTATTGCTGCAGAGAAGGCGGAACAGGAAAGGCTAGAATCCGAACAAAAGGTAGAAAATGTTACAGAAGATGAATTGCAAGAGAAGGTTGAAGCGATGTTCTCTGAAGATGCGGCTTCTGATGAATCTGGAGAGGAAAAATTAGCTTCTGATGTTGAGTTTGGGGAAATTGTTGAGGATTTTGATGATCCAGGAAAACAAGTGCAGCTTGAAGATGAGCCAACTACAGAGATTGATAACTTTGATATTTATGCTGCAGAAGATTCTGAAACTGAAGAAGAAAAACATTTATATGATTCTGAAGATCTTGAAGAAGAAATTGACGATGATATTGCTATTGAATTAAAAGATGAAGATTACCAAGATCCTTCGAATGAATCAGAAATTTTAAAGGGTGAAGAAAGTTCTACATCTAAATTAAAGTCTCAAATTCAGGAACAGGTTAAAGAAAAGGCTGCTAAGGCTGCCAAGGTTGCAGGTGATGGAATCAAGGCTGGAGCAAAGTTTGCAGAAGCCGGAGTTAAGGCTGGTGCTGTAGTTGGTGCTAAGTTAGGAGATAAGATTAAAAATGGCTGGTCTTCTATTTCAGATGCGAAACTAGGTGATAAGGTAAAAAATAGCGTTTCTTCAATTAAATTGGAAGAAAGTATTGCCAAGGTTCAGTCACTTGGGAAAAAAGAGAAAATTTTTGTAGGTGCGTTTGCTGTAGTTTTAATGTTAGCGGTAATGACTGGTGTGTTTATGCCGGGAGGAGAAAATACCGTATCAAGTGAAGATTTGAATGGGCATGTTGCAAATGCTGAAAAGCAAAACGCAACCAAAGCACCGATAGATTCTCCGAAAGATAGTAATAAGTCTAAACCTGTTAATAATGTTGCTGTGGTTAGTGAAGGCAAAACAAAATTGCAGCCAAAATCTAAGGCAACCATCGTTAATAATGATTCTAATAAGGTTGATGATGGTAAGTTAACTAATGATTTGCCCGCGAATGATCCAGTAGATAATGCTAAGACAACGGAACAGCAGGCGGCATCTCTAAGTAAAATGGTATCATCGTTACAAGGTTTATTTGGAAACGATACTCCAAAAAAGAGTGAAGATAATATTGAAGAAACCAAGGTTGACGAAAATAAGGATGAAGCAGTTTCTTCCGGAGGGGAAAATATAGCGCCAGTTCAGCAGGTTGCTAAGGTGGAAGATAAGAAAGTTGAACAGGTTAAGCCCGACGCAGTTAACACCATAGTTTCTGAGGAAAAAATAGTTTCTGAGAAAAAAGTAGCGCAAGAAGTTAAAAAGCAGGTTATTAAGAGATCGAAATTAGAAAAGGCATTGTTAAGTAAGTCATTAAATAAAAGTCTAGTATCTTCATTCAGAGAATTATTTAAATTATGGCGTTTTGATTATGATAAAACCAAAGGTAAGACTGCTTGTGAGAAATCTAAAACAAAAGGCTTGAATTGTTTCTTTAATACGGGATCAGTTGAACAGCTAATTCGTTTTAATCGTCCGGTGATAATGAAATTTAAAAAAAATAAAGGGTTTGATTATGCTCTTTTGGTTAAACTTTCTAATGCTTCTGTAACTTTAGATTTTGCAGGAGAGTTTAAAAAGTTTTCTACGAAAGATTTAAAGAGTGTATGGGACGGTAAATATATAACTGTGTGGAGACCACCGAAATTAAGTAAGATGGTTATTAAACCAGGTGAAAAAGGCGATCATGTGCGTTGGTTATCTATGATGATGGATATGTATGACGGCAAAAAAACTCCTAGAATAGATAGGAAAATTTATAATGATGCTTTGAAAATCAGGGTAGAGGCTTTCCAGAAGGATTTTCATCTTCAGGTTGATGGAATAGTAGGGAAATCTACAATGGCGTATATGACGTCTGCTGTATCATTTCCTGGAGTGCCGCTGCTAAAAAATGATCGATAGAACTATAAGTTGTACTAAATCATGTCATATATATTAGATGCATTAAAAAAGTCGGAACATGAAAGAGAGCAAGCTGAGCGAGAACAGCAGGGTGCTGCTAAAGCGGCTTTAGCTTATGAAACGACAGAACCCAAGAAAAATAAAAACTATGGTGTACTAGTTGTATTGATATTGATAGTAAATATTGCTCTGGGTGTATATATCTTTTTGAAAGATGATACACCTGAAACTGCACCGGTTGCTAAAGTTGATACTCAAGAATCAACTAAATTGCCAAAGCCAAAACCTATTTTGAAGAACGATGTTAAGAAGGTTAAATCTTCTACTAAAGATGTTGCTAAGGTAGCAAAGGTTGTGCCTAAGACTAATCTTGAAAAGTCTCGTTCGAATAAAATACTACGCTCTGATTCTAATAAACGTTTGGCAGAAAAGGAGCGTGTCGAAAAAACAGTTGCTCCTAAACCTGTTGCTAAGGTTAATCCGGTTAATGCCAAGAAAAGTGTTGTGGAGCAACCAAGGCAGATAGCTTCTATTGATACCAAAAAACAGGTTCAGCAAGCAAAGAATAGCGGCAAGATGAGACTTCCTCCGGAAATTGATCCTACTCCAGTCAAAAAGAAGCGTAAGGTGGCAACCCCTAAAGGGTTAACAAGAACTCGTGTTGGAGTGGAACAAACAAATACTCGAGTTAAAAAATCAGTGGTAAAAGATCAGAAAACTGAATCCAAACCTAAATCTAAACCAAAGGTTGTTTTTTCTAAGGTTGAGTTAACTGCTGACCCTAATGATATCCCTACACAAGTGAGTACTACTCCAGTAACAACGCAAAATAAGTCTAAACCTAGAGTAAGATCTGCCGTGCCTAATTTTATGGATATGGATCCTGATTTTCGTAGAACATTTCCAAAAATTGATATTAATGTTCATGTTTATGATAGCAATCCAAACGACAGATTTACCCTTATTGAAATGAAAAGGTATGGTGAGGGTGACACTCTATCAGGCGGAATAAAGATCAAAGAGATTGCTCCGGAAGGGCTTGTTATTGTTTATAAGGGTAAGACTTTCCTCTACCCCGCCAAATAAAATTCTGGTTTATTTCCTCAATATCTTATGATTAAGTGCCAAATCTTTCTAAGTAACAGTTATCCTCCAACTTGGTTGGGATAATCAGCAAGTGGATGTGTGTGAATGCCTTACAGAAAGATTTATAACAGTAGAAGGATTTATAACAGTAGAAAGATTTATAACAGTAGAAAGATTTATAACAGTAGATTTATAACAGTAGATTTATAACAGTAGATTTATAACAGTAGATTTATAACAGTAAATAAATAAAAGCGACTCAATGGGAGTCGCTTAATGAGGGAGTATGATGAAGCTGTTTTTCTCGGCTTCATTATTAGTGACAGCTAAAAAGTATAAAAGTTCATTAGTTTTTGCTTTCTAATTCAAGTTTATTGATTTTTTCTATCTTGGCTTCAATTCTAGACTCAGCTACTTTTCGATTTTGTATGTTTTTATATTTTGCGCCGATTTCCGAAATGGCTTTTTTGTAGTGTTCTCGCGCTATTCCTGATTGACGGTAGTTGTTTTGATAATAGTCGCCCATAAATTCGTATGCTAACCACGAGTTATCATTATGAGAAGCTAGATCAGCAGCAAGTTTATACAATGACGGGTGTTTTTGGACGAGTTCAATTTTTTGTTGGATAAGCTTTAATCCATCTTCATATGACTTTGAATATAGCAAAGCTACCGTGTAATGATGGATGAGAGGGTAGTTATCTGGATAGATTAGTAATGCCTTTTTATAAGTTGCAAAGCAATCATCAAATTTGTTTTGTTTTAATTGTGCCTGACCTAAAGTAATTAGATAAGCAACCCTTTCGGCATCATCTTTAATAAGATTTAGAATGGTTTGTTCTGCTAAGGCAAATTGTTCTGATTTTAATAAGGCTAAGGCATATCCATAGCGATTGCTTATGTTGTTATCTGTTTTTACAAGGTTTTTATATTTTTGTAAGGCCTTTTCTGGATCAGGAAAACTATTAATTGCTAGTTTTGTCTTTATTAATGTGTAGTTGGTGGAGTCAGTTCCCATCCAGTGGTGGTAATTATTGATTCTGGATTTGATTTCAGAGATACGGTTGTTTGTAAGTGGGTGTGTACTTAAATATTCTATGGGTTTTCCTGCAAGGGCATGTTCGTCTTGTAATGTTTTGAAAAAAGCAGTCATTCCTTTAGGGTTAAATCCAGCTGCTACAAGAATCTTAAGTCCAGTATTGTCTGCTTCCTTTTCTGCCTGACGAGAATAGGCAAGTTGGTGCTGGATGTTGGCTGCATTGGTTGAAAGTAAAGCAGCGCTTCCGGCTTGAGGATCTTGGGTTGCAATAAGAATACTTGCAAGTATTGCAGCTATTCTTGGTATAGAAAGTCTTTCATTTTCGGCAATGCGTCGAGCTAAGTGGCTTTGAGTAATGTGGCCGATTTCGTGAGCAAGAACTGAAGCAAGTTCACTTTCAGATTTTGTAGCATTGATTAGACCTAAGAATATCCCTATGTATCCACCTGGAGCTGCAAATGCGTTTATTTGATCTGATGCGATTATAAAAAATGTAAATTCAGGAAGGTTATCGTCATTAGTGACATTAACCAGTTTATTGCCAAGCGACTGTATGTAGGAGTTGATTTCCGGATCGGTAATTAGGGCTGCAGATTCTTTAACTTGCCGCATCATTTGGCGACCTATCTCTGCTTCCTGTTGTGGAGATAGATACTTGCTATGAGGGCTTCCTATATCAGGAACTTCATTGGCATAAGAAGCAGGAGTGCATAATAATATTGTTATTAATATTGGAGTTAGTTTTTTGAAGTGTCTCAATATAGTGCCCTGATTTCATTGTTCAGAAATTTTTATTCATATGGTCTGTATTTAACTTACTTATTTAAGTTTATCCTGAAAATCATCTAGATTGAAATTTTCTGGAATGATCTGATAGACCTAAAAAATTCTTAATAGTTGCAAAAAATAACACTATATGAGGTAAACCACGCTATACTGCAAGTAGATTGCATAACTTTATCTACAATATAGGGCTATATCTAAATCGCTATGGAATATGTATGGAATTGGTTCAGGAAAAAGTTTGGTGACCCACAGGTTTTGGGGTTGTTGTTCTTTTTATTGCTAATTGCAGGGGGAATCTGGGCGTTTGGAAATATGCTGTTGCCTGTTTTAGCCAGCATAGTTTTGGCTTATCTGCTTGAAGGGTTTGTGGTTAAACTTGAAAGTAAGAAAGTTCCTCGTATCTTAAGTGTAACAATTGTTTTTATTGTCTTTTTATTGCTGATGATTTTGGTAATAGCCGGGATGATTCCGTTACTTGCTACTCAGACATCTGAGCTTGGGCGCGAGCTTCCACAGAATTTGCATAAGATGATTATAAATGCAGAGTCTATGATTTCTACATTTTTAGCTAAATATCCGCAGTTTTATACTGGTGGTGATCTTGAGGCGGGAACTGATCCCACGTTGGCTGCTCAAACAATTTCTCAAGGGCTTGGTCTTAGTGAAAAGATTTTTACCTCTAGCGAGTTGAAAGAGACGATTAAAGGGATTTTATCGATATTCTCAGTTCAGTCTTTAGTTGCAGTGACGACTGCAATGGTATATCTGGTAATTATGCCGATTATGATTTTCTTCTTTTTGAAAGATAAAAAACTAATTATTGATTGGTGTAGTAATAGGTTTCTGCCAAAAGATCATAGATTGATTAATCAGATTTGGATTGAGGTTGATGCTCAGATCGGAAATTATATTCGCGGTAAGTTTTTTGAGGTGATAATAGTCGGAGCAGCAACCTATGTAGCCTTTGTGTTTCTGGGTGTTAAGTTTGCAATGCTTCTAGGGGTTTTAGTAGCACTTTCGGTAATTATTCCCTATGTTGGTGCTGCATTGGTTACTTTCCCAGTAATAATTTTGGGTTATGCTCAGTTTGGTTGGTCTGCTGATTTTGCCTATGTGATGGTTGCTTACACTGTTATTCAGGCGTTGGATGGTAATGCTTTGGTACCATTATTGTTTTCCGAGGTTGTTAATATTCATCCTATAGCTATTATCGTGGCGATCCTTTTATTTGGTGGAATGTGGGGGTTCTGGGGGGTGTTTTTTGCAATTCCATTGGCTACTTTAGTGCAGGCGGTTATGAATGCTTGGCCTAAGGCTTCTGAAATCGTAGCATCCCACGATTCTTGCTAAAAACTATTGCGCTTGCTTATTCTTTGTTGCAAATAGCTAAAAAACGAGTCGCATATTTGCGTATATGCTCAACATCTTTTTTATTAAATTTTTCTTAGTCCTTCGGCTACGCTCAGGAAACTTGAAAAATTTAAGTCTAAAATAACCTTCTAGCTTTAATGGGTTACGCAATAAAGTCTATTTCAATACCTCGGATGCATAATCCGCCAAGCGCGATCTTTCGCCTCTGCGTAAAGTTATATGACCACTGTATTCCCAGTTTTTGAAGCTATCTACAATGTATGTCAGGCCAGATGTGGTCTCAGTTAGGTATGGTGTATCAATCTGCGCCACGTTTCCAAGACATACAATCTTACTTCCTGGTCCTGCTCTAGTTACCAGAGTTTTCATTTGCTTGGATGTAAGGTTTTGTGCCTCATCAATAATTATAAATTTATTCAGAAAGGTGCGGCCGCGCATAAAGTTAAGTGATTTAACCTTGATTCGGTTTTTAAGTAGGTCGCTGGTAGCGGCTCGGCTCCATTCATCAGTATGTTCATCATTTTGGGTTAAAAATTCCAGGTTATCTAGAAGAGCACCCATCCAAGGGTTCATCTTTTCTTCTTCTGTGCCGGGTAAAAAGCCGATATCTTCTCCGACAGGTATGGTTACTCTGGTCATGATGATTTCGTTGTATATCTGTTCGTCAAGGACTTGGGTGAGGCCTGCGGCAAGGGTTAATAATGTTTTTCCAGTGCCAGCCATCCCAAGAAGAGATATAAAGTCGATTTCTGGATCCATGAGTAGATTTAGAGCAAAGTTCTGTTGGCGATTTTTGGCCTTGATTCCCCAAACAGTTTTATTGGAGTGCAGATAGTCGGTAACAGTTTCTATAATCGCGTGATCATGTTCCACCTTTCTGACGATAGCCTCAAATCTTTCATCTCCTTCTAAAAATATGAATTCATTTGGGCGCCAAGTTGATATCTTATCTCCTGTGATTTTGTAGAAAGTTCGTCCTTCTTCTTGCCATGATTCCATATCTTTACTGTGAGTATCCCAGAAGTCATCATCTAATTTGATTTCTCCTGGTGAGAGTAGATCTACATCATCAAGAACTTGGTCATTGAAATAATCTTCAGCATGGATGCCAAGAATTTTGGCTTTAAGGCGCAAGTTTATGTCTTTACTAACAATTGTTACTTTGCGGTTGGGGTGAATTTCTTGTAATTCACGAGCCATACTGATTATTTGATTATCCGCTTTTCCAAGAGGTATCTCATCTGGAAGTTTTGCGCTTATGTTATGGTTTTGAAAGAATAATCTTCCTGGCGTGATTTCTTCATTGTTTGGGTTGTACATGCTGACCTGATCAAGTATAAATCCGTCTTTTATCGATCCATTGTTTTTTTTATCCATGATGTCATTTAAAAAGCGGCTTACCTGACGAACGTTTCTTGCGACTTCCGACATCCCTTTTTTTGAATTGTCTAACTCTTCAAGAACCGCTAATGGTAGGTAAATGTCATGTTCATGAAAGTGGAATATTGAGGTTGGATCATGCATTAATACATTTGTATCAAGGACAAAAATTTTTTTATGACTATCCATGTCGAACTCCTGCTGCAATAATTATTGTATTTCTTTTGTGGTGATTTTTTGAAACCGTATCCATGGTGCGTTCAATGTTTTAATTGATCAGAAACTTCCTTTTAATGGTTCGAATGTTGCGTCTAGATTAATATCGTCACAAAGTTCGAAGAAATCTTCTCGGAGCTGGGCTATTTGAATGTCGGTTGCTATATTGACGGTTATTTGTGCCGAAAACATTTGTGCCCCAGTTATAGCTGCATTGTATGTTGATGTATTGATATTCTCGATATTAATATGATGGTCGCTAAAGAAGCTTGCAAGGCTATTAACAACGCCAGGTTGGTCTATGGTTACAGCTTCTACTATATATGGAATCTTATCTTTGCTGTTTTTGCGTCCGTGGGTGTATTTTGTTGATATGGTTAAAGATAGCTTCTTTCCTAACTCATCAGTAGAATTTTCTAGTTTGGCAAGCTTATCCCATTTTCCTGAGACCAGCATAATAATGGCGAACTGTTCTCCCAGAACCGCCATGCGACTATCAACTATGCTGCATTTTTTTTCAAGGATCTCTTTGGAAAGTTCGTTAACAATGCCTGGCCTATCATCTCCAAGCGCAGTTATTACAAGATATTTTAACATTTGATTATTGTCTTCCCGTCCGTTCCACTGAGTTTATCAGCTTAAAAATCATGTTCCTATACTAGAGACTAACACAGCTATATGATAATCAAAATGGACAGAAAGGATTTTTTTTTCGTATAAGTGAAAGTTGTTGGAACTATTGAGTTTTTTATTGATCAATAGGCCTGTATGGGTTTGATTTTGTTGCTGTATATGAAAACTATCTATATAGATGGAAAATTTAGGTGAAACATTTTTTGTAATCTATTATCCTGTACCGGATAAAGCGTAATTTTTAGCGCTTTTGCTTCTTTAATAGAATTTTAATTTTGGAGAATTGCTTTAATGTTCAGCGGGAGTATGGTTGCTTTAGTAACTCCGATGCTTGCCGATGGCTCAGTTGATGAGACTTCGCTAAAGGCATTGGTTGAGTTTCATATAGAAAATGGTACTGATTCTATTTTGGCTGTTGGTACTACAGGTGAGTCAGCAACCCTTGATATGGATGAACACTCAAAAGTTATCAAGAAGGTAGTGGACTTTGTTGCTGGAAGGGTTCCGGTTGTTGGTGGAACTGGTGCTAACTCTACATCAGAAGCCTTGGATCTGACTAAAAATGCCAAAGAAGCAGGTTGTGATGCTTGTTTGTTGGTAACTCCATATTACAATAAGCCAACACAGGAAGGTCTATATCAACACTTTAAGCTTATAGCTGAGTCGGTTAATATTCCGCAGATACTATATAATGTGCCAGGAAGAACAGCATGTGATATGCAGCCTGAAACAGTTCAGCGTTTGTCACAGATTAACAATATTGTTGGTATTAAAGAAGCTAGTGGCTCCGTTGAAAGGATCAAGAAGTTAGTTGAACTGTGCGGAGAAGGATTCGGTGTATATACTGGTGACGATGATTTGGCCTGTGATGCAATATTGGCAGGTGCAACATGCGCGGTTTCAGTTACAGCTAATATTGCTCCAAAGCTAATGCATCAAATGACAACTGCAGCTGTTGCAAAAGATGAAGCTACCGCTAGGGCTGCAGATGCAAAATTACGTGGATTACATGCTGCGATGTTTGTTGAGTCTAATCCTATTCCTGCAAAGTGGGCGCTTTTTGATATGGGAATGATCCCTGAAGGGATTCGCTTGCCATTGACGCCATTATCTGCGCAGCATTATGAAACAGTGCGTGCGGCAATTAAACAGGCTGATGCCTAGTTATAATCCTTATCAAATTGGAATTGAACAAAGAGAAATCTATGAGTAAGTTTTTAAAATCATTTGCTGTTATTGGTTTAGCGATGGCTGTTATTTCGTTGAGCGGTTGCAGTACCATATCGAAGTCATTTAGTAGTTTATTTGGTTGGGTTCATGATGATACAAGCGCAAAAGAAGAAAAACGGTTAGAAAAGCTTGAGGTTCCACCGGAATTATCTCGTGTTGAGGTTACTGATAGCATGGCGTTGCCAGGAGGGCTTCAAGGTAAAGCTTCTTATTCGGAATATACCAATAAAACTGAAGCAAAGGACTTAATTAAGGCCAAAGGAAGCGGGTTTGCATTGCCTCAGGGGGTAAAAATCAAGCGAGCTGGTCAAACTCGTTGGTTAGAGATTACTGCTAATGCCAATGCTCTTTACGAGAAAGTGAAGAAATTTTTGGAGAATCAAGAGCTTGATGTTGAGCATGAAGAAAGTAGGCTGATGTTTATCGATACAGCATGGGCTCCTGAGAAGGTTGCGGTTCCAAAAGGATTCTTTTCACAGTTAAGTCAAAGCATATTTGGATCACCAATATTGGAAAAATTTCGTTTTCGTATAGAACCTGGTGTAGAGGATGGGATGGCAGAACTTTATATCTCTCACTATGGGGTTGAAAAGGTTCTAATTGATGACGTTGAAAGTGGCAATGTTTTATTCGAAAAAAATGTAGGCGTTAAAGATTCGGTTAAAAGTAGTTCCTGGAAGCCTCGTCCAGTAGATAAGGCATTGGAATCAGAGATGTTACGTCGTTTTGTTGTTTATATCGGTGTTGGTGAAGATATTGCTGAAAAAATGGTTGAAGAGCCAGCTGAAGAAGAACAGCTTGCTAATGTTGTTGCAGACCAGAATGGTTATGCTTTGTCAATGGTTGTTGCTGAGCGCTTCTTTAACTCTTGGCGAGTGGTTGGTAGAGCAATAGATCATGCTAGTTTTACCTTGCTTGATCTTGATCGTTCAGAAGGTGAGTTTTTTGTACAATACGACCCCTCGGCTCAGGAAGGTTCTCAAGAAGAAGGTTTTTGGGAAAGTATAATGTTTTGGCGCGATGCTAAAGATCGTATTCAATCGCAGAAATTTTATCTTCATCTGATTGATGAAGGCGACAAGTGTCGACTTGTTGTTCTTGATGAAAACAAGAAAACTGTTGATATAAGAGTTGCTAGAGTGATGCTTAGACTTTTGAATGAGTATGTTTACTAGCAGTAAGTACGTCATTCCCTCGAAATCGGGAATGACTGAGCAAGATACGGAGTTCAAGTTTGCGGTTCTCGTCATTAGGAAGTGGTAGCAAGGGGAATGCGTCCCTGATTGAGTCAGGTGATACCACTGTACTTATCGATTGTGGTTTTTCTGTAAAGCAAATAGAAACCAGATTGGAACGCTTGGCTCGTAATGCCGGAAACATTACGGCCATCGTAATAACTCATGAACACTCAGATCATGTTGCAGGTCTTGCAACACTATCGCAACGTTATCGAATTCCAGTTTGGATAACCAGAGGAACCTTTCAGGGGCTTACTGATAAGAATATTCCTGAAGTAAATTTTTTTAACAGCCATAAACCATTTTCAATTGGGAATATTAAAATCACTCCTGCACCTGTGCCTCATGATGCCAGGGAGCCTACTCAGTTTATATTTGAGTCAAATGGTAAGCGTTTTGGAGTATTGAGTGATATAGGTAAGATCACTCCCCATATTGAGCAGATATTTACTAATCTTGATTCGATCTTTATTGAGAGCAACCACTGCATTAATATGCTTCAGGTTGGACCGTATCCAAGATTTTTAAAAGAGAGAGTCGGTGGTGGGCTTGGTCATCTTAGTAATGATCAATGTGCTGACTTTCTTAAAAAAATTAGTAGTGTTGGGATGCAGCATATTATAGCTGGACATATAAGTGAAAAGAATAACTGTCCTAAGTTGGTTAAGAAAACTCTTTCACAGGCCTTAAATCTGGATCATGAGAATATTAAAATAGCTTCTCAAGATCGTGGTGTGGGTTGGTGTGAGTTAGTATAACTACTGTTTTTTGATTTATTCGTGTGTGTTACCTAACAATTATTTATGACTCAATTCGTTTGATTCAAGGGTTGTATCAGAATGGCAAACTGTGCGCGACAGCGGAGACGATAATTGTACAAATGGATGAGGTGACTCGTGGTTCTAAGCCATTGAGTGATAGTTCAAAAGAAATTTTGGAACAAAAAATTATAAAATAATAGAACTAAAACTATATAATAGTGTCTCTTTATGGGAATCTCAATAATTTGTGAGGTTCTTATCAGGAGCTTTTGTTATTGGGTCAGTATTTTGACAAGAAAATTATGGGATTATTTTAATGAAAAATTTAAATTTTTTAACCATTGTTGGGTTGCTTTCAATCTCTTTTTTATCTGGCTGTAGTCAACCTTCGGTTGATTCTCAAGACATAAAATCATCTGGGTTTTATGCTGAAATGAGAACTTATTCAGATAGAAATGATAATACCTCGGTAACCGCAGAATTCAGGCTTGGTAATGATTCGCAGAGCGATTATATAATGTTATCTGATAGTGATACTGCAACAGTGACGGTTAATGGTTCAACCAAGGAACTGACGGAGGGGGATGATTTTGTTTATATAGCTGAATTTGGAACAGATGTTAGTAACTCTGAATTTGTTATTGCTCTTGAACGTAGTGCAGAAGAAGATTCTAGCATGCCTAATTCAACAGTGGTAAGCCCAAGAAATATAGTTATTGCAACTCCTGATGAAAATGAAATATTTGAATCTTATGAGACGATGACAGTTACCATAAATGCAGATGAAAATGATTTAAATACGGAAATTTCTGTTTATGGGGACTGCGTGGATAACACTGGAGAGGAAAGGTATGTTTCAAAAAGTTTTACCACCTCAGCGCCTATTGAAACTTATACGCTTAGTATGGAGGTGTTGTTAGGTACTAGTTCATATAGAGCGAACTTTAATGATAGCATTCCTTGTGATATTACTGTGGAAGTAAGTCGAACACGCTATGGAACTGTTGATTCTGGTTATGGTAAAGGTGGTGTTATTTCGGCTGTTCAAGAGAGATTAGTAGGTATTTTTGTTAACCCGTAATTTTTTAATATGTTTATAGCTGGCTGGTTTATTCTAACCAGCCTCTTCATCGGCTAAAGTACGAAAAGAATCTGGGTGCTTAAGGTTAAACTCATTTACATGTTGCAGGATTTTGGGATCGAATCCTACACTGCGAATTTCTTCTGTAAGTTTAATAAATTCTGGGTTGTTTTTGATCTTTGTGGATGTAAGTCTGGCTTTATCCAGAGGATAGTCGCCAACGATTTTGGCACCGCGTTTTTTATGGTTATCACCACGGCCATCGGTGTAGTATTGTGATAAAACTAATACTCGGGTTCCAAGAAAGAATGCCTCTTCCAGGTCATGGGTGACGAAGAAAACAGTCATTTTTTGTTCATCCCAAAGCTCAAGCAGGAAGAGTTGCATCTCTTCTCTTGTATCTGGGTCTAGGGCGCCAAATGGTTCATCCATTAGCAGAATGTCTGGTCTGGTTAATAGAGATTGAGCGATTGCAACGCGCTGTTGCATGCCCCCAGAAAGTTCGTGTGGATATTTGTTACCTTGGCCTTCGAGTCTAACCCTTTTTAGATAATACTCAGCCTCTT
The DNA here is from genome assembly GCA_033852075.1 of Gammaproteobacteria bacterium. Lineage (GTDB taxonomy): Bacteria > Pseudomonadota > Gammaproteobacteria > QZLD01 > QZLD01 > QZLE01. Next base: position 670 of record JAWSVC010000030.1, on the reverse strand, counting down.
CGACAAATTCTTTCTTTTTTCTTTTTCGTTCAAAGAAACTTGTAGGGAGTGTGCGACCAAGCATTACATTTTCCAGCACCGTAAGGTGAGGAAAGAGTGAATAGCGTTGAAATACAATTCCACGTGAGGGGGATGGATAACCTACGTCTTTGCCATGTAAGTGTAGTGTGCCTGAGTTCGGGGTTTCAACGCCAAGTATTAGTCTTAGCAAAGTTGATTTGCCGCATCCACTAGGGCCAACAACAGTGCAAAATTCACCTTTGGATACGGCAAGGTCAATATCATCGAGAATCACTCTATCATAAGATTTATAAACATCTTCAAGGTGCAGAAACTTGGAATTGGGAATGTTATTTGTTGTCGGCATACCAAGTAAACCTCTTGTTGATGATAGTTCTTAAAATAAGGTCAAAGGTGAATCCCAGAAGGGTAATCCATAATACGTATGGAATAATAACATCCATGGCCAGATAACGACGCACCAAGAAGATTCGGTAACCAAGGCCATCCATTGCGGCAATTGCCTCGGATGCGATAAGGAATAGCCATGCAGCGCCAAGCGAAAGGCGAATTGCATCGATTAGGCGCGGTAAAATTTGTGGCAAGATAATTCTATAGGTAACTGCAAAAGGTGATGCTCCAAGCGTGAGAGCCTTGGTGATTTGCTCGC
>JAWSVC010000004.1:0-116664 GCA_033852075.1 Gammaproteobacteria bacterium | reverse complement strand
TCATATTTTTGTAAAAAATTTAATGCATACTGCTAAGCTTTTGAATTTTCTATATTAGAAATTTCTGAAGCCAAACTTTCCCTGTTTACACAAATACAATCAACATCATTTTCCATAATGCCGGGCTTTTAATATAGCTCCTTTTATAATTTTATTGCCCTATGCAACACCATTATTTTCTTTTTTTGCCAATCATGTCGCTAATTCAACAGTACGCCTTTAATTTTTTAGATTTCTTGGTGTCTATACTTTTAATATTGAGTCATTAATTTGGATTTTTTGATATGGACTTTAACGCAGCTAATCAAGCGATCAAATCTATCGCCACTAACATTTCTAAGGTCATACATGGTCAGGATGAAAAAATAAAATTATTGGTTTGCTCATTTCTTGCCGGAGGACACGTTTTACTCGAGGATGTTCCCGGAACCGGCAAGACTACTCTTGCCAAGGCATTTGCTAATTCAATCGACCTGAACTTTCAACGCATCCAATTTACTCCAGATCTTTTGCCATCTGATATTTTGGGTGTAAATATTTTTGATACGCGCTCTCATGACTTTATTCTGCACCGAGGACCAATTTTTACCGACATATTGCTTGCAGATGAGATTAACCGCGCATCACCACGCACTCAATCGGCATTACTTGAAGCTATGGCTGAAGGCCAAGTTACCTTAGACCGCGACCAACACCCGCTGAATGATTTTTTCTTTGTAGTTGCCACCCAGAATAACATTGATGCTCACGGGACCTACCCTCTTCCAGAGGCTCAGATGGATCGTTTTTCATTAAAATTTAGTCTTGGATATATTGATCGCACCAAAGAGATTCAGATTTTATCTGATGTATCTGAGCAAACCAGAGCTGAATCTCTTTCTGCGTGCATAGCGCGTGAGGACGTTGTTCAGTTGCGCAAACATTGTTCCAACATTCGCATTAGCAATGAGCTCAAAGGATATATTGTGGATGTTGTATCTGCAACAAGGTCTGCCGAACATGTAGTTCTGGGAGCCAGCCCAAGAGCATCAATTACTGTCATGAAGGCAGCCAAAGCTCTTGCGCTATTTGAAGGAATTAATTATGTAACTCCTGATCATATTAAACAGATCGCCATTCCAGCAATCTCTCATAGGATATCAATTGATCCTCAGGCTCAATTTAACGGCATCGTTTCTGAATCTATTGTCAATAATATCATTGAGAAAATTCCAGTTCCGGCTTAGGGTATGCTTCATCTCATCTACTTAATGTTTAAACCTCTATATCTTAGCGGACTTTGGTTTCGAAGCCACTTTTCATCTTTTGGCATCACAATTTTTTACTGCATGCTATTTGCTGCTGTAATTGGACTAGATGCCAAATCCAACCTAAGCAGCCTGATTTTTTCATTTAGCTGTTCAATATTCCTCTTTTCTTTTATTTTTTGCCTTTTCTTCTCCCCTAGATTATCAGTAAAACGTAATCTACCAGAGTTTGCCACAGTAGGTGAAGAATTGGTTTATTCAGTAGAATTTGAATCTGAGAACATGCCAAAAACCCACGAACTATATATAAATGATCAGTTTAAACAAACTTATCCGACATATAATAAGTTTCTTATTAGCTATGCACCTTCCAACCTTAGCTCGAATTCCTTTGACCGTATCGTTGGCTACTATAAATGGCTATGGATTTTACGTCATATGCGCGGCGGCGATTCTGCCAAATCTAAGATTACAAATTCCAACAAAACAACCAAGCTTAATTTTATTCCCGTACGACGCGGCGTAATCAATATGGAGGGCATAAAGGTATATCGTCCCGACCCTTTTGGGCTTTGCTTTGCCACTAAGACTATAAAACAAAACGACTCCATTCTGATTTTGCCCAAACGCTACAAGATACCGCACATCTCCCTGCCCGGCACTTCTCCAATTCACCAACCAGGTGGAGTTCCCTTTTCCTCTTCAATCGGGGAATCTGATGAATTTTCCTCTCTACGGGAATATCGTCCTGGCGATTCATTTCGTGGCATTCACTGGAAAAGCTGGGCAAAAACTGGAAAACCTATAGTTAAGGAAACTCATCCAGAATTTTTTATCCGTAATGCTCTAGTTTTAGACACTATTGTTCCAGTAGATATGCATGATATTTTCGAAGAAGCCGTTTCAATTGCAACATCCTTTCTATGCACTATAGATACCCAAGAAAGCCTGCTTGATCTTATATTCGTTGGAGATAAGCCTTATAATTTTACAACTGGTCGTGGCCTAAGCACCCCTTCATCAATGCTTAAGATTCTTGCATGCGCCCAAATGGCTTCAGACAAAAACTTTGACTCACTTACTTGCTCAGTCCTAAAAAATTCATCACTTTTTAGCGGTTGTATTTTAATCCTTTGTGATTTTGATGACAGTCGGCGCAAACTACATAACAGCCTCCTACAATCAAAAACCAAAATCTTAACCTTAGTTATTTCACAAACAGAAATAAACGACTGTCCCAAAGATGTAATTAGGCTTAATCCAGATAAGATCCAGGAAGATTTGGATTCATTATGAATACTAAAGCACCAATACTCTTATCCGGTATTTGCTTGCTGATATGGGGTTGGCAACATAAAGTGTTATGGCTAGCTATTCCAATGGCAGTAATTGCCGAGGCAGCACCACTTATTAAAACGCGCTTTGATATCAACCGCAAAGAGCTAAATATCATTTTTGATATGTGCGCGATATTTTTTGCTGGCCTGTTAGTTTATGGTCTAACTGCTTCAAACAGCTCTAAGGCAATCTTCCTATTAATCTTCTGGCTGCCTATCGTTTTATACCCAATGTTATTGGTACAACGTTACAGCAGTCAATGGCAGCGAATACCTTTAACCGCTATATCTTTAAAAGCTCGCAAGGCAAAAAAAATAAATAAGTCAGTAGATATCAGCTTCCTTTATATCGGATCAATATTGCTTTCAGCAAGCTCTTCCCATATAACGCCCATATTGTTTTACATTTCTCTTTGCACTGTATTTTTTATTACCATTTGGAGGTTACGCGGCAATTTCTTTCCAAAATGGACATTTATTATCTGTTTTCCTTTTGCCGCTGTCGGCGGATTTATTATTGATACCAATATCATCAAGACTCAACTATATCTTGAAGAGCATTTGGGAAGATTGTTTTTAAACTGGTTTAATCAAGATAATGATCCATTCAGCAGAGATACCAGAATAGGATCGATCGGATCTCTTAAAGGCTCTGGAAGAATAATCTATCGCTTGAAAACGCCTGACAACAAAATGCCTCCAAGCCTTCTTCGAGATGGTAGTTTTGACATCCTTCTGGGGAATAATTGGAGTGCCAGCGAGATTATATTTTCTCGGGCTCGAACCAATAACATGATGGACTGGCGACTAGCAACAATAAACAACGATAAACACCCAACATCAACAGTTAAAATCAGCGGTTATTTTGATGACAACGCAATTATTGCAGCTCCGATTGGAACATCTGCAATCTTTAATATTCCTGCCGAAAAACTGGAATTTACAAGATTAGGCACAATAAAGGCATCTAAAATTCCAAATATGCTTGTATATGATGCCGATTACTCAAGTGATGGAGAATACAACCACCACCCAAGAAGTCATGACCTACATATTCCAGATCACTATATCAGTCACCTGACAAATCTAACTCACAAATTACAACTAGATAAACTATCTCCAGAAGAAAAGCTCGCAAGATTACACAGCTATTTTTTACAAAACTTTAATTACACTCTAAATTTAAACACTATCGATTCCAAGCTACCACCAATCATCGATTTTCTAACCAATACCAAATCAGGTCACTGCGAATATTTTGCTTCAGCTACTGTACTAATGCTTAGGCAATTAGGCATTCCTGCCAGATACGCGACCGGTTTTTCTATACAAGAATATGATCCATTTGAAAAAGCATGGCTTGCCCGTGAATACCATGCTCACGCCTGGGCACTAGCATATATTGATGGACGCTGGATAAACGTGGACAACACGCCTCCTGACTGGCTAAACGAAGACAAAGAGGAAGAAGGAATATTTCTTAGCATCTACAATGCTATGTCATGGGCGCGCTACGCATTCAATAAGTGGCGCATGGCTAATAAGGAGATTATTCCTGATTCATATATCTATATTCTTGCTGCGTTCTTCGCTGTTATTATTGTTTACAGAATTAGAAAGCGGAGACAACTAACCGGCCTTGCACCGGAGGCCTGTATCGAAAAAACAACTGCCACAAACCCGTGGATAGAGTTCTTTGAAACAATTGAGGGTAAAACAGTTCAACGCCAAAAGCATGAAACCTTGTTTGATTGGTTTGTTCGTTGCTCACCTTCGCTCAAAAAGGAACAACAGCTAAGATTACGAGAAATTATTGTTTGCTATTATCGGTACAGGTTTGACCCAGCAGTGGATAAGGGTGAGTTAAAGAAAGAGGTTGATGAGATGGTGCGTCTATATTGAAATTCCCAATCAAGCTGCACTTCTGTCCGGGGAAACAAATTAATAGAATTAAGATGGCTGAGNNAATTTTTCTTGACCCTTCGGCCTTGATTTATCCTGAGCGTAGTCGAAGGGCTCAGGAATCTTGAAAAATTTAAGTCTACAATTACATTTTACCCTTGATAGCATTACCTCAAATAACCTTCCGGCAATTTGTCATAAATTTCCCGAACAGTAGTAGGTCAAGCTGTGGATGACAGCTACTTTTTAGCAAAAATCACTTTTGGCACTCGGGACAATAAAAAGTAGAACGCTGCCCCAAACGAACCTGTTTTATGATGCCACCACAACGCACACACTTCTCCCCAGTTCGGCCATATACATTTAATTGTTGTTGGAAATAACCAGGTTTACCTTCACTATTGGTAAAATCACGCAAAGTAGTGCCGCCAGACTCAATCGCCTTTTCCAACACCGCCTTTATATTGTCAGCCAGAATATCCAGCTTTTCTTTAGAGAGATCTTTGGCCGCTGTCTGCGGATCTATTCCACTAAGAAACAACGCCTCATTAGCATAGATATTCCCAACCCCAACCACAACATGACTATCCATCAAAAACACTTTGATTGCTCGTGTTTTACCTTTTGCCTTTTCCTGCAAAAATTCACCGGTAAAATCATCACTTAGTGGTTCTACACCTAGAGTACTCAATAGCTTATGCTGCAGCGGATCTTTATCGGTCCACAAAATACAGCCAAAGCGTCGTGGATCGTGATAACGCAACACTATTCCGCTTTCAAATTCGATATCCACGTGATCATGTTTTTTCAGTTCTAAACGACTGTTAACCACACGTACACCGCCAGACATACCTAGATGAATTATCAGCGAGCCTTTTTGCAAATTTATAACTATATATTTGCCACGACGCCTTATCTTTTTTACTTTCTGCCCGAAAATAAGCTCAGCAAGATTTTCCGGAACCGGCCAGCGCAAACTCGGATTTCTGATTTCTGCTCCAGTTATGATTTTGCCCTGCAAATGCGGACGAATCCCGTTACACGTCGTCTCTACTTCTGGAAGCTCTGGCATAGTTTGTGTCACCCATTAGTGGTTTTAAGGCATTACGTAAGCTAAGAAACATATTCGGATTTATCCTCTCTTCCCTAGCTAATAATTGTTTCATATATGGCCGCTGTTTTTGCGATATAGCGCCAGGGCATTTATCTTCAATCAACGGCAAGTTTGTAGAAGTTGCAAAATCATTTATCTGGCGTTCGCGAATATATACAAATGGTCTAATTATTCTAAGATCACCTGCATCATTTACATAGTGCGCCTTCATAGTTTCCAGTTTACCGGTATAAAATGCCGACATCAGAAAACTCTCGGCCAGATCATCAAGATGCTGTCCCAGCGCAAGAATATTATACCCTTCTCGTCGAGCAGCAGTATAAAGCATTCCTCTTCTGATTCTGGAGCAAAAGGCACAATATGCTTCATTCTTCATAGATTTTTTTGCCTGCTCAAAAATAGAGAATTTTTCAACGAAGTATGGAAGACCCAAACCTTCTATATAGCCAACTAAAGAAGACATATCATACTCTTCCACCATTGGATCCACAGTTGCTACACCAAGTTCAAAGTTGATAGGAGCATAGCGCTGAAAATGAATAAGGGTATGCAGCAAGGTCATTGAATCTTTTCCACCAGACAATCCCATAAGAACACGATCACCATCTTTGATCATCTCAAAATCGGCGATCGCTCTTCCAACATGGCGCAAAAATTTTTTGGGGGGCTTTATATACTCTGTCATTACATATTTCTTCGCACAAATTCAGTTTGATTCTACCTTGTTTTGTAACCTTATTCCCATTACAAAAATGTAACATTTATTACATTTGTGCATTTTCCTGTAATAAAACCGTAACAAAACTGTAACATTATGCATTGCGCCTATCCTAAAATCATATAGATAGAGTTATTTCAATCCAGCATTTTTTAATTTTTTAGGAAATATCTGGCATTAACCAATAGGGGTTTTTATACTATGCGCAACAACCCCCAAAATTAAATCATTCCAGGAGCCAAGGACATGATTACAGGCAATATTTTTTCCCAATTCTTCGGAAGCTCTCCGGTAAAACCACTACAACAACATATGTATAAAGTCTATGAGTGTAGTAAACAATTAATACCTTTTTTTGAGGCTATCAGCAAAGAAGACTACGAAGAGGTTAAACGCATACAAGAACTTATTGGTGATTTAGAGCACGATGCGGATGTACTTAAAAAAGAGCTGCAACTTCAACTTCCAAAAAGCTTATTTATGCCAGTTGATCGTCGTGACCTTCTTGCTGTACTAAAAACACAAGACAAGATAGCGAACAAATCCAAAGATATTGCCGGAATTATGCTTGGTAGAAAAATGAGACTCCCTGCACCTTTAGATAAGGTGTTTTTAGAATATGTTACTCAAAGTGTTGAGACCTCTAAACAAGCTCTAAAAACAGTTAACCAGCTTGATGAATTAGTTGAAACCGGTTTTAGCGGTAATGAAGTTGAGTTTGTACAAAGCCGAATCAAGGAGCTAGGTCATTTAGAGAGTGAAAATGATGACCTTCAAATTAAAGTCAGGGCCTCTTTATTTGAGATGGAAAAGGATCTTAACCCTGTAGATGTGATCTTCCTTTACAAGATCGTCGACTGGATTGGAGATCTTGCCGATTTGGCGCAGCGCGTTGGTAACCGTCTTCAACTTATGCTTGCTAAATAATTTCTTATAGAGGTGTTTCAATTATGGACCATATGACTGTTTACTTGGTTCTTGCTGGTGTTTTTGGCTTCTTTATGGCTTGGGGCATTGGCGCAAATGACGTAGCTAACGCGATGGCTACATCGGTTGGGTCTAAGGCTCTAACAATAAAACAAGCAATTTTAGTTGCTGCAATTTTCGAATTTACCGGAGCAGTCCTGGCTGGGGGCGAAGTAACATCAACTATCCGCAAGGGAATTATTGATCCAGCATTACTGATTGATAATCCCGAATTTCTTGTATATGGAATGTTATCTGCTCTGCTTGCTGCAGGCATTTGGCTTGTGGCTGCAACAAGAATGGGATGGCCGGTTTCAACAACACACTCAATTGTCGGCGCTATCGTTGGCTTTGCAGTAGTTGGCATTGGAGGGGACTCGGTAAAATGGAGCAAGATTGGGATTATCGTTGCTACATGGGTTATCTCTCCGGTTATGGCCGGCATAATATCATTTTTAATATTCCGTAGCGTCCAACGGCTAATACTTGACACCAAAGAACCAATTGCAAACTCTAGAAAATACGCACCATTTTATGCATTTGCAACAGGGTTTTTCATGGCCTTGGTAACCCTTTTCAAGGGTCTAAAGCATATAGGTCTTCACCTTTCCAGCTGGCAAAATATATTGATCGCCATTGCAGCAGGAATTGTAATTGCTCTTTTAGCTAAACTTTACATCAGCAAAATCAAGATCGATCCTAAAGCAGATAAGCACTTTCATTTCACTAATGTTGAAAAAATCTTCGCTATACCAATGGTAATCACCGCATGCGCCATGGCGTTTGCTCATGGGTCCAATGATGTTGCTAATGCAATCGGCCCTGTAGCTGCAATATTTAGTTTTGTCCAAAGTGGTGGTGAAATTGCTGCTAAAAGTTCTATCCCATCATGGATTCTGCTTTTAGGTGGTGTTGGTATTGTTGCCGGACTTGCTATGTTTGGGCACAAAGTAATCGCAACCGTTGGTACTGGAATTACTGAACTTACTCCAAGCCGTGGTTTTGCTTGCGTTCTTGCAGCAGCAACAACTGTGGTCATTGCATCTGGAACCGGAATTCCAATATCTACAACTCACACTCTGGTTGGAGCCGTTCTTGGAGTTGGTTTCGCGCGCGGCATCGGAGCTCTTAACCTAGGAATTGTTGGTAAAATCATCATATCCTGGATAGTTACTCTTCCTGCAGGAGCAATCCTTTCTATTATATTCTTCTTTATGTTCAAAGGAATGTTTAACTAGATGACTGATAGATATGGCGTGATTGGCAATCCAATCTCGCATAGCAAATCCCCCCAAATACACACCCTGTTTGCTCAACAGACAGGGCAAGATATTAGCTATGAAGCGATCTTCTCTGAAACCGACAAGTTCGCAGATACCATAAAAGAATTTCAAAATACCGGTGGCAAAGGAATGAATGTAACCGTTCCTTTTAAGCAAGAAGCACACGAACTTGCAGACACCCTTTCCGATAGAGCCCGACTTGCTGGAGCAGTTAATACCCTTTCATTCAATGAAGATGGCACTATATCTGGTGATAATACAGACGGCGCTGGCATGGTTGAAGATATCAAAACCAACCTTGGTGTTGAATTCGCCAACAAAAAGGTGCTAATTCTTGGTGCTGGAGGTGCAGTTAGAGGCATTCTTTTACCTGTTATTAATGAATCACCTGCAAACATAACTATTGCTAATCGTACAGTATCCAAAGCTGTTGATCTTGCAACAACCTTTGCCAATGAAACCAGTATACACGCATGCGGTTTTGATGAACTGGAAGAACAAAAATTCGATATCATTATTAATGGAACATCAGCCGGCTTAGGAGGAGAGATGCCTCTAATACCAAACTCCATTATTGCCTCTAATTGTTGCTGCTATGACATGGTCTATAGCAATGAACCAACAACATTCGTAAACTGGGCAAGAAAAAATGGAGCAACTATTGCTGCTGATGGTCTTGGGATGCTTGTTGGACAGGCGGCGGAATCATTCTTTATATGGCGCAAAATCAGACCAGATACAAAGCCTGTAATGGCTACTCTTAGACCATAAATTTATTCGGTGCATTATTATTGAGATTCCCGATCAAGTCGGGAATCTCAATAATATGATTTAATCTATAAGAAAAGTTACTGACGCAATTTACGCTTGTATTTTTTAAGTAGATAATCAATAAATTCCCAGTTATAACTCAAGCCTTCATTTACCTTCCCTTGCTCGAGCAGATCTAACCCTGCCTGGGTAAATTTTATCTCTTTATAACTACCACCAGACTGCTTCCAAGATTCGCGTTCACGACGCTTTCTTTGAGCTGAATTTAACGGCATCCTATCTTCATTCATTATTATATCCTCCTCATATCTATCTGCTTTTTCAGTAACTACTATCACCACTAAACAATTGCAGATATCTACCTAGCTTTTTATGACTTTTGATATACGTTTTAGTTGCTGCCATCTATTTTCTAGTACTTGTGGCTTTTTACAACTTATCGGTTTAACTATTAACTATTAATTATTATTTAGTAAACCTACCTTACAATATTCGCATAAATTGACAACATTTTCCAACAACATATTATTGATTTTTATATCTTTTTATGACGCAGTGCAATAATAAAACAATTTAACTGACCCAGGTTCAATTATTGCATCATTATCAACTATTTTGTTAATTATTCTGCACATCGATCTGGCAAATATTGGAATTTTAAAGTTAGTCATTTCAAAACATGCAAATTTCGAAGACTATTTGGTTAAAGACAAGGCGCAACAAAGCTTTTCGAAGGAGCATATTGAAATATGTGACTGAGAAAGACTGCAGTTGCAACACCTTATTTAGCCAAATAGGCTCAAAATTTAAAGGGTGGTGGCCATGCGATAATAATCAATCGCTCCCTCAGCTCCCTCCAAATGCTCCATTAACAATCCCAACGTTCTAAGCGCTTCTTTAGTCGGCTGCCTATCAATACTTGCCAACATGTATTCTTTAGCTCTGGTCCAGATCTGCGCCCTTTCTGCCAGTCTTCCTGCCGCAAGCAGCAAATCAGGATCATCCGGACGCTCTTTTAACCAGGATTCCGCCTTGGCCAACATTCTTTCTGGATGAGATATTTTGATATTCCCATACTGTTCAATCAGCACAGGGCTCCAATTTTTCTTAAGAGCTTCACTCAAAACCTTTTCTGCTTCGTTTGGCGCACCATTAGATATTAAACCACTAGCATATTTGGATATCACCTCTGTATTCAGGCGCATAATTTTTGGAAGGTGACTCCAACTTGCATTGAGAACCTCTTTACCGCTATGTTCTGCCGTTTCTAAAAGGGCAACTGTCGATTTTACTTCGATATCTAAAGCTATTTTTTCATCAATTACCTTTTTCCTTTTTGCTATAGGTATCAAGGCATGAAGTGATTGCCAATCCTTAGCATGCTCATATCCTTCAATTAAACGAAGCATAACCGGCTCATGATTTGGTTTAATTCTATTTAGGTGGCTAAGTTTGGCTATTGCTGATTCACTATTACCTCGTTCCATATGTAGTAACGATTGAACAAAACCAATAGCAAGTTCCGGCCGATTTTTACCAACTGCTGCCTTAGCGAAATATTCATCACTCTTGGAAAAATCCCCCTGACAATGAGCAGCAATGGCCGCACCAATATAATTTAATTGAGGGCGCTCACTGTTTTTTATATCAGCAACAAGCCTTTTCTCAGCATCTTCATAACACCCTTCTGCAAGAAAGGTTATCCCTTGATAAAATCTCTTACGTGCCTCTGCCTTTTTCCTGCCTGTAAACCAAAGAGACACCTGCTCTGGAGTTCCAATAATTGCTTTTATCACCACAAGAATCATTAATAAAACACCAAATACCAAAACCAACATCAATGACGCAAAGGAAAGCGTCATCTCAATACTAGTATTCGCAACATGAATCAGCACATACCCGGAATGCTCTTTAACAAAATAGCCAAAGAGCATACTTAGTGTTAATACTAAAATTATAAATATTAATCGTTTCATTTAATCTGTGCCTTTAATTGGCTCTACTGCCGCCTTTATTTTAGCTGCTGTTTTTTTCTCTTCTGCTCTTTGAATTGATGCTTTTTCTGCCAGGATCACATCTATTGTCTCACTGATATTTGGCAACTGTGGGTTAAGTTCAATTTTCTTCAATTCCCAAATCATCTTAATTGTATCCAATACCTTAGGATCATTCTTATCAAAGTAGCGATTGATCCAGCTCTCTATAATTTGCAGATTACTACTGAATAATTGCTGATCCCTGTTTGCCAATGAAATACGCATGGTCTGGATTTTTAACTCAAGATTTTGATTAAGATATTCTCTGGTTTCTGCCTTCATTATTGGTACTACACCATCACTATCATGGTTGACTACGATATATTCCTTAAGGCCATCCTTAAGTGTTGAGATTGCTCTGTTAAACTTTTTACGCCAAACCGTAGTTTCTTCATCTTGTTGATTTTCAGATTTTATGGCTAACTCTTCTTTGATTTCACCTGACTCTAAACCTATCTTAGGCTTTGGCACTGGCAGCTCTCTTATTTTCATCTCAATGTCATTAAGCATTTGCGCAATCTTTACCAATGGAGGAAGTTTTACTGCTTTAAGCTCGTTAATATCATCAACGATTCTTTGCCTTAATGTATATAAACGCTGATCCTGTTGGCGACGGATCTTTTCATTAGCCGTCTCCAAAGCGGCAATAGCAGTAGTAAGATCTTTATTAAATGTCAGGCGATTATTAGCAATTGTAGCCAGATAATGTACCTCTGCTAAAGCCCAATCAAGCTTATTCTTGGCAGCAATATCCATTAGACGATCGATATCACGCTCAAGCCCCTTACGTTTACCTTTTTCTTTATCAAGTTCCCGTTCTAACCTTACAACTTCATTTCCAATCTTAGCTGTGGCATCTTTGCTTATTTGATTTATTTTGGTATCAAATTTAGCACCAAGCTGTTTACTAACATTGCCAAACTCTTCTACTTGTTTATTTAGGTTAGTTCGAATTGCATTAATACTGGAAGAAAAATCTTGGTTTTTGGTAACCTCAGCAATTTTTTGCTGTTCCTGTTGCAACTTTTGCTGCTGTTGCCAAAGGTAATAACCGCCATAGGCAACTGCTACTATCAATATCAAAGATAATAATCCAAGAAATATAGCAAACTTACTTTTAACAACGGTTACATGGGTCTCAGCTGTAATTGCTTCTACAGTTTCAGACATGTCTGTTTCTGCAAAATCATCTTCTGTTTCTACAAGCGGATCGACGTTTTCAGCCAAGGTATCTTTGGCCTCAATATTAGTTTCTTGTTCTTGGTCTTGAGGCTCGGACTGAGCAGGCATCTCTTGCTCTACCTTATCTTTTTCTGCCTCGGTTTGCTGTTCTTTATCTTGCGACATTTGTTTTCCTTTAGAACGTAATGCAGCTCCCTTATTTGCTTACTGCTGATCACCACGTTCTCGTAAAAATTTCCTGACATCTGCTACATGTCTTCTACTAACCTCAAGACTGTCATCACAGTGCCTTAAACTAATATGATAGCGGTTTGGCTCACTTTTCTCCAAACCAATAATAAACTTTGCCGCCACCAGAGTACTGCGGTGAATGCGCAAAAATTTACGCCCAAATTCTTCTTCTAATGATTTCAATGATTCTTCAATCAGCACCTCTCCACCATAATACTTAATAGTTACGTATTTTTGGTCGGCATGAAAATATAATATTTCGCTTATTGGAATTAACTCAAGATTTCCGCGCACTCTACATAAAATTTCTGTACGAGCATCGGATTCTTCTTCAGAGGTTGTTTCAACCCCTTCAAGCTGAGTTGGTGTAAGTCGCTTGGCCTTTTCTAACGCACGTTCCAATCTATCAATTCGAATTGGTTTTAACAGATAATCAATAGCATTTGCTTCAAAGGCCTCAAGCGCATATTCACCAAATGCCGTAGTAAATATTACCGATGGAGCTAGATCCAAAATAGCCATTTGTCTTGCTGCCTGAATACCATCCATACCAGGCATTCTGATATCCATTAATACGATATCCGGAGCAAGCCTGGCACAAAGGTTAAACGCTTCCAATCCATTTGATGCCTCTCCGATTATCTCTACTCCACTTATTCCAGTAAGCAGCTCTTTTAACCTTGCTCTTGCAAGAACCTCATCATCTACTATTAATACTTTCATCTTTTTATTCTCTGATACGGAATCCTTACCTCTACTGAGAAGTAGCCACCATCTTCCCTCATAGTTAATCTACCGGGAGGATTATATGACAACTCTAAACGTTCTTGAATATTCTTGATAGCTATCTGATGACCTTTCCGCGTATTTTTCTTTTCATTTTCATCCGGCATAGAGTTAACCACCAATATAACTACCTCTCCTTCTTTGAGGCGAGCGGAAAACTGAACCATTCCTCCATTCACTCTCGGTTCAATCCCATGATAGACAGCATTCTCTAATAGTGGCTGCAATATCACTGGAGGAATTAATGCACCAAGAGGAGCCTCAGCAATATCCCACTTCATCTCCATTCTTTCGCCCAGGCGCAATTGTTCAATCCGAAGATAGCGCTTAGCCATCTCAAGCTCCTGTCCTAAGGTGTGTTTTTTGTCAGAACCGGAAAGACTCATACGAAACAGGTCTGCAAGATCCTCTATGGTTTGTTCTGCCACATCTGGTTGACTCCTAACCAATGCAGCAATGGTATTCATACTGTTAAATAAAAAATGAGGTCTGATCCTAGACTGTAATGCTTGCACCCTGGCACGACTTTCTGCAATAAGTCGACGCCTTACTTGATGCTGTAGATATAAATAACGCAAAGCAATAATTGCAACAATCGCTGCTATTGCCACGTTTTTACCTAAAAACATCAAATGAGCACCTTCCGCTACTTTCACCGCATATAAAAGCTGAAAAGCAATTTCACTGGTTATCAAAGTTACTAAAATTATCATGATATAACTCACACAAGCAATCATGGTAACTGAACTATTTTTTAAGACCGTTCTTAAAGCAACTATAGTGCCTGCACTACCAAGCACCGTCCATTGGACAAATAAAGATTTTAGGCTTAACTGCTGCATAAAATCATCCCCCCAAGTATCAGCAAGCACCAGCAATATAGCCAGCAACTCACCTACCACGATCAGGGTAAGAACATTTCTAACTCCCCCAAGATTAGGAAGAAATAATTGTTCGTCTTGTTTACGCAAGTCCATAAGCTCCTTTTTCCTACTATAAATTTAGCTTGAATATAGGATAAAAGCACTGATAAATCACAAAATCACCAAATCTATTCTTTTCAATATCTTATTCTGCGTTAAAATAGCGATAATTTTTCATTCATATTAAAGGTTTGAGTATCCAAATGAGCAACAATAACAATTCTTCGAACATGTGGAATGGCCGTTTCACCGAATCAACCGACGCTTTTGTTCAAGCATTTACCGCGTCAGTAAATTTCGACCAACGCCTTTACCGTTATGACATTGAAGGTTCTACTGCTCATGCAAAGATGTTAAATAAGGTTGGAATACTAACTCAAGAAGAAACCGACAGCATCATAGATGGGCTCAATACTATTTTACAAGAAATTGAAGACGACAGCTTTAACTGGTCTATTGCTCTGGAAGATGTTCATATGAACATTGAATCACGTCTGACTCAACTTATTGGCGATGCCGGAAAAAAACTGCATACAGGCAGATCTCGCAATGACCAGGTTGCCACCGACATCCGTTTGTTTATGCGTGCAGAAATCGATTTTATCCTGCAAGAAGTTATTCGTCTACAAGAAGGCCTGATCGAACAAGCTAAAAAACATGCCGACACTATTATGCCGGGGTTCACCCATCTTCAGGTTGCCCAACCAATTACCTTTGGCCACCACATGCTGGCATGGTACGAAATGCTTTCCAGGGACTATGACAGACTGATTGACTGCCGCAAACGCGTTAATATTATGCCGCTAGGCTCTGCTGCTCTTGCCGGAACCACCTATCCAATTGATCGTGACTACACCAGTGAATTGCTTGGCTTTGAACGTCCATCTTTTAACTCTTTAGATTCAGTAAGTGATCGCGACTTTGCAATTGAGTTTTGCGCTGCAGCCGCACTTACCCTTACCCACCTATCTCGCTGTTCAGAAGAACTAATTATCTGGACATCAGCACAGTTTAACTTTATCGACCTGCCAGATCGTTTCTGCACCGGTTCTTCGATCATGCCACAAAAGAAAAACCCTGACGTACCAGAACTGGTTCGTGGCAAAACCGGCAGAGTCAATGGCCACCTTATCTCTCTACTTACTTTAATGAAATCACAACCGTTAGCCTACAACAAAGACAATCAAGAAGATAAAGAACCATTATTCGATGCAGTAGATACATTAAAAGGATGCCTGCGTGCATTTGCAGATATGATCCCTGCACTTGAACCAAAAAAAGAAGTTATGCGTAAAGCTGCAATCCAAGGCTTTGCCACCGCCACTGATCTAGCTGATTATCTGGTACGCAAAGGAATTCCATTTAGAGATTCGCATGAAGTAGTAGGCAAAGCGGTACGTTTTGGAGTTGATAACAAAATGGATCTTAGCGAGATGTCACTTGAGCAATTACAACAATTCTCTGACAAGATTGAAGAAGATATCTTTGAGGTACTTACCCTTGAAGGCTCAGTTAATGCCAGAAACCATACCGGTGGCACTTCGCCTACTCAAGTGTTAAGACAAGTTGCTATTGCGCAGCAGAGATTGGAAGAACTGAAAAAGTAATAAATAAAAAACGATCATCTTTGGTTTATCCTGAGCGAAGCTGAAGGACTCAGTCAACTTGTTTTATTTTCTGGATTGCCCGATCAAGTCGGGCAATGACATCCCGTAATTGAATTCATCAGCACATTGACTTAATCGAGGGACGAAAGACCTTGCCAAATACCACTATTTTAAAACATTTAGAAATAATTCTTGCCAATAAAACAATCAAAAACTAATTCGCAGGATATTTTTCTAAGATCGAGGCGCAATTTGTTAAAAACATGTTGAGCTTACATATTAGTAAGCGACTCATTTTTTAACAAATTAGAACAAAGATATTAGGAAAATAGACGCGAATTAGCTGCGGTATTCGGCGTTTATCTTTACATAGTCATACGAAAAATCACACGTCCAAACCTGCGCACTTCCATCACCACGCTGAAGATCTACTATTATCGTAATCTCTTCCTTATCCATCTCTTTTTGGCCAGCTTGTTCAGTGTATTGCGGGTCTGGATTACCATTTTTAATTAAACAAGTATCCCCAATAAATAGCGATACTTTATTGATATCCAAGTCTTCCACTCCTGATCTACCAACTGCCGCAAGGATTCTGCCCCAGTTAGGATCACTGGCAAATAGTGCGGTTTTTACCAAAGGTGAATGAGCGATGGTAAATGCAACCTGCTCTGCCTCTGCTTCTGTTTGGCAATTTTGCGCATCTATAGTTATGAATTTAGTGGCTCCTTCTCCATCACGAATTAGGGCTTGCGCCAAAATCTTGCAAACTCTTTCAACTGCTTGAGCAAATAAAATCAGCTCTTCTGTATCTTCTTTGATTTCTGGAGCATTGGTTTTTCTGGTCGCAACCAAAACCAATGAATCATTGGTTGAAGTGTCACCATCTACGGTTACACGATTAAATGTTTTCTTTACTGCTGCTGAAAGAACTTGCTGTAATAGTGGCGAATCAATATTTGCATCTGTAGCTATATAACCCAGCATAGTAGCCATATTAGGCTTGATCATACCAGAACCTTTAGAGATCCCAGTGATAACCACATCCTTACCACCTATTTTAATAATCTCTGATGCACCTTTGGGCACAGTATCTGTTGTCATGATCCCATGAGCAGCATCTTCCCACCCTGATTCAGACAAAGCAGCATATGCCTTCGGTATACCTTGCTCAAATTTATCCAAAGGTAACTGTTCACCAATTACACCGGTTGAAAATGGCAATACTTCATTACCATTAACTTCAGCAATATTAGCAACCATTTCACAACATTTTTTAGCTGATTCAAGACCTTGCTCACCAGTTCCTGCGTTTGCAGTTCCTGTATTCACCAATAGATATCTTGGCTCCACCATCGCAAGATTCTTTTTTGCTAGAGTAACTGGCGCAGCACAGAACGCATTTTTGGTAAAGGTTGCTGCTACAGCTGCACCAGAAGCAATCTCCATCAACACCAAATCACGACAATTCGCATATTTGATTCCTGCCTCGGCGGTTCCAAGTCTAAAACCATCTACCGAATGCATTATTGGTAGTGTACTGATGTTAACGGCCATTGTTATCCCTCTTTTTAAACTTGGCCTCTACGATGCCAATTTACCATGACATTGTTTATATTTCTTTCCTGAACCACACGGGCATGGATCATTTCTGCCAACCTTTTTCTCCGCTCTTACAAACGGCTGCCTAACTGGCTTTTTCTGTTCCTTTCCTTCCTCTTCTGCAGCATTAGCCTGAGCATGCTGAAATTCCATCTCGCGTTGCTGCGCTTCTTCACGCTTGCGCCTTTCCATCTCTTCCACTTCTTCCTGAGTTTGAATCTGGACACGACTCAAAATCTGGATGACATTTTGTTTATATCTTTCCAGAAGCTCAAGAAACATATTAAAGGCTTCTTTTTTGTATTCCTGCTTTGGATCTTTTTGTGCATATCCACGCAGATGGATACCCTGACGCAAATGATCCATAGCAGCCAAATGTTCCTTCCACAAACGATCAAGTTCCGACAACATTATCTGCTTTTCAGCAAGACGCATTATCTCAGAACCCACATTAGTTTCTTTAGTTGTGTATGCATAAACAATAGCATCATGGATTTTTTGCTCTAATGTTTCAGCATGCAACTCTTTATCTTCATTTAACCATTCCTGAATCAGTAATTTGATGCCAAATCCTTCTTCAATGGCTTTCTCCAACCCAGAGATATCCCACTGCTCATCAATACTTCCTGGTGGAACAAATTCGCTAAATACTTTAGCAACCACATCCTTACGTATTGATACAACCGAATCAGACACATCATCCAGATCCATAAGATCATTACGCTCTTCATAGATAACACGACGTTGATCATTCGCTACATTATCGAATTCAAGTAGATGCTTACGAATATCAAAGTTGTGCCCTTCTACCTTACGCTGTGCGTTTTCAATTGCACGATTAACCCACGGATGTTCTATCGCCTCACCACGCTCCATTCCTAGCTTTTTCATCATGCCGGAAACACGATCCGATGCAAAAATTCGAAGCAGGTTATCTTCCATAGACAAATAGAACCTTGAAGAACCCGGATCCCCCTGACGCCCAGCACGACCACGTAGCTGATTATCAATACGGCGCGATTCGTGCCTTTCGGTACCAATAATGTGCAAACCACCAGCGGCTAATACTTGCTCATGGACTTTCTTCCAATTAGCTTTAACCTCTTCTATCTGCTGTTCGGTTGCGTCTGCACCAAGCTCCTCTATAGCAACTTCAAGATTACCACCCAAAACAATATCAGTACCACGACCAGCCATATTAGTAGCGATGGTAACTGATCCTGGTTTACCAGCCTGCGCCACAATTGTCGCTTCACGCGCGTGTTGCTTGGCGTTAAGAACTTCATGCTTAATATTTTCTTTGGTTAAAACCTTAGAAAGCATCTCCGAAGTATCAACTGAAACGGTACCAACAAGAACCGGACGACCGTTCTTTTGATTTTCACGGATATCTTCGATTACCGCTTCATATTTCTCTTCTGCGGTCAAATAAACCAGATCCGTTCTATCATCACGAATCATTGGCTTATGAGTTGGAATGACTATAACTTCTAGACCATAAATCTGCTGAAATTCAAAAGCCTCTGTATCCGCTGTACCAGTCATACCAGAAAGCTTGTTATACAAACGGAAATAATTCTGGAAGGTGATTGAAGCATAGGTTTGCGATTCATTCTGAACCTTCACACCTTCTTTAGCTTCTACCGCCTGATGCAAACCATCAGACCAGCGTCTGCCAGGCATTGTTCTTCCTGTGAATTCATCTACGATTACAACTTCGCCATCAACAACTAAATAATCAACTTCTTTCTGGAACAATGCATGAGCACGTAAACCAGCATTAATATGATGCATAAGCATAATATTACCGGAACTATATAAACTATCATCTTCCTGCAATAATCCCGCGCCAACCAAAAGCTCTTCAACGTGCTCGTGACCTTTTTCACTTAGATAAACTTGTCTTTGTTTTTCATCAACCCAATAATCACCATCACCTTCTTCCTCTGGCTGACGAATTAGCTTAGGAATAACCTTGTTTACCTTTTGGTATACAGCACTTGTATCTTCCGCAGGACCGGAAATAATCAAAGGGGTTCTAGCCTCGTCAATTAGAATCGAGTCAACCTCATCCACAATTGCAAAGTTCAATTCACGCTGCACCCTATCTTCAGCACTGAATGCCATATTGTCACGCAGGTAATCAAAACCGAATTCATTATTGGTTCCATAGGTAATGTCTGCAGCATAGGCCTGCTTTTTTTCTTCAGAACTCATCCCGGCAACAACAACACCTGTTGTCAGGCCAAGAAAACCATAAAGTTTACCCATCCATGCAGAGTCACGCTTTGCAAGATAATCATTCACGGTTACTACATGCACACCTTTACCGGTTAGCGCATTTAAATATGCCGCGAGTGTCGCAACCAGCGTTTTACCCTCACCGGTTCTCATCTCTGCGATCTTGCCACTATTAAGCACCATCCCACCGATAAGTTGCACATCGAAGTGGCGCATGCCCATGACTCGTTTACCGGCCTCTCTAACTACTGAAAATACCTCAGGAATCAGATCTTCAAGGGTTGAACCATCTTCAAGTCTTTGCTTAAACTCTGCCGTCTTAGCCGTTAACTGTTCATCGGTCAGCTGTTCAACTTCTTTCTCAAGAACATTAGCTGCCTGCACTTCCTTGCGTAATTTCTTAAGAACCCTTTCGTTTCTACTTCCAAAGACCTTGCTAAATATGTTTGTAAACATCGACTTGATAACCTGTAATTTGTTAATTTTTCGGTGCGCAGAGTGTAATTCTTATGTATGTCATCCATCCCAAATACTCGCGCACAATTTGGGTTACAATATACATCATTAGGAACAAAAATGCAGTTGATGACGCATGGTTTTTTATTGGGGGCGATTAGATATATTTCAAGAGGGCGCAATAAAAATTTAATCTGCCAACTGAATTGCTAGCAGATTAATATTTTTAACTAGCGAATATACTTAAGAGGGTTAACGGCCTTGCCGTTTTTACGAACTTCAAAGTGAAGATGCGGGCCGGTTGATCGTCCAGAGTTACCCATTTTAGCAATTACCTGGCCTTTTTTTACCAGATCACCAACATTAACATCCAAACTATCATTATGTGCATATCTAGTAGTAATTCCTTTACCATGATCTATTTCAACCATTTCTCCATATGCCCAACGTTTACCAGACCATGTCACGATACCGTCTGCAGCAGCAACGATATCTGAACCTTTCTTTCCCGCCAAATCTATACCACTATGAAACGCGGCTTTACCTGTAAATGGATCTTTACGCTTACCAAAATAAGACGATATCCAACCTTTTTTTATCGGACGCCCAGATATCTTGGTCTTATTATCAACTTTCTCACGCAAAAAGAATTTTTGTAGATAATCCAACTGTTGCTGTTTCCCATCAATCTTTTGCTGCAATATTTTTAATGATTCAGCAAATTCATCGGCATTAATCTGATTTGCTCCAATAGTTTTGATCTCTTCATAAACCCCACCTTGCGCAGGATCATTATCAAAAGCAAACTCTTCCTTATCAATCTTCGCCAAACCAGCTAAACGTTCTCCAAAGGCATTTAATCTAATGATCTGCGCATTTATCTCCCCAACTTTTTTGGCAAGAAGCTCTGCATCGGCCTGAGCAATATAGTTATTCATTTCAAGCTTGGTTCTTTGCTGTTCAAGATCAGCAAGTATCAACTTAAGATCTTCGATCTCTTTTCTGGTCTCTGCAACCTGCTGTTTATCAACAACTACGCTTGAACCATGACTTCCTGCCAAATAACTAACACCGGAAAGGATAAAAGAAAACAATAGAAACACGCCAAGTAGCGCACCTAGACCAAAATTTATTTTGCGAAACTTACATGCTCGCCCTGTTAGTAGTATTATTTCCATGACTTAGATAATAGTATAGCAATTAATTTTTATCTTTAGCTAAAATCACAAATTGATCACAGAACTTAACCATTTATCTGAAAAATCGACCTTTTTTATGAAAAAAAACAATTTCCAGAACCCAATTTCAGTTTTTGCAGAGCGACCTAACAACACTTCAAAGCTGATTGCTGCTGCAAAAAAACACAAAGAAATTACGAATAAAATTCGCTCATACCTCCCTGTTGAACTTGCTGAACATTGCGAATTCGGTTCTATAAAAGGCAGTTCTATGATTATATTTGCTGACTCGGCAGCCTGGGCTACCAGACTCCGCTTCCATTCCAACGAGCTGGTAAGATATATCAACAAAGAGTATAAATACAGCCTTACCGCAATTAAATTTAAGATAACTCCAGCCAAGGGCAAACCCAAAAAACCAAAACCAGAACCATTTCATATAGATAAAGAAAATATCAGCAATATTAGACAATTATCATCTTCTGTTAAGAATAAAGCTCTAGGTGACGCGCTTGCGCGCCTAGCGAATGTGGTTGAGAAAAAATCTGATGGGGAAACAAACCAATAAACAGATTTACGCTCTATGATTTACTCAAAAAGACCTGCTCGCTGGCAAGCATCAAGAAAGGCCTTTTTCAAGAATCGTGAACATATGGCGCCCGTTCAAAGCTTGTTTCTAAATCTTTCAAATACTCAGAGGGAGATCTTCCTCGTCGCTTAGCCAAATCAAAAATCTCTGTTAGCCAATCCATTGACTTAGACAGTCTCTTCGCAGTTCTGAATCTGTAAAGCTGATATTATCAAGCTTGCCAAGACGCTTAATTAGTTGCTGTCGATCATCAGATGATAAGCTTTCTGCTTCATTCAATTTCTCTATATCAGCTACAACGCCATTTTCATCTTCTTCAGGTATCGGAACACGCGATAAATCCAGCTCGCCTTTAAATGCCTTTTGGCTGAGTGCGCCGTAAAGGCTCTCCAGATCGGCGAGACTTTGCTGGTATTGAGCTTTAATGCCTTCGACTTTTTCCACAATAGTTGCGAATTTGTTTTGGAGTTCAGGGGGGGTATTGGCAGCAAAATCTGTTTCAGATTTGCTTTTGATATATTTGGCATTGAGCCAGCAGCTCCAGCTGCAAGTGATTGAACCTTTCTTCTCTGAGTATCTGAAATAAGCAGTTTCCAGATATAAATTGGATTAACATCTATATCGTCTTTAAAAACGAATCTGAAGATCAAATCAGGCATCAGCAACCGTGGGCGTGTATTAAATACATATGCACACGCAGCAACGAGTTCATAGGTGTTCTTTCGACTAAACAGTAAATCACCTCTTTTTACCTCATTCTTTTTTTGTGGCTCACTATCATATGGCAATGCTTTGTTTTCACCCTCTTTGAAAAAACATTCTGTGACTGATCCAAGTTTTAACACCCCCATTCACCATCTGTCGCTTGTCTTGCTTCACACTTAGGGCTTTTGCCACTCTCAATATCTGTAAGTATTTCACCAAAAGGTTTTTTATCCCACCCCTTTTCATTCTTCACCGGATCACCAAACATATCCAAAAACACGCTTTTAAGCAGTTCATCAAGTTGTTGTAGATGCTGTTTGCGTTGGGTGATTAGTCCTTCCACTTTACCAAGCAGATGAGCGATGCATTTTTGGTTGCCCTTTTCTGGAAATGGAATTTCTAGACCTAAAAAGTCTTTCTTAGTTAAGCTTCTCCTTCTCGCAACAGCTCCTTGCATTTTCGAGGCATAAAGGTGTCTTGCTTGGAAAGATCGAAGGTACCTTTCAAGATATGGAATATAAACATCATTTAGCGTTTTTAATTTCCAGATGTCGTAAGCGGGACTAACAATACCTGCAGGATATTTTGTTTGGAAACCAAGAACACCCTCATCAATTGGAAAGCCAACAACAAGTTCATTTTTGAACGCCACTCTATACTTAGAAACATCTTTACTTGCGATACGTTTTTTGAATTTATCGGCTTGATCTACAAGGCCATGTTTCATCGTAATGGATAAAACAGGGTATTTTTTTTCACCAGCCCGAGTCTTTCCTGATTGTAAAAAAATATCTCCTAAAGGCTTTACTGGCCAATTCATTTAATCACCGCCAATAACTCAAATGAATTTCTCATTATGCTGCTTTGTAAACCACCTAAAACTTCGTATATAATCATCTTTTCTCTTCTATGACTTATGTACTTGCACAACTTTCTTAACCACCTTATCAAAATCACTTTCTGTCAAATGATCCTGCACTATGCGATATTTTTCCAGCTCACCTTCGGCAAAGCTTTTGGCTATTTCGGCGCCGATCTTGCCAGGGTTATCTAGAATTTCCTGTTCGTTAAATTGCAGAAATGCATCCAGCTTTTGAATCCAGTCCTGCATATTCATAACTTTGCGGTTTTTAACCTGCATTTCGGCATAGTCCAGATACATGGTTACAATTCGGTTTAAACCATCCAGTTCCTCTTTATTCAGGTAGTTTTTGGCAACGGCGACATCGGTCTTTCTGATTTTTCCTTCCGGGGCGTTTTTCCATGATGTTAGCCCCATGTTTTCTTTTGAGCTATCGGCTCGACTATGGATAATCTCTGCCGCTGTTTGCCGGGTGATTGCCCAGTGCAGTTTGTTTTGAACTGTTGCAAAAAAGTGTTTTGTCTCTTCTGCATCTTTGTTGTAGTCGGCACTGCATTGGGCATAGATATCGGTGATTTTCTGGTAGAAACGGCGCTCACTGGAACGGATATCACGGATACGGGCAAGCTGTTCTTCAAAGTAGTCTTCACCAAAGACGCGATCCGGATTTTTCAGGCGCTCATCATCCATGGTGAAGCCCTTGATGATGTACTCTTTAAGGCGCTCTGTAGCCCAAATGCGGAACTGTGTTGCCTGCTTCGAGTTAACCCGATAACCAACCGAAATTATCGCATCCAGGTTATAAAATTTAACCGCTTTGGTTTGCGTTTTCCCTTCTATAGCACCATGTTGAGTGGTATGTTCCAAAATGGAACTAACCACTTGTTCCTGCAATTCTCCGCTCTCAAAGATGTTTTTCAGGTGTTTGGTAATTGCTGGGCGTTGCACACCAAACAGTTCGGCAATTTTGTCCTGAGTTAGCCAGATATTTTCATCTTTAAGGAATATTTCCACCTTAACCTTGCCGTCTGGCGTGGTATAAAGTAGAAAATCGGTAAATGAGTTATTGGGCACAATATGATTTTGCTTTTTGGTCACCCAATCATCTCCTTCAGCTCCAATAGCTCTTTTACAATGCCGCTTTCGATATTGGTTAAGTCTTTATCGGCAATATCACCAACCTCTGCCTGCAATACTGAAAGCGTGTATTCAAGTATATCTCGTTCAAAGCGCATTGCTTTAAAGTCAGTATCGGAAAGCGTTCGAAATAACGGTTTAATCTCTGTACGCAAATACTCTAACTTTTGGTGATTAAGGTTGATCCAGAAATTTTGATCTTCAATTTTGGCTAATACTGAAGCCGCTTCTTTTATCACTACAGAGTTTTGCGGTAGTTCCGTAATCTGTTGCTGTAGCTTTTGGCTTTCTCTTTGAGCTATATCTTCTTCACCTATATCTATGGCACATTCTATTTTATCAATTCTTAACCCAACCAAACGCACCGGCAAAGGAAGCTGCGGTTTAAGTTCTTTGCCCTTTGGTTGCAGCTTGAAATATTCAAAATTATCCCAGCAATCAAGAATGAGAAAGATATCTTTTTCGGTACACCAAGGCTTTATTTTCTTTGGCTCTAATAAACGGGTACCACGACCTATCATCTGCCAGAATTTTGTATATGAATATACCGGTTTTGCGAAAACAAGGTTAACCAGCTCTCTGACATCTATACCTGTATCAAGCATATCAACACTAATGGCAATACGAGGCATATCGTTGTTGGTAAACTGATCTAAAAGCCCACCTTTCCCGTAAACTCTTGGGTCATCGGATACCAAAACTTTCGCCAGCTCACCTTTGTATTCCGGATAGAGGTTATCGAATATCTCTTCTGTACGGCGTGCATGGGCTTTGGAAGAACAAAAGAATATTGTTTTACCCGGCAACACTCCATTGTGATCTTTAATGCACTCATCCATAAATTCTTTTACGATAAGTGTATTAGTCCCCTTATTGATAACCTGCTTTTCAAGCTGTGTACCTTCGAAATTAATCTCTTCAATCTCTTTGCCTTCAAGTATCAGCTTTTTTTGATCTTCAAGAGAGATTGTTCGCTTGCTTATCCCCTCCATTTGAAATTTTGTTTGTATTTTCATTACCTGAAAATCAGACAGATAGGGAGGAGTGTTATTAACGGCCTCTTCATATGTGTAAGCAAAGGTTGGAATGCCATCCTCACAATGGAATAATTCGAAAGTATTGTGATCAATAATATCCGTGGGCGTTGCAGTTAAACCTAGCGTAATGGTTTTGAAGTAATTGAGAATTTCCCCAAAGGGGTTATAGATAGAGCGATGGCTTTCATCCACTACAATCAGGTCAAAAAAATGTGGGGATAAAGTTGTATCGTGATCGCGAATAATATTTGGGGAATCAACAACAATATCAAACTCTTCGACAACTTGAGTTGGGTCTTTGACATTCCAGCCTGCAATATTGAGCTGTTTATCAATCAATTCCGTACGAGTTTGTGCTTCAGTTTTTGACATTTAGACAACCCAAAACCACCTTGTTATTCCCTGTTAGCAATCATAATGATCTATGACAGCCTTTCAGATAACCCCATGTGAAAGATAAACCAATATTTAACCTGCGTTCAATATAGCATCAGCATTGAAATATGTGAATTACTATCAAAATTGATGAAGTTTACATTCAAGTAAATGAGTATGAAAAAATGGATTTATAACGAAGTATTTGCAAGCGCAATAGCTTTAAAATTATTTGCCGGCGCGAAGCAGACCACCCAATCCTGCCTCTTCCAACGCATTATGCAACAACTTACGAATCTCAACAGGACTATCAAGCAATAGCGCCTTATCTAAAAGATCTTCCGCCCTTGACTTAGCAATGGTGCGAATAACCCACTTGATTCGATTAATACTTGATGACGTCATACTTAAACCATCCACACCCATTGCGAACAATAAAATTGCTGCGGCAGGATCTGACGCCATAGTACCGCAAACACACACGGGTTTCCCTGTTCTTTGACCTGCATCCGCAACTTGCAAAATAGCTCGCAAAACTGCTGGATGCAGCTCATCATATAGATCAGCTACGCGGGAATTATTCCTGTCTACAGCCATTAGATATTGAGTTAGGTCATTACTCCCAATAGAAAGAAAATCTACTCGGCGCGCTATTGCATCTGCAAGATATACTGCCGAAGGAACCTCTATCATCGCACCAACCTTTGGCTTGGTTACCATTACCCCTTCATCCTGCAGTTCTTTAGTTACCCTATCAAGTAATGCAATAGACTCATCTAATTCTGATAAACAACTAACCATTGGAAACAATACATGTAAATTACCCAAGCCAACATTTGCATTCAACATAGAACGCAGCTGCGTTGCAAAGATTTCAGGATGATCAAGAGTTACTCGAATCCCCCGCCACCCCAAAAATGGGTTATCTTCAACAATAGGAAAATATGGTAATGCTTTATCACCACCAATATCTAAGGTTCTTAATACCACCTGATGCGGAGCAATTGGTTCTAGTATCTCTCGATAAAGTTCGGTTTGTTCCCTTTCTCCAGGAAACCTATCTCTTGTCATAAATGGGAATTCGGTACGATGCAATCCTATCCCTTCTGAACCACTTTCTAAAGCATAGTTAACATCTGATATCAAACCTGTATTGGAATATAATCTTACGACAGCACCATCAGGGCTCTCGGCAGGAAGATCTTTAAGCTCGCCAATGCTCTCAGAAAGTTCCTCCTCTTCCTTTATTAACCTATTATATTCACGAACCACTGTTCTTGGCGGATCAAGATAACATCTTCCACTATATCCATCGACGATCATTCGTCTACCATCGACCAGATTTAAAGGAAGCTCACTAACACCCATTACTGACGGAATTCCCAGGGCACGCGCTAAAATTGCCACATGCGAGGTCACCGATCCTTTGGTACAAACCACACCAGATAGCTTATTGCGAGGGATTCCTGCCAATTGCGCGGGAGTAATATCCTCACCAACCAAAATCGTCCCCTTGGGATATTTCGTTTTAGTATTTGCATCGTCTAAAAGATGCATTAAAACTCTTTTGCCAAGTCCTTTTACATCGCTAGATCTCTCACGCAGATATGGATCATCCATATCCTCAAAGGCACGAACATGCTCTAAAATTGTGTCGCGAAATGCCACACCAGCCCATTTATTCCCGTGCTTAATTCTTGCAATGGTATCATCAATCAAACTACCGGTTTCCAACATTCCCACATAAGCATCAAACACCAACCTATCATCATCAGCCAGATGCCCTGTCATCTTTTTGCTTAGATGACTAATCTCTTCTCGAGTGGTTTTTATTGCGGTCATTATCGCATCAATCTCGGCTTGCTGATCTTTCACTTCTCTATCGCTAATACCTTTCAGATTAACTCCAACCTGAGAAGTAACCGCCGTACCAATAACTATTCCAGTACCACCAGCAACACCGCGCATTGCCAAAACTCGCGCTTTCTTGCCTTTTTGAATCTCCTTGATGCTACTACTAATTTCATTTATAGAAATTATATTGGCTAGCTGCGCCATCAACGTCATCAATAAAGAAACTTCATCTTCATTAAAAACACGAGTCTCTTTACTTTGAACTACAGCTACACCAACAGGATTACGCTGATGAATAATCGGAACACCAAGAAAAGACCTGTATTTTTCTTCGCCAGTACCTGGAATATATCTAAAATTAGGGTGATCAAATGCATCGGGAAGATTAATCGGTTCAGACCTTTTTGCAACCAAGCTAACCAAGCCCTCATCTCCAGCAAGACAAGCTTTACCAACTGCACCGGTATTTAAACCAACAGACGCCATTAAAACAAAGTTTTCAGTATCCGGCTGCTTTAGATAGATTGAACATACATCAACCCCAAGCAATTCAGATACTCGATCAACAATAATATCTAAACCTGCCGAAAGATCTTCAACTGCATCAACTTCGCTAATTATCCTATCTAATGGTTTAAGCATTCAATCATCCATATAACCGACAAAGTTATAAATATTTGTTCAACACGTTATTAGCAAAAAACTCCAGAGCCTGGTTATAAACATTCTTTTTAAAAGAAACCACTTCCTTCAACGGATGCCAATAATCAACCCAGCGCCAATCATCAAATTCAGGCGAGTCCGTAGTATCAATCTTAATATCATGATCATCCGCTAGAAGACGCAGCAAAAACCACACCTGTTTTTGCCCAATACATAGCGGAAACTGGTGCTGTCTAATAAGGTTTTGTGGCAAATCATATTTGAGCCACCCATCAGTACGCGCCAAAATCTTTACATTTTCTGGAAATAATCCAATCTCTTCATTTAGCTCACGATACAATGCTTGCTCCGCAGTCTCTCCTTTCCTAATCCCTCCCTGAGGAAACTGCCATGCATTCTGCCCAATCCTTCGCGCCCACAAGACGTGATTTTCCTTATTAAGCAAAACTATTCCAACATTTGGCCTGTAACCGTCATCATCAATCACTACAAAAAACCTATAATCTCTTAATATAACTTACAAACAGACTTACCTTTCATTATTGTATAATAAGACGGCGACTTTTTCTTATGCTTTCACGAATATATCGTGTATTTAATGACAATATTATTATGTAATTGTTCATCTTCATAAATTAATATCACCACAAAAACACATACACCGATGAAGAAAAACTTAATTTCATGCATAATAGCTATCTATTATTTTCAGGAGATAGTGGTGACATTAGCAATCTTTGACTTAGACAATACCTTATTAGGTGGTGATAGCGACCAATTATGGGGGGATTTCTTTGCCCAACAAGCCAATCTTAATAAAGAAGAACGCACATCCAGAGGAAATAAATATTATCAAGACTATGTAGCCGGCTGCCTTGATGTTGAAGATTTTCTAAAATTCACTCTAGAACCACTAGCAATGTTTCCCATGGATATTTTAGAGGAATGGCGCGATGAATTTATAGAGACCCATATCAAACAGATTATCCTCCCTAAAGCTATCGATCTAGTTGAGGAACACAGATGCAACGGCGATACTTTGATGATAATAACTGCCACCAATAGTTTTCTGACCAAACCTATAGCTGATCTATTTCATATCCCTCTATTACTTGCTACCCAACCAAAAATAAAAGAAGGGAGATTTACTGGCAGTTATATAGGCACGCCAACCATGGGCAACGGAAAAGTAACTGCTCTTCATAAATGGATAAAAGATAATAACGAAACCATGAAAGGGAGCTATTTTTATAGTGATTCAGCCAACGACATACCATTATTAGAAGAGGTTTCTCATCCTGTTGCAGTAGATGCTGACGAAAGACTTAGCGAATATGCAAAAGAAAAAGGCTGGAAAATAATCTCACTTAGATAATTTTATTATTAATTTAGTGAGAATAACCCACTACACTGCTTAAAAAGCAGAGTTCTATTATAGGTAAGGAGAGAAAAACCTCTCTCCTTAATCAATATTTATGCGCTACGCTTATTTGCTGTGCTGAAGGTGGTCTCAGAACTATCATCAAGTTCAAGCATCTCATTTAACCCATCAATCAATCTGCAAGCATCACCCAATGAATCAACAGGATCACCAATATCATTGCCTTCAACATCGGTAATGATATATTGAGCCGCGCTTTCAGAGCCATCATCAAAAATCCTTATAATAGGCGTAATATCAAAGTTCTTATACAAGATACTTGGTTCATAACGTACAGCCATCTTACATTCCTTTGAGTTCACAATACACTACTGATAGTAGTTTATAATTTATTAACATACAACATGTTGTGCTGAATTAATTTTTATCCCGCAAACCAATTCTACATTTATTAATCTTTATAGCAACCCCAACAATCTTCACCTATAAAAAATTATTCCAGCTTTTTATTCAAACAACCACCTCAAGGCAACCCCTTATAAATCAGAAATTTAAACCAATTACCTATTGCATAAAAAAAACAGTTAAGTTAAAGTCAGTGTGATGAGTATCACAAAAAATATAGAAACGTATAATTATTTTAAATAAAAATAATAATTTTCCGGAGGAAAAAATGCTTAAATGGAACCATGGTTTACAGCACCTAGCTGTAGCTTCTGCTATTGCATTATCTTTTTCAACAACAGCCTTTGCAACCACAGACTGCGGTCAAGTTACTGCTACAAATGCTGAGCATATCGAAAATGGTTTGGCAGAAAAATGTAATTACTTCTCTGTTTGTTCAACCGGTGATGGAGAGGTAATCGGTTATACTTGGACTAGCTCTAGCACTGAAACCACTCTTTATACAGATGGAAGTGGCGCTGGCTATAAAGATCAACCTGAACAATGCAAAGTTATAGACCCTAATAGCTGTGAAGCCTTAGAAGAAACCCTTGCATCACTTAAAGAAAAAGGTTTAGCTGAAGACTGCGGCTCATATAGCATTTGCTCAACAGGTGATGGCGAAACTCTTGGTTACTCGTGGTTAGCAAAATATTCTAAAGCAAAAGTTTACGTTGGTGGCGATGATTTAGGTTACTCAGAAGACCCTAGAAACTGCGCAATAGTTGAAGCTGTCGATATTGCTATAACCTCTCAAAGCGACACAAGCAATATTATCGATGGGCAAACATTCAACGTTACCGCAAATATTAACAACATCGGAACTATTGACTCCACTGAGATCACTACTATAAATGCCTACGTCGCATTAATAGACGGTTGTTCTGAAACCGACTGCGCTCCAAGCGGCAACATCGAAATTCTTGAAGCAACATCAGATACTCTAAAATGCGATTCTGACAGCTACTCCGTTTCGTGTTCATCAGATCCATTAGCAGCAGGCGAAAACGTTCAACTTGTTATTACTGCACGAGCAACACATGTTGGACCTGTAGCATTAAACATCTGGACTTCCACCGAAGATGACACCAATAATGACAACAACTCTGCATTCCTTAATCTTGATGTTAGTGAGCTTAGTGAAGAAGTAACCTACATTGAGCCAGCCATGAATGTGGTTAGCAAATCCGATATGCCTAACACTGAAAATGCAGCATTCACATCTGATGGTGCACTTTATGTAGCCCAAGCAGCTTACGGCGGCTCAATCTACAGAATCAGTAGAGATGCAAATGGCGACTATACTGCTTCTAGCTTCATAACAGGCCCTGACAACTGCAGATTTACAGGAATGACATCTAGCGGCATTACCCTATATGCATCATGCCAGACCAGCACCCCAGAAACCTACTTAATGAAAATTGAGTTAATTGATGACATGCTAGAAGTGATTAGCAAAAAATTAGATATTGACCACGGATTAGCCAACGGTATGGCTGTTGGCCCAGACGGATCTATCTATATTTCTGATAGCGACAGAGTTGCATCATCAGTATTTAAGGTTGAAATTGTTAATCCTGATACATTTGAAATTGAAGTTTCTCCTTGGTTAGGAACTGAATACACTTCAGACTTCCCTAACGGAGTTCAAATTGAAGGTAACACAATGTATCTGGCAGAACGCACCAAAATCCATAAGATCGAAATCACTAATGACGGTCCTGGTAAAATTGAGGACTTCTATACCCCTTCGGGCAATATCTTAATTGATGATTTTACAGTTACACCACAACATTTAGCAGTATCTGTAATCGATTATTTTGTAGCTATTATGGGTGGCAGCGGCTCAACTGGCCACACTGTAATACTTGATAAGACAGATGGATCAAATGTTCTGCAAGAGATTGCGGCAAACCAAACCTATCAACCAAGTAGCGTTGTTTATGATAGCGAAGGTGTATTCGGGCCAAATGCTCTATTTGTTACCGACTACTTCCTTGGTGGTTTATACATTATCGAAGCAGACCAAGTTGTATATGCACAATAATTTCGTGCTTTAACTTAATACAAAAGGGCGGATTATCCGCCCTTTTGTATATTTGCCACCACCACCCTTAATCCCCATACCCCGCAACCGTCACAAAAATGACGCACAAAATTAGATAACACCGCAAAAAAGTATAATCCCTCCAGTGCTTTTGCTGCATCACAGCATTCCACAAAACCACACCCACAAAAAAACTCTTTGCTTTCAATCTATTACGCCACTGTCAATTTTGCGACCCACTCCATAATTTCTTGCTGAAATACTTAACACTTTTTTTGCGAAGCATGTCACATTCCGCCTAATATTGTTGCGTTAAGATAAAAAAACAAATAAAAAACGGGCAAGTAACAAATATTTTAATGGCATAGTTTTTGATATTAAGTCATTAAAAATGATTAACCCCCAGTTATAATTACAATGCACGGAATGGCAATGGATAAAGAAAAAGAATTTAAACTCGGACAAGAAGAACTGCGCTTGCAAAATTACTCTCAAGCCTTAGATCATTTCTCCTTTTTATTGGCTCTATCGAGTCCGGCAGATAGCTTATATCCCAAATACCAATCATACCAAGGCCTGTGCCAGGTATTACTTGGAGAAAAAGAGGGCATTTCTCTCTGCAGATTATCTGCAAAAAACATGAGCGGTTCTATCGAAATCAAGTGCAATTTAGCATTAGCAGAGCTACAGCTAAATAGACGCAACAAGGCTATATCAGTGGTAGAATCAGGTCTAAGGATAGACCCTAGGAACAAGCACTTAAAAAAGCTACACTCACGATTAGACACCAGAAGAAAGCCTTTTATTCCTTTTGTGTCACGCGACAACATAATTAATATATTAGTTGGTAGAATATCTTATAAGGCCAATAAAAGGAAAACTGAATGTACCCGTATTGGCAAATATAGCAATTGTCCAATGAGTTTTATAGTTTAAGATAATAACAATAACTATGGCTTTGGCCGATCCATACTTCTAAAGTATATTTTGTTCGTCAAAACAACCCTCGTTATTCACGAGGGTTATTTTTTAGCGAGCCCTCTTAGGCACCTTACTAAAACAGTAATTCACAACATTCGCCACGCTACACACTTTTACGGATCATGCCGGATCTGGATAAAAACGCAGAGTTATGTCTTCAACCGCATAAAAAATCGCCCGATATATTAATATCGAGCGATTCTCCTCCAAGTGGTTGCCTAGCAAACACCTATAATCCTGCAGTGCAAGGAAACATCAACATCCACAGCAAAAAACCGCCTACAATTCATGCAGACGGCTTTTTCAACTATTTTTTATATATCGGGATTAAAGTCCTGCTGCGCAAGCTGATACATAGTGCCAATATTCGGTAGGGATATATGAGCACCAAGAAGGAACTACTACTTTTTTCTCATTATTGAAAGCAGATGTTTTTTCAACTACAACTTCACTATTATCCGCACCATATGCAGTAACAGTAATTTTTACCGTGTGATCACCCTGAGAAATTTCAAAGGTCTCATTAATTGAAGTGCCTGCCGCCTCTCTTGCTTTACCGTCAACATCAACAATTACCGTATAGTTTGCTACTATTTCAGGCAATTCAACTGTTGCAATTACTGTAGCTGTTGAACCTGCTTCCGGAGCATCAACCTTCAGACCTTTAATTTTTACGCATTCCAACCCTTCGCATGGTTTAGTCTCAACCCTAAGGTTGTTCTTGGAAAAGAATTCACCCAAATACATACCATAGTTAATACTAGAATCATTAATATAACTACCGGAAGCACCTGAACCACCTGGCCATGCATGATCGACACCATCAAATTTAAGCATTGAAACCTGATTTTTATCATCAAGGCCACTCCATAGGGTTTCAGTCGCTTTATTTTCGATTGAATTTGTTCCAGAAAGCTTACTAACACCATAAATGCTAGCCATTGCTTCTGCGTTTTGCTGAGCATAGCCAGTAGGAACCAGATAATCACTTGTACCATACCCTGTAGCTGTTATCTGGGTAGCAAAATATTCTTCTCTACCCTCAGAAAAAGATTTACAGTCAGCAGCTACAGACGAAGCGGTTCCTTCTTTTGCAAACGCGCCAGTTGATGAGGTACCGGCAGATGGAGATGCATCCAATCCCATACCCGCATACAAATCAGGGGACATACAACCCAAGGTCATGGCAAATGCACCACCAGATGACAGGCCTGCAATGTACACCTGACTTGGATCAATATCATAAGATGAATCGGCGATCATTTCTTTAGTCAGATCATGTACCCTTTTGTAATCATGCAGATCCCTTCCTCTGGGAGCACCTTGCCTACCATCAGTCCAGTAACCCCAACAATTATAGCCTTTTTTCTCCGCAGCATCCGGAACGGCTATTACCATTCCATACTCTTCTGCAGCCTTATCCAGATTAGCGGTTTGAAACGCTGTATTTGCTTGCGTACAACCATGCAACACAATTAATAGAGCTCGCCCCTCGCCAATAGGCGAACTAGTTGCCGGTACATACACAGAAGTACTTAACCCACCTATGCTTTTACTATCCCATGATACTGCTGACGCATTTGCGCACAACAAGCCTGCTCCTAGTGTTATCCCTACATATTTTGCTATTGTTTTTATCATTGTAATATCCTCCAATATCGTTTTTATATTCAACACCATTTTTATTACTTATTTCCTTTTGCATGGGGTTGATTCCTTATATATAGATAAATATAAACATATAATTTTTTATCCATAAGCAATCATATATTGAACGATATCCTGACAAATTTTGTGATCCCGTTCACAAAATTTGTCACACCATACTAAAACACCAATCTTTTTCTTTGATTATTATGCATTTAGATTATAAATAAATGCTAAATAGCGCACCGCAGCACGAATTTATTCTTTACATATCAACACATTAAAAACCAGAATTCTTTTGACAGCTTTTTTATAATTTCTTATTTGCCACACCTATCAATAAACCACCTAACATACAAATAAAGCATTTGCGCAATTGCATACGCCCCGCCCTTATCAAACCACGCATGAATACCCAAATTATTTAAAATCAGCTTTTTTATTAACCCTGAAAATAACCGCCTGCAGTTATATGCAAACGGTTATTCTCCTTATCTATCTTTTAAATTACAGCCCTGCTGCACAAGCTGGTACATAGTTCCAATATATCTCTGGAATATATACACACCACGAAGGAACCTCTACCTTCTTCTCATTATTAAATGAAGTTGACTTTTCGGTAGTGTATTCATTTCCATCATCACCATACACAACAACCACTACTGATGCCGTATGATCCCCTTGTGAAACTTCAAATGTTTCACTAATTGAAGTAGCTGTTACATCTACAGACTCACCATCTACTGTTACAGTTATGGATTTTAATGTTGCCTGAGCCGGAAGTTCTACGTTTGCTGTAACAGTTGCAGAAGAGCCACCCTCTGGAGCATCAACAGAAAAACCAGAGATTTTTGTACATTCTGGCCCCTCACACGGCTCATTTTCCACCCTCAGGTTGTTTTTAGAAAAATATTCACCAAGGTACATACCGTAATTGATACTTGCCCCACTAATATAACTTCCGGAAGCCCCTGCGCCACCTGACCAGGCATGATCTACGCCATTAAATTTCAGCATGGAAACCTGGTTTTTACCTTCCGGGCCATCCCACAATGTTTCAGTTGCCTTACCCTCAATGGAATTAGTTCCTGATAGCTGATTAACTCCATAAACAATGGCCATTGCTTCTGCATTTTGCTTTGTATAACTTTGCGGAACAGTTGAGTCACTTGAACCTGCTGCTGTGGAAGCGATTTGGGTGGAGAAATGACTAGCATTACCTTCGGCATATGATTTACATCTGGACGCAGTTTCCGATGCCGTTGATTGATGGGAATTCCACCCACTAGATGAAGTTCCTGCCGATGGGCCCGCACTAATGCCTACACCAGCAAATAGGTTTGGCGACATACAACCCATAATCATGGCATATGATGCTCCAGACGACAGTCCTGCTATATAAACCTGATTAGGGTCAATATCATAATTTGAATCATTTATCATTTTATTGGTTAAATCATGTAAACGCTTATAATCACCCTGATCTCTGTCTCTTGGGCTACCTGACCAGCCATCTGTCCAATATCCCCAACAAGACATACCCTTTTTCTCAGCCGCATAAGGTGCCGCAATAACCATCCCGTATTCTTCTGCAGCTTTATCAAGATTTGCTGTCTTAAAAGCGGTATTTGATTGTAAACAACCATGCAATACTATTAGTAATGATTTACCTTCACCGACTGGCGAAGAGGTGGCGGGAACATACACAGAAGTACTTAACCCTCCTATACTTTTACTATCCCATGATCCTGCTGATGCATTTGCGCACAATAAACCAGCTCCTAGTGTCACCCCTACATATTTTGCTACTGTTTTTATCATTGTAATATCCTCCGAATTATTTTTATGTTCAACCTCATTTATAACTTTTAACTTACTTCCATTTATATAAGATTGATTCCTTGTATAGATAAAAAACTACATATGTTTTTTCTATACAATATAATTTAGGACTTTTTTCTAAAAAAAATTGTGACCGTGCTCACAAAAAATATCGCATCATACTAAAGTACTACTATTTACCCCTTTATTATCATATAGTTAGACTATAAACAGATGCTAATTAGCGCAGCGCAGCACGCGCACAATCCTTTATATATCAACAGGTTAGATGCGCGACTCTAACCGCTTTTGCCAGACGCAATTTTTCTCTTTTATTTCAACGACTAACACCCAAATAAAGCATTTATGCAACCACATGCACGCATTTGCATCTTACATCCATACTTCCCTGTATCTAATGCGCAATAAGATAAATGCAACCTCATTATCCCAATAGATACCCTTGGCTAAAATCATGGTTCTGTCTTCGACCGCATAAAAAAACCGCCCGAGACTTTCGTCGCGGGCGGCCATCCTCCAACTTTATTATTATTTTATAAAG
Organism: Gammaproteobacteria bacterium; assembly: GCA_033852075.1. Taxonomy (GTDB): domain Bacteria; phylum Pseudomonadota; class Gammaproteobacteria; order QZLD01; family QZLD01; genus QZLE01. The sequence goes on along the minus strand of JAWSVC010000004.1, from coordinate 78,979 downwards.
GATATTCCTCCTGAGCTATTTGTTTATAAACACATCCATGGAATCATTGTGCACCAGGTAGAAGTTACAGTACCTGTACCAGTACCCCAACCTGTACCCCAGTCATAACCTGTACCCCAGTCGTAATCGGTTCCAGTACCCCAATCATAACCAGTGCCCCAATCATAATCTGTTCCTGTACCCCAATCATAATCTGTTCCTGTGTCCCAACCCCAGTCAGTTCCAGAATCAGTTGTAAATGAAGTCTTTTTACTTGACTCGTAAACATTACCTTCTGCATCTACAGATTCTGCGATAATTTTTACCGTATGATCATCACCTGTGATTTCAGCCTCTACACTAACATATCCATCTATAGGCGAGTCATACTCTTCACCATCAATTACAACTGTAACCGCTGTTAGTGTTGTATCTGTCGCCGGCTTAACTGTAGCCTCAACAACTACTGACGCACCATCTTCTGCTGCAGTTGCTGTCAAACCAGAAATAACCGGAGCATTTTCATCAACTATTGCTTCAATACGAGGGTTGTTGTTCGCAAAGTATTCAGCAAGGTACATACCATAGTTAATGCTTGTGCCATCAACGTAGTTGCCTGAAGCACCTGATCCACCAGGCCACGCATGACTTACGCCAGACATTACAACTGTTGTTACACGATTTACACCATCGCCCCCATATAATGTCTCAGTAACTCCATCTTCAATGGTATTGGTTCCGGAAAGTTTTGAAACACCATAAATGCTAGCCATCGCTCCGGCATTTTGTGCGCCATAACCGGTTGGAACTGTGCTATCACTTGTTCCATAAGCAGTATTTGTTATCTGAGTATCAAAGTATGATGAGTAGCTACCAGCCAAAGACTTACAACTTGAAGCCACTGAAGATACACTTCCTTCTTTTGAGAAGGCTCCAGTTGAAGAAGTACCTACGGAAGGCGCAGCATCAAGTCCCATACCGGCAAACACGTCTGGAGCAAGACAACCAACTGTCATAGCAAAAGCACCGCCCGAAGAAAGACCAGCAACATAAACCTGATTTGGATCGATATCTTTACTTGAATCTTCGATATATTCTTTTGCAAGATTGATTACGTTTTTATAATCGCCAGACGCTCTACTTTTTGTTCCTGTCCAATAACTCCAGCATTGAAAACCTTCTTTATTTACAGCATCCGGAGCTGCCACAACCATACCCCATTCTTCCGCAACCTTATCAAGATTCGCAGTTTTGAATACGCTGTTTGACTGCAGACAACCGTGCAGAACGATCATTAACGATCTACCGTCACCTACCGGAGAAATTGTATCTGGAGTATATGTATATACTGTATTAAAACCGCCTGCCTCATCGGTTTCCCAACCTCCGGCAATTGCTGTTGATGATATTCCTATTGTAGCTACTGCTGCGCATGCTAGAGAGATCGCTGTTTTCTTCATCATTTGCTCCTCCGGGACTATGCCTCGGTTTTTTATTTTTATTTTGTTCCTAACTATCCGTGGATTACCACACTTTTATTTTTTCCTTTTCTGATGAGGGCACTTCTTCATTTTCATCAGTATGTTCATTTATCATGTCTAATGATTGGCAATAAAAACGGAACTGATTCACATTTTTTTGTGTGCGCCGCACAAAACACTCTTTTTATATCAACCACTTACAACGCATATTAGCATATAGTAATGCCGCGCATTTTATTTAAAAACTTGCTTTTCAATCAGTTACAAGCTGCTGCTGCGCAGCAATTAGACGGCCGTGACTTGTTGCGCTTTATTTAAATTTTTTTACTTATTTAAAAAAAAAAATGAATTAACACGCAAAGCAAATGCAATATAAGCCACTATTTTTCATTGAAAAAATAATGCGCTGCAGCAAAAACCAGGCGCTTCTGCGAACCGGTCCGCATTTTCCCAATAGGCAATATTTTTTCAAAGACGGAGTTAGTTCACCTTGAGTTTTTGATGGGTTTCTTAATTTTGTATCCCCTGGCGGGATTCCCCCAAGAACGCGATAAAGAATTTACATTCGAATGTAAAATTCACTCTCGCTCATATTTTGTAAGCTGGAACTGGATAAAACCCCGTTCATCCTGAGCGTGAAGAACGAACAGTCGAAGGGCGATATTAATACGTTTCATACTTCGACTGCTTCGCGCTCAGTACGAACGGTAATAATTCCTCCGGATAGTATGCGCATGATTATCGAGATTTCCACCTTCACGTGAATGATGAAGAATGAGTACTGGAATAACGCACTATTACTGAGTTAAAAAATCCAAAGCATATTGCGCATACAACGATGCTGACATCTCCAATGCATCTTCATCAATATCATAGCGATCACTATGTAATGGATAATCAATTCCCTTAGCAATATTACTGGAGCCAACAAAGGCAAACACCCCAGGAACCTTTTGCACATAGAAGGCAAAATCCTCAGCGCCAGTAATCCTATCTAGAGGAAATATAACCTCGTTTCCATAAAGTTCCATCGCAACCTTTTCAGCCCTGGCTGCACACCCTATATCATTAACCATTGGAGGAACTTTTTTATAATAACTAAATGAATAATCGGCACGATATGATTTAACGATATTTGCAATTACCCTTTCCATCTTTACAGGAAGTTCATCCCTAACCTGATCTGAAAAGCATCTGGTAGTCCCTTGCATCGACACATTGCTTGGAACTACGTTTCCTCTGGTGCCACCACAGATCTTGCCAATGGTAATTACCAACGGATCCATTGGCGATACTTCACGACTGACGATATGCTGCAAGTTCATAACCACTGCTGATGCAGCAACTACAGTATCAATGGTCTTATGCGGAAAACCGCCATGCCCCCCCGGCCCATTAATCTCGATATCAAAAAAATCGGAAGACGACATCCTGGAGCCAGGAGCTACTGCAACCAGCCCAACAGGGACATCCGGCAACAGATGAATGCCAAAGATCTCATCCACACCTTCAAGCCCACCTTCTTCAATAATCAGTTTCGCGCCTTCCAGATTCTCTTCTGCTGGCTGAAATATTAGGCGCACAGTACCAGAAAATTTATCTTTATTTGCTGCCAGCAGCTTGGCAGCACCCAGCAATGAAGCCATATGCCCGTCATGGCCACATGCATGACAATAACCATCGTGCTCGGATTTATACTCAAATTCATTGAGTTCCTGCACTTTAACTGCATCTATGTCAGCACGCAAGGCAACCATCTTAGATGAATCGTTATGAGTTCCTTTTATATCTGCAATCAGCCCTGTGCCTGCGATAGATCTCCACTCGATTCCAAAGCTATCGAGTTCATCTTTAAGAATCTGCGAGGTCTTGAACTCTTTTAATCCGCCTTCAGGATAACGATGGAATTTTCTTCTGGTTGCTATCAGATAATCCTTTTCTGCTTTTATAAGTCCTTTTACATCCATCTCTATCCCTTCCTATTTTTTATCTATATATTGACTGACTTTATTAATGATAGCATCTATCGCACCACGATTATCTTCTAAAAATCTTTTCCCATTTTCAGATGTCTGCTGCACAAGCTGTTCTGAGGACAGCAATTCAACAACCTTTGCTGCCAATTCCCGCTCATTATTTACTAAGAAACCCGCCTCCCGCTTTACCATATTATCCGCAACATCCTGAAAGTTATGTACGTATCTCCCTGAGATAACTGGCACACCAACAGCTATCGCCTCAAGCATATTATGCCCACCGACAGGAACCAGACTACCGCCGATAAAGGCCACATCTGCAGCTACAAAATACAACAACATCTCCCCCATGCTATCACCAATAAAAATCGGAGCTTCAGTTGCCGAAAGGCCACTGCTTCTCGTTACCACAGAAAAACCTTCGCCTTCACACAGTTCTGCCACCTCGACAAAGCGCTCGGGATGCCTTGGCACCAATAACAACAATAGATCTGGATATTTCTTAAGAAGCTGATTAAATGCATCAAGCACCTTTTCATCTTCGCCTGAGTGAGTACTAGCAGCAACCAACACCTTACGATCCTTGCCCAGAAACTTATTTTTAAATTCTCTACCTACCTCTATCTGAGCGGCATCGATATTGATATCAAACTTTATATTTCCGGTCGCGGACACCTTGCCAGCATCATCAATCAGCTGCATAAAGCGCTCGCTATCGTTAACATCTCGGGCACATATATGCTTAACATTTGCCAAGGCTTCATTAACCAATCCCGCAACTCTTTGATATCCGCGCATCGACTTTTCGGAAAGCCGTGCATTGGCAATAAACAACGGGATCCCTTTTCGATTCACCGCGGCAAACAGGTTGGGCCAAATCTCTGTTTCCATAATCAAAGCCAGACTTGGCTTGGTTTTATGCAAAAATCTGTCAACAGCGCAAGGAAGATCATAAGGAAGATAATAGTGCTTTATATGGTCAGCAAATACTGCCTTCACCCTTTCTGAACCAGTAGGAGTTGTTGTTGTTACCAGAATTTTATGTCCCGGATATTGCCGCATCATTTTTTTAATCAAAGGTACAGCTGCCAAAAACTCACCGACAGAAACAGTATGAATCCAGATTGGATTATAACCTGAAATATCCTGCACAAAGCCAAAACGTTCTGAGATACGTTTACGATATTGAATAGATTTAATACTACGCCATAACAGCCGCAATACTATAAGTGGAACCAGAAGATATAGAAATATTGTATAGATAAGTCTACGTAGACTCATACGTTATCCTATGAACAATAACTATTTTGCATTTGCAGGAGAATTCAGCCATCCCATATATTGCACCACACCATCCTCAACTGAGGTGAACGGTTCACTATACCCTGCTTGGCGCAGATGCGACATATCAGCCTGAGTAAAACTCTGATAACTACCTTTTAGATGATCGGGAAACGGTATATATTCAATCTCACCATTACCATGCCATTTAATCACTGCATTCGCCACCTGATTAAATGTACCACTGTTTCCAGTTCCCAGATTAAAGATACCTGACTTATCCGGGTTATCGATAAACCACAAATTAACCTTGGCAACATCCCCTACAAAAATAAAGTCTCTACGCTGTTCTCCATCACCATAACCATCGCAACCGGCAAACAGCTTTACCTGCCCGGTTTCTTTTAATTCCTGATTAAAATGTAGCGCGACACTAGCCATATTGCCTTTGTGTCCTTCGCGCGGGCCATAGACATTAAAATAACGCAGGCCAACTATCTGGCTTTCTGCCTGCGGCAAGATTCGTTTCACATACTGATCAAATAACAACTTGGAATAACCATAAACATTAAGAGGCTTCTCAAATTGAGACTCTTCCTTAAACACCTTGCTACCACCATAGGTAGCTGCAGAAGACGCATAAATAAATGGAATAGTGTTCTCCAAACAACAATGCAATAACTTCTTAGAGTATTCAAAATTATTTTCCATCATATAGCGCCCATCCCACTCGGTAGTGGTCGAGCACGCCCCCTGATGCAAGATTGCCTTGATCTGGCCAATCGGAAATGTACCTTCCTCTATTTGTTTGAGAAATTCATCTTTATCCAAGTAGTCCATGATCTCGCAATCAACGATATTGCGAAATTTTCTACCATCGGTCAGATCATCTACTACCACAATATCGCGACAACCTCTTTCATTCAGTTGTTTGACAATATTGCTTCCAATAAATCCGGCACCACCTGTTACGATAATCATTACATTTCCTATAGGTTATTTTTCAGTCGCTTTTATAGTGTCAATAATACTTGTTGTAGAGCATCCATCCTTAAAAGACAAGATAACTACGTCGCCACCGTTTTCCTGCACCCGTCTGCCGCCAGCAATCTCTTCTACCTTATAATCGCCACCCTTGACAAGGATATCCGGTAATACTGTAGAGATTAAACGCTCCGGAGTCTCTTCCGAAAATGGTACCACCCAATCAACACTCTGCAATCCTGCTAATACAGCCATGCGATTTTCGAGCCCGTTCACAGGTCTGCTGTCACCTTTCAAGATCTTAACTGATTCATCACTATTTACCGCTACTATTAAACGGTCACCAAGTTCACTAGCCTTTTGCAGATACTCGACATGGCCGGCGTGCAAGATATCAAAACAACCATTGGTCATAACCAGTTTTTCACCATTCTCTTTGGCATTGTTTATATAAGCCAATAACTGCTCTTCACTAAGAGTCTTTTGGTTACTATCTCCCAAACTGTGTAAGGCACAACATATCTCGGTTACCGAAACTGTTGCTGTACCAAGTTTGCCGACTACAACACCAGCAGCAATATTTGAAAGTTTTACTGCATCCGGCAATTCGGACCCAGCCGCCAAAGCTGCACCCAATACGGAGATAACGGTATCACCAGCACCAGTTACATCAAATACCTCGCGCGCATGAGTTGGAAGATTCAAAGGTTCCTGTTCCTTACATAGCAACATCATTCCATGCTCTCCTCGCGTTACCAGAAGAGAATCCAAATCGCATTCAGATATCAATTGTAGTCCCTTATCTGTTATCTGGTCATGAGGACATGCGCCAACCACCCCTTGAAATTCAGAAAAGTTAGGTGTAATCAGGGATGCATTGCGATATTTATTGAAATCACTGCCTTTAGGGTCAACTAAAACAACTTTTCCCGCCTGCTTAGCAAGTTTTATCAATGCCTGCACATTTTGCAACGCACCTTTACCATAATCCGACAGAATCACCACATCGTGCTGATTTAACTGTTCAACAAATAGATTCTCAAGCTGATCCAGATCTGCTCCAGCAAAACTGTCCTCAAAATCTAATCTAATTAGTTGCTGATGATGACTGATAACCCTTAGCTTGGTTATGGTTGAAAAACCTTTCTGACAAAAAAAACTACAATTTACCCCAGCGTTTTGCAGGATCCCTTCCAGGCTTTCACCAGCCTCATCATTACCTGCAAATCCAATCAGAGTAACACTACCACCAAGAGCCGCTATATTAAGGGCCACATTACCCGCACCACCAGCACGATGCTCTTCATTACCAACATGAACGACAGGAACCGGGGCCTCTGGTGAAATTCTTGAGGTATTACCATGCCAGTATCGATCCAACATTACATCACCAACAACAAGAACCTTACCTTTCGAAAAATCCGGCAATAAATTTTCCATAGCCTATTCCCACCTATTCATACATAAGCCCAAACTGGCTTGGATAATATCATACTACTTACGCACTTATAAACCGGGGTTAGATGATATTAGCTCTAAATTTAGCTATAACTTCTCCCATATTGTTTTATAATTGTAATGAAACTATTTATTGTATACGGGCGAGCATGTAAAATATCACTAGTTACATACTTATCAATGGAATAAACACAGGAAAAGACATTGGAAGCAACCAGCAGTTTTTTATCAGTTTTATGCGAATACGGCCTATTTGTAGCTGAAACCATTACTATCGTTATCGCAGTAATCTTTGTTACCGCAGTAGTTATTTCACTGGCAGCAAAAGGTAAAGAAAGAGGCAAAGATACAATAGAAGTTAAAAACATCAATGATAAATTTGATGAATTAAAAGAGATGGCTCAGGAAGAGATTCTGGATAAAAAAGAGCTAAAGAAACTTCAAAAAGAGAAGAAAACTCAAGAAAAAGCACGTAAAGATAGCGACGAAAAACGTCCAAAGCTTTATGTAATTAATTTTGATGGCGATACCGAAGCAGCTCAGGTTGAAAACCTACGTGAAGAAGTAACTACAATCTTATCTATTGCTGAAAAAGATGACGAAGTCGCGATTTGCCTTGAAAGCCCGGGCGGAGTTGTACACGGATATGGTCTTGCAGCATCTCAACTTGACAGAATCAAACAACACAATATTCCACTAACCATTATCGTAGATAAGGTTGCCGCAAGTGGGGGCTATATGATGGCCTGCATAGCCGACAAAATAATTTCTGCGCCATTTGCTATTATTGGCTCCATTGGCGTGGTATTACAAATGCCAAACTTCAATCGCCTTCTTAAAAAACATGATATCGATTATGAGACCATTACCGGCGGCGAATTCAAACGCACATTAACCCTGTTTGGCGAAAACACCGACAAGGCCCGCAAAAAAGCAAAAGATGAGATCGACGAAGTACATGTAATGTTTAAAGATTTTGTCAGCAAATATCGTCCTAATCTAGACATAACCAAGGTTGCTACAGGAGAACATTGGTTTGGCCTTAAGGCACTTGAATTACAGCTTGTTGATGAGATTTCTACCAGTGATGATTATCTGCTTGCAAAAAGCAAAGAAGTAGATATCTATGAGATTAGCAGGGTTCAAAAACAATCATTAAAAGAAAAGATTGCCTCTGCAGCTGAACTCACCATTAGCGGGCTAATTAAACGAATCAGCAAACAAGAGAGAACAAGCCAGTACTCATAAATCGTAACCAACAACACCAAATGACATATACGTATTGCCCCAAATGCTGTTGTGGTCTCGTTGAAAAAGAGATCGACAATAAAAAAAGGATCTGCTGCATCAACGCAGAATGTGATTTCGTGTTATGGAATAATCCAACCCCCGTTGTTGCAGCAATAGTCGAACATGAAGGAAAAATTCTTTTTGCTCGCAATAGCGCATGGGATGAAGGGAAATTCGCCCTAATTGCAGGGTATCTTGAAGAGGGCGAAACACCTGAATCCGCAGTTATCCGCGAATTAAAAGAGGAAACTAATCTCAATGGGGAGATTGTTGATTTTTGCGGGCACTATAATTTTAAAGAAAAAAATCAGCTGCTAATCATCTTTCACGTTAAAGCTGAGGGAAATATCAGCCTATCCCCTGAAATCGCCGAGGTTAAGCGCTTATCAAAAAATGAGATTATACCTTGGGATTTCGGCACCGGCCTTGCTGTTGCCGACTGGTTAAAGAAAAACCATTAGATTAATTTACATATTCACCTTGAATATTTTGCAATCTGGATCAAAACTTAAATATTAGGAAACTAACTTTGACGGGATTGACGAAATGGCCACAAATGCTTTACCAGACAAACAACGCGCATGCCCACGCAGACATTTAATTTTTTATTTGAGAGTTTTTGACAGTGAAACCAACAACCTAGTTGGCTATATTGGAGATATCAGCACCAAAGGAGTGATGCTGGTTTCAGAAAAACCAATAAAAACCGATAAGGTTTTCAGCCTTTCATTACACCTTAACCCAACCAATGATCGTCGAGAACCACGAGTAGTCACCTTTGATGCCAGAAGCATCTGGTGCAGAAATGATGTAAATCCTGCTCTTTACGACACCGGCTTTGAGTTAATAGATGTCCCAGAAGAAACGATTAATGAGATCTCTGATCTGATTGAAGATATTGGGTTTAATCAGTAGTTTTTATACGCCTAATTCCGTTCACCCTGAGCGCGAGGTACGAGCAGTCGAAGGGCAGAACGGAATAAAGCTATATTTACCTTTTTCGAGACAACCTTGAAACCTCACACCAATCGTTTTTCATCATAGCTTCCTTCTTTTTCCGAGACCAACCTTTTATCTGAATTTCAGCGGCCAAAGCTTCCTCTCGACTTAAGAATGTTTGCGTATAAATATGCTTTACCGGAAGCCTGGATGCCGTATAGCAATTCGGAAATATTTTATTGTGATGTTGATATAACCGCTGCTCAAGATTATCTGTATGCCCAGTGTAGTAACTGCCATCTGAGCACTCCAAAATATAAATGCAAAACACAATTACCCCAATATTCGCAATGACCGCCCCGCCCTTCAACCCAGTCTAGAAAGCGATTCCGTTCGTGCTGAGTGCGAAGCAATCGAAGTGCGAAACGATATTAATCCAGCTTACCCTATCACCCTTCTACTGCTCGTACCTCGCGCTCAGGATGAACGGTGTTTTGCTCCAAAAAACCACCATTAGCAATTTATTTTTATCACACTACCTACACCGCATATTGCTTACGGTATCCTTTAACTGCGGCAATAACGTCTTCTCCAAAATTGGCCTGACCAAGATAGTCAACTAACTGCTCCAGTTTGGCGATACTAACAACTTGGGTTCCATAACTACGCTCAACTTCCTGTACTGCTGAAAGCTCAGACTCCCCTTTTTCCTGACGATCAAGAGCAATCAGAACCCCAGCAACCTCACCACCGTTTTGCTTAATGATCTCTACCGATTCACGTACCGAAGTTCCGGCAGAGATAACATCATCGATAATCAACGCCTTACCCGAGATCTTAGCACCAACAATCACTCCTCCCTCGCCATGATCTTTAGCTTCTTTACGGTTATAGGCATAAGGAATATTGATGCCATGATCATTTGCTAAAGATATGGCTGTTGCGGCCGCAAGGGTTATCCCCTTGTAGGCTGGTCCATACAGCATATCGAATTCAACCCCGGAATCAACCAATGCCTGCGCATAATATTTACCAAGCTTCGCCAGAGCATCACCAGTATTAAACAGGCCTGCATTAAAGAAATATGGGCTCAAACGACCAGACTTTAGCTTAAATTCGCCAAATTTTAGGATTCCAAGTTCAATTGAAAGATCGAGAAATTCTTTTGTAAATTGTTTCATTTTTTTGCACCAAAAAAAGAGTATAGAGACAGGGGGGGGAGGCGATAAAAACAAAACTTCCGTTCACCCTGAGCGCGAGGCACGAACAGTCGAAGAGTGACAATAAACAGCTAAATTTAAAACCGTTTCGCACTTCGACAAGCTCAGCACGAACGGTTTTTTAATTCTCTGGATCCCGGCCTTCGCCGGGATGACGCATTCTGTCTGACTACTCGTTAGCCCAGCCAAAATATTCAACTGCTGCAAAGATATCAATATCAGAGATAATACCAACTGGCTTATTATCCGCATCCATAACTACCATACGGCTAACGTCTGCAGAACGCATCTTGTCAGCACACTCTGTCAATGTAGTTTCAACAGGAACTGTCACTAAAGGTTTAGTAGCAACCTCTCCAACAGTTGTTGTTTTTGGTGAACGGTTTTGCGAAACAATACGCGTTACAACGTCTCTTTGCGTCATAATCCCCCATTCCCCGCCTGCTTGAGGCTCAGAAAGTACCGAACTGATACCCTTGTCACGCATCAGGCTCATAGTCTCTTCAACCATATCGGTCTCAGGCACGTAGATTGGGTTACGAACCATAAGATCACCAACCTTAGATGGGATACGACCCGAAGCAATCATAGCTTCTAGCGGCTGAATTACGCGACGTTTTTCACGATCCAACCTATCCTGCTCAATCTTCTGAATGCGCTCTTCGCGCACACGTTCAATGTAAATACCGCCACCATTAATCTCATCAATCAACGCATCAGCAAACTGACTAGTAGAAACCTCTGTAGCACCTTCCATCTGACGAGCAAAATCATAGGTAACAACCTTTTTCTCAACCACATTGGTATATGCCTTAACAATCAGATCTGAAGCCTCACTCCAGCCAATGTATTCAAGCATATTCACACCAGAAAATAATAACGATCCAGGATTCACCTTATCCTGACCAGCATACTTAGGTGCGGTACCATGGGTAGCTTCAAATACAGCAACGTGATCTGCCATATTTGCACCTGGAGCGATACCTACCCCACCAACCTCAGCAGCGCAAGCATCAGACAGATAATCCCCATTAAGATTCATAGTAGCAAGAACATCGAACTCACCTGGCCTTAACAACATAAGCTGAAAGATAATATCTGCAATACGATCCTTGATTACTATCTTACCTTCTGGTTGTTTGCCACCATAGGCTGAATATAATTCATCTTCAGTAATTGTCTGCTCAGGGAACTCTTCAAGAGCTACTTCATAACCCCAGTTACGGAATGAACCTTCAGTAAATTTCATGATGTTACCCTTATGCACCAAGGTAACACTTTCACGTTTATTATCGATTGCGTACTGAATTGCCTTTCTAACAAGTCTTTTGGTACCAAACTCTGAAATAGGCTTAATACCTAAACCTGCATCATCAAAGAAGGTTGCACCCATCTCATTTTTAAGAAAATCTGCAAGCTTTTTGTTTTCATCAGTTCCCGACTGATATTCAATACCAGCATACACATCTTCAGTATTTTCCCTAAAGATTACTATATCGACCTCTTCAGGTTTTTTAAGTGGTGAAGGCACACCATTATAATAGCGCACTGGACGCACACACGCATAAAGATCCAGAGTTTGACGTAACGCCACATTAAGAGAGCGGAAACCACCACCTACCGGCGTAGTTAAAGGGCCTTTGATGGAGACCACAAGATCTTTCATGGCCTCAATAGTTTCATCTGGAAAATAATTGCCATCGTATAAAGAGGCTGCTTTTTCACCAAGGAAAAGCTCAGCCCAGTGCATCTTTCTCTTGCCGTTGTATGCCTTTTCAACCGCAGCATCCCATACGCGCAAGCAAGCATTAGTGATATCAGGTCCGATCCCGTCACCTTCAACATATCCAAGCATTGGATTATTCGGCACTATCATTTTGCCATCTATGATTTCGATCTTTTCACCTGATTCAGGGTATTTAATATTTTGAGCCATCACTTATCCTTTCATATTTCTTATGGCAGAAACTGCCTAAAAACGGATAGAAAATTCAATTAGAAGCCGTATTTAAGCAAAATATTGCCCCTTATTCCAGTAGAATATTGTTCCAACGCCATTCCTGTTACATTTTTACCTGCCTTTTTCTATTTTTTTTTGTGATTCCAGTCACACTATTAAATAGATTTTTTTTGATCACATAAAACTGTTAATAAGCTCACACCAGATACAAAAAACTCCCGTTATTCTTACGGCATAGGCACATTAAATAGGAAGAACCTATAAGTGGATAATTATCAATTGGACGATCTGGAAAACGCCCCATTATGGGAAACCGCTCCCGAATATGAAAAAGCACGTAATTATTACGAGCTTGGATATGAATATGAGGCAGGAACTCGCCTTCCATACAGTATAAATAAAGCCATAAAATGCTACAGGACTTCAGCTATGCTAGGATATCCTCCTGCCCAGAATGGGATAGGATTTCTGCACGCCACAGGCAAAGGGGCTCCCCTTAACGAAAATATTGCAATATCCTGGTTTGCTAAAGCAGCAGAAGCTGGTCATTCGGGAGCACAACTTAACCTTGGCGTTATGTACGCGGAAGGGCGCGGTGCGCAACGAGATGAAACCGAAGCTGCATGCTACTTTTATAAAGCAGCTATGGCGGGAAATACTGATGCTCAAGAATTTTTGGGGCAAGCTCTAGAATCAGGTTTATGCGGTCTATCAGAAGACAAAGAGGCAGCAGCCTTTTGGTTTGAACAGGCTGCTATTAGCAGAAGCAAATAATTTTATAACAGCAATGGTTGCCACCCCCTATACCGGGGGTATAGAATCAATGTCAAATGAAGCACACGTTTCATAAGATAAAAAGTTACGGCAAACATTTAAGCTTCTCAAAAACAGCTTACAATAAAATAACGGATAAATATGGATTTTCAGGCCTATCTTATAACCAAATCTTATAGATTAGCCATACGGAGAATATCATTATGACAATACATAAGGCTCTGGTTGTTGATGACTCCAGATTAGCACGCATAGCTCTCTCGAAATTGCTTAGCCCTCATAATATTTCTGTAATTATGGCTGACTCAAGTGAAGAAGCAATTCAGTGCGCTAAAGAACAAGAGCCGGATATTATTTTTATGGATTATATGATGCCAGATGTTGATGGTTATGAAACAACACGCATCTTAAACTCTGATCCTGACCTGCACCATATACCTATTGTTATGTGTACCTCACAAGATACCGAAGAAGATCGCAAAAAAGCCAGAGATTGTGGTGCAAAAGGATTCCTAACCAAACCAACAACTCAGCCAGTTCTTGACAAGGTAATTGCAGCAATCAATAAACTCACAGACAAAACAAAATCTCAGCCAACATCCTCCACATCCTCTCCAGTTACCGAACAACTAACCACCAACCAACCTGTGGTCTCTACTGCTGCGCCAGCACCATCCAACACCAACATCGATAAAACCATGATCGAAAAAATAGCTAAAGACTGTGCGCAAAATGCAATTTCAAATTACGCAGAAGATGCCATCATCAATAAAGCGGAGATGACTGCACACAAGGCAATCGAGAAGTGCGTAAGCCAAATTGAAAATAACGTAATGTCACTAACCGAAAAATCTGCAACTGCTGCCGCTGAAGCCGTGGCAGAACAAACCGCAGACAAAATTGCAAGACAGGTAACCAGGGAAGTTTTAAATGAAATGGCCGCATCAACAATTCAACAACTCAGCGAAAATGTTGAAAAATCCATGGCAGAATCCCTAAACACAGAGCTTACCAAATGCCTTACAGAATTCCTTGAAGGTGACGACCTTGTTGCTAAGATCAGAGCAACAGCACAACCTGAAGCAGAAACCGTTGCTGATGGCATAGCACGAAAAATCTCCAGACAAACTGCTGAAAGTACAGCGGAAGCTGTCGCAGAAGCAGCCGGATCCAAAGCTGCTGCAGCAACAGCCAAGTCTGTCGCCGATAATACTGCACGCGAAACTGCTGAATACATGTTCGATCAGCAGTTTAAAAAAATCAAACGCAAGATATGGCTTACCAGTTTAGGGTTTTCAATAGTAGCGATTGCGGCTTCTGTCGCTATCGGATTCTTTTTGCCACAGTTTATTTAAAAGCTTTTAGCAAGAATCCAAACTTTCTCGCATTAGTCTTTGAGTCTGACATACCATATACATTGGCAACGAGATCAAGTCATATGGCACTTTGGGCTTTGATGCTATTCCGGTTTCAAGCCTATTTACAGATGGCATACCAGCATTAAACCTTAACGCCACCCCCACTTTTTTTTCTGCAATAAAAACCTGCAGAGACTTGAGGGCACCAGTAGTTCCTGACTTCACCTCAACCGGCACAACAGTTGCACCACACTCTATGAGATAATCAACCTCGGCTCCAGAGCTTTTTGCCTCTCTATTCCAATAATAAATTTGCGGCAATTCATAGCTAGGTCTACTATATAAAAGATGCTGGCCAATAAACTGCTCTGCAACCGCTCCGCCATTTACCATTACCAAATCTTTTTGAATCTCAAATTCCGGTAAATTCAACCCTAGTGAAGCAGTCAAAAGTCCAACATCAAGAAATAGTGGCTTAAATACCTTCTCTTTAACCTCTGCCCCTAAAGGCACTCCATTGCCGTAACTATGTCTGATTCGACTAAATACCTTAGCCATTTCCAATAATTTCATTGCATCAGCAATATCTTTCGAGCGTTCTTCAGGATCAATATTGACATATTTAAATTTTTGACCGACCAAAGCCGGAAGCCTGCGAAAAGTATTGCGCAACCTCTGCGGATAAATCCTTTTCTTATAGCGAGCAAAGTCATCTTCATATGTTTGTAAAATTGCACTGTGCTCTCTTGATGCTGCTGCAACATTCCTGATTTCCAAATATTGCACAATTGCAGCCGGCATCCCTCCAATAACAAAATAAAGCTTCAAATAATTTAAAAGGTTAGAGTGAATTGATTCAGGTATTGATTCACCTAATCTATAGTTATTTATAAATCCAACAAGCCTGGACTGTCCCTGAGCCTGCAGAAATTCCTCAAAATCAAGCGGACCAATATGCATGTACTCAACACGTCCAACCGGCATCGAAAATTCATGCTCAGCCAATATAAATTCAAGCAACGACCCAGCTGCAATCACATGCAAATCAGAAAATTCCTCATAGAAGTACCTTAGCAACGGTAACATTTCCGGAACAGCCTGAATTTCATCAAAAAATAACAAGGTCCTTCCTGGAAGGATGTCTTTATCAACATCAATTTGCAATAGTTCAATACTTCGCTTAACATCATTCCCCAAGAAAATTTGGGCCTTTTCTGGATTTCTATCGAAGTTAATTTCAATAAAATTATCAAATCGCCCAGCAAACTCTCTTACCAACCACGTTTTTCCAACCTGCCTAGCGCCCCTAATTATTAAAGGCTTTCGCCCAAGGCGCACCTTCCATTCTTCCAGTTTTTTCAGCGCGTTTCTTTTCATATCAAACCTTTTTTGACATTTATACCGGTAATAATATTATATTTTTAATAAAAAGAAAGGTTGTTTTGGCAGGAAATTATTTTTATGCTGGCTTTTTTGGAATTTGCCGGCAATATGATTAATCAAGGGGATGCGGAATTATAAATAAACTAGTGATTTTAGACTTAAATTTTTCAGACTCCCTGAGCAGAGTAAAAGGAGGCTAATACCGTTTCATACTTCGACTGCTTCGCGCTCAGCACGAACGGCGTTAATCTCCCCGAATAACAATTCACCTTAACAGGAACAACGCAACTCTTAAAGGAAATCAAAAATACCAAAAGCGTCATGAGCGCAGATTTATCGAGGCGCAAGGTATTAAAAAGATATTGAGCCTTTCGACTACGCTCAAGAGAACTGCACGAGCAGTGCGTGACTCATTTTTTAATGCCTTGCGACAAAGAGAAAGCAAGCGCAATAGCTTTTAGACGTTATAAAAGCCTTTATACCACTCAACAAACTTACCAACACCTTCCTCAATTGAGGTTGCCGGCTTAAACCCAACATCATTCATCAGGTCATCAACATCCGCATATGTCGCAGGAACATCTCCTGGCTGAATAGGCATCATGTTCTTTTCAGCCTTCTTACCAACTGCATCCTCAATGGTTTCAATCATATGCATCAGCTCAACCGGGTTATTATTACCGATATTATATATTTTGTATGGGGCTTTGCTGGTTCCAGGATCCGGCTGGTCACCACTCCAATCATTATTAGGTTGTGCCGTATTATCTAAAGTACGAATAACACCCTCAACAATATCATCAATAAAGGTAAAATCACGACGCATTTTTCCATGATTAAATACATCTATCGGACGTCCTTCGATTATGGCTTTGGTAAAAATAAACATAGCCATATCCGGCCTACCCCACGGGCCATACACGGTAAAAAATCTCAAGCCGGTAGTTGGAATCCCATAAAGATGGGAATATGTGTGAGCCATAAGCTCATTAGATTTCTTGGTCGCTGCATAAAGCGAAAGAGGATGATCAACGTTATGATGCACAGAGAACGGCATCTTAGTATTAGCGCCATAAACCGATGACGAAGAAGCATAAACCAAGTGTTTGATATCGTTATGACGACATCCTTCAAGAATATTCATAAATCCCTGAATATTACTATCTATATAAGCATGCGGATTTTCTAGCGAATACCTAACCCCAGCCTGAGCAGCAAGATTTACCACCTTTTCAAACTTTTCTGTTGCAAAAAGTTTTTCGATACCTTTTCTATCCTCAAGAGACATTTTGATCTCTTTAAAACTCTTGTGCACCGTTAACTGCTTAAGCCTGGCTTTCTTAAGATTAACATCATAATAGTCATTAACGTTATCCAAGCCGACGACCTCATCACCACGTTCCATTAAACGTTTTGCCAGATGAAAACCAATAAATCCGGCAGTACCGGTAACAAGAATTTTAGCCATAGTATTTTCTCTTAAGTATCCCTTACAGTCTCCAACCATCAAACCCAGCATCTGCTAATTTTTCTCGGCAGAAAGCTGATTTAACATCAATAAACGGCACTGAACCTTTGCATTTAGCCGCCAAACCATGTAGATCTAGATTAAGAATTTCCTCATGGCTTACCGCAGCAATTACAGCATCAATCCCACTTACATCATCATATTGAGCCAAATTAATGCCATACTCTTCTTGCGCCTCATAATCTTCAGCAACCGGATCCCAGATAACCACATCAACACCGTATGATTCCAGTTCTGCAATCACATCTACTACACGGGTATTACGCAAATCAGCACAGTTTTCTTTAAAAGTAAGGCCCATTATAAGAACCTTAGCCCCTTTAACCTGAGCATTCTGCGCAATCATCTTTTTAACGGTCTGCTCAGCAATAAACTTGCCCATATTATCATTAATACGACGACCAGCAAGAATCACTTCTGGATGATAACCAACAACAGATGCCTTGTAGGTAAGATAGTATGGATCAACACCAATACAGTGCCCACCAACCAAACCTGGACGGAAAGGCAAGAAGTTCCACTTGGTACCAGCAGCCTCTAATACATCAAGGGTATCAATATCCATGATATTGAAGATAACCGCCAGTTCATTCATTAGAGCGATATTTAAATCACGCTGGGTATTTTCGATTACCTTAGCAGCCTCTGCCACCTTGATAGAAGCAGCCCGATGCACACCGGCATCAATTACCAGCTCATAAACCTGGGCTACTGTCTCCAATACCTCTGGTGTATCACCTGAAACAACTTTGACTATTTTTTCCAGCGTATTAACCTTATCACCAGGATTGATACGCTCAGGCGAATAGCCAATATTAAAATCTTTCTTCCACTTAAGTCCTGATTCTTTCTCAAGAATTGGCACACATACCTCTTCAGTTGCACCTGGATATACTGTTGATTCAAATACCACAATCGCACCAGGTTTTAAATTCTGACCTACAGTAACGCTTGCCATCTCGACCGGGGTTAAATCTGGCTGTTTAGCGTGATTAATAGGGGTCGGAACAGCAACTATAACAATATCTGCTTTCTTTATATCGGCAGCATCAGTGGTATATAGAATATTATCTTTAGCGGCAGCAAAAGCATCTGCCTCCATCTCACCGGTCGGGTCTACTCCGTCATTATATGCATCCACCTTTGCTTGGCTGATTTCAAATCCTATTGTTTTGATCTTACGACCAAAAGCAAGTGCTAAAGGAAGGCCTACGTAACCTAAGCCAACGACCGCAACCGAATTAACCCCACTAATTGCCATTTTTAAATCTCCAAAGTATATGAAAACCAGGCATATACCAACCTGATCAACCTATTGTTACAAAATCAAATTCTTCCGTAGTTATCTTCTAGACGAATAATATCATCTTCTCCCAGATATTCACCACATTGAACCTCTATCAATTCCAAATTACCTTGACCAACATTAGTTAAACGATGCATGGCTTCTTTTTCGATATAAGAGGAATCATTTGCATTAAGTATTATAGTCTGTTCACCGTTAATTACTTCCGCCCTTCCTGCAACTACAGTCCAATGCTCACTTCGTCGTTGATGCTTTTGCAAAGATAAAGACTGTCCAGGATAAACTACTATTTTTTTCACCTTATATCCATCG
This sequence comes from Gammaproteobacteria bacterium, assembly GCA_033852075.1. Classification (GTDB taxonomy): domain Bacteria; phylum Pseudomonadota; class Gammaproteobacteria; order QZLD01; family QZLD01; genus QZLE01. The sequence goes on along the minus strand of JAWSVC010000004.1, from coordinate 59,750 downwards.
AACTCAATTAGGTTTGTATAGCTACCCCATGGCCTTCGGGTTGTCTTTTTCTCTATAAACTCAGATCTATTTTTCTTCTTAAGGACTTCAACAACCTTTTTAACATCCTGAGCATTATTTTTATGCACCACCAAAGTTGCATCTTCGTCATTAACAACAACTATATCGTGCAAACCTATAACCGCCGTCAACCTATCTTTGCTTGCAATAATACAATCAGAAGAATCAACAGTTATAACATCCCCATTAATCGCATTTTGATTATCATCCATTGGTAAAACTTCAGCCATCGCTGACCAGGAACCAATATCATTCCACTCAAATGCAGCCGAAACCACGGCAACATTATCTGTTTTCTCCATAACAGCATAATCTATTGATATTGACTCAACCAATTTTAAGGATTCGGCATCGAGAACTATTGGCAAATCAGCCTTTGAGGTTTGAACCCAACAATTCCCAATCTGATCATATAGCTGTGACGAAAATTTCTTTAAAGCATCAAGGTAGGTACCAGCCTTAAAGCAAAACATACCGGAGTTCCAGACAAAATCGCCTGACTCAAGATACTGCTTTGCCTTTTCCAGATCAGGCTTTTCCACAAACCGAGAAACATCAAAGCCTGCCTGCGATATTGATTCACCCTTTTCAATATAACCAAAACCAGTCTCAGGATGAGTTGGCTCAATACCAAAGGTAACCAGCATATCTTTTTGGGCCAGCTCAACTGCACTGGCAACAGAGCCTGCAAATTTTTCCTGATCAGGAATCAAATGATCAGCAGGAAGCACAAGCATCACCGCATCTTTACCATATTGCTCAGACACACGAAATGCAGCTGCAGCAATTGCTGGAGCAGTATTCTTGCCAAACGGTTCAAGAACGAAGTCTAAAGAGACCTCTTTAGATACTGAAGCCTCAAACTCTTCACGGGTACGAAAGAAATAGTCCTGATTAGTGATAGCCAGAATATTTTCAACTCCGCCCAGCACAGAGGCTCTGGCAAAAGTCTTGCCTATTATTGATTCACCATCCGGCAGCTGCATAAATGGTTTTGGATCGGCCTCTCTTGAGATCGGCCAAAGGCGTGTCCCGACACCGCCAGAAATTATTACTGGTATTAACATGATACCCATACATTAAATCAATTTAATCACTGCCAAACAGATCTCTTGTATACACTTTGTGTTGTACATCTTTGATCTCATCCGACAACCTATTGGAAACAATAATATCAGATATTTGTTTAAATTCAGATAAATCATTAATCACTTTAGAATTGAAAAACTCTTCAGATTCTAACACTGGCTCATAAACAACAACCTCAATCCCTTTCGCCTTCACCCTTTTCATAATTCCCTGGATTGAAGACGAGCGAAAATTATCTGAGCCTGCCTTCATAATCAAACGGTATACACCAACAACCTTTGGATTTTTAGCAATAATCGAATCAGCAATAAAGTCCTTTCTGGTAGTGTTAGCATCAACAATAGCTTGAATAATATTATTAGGAACATCCTGGTAGTTTGCCAACAACTGTTTAGTGTCTTTGGGCAAGCAATAACCTCCATACCCAAATGACGGATTGTTGTAATGATTACCAATTCTTGGATCTAGTCCCACCCCTTCAATTATCTGACGCGTATCAAGGCCATGCTTTTCCGCATAGGTATCAAGCTCATTAAAATATGCAACCCGCATTGCAAGATAAGTGTTAGAAAACAATTTGACCGCTTCTGCCTCGGTAGAATTGATGAAAAGCTTTGGAATATCTTGTTTTATAGCTCCTTGTTCTAATAGTCCAGCAAACTGTCTTGCTCGCTCAGAATCTTCACCAACAATAATACGCGAAGGATATAAATTATCGTAAAGAGCTTTTCCCTCTCGCAAAAATTCAGGAGAAAAGATAATATTATCGCAATTAAACTCTTCTCGGACTTTCGCAGTAAATCCAACAGGCACAGTTGATTTGATAATCATCAACGCATCAGGTTTTATATTAATCACACTCTTTATTACTGATTCAACAGAGCCTGTATTAAAGTAGTTAGTTTCAGGATCATAATTTGTTGGAGTTGCAATAATAACGTAATCCGCATTTTTATAGGCTGTATCAGCATCCACAGTTGCTTTTAAATTTAGTTCTTTTTCTGATAAAAACTCTTGAATTTCTTTATCTACAATTGGGGATTTGCGCTGATTTATTAGATTTACTTTTTCCTCAACTACATCAACTGCCACAACTTCATTATGCTGTGCCAATAAAACAGCATTAGAAAGACCTACATACCCCGTCCCAACAATTACAACCTTCATTTCCTATCTTTCCTTATTCTTTTCACATAAATCCCCAAAGACCAAGTTACCCCTAATGTCCAGCAGAAGATTCAAATGGAATTACTTTTTGCTGCCTTTTAGACCTTATGTTATTTTCCAGCCACACCTTATCCTGAATATCGCACTCAGGATCATACCCAGTAATCACATCAAGAAGCATATCGCGAACTCCTTTAATATCTGTATCATGGCAGCACTGATCAAGTTTATTAATTATCTTTTGCAGCTCTTCCCATAAAATAGATGATTCTTCAGCTCTCATGATTAAAGGATGCTCTGTACCGGTTACATTATCCCCGATAAGGAGTTCCTCATAAAGCTTTTCACCTGGCCTTAATCCAACAATCTTTATCTCAATATCACCATCAGATGAAGCCGTTTTCTCTTTATAGCCACTCAATGCAATCATCTTCCTAGCAAGATCAACAATCCTAACCGGTTCTCCCATATCGAGAACACAAACATCTCCCCCCTTAGCAATATACCCTGCCTGTAACACCAACTGCGCCGCTTCGGGTATAGTCATAAAATACCGAGTAACTTCAGGGTGAGTGACTGTAACAGGACCTTTATTTTCAATCTGCTTAGTAAACAGCGGCACAACTGATCCAGATGAGTTAAGGACATTCCCAAATCTGACCATACAGAACTTAGTTTTAGTACCTGTTTGAGAGATTCCCTGCAAAACCAACTCCGCAAATCTCTTTGTTGCTCCCATAATATTTGTTGGCCTAACTGCCTTATCCGTTGAAACCAAAACAAATGTCTCCACACCGATTTCATTAGCAGCAATAACCGCATTCAGCGTCCCAAAAATATTATTTCTAACTCCCTCAATAGGATTGTGCTCAACTATAGGAACATGCTTATATGCTGCTGCATGATAAACTGTTTGGACATCATAGACTTTCATAATCTGAATAAGGCGCTTTTGATGCTGAACTGAACCAAGTAACGCAATTATTTCAATATCAATTGAATATTCATTAATAACCATTGATTTTAGTTCAGACTCAATCTTGTAAAGAGCATACTCGGAAAGTTCAAACAATATGAGTTTCTTAGGTCCAAGCATGACAATCTGCCTACATAGTTCTGAGCCAATCGACCCTCCAGCACCAGTAACCATTACAGTTTTATCATGAATGCAACCACTCAGCAGCTCTTTTCGCGGCATGACAGTATCACGACCAAGAATATCATCAACAGATATCTCGCGAAGTTCTTCAACCCTGACTTCTCCAGAAATAATGCCAGCAAAGCCAGGAACTGTTTTTACACGAACTCCGCAATCAAGCAATTGCTCAATAACCTTTTTTCTCGTTTCAACCTCGGCATTTGGAATTGCCAAAAAAACCTCTTCAACTCTATACTGTAAACACAGCTGTTTCAATACATCTGAAGGAGCAACTTCAACACCATCAATTTCACGTCCAATTAGCTTTTCATCATCATCAAAATATAAGACATGGCAAAATTCAGAAGTATTCGAAATATACCGAGCTAACCTCACACCTGTTGTCCCTGCCCCATAGATAGCAACCCTTTTTATACTACTGTTTCCATCAGCTGCAGTTCGCACCATTGCTAGTGAATTGAATATTTGACGAGCTGCAAATCGGCTGCCACCTAGACATAAAATGGATAGCAACCAAAAAACAGCGTAAACACGTAAAGGCAACGCTTCTTCATAAAAAAGATCAGTGCTTACCAATAACCATAGTGTTGCTAATGTTGCAGCCCCACCAATAGTCCACAGCGTCTTTAATCCAAGATAACGAACAATAGCCCGATACATTCCAAACTTAAGAAAAATAAACGCTGTAACTAGCGGTAAAGATAAATATACTATCCAGGGTATTCTATTAGAAAGACCGTAACCGCCAGTTATCAAATAGCATGACAAATAAAGTGAGAAAGGAATTAAGACAAGATCGTTTAACAACAAAATAACGCTCTTATAAAAGCGCGGCAGTTCTTCTAACTTTTCAAACAAATTCATATTTAAGCTCTTTCCATGACTTAAATTTAGCCCATATCAAATATTATTAAGACTACATAATAACATCAACCTTTAATTATGGCCATCTAATGAGAAACACCATCTTTTTTAAGGACTTTATAAAAAGTTAACCATAATATTTTAAGGTCAAATAAAAATGATCTTTTTCCCAGATAATCACAATCAAAATCAACTTTCACAGAAATTGGAAGCTCATCCCTTCCATTGACCTGAGCCCAACCAGTCAACCCTGGCACTAACTCATGAACACCTTTTTCAGTTCTTAGGCGTACAAGATCATCTTGATTAAAAAGTGCTGGCCTTGGACCAACGAAGCTCATATCCCCTTTTAAGATACACCATAATTGTGGCAGTTCATCCAGGCTTGTTTTTCGGATAAAATCACCAATTGGAGTTAAAGAGTTTTTAGGGTCCTTAAGTAAGTGTGTTGCTACTGCTGGAGTATCAATTTTCATACTTCTAAATTTTGGCATTTGAAATATTTTGTTATTTCTACCTATTCGATCTGACCAATATAGCACAGGCCCAGGAGATGTAATTTTCACAGCAATAGCAACTATCAAAGTTGGTAGCAACAAAAACGCACTAACAAACAACGCAAGTGATAAATCAAATATCCTTTTCAACTAACATACCCTTCTACAACTTTTTTCAACGCTTCATCAATAGATATCACTGGTTTCCATTCCAACATATTAAATGCTGGACTACTATCAACTTGCAAATTCCCAATAAGCCTAGATACCACATGCTTTTTCCTAAAAACTGTACCTATAACCGCTAAAATAAAAACTGGAAACGGGAATAACCTATGCCTCTTTCCAACAGCAATTGCCACCTTCTTTAAGAGTTCACTTGTCGACATATCATGTCCATCTGAAATTAAAAACGTCTCATTTGCAGCTTTCGGGTGTATTGCGCATCTATAAAGAAAGTCGACTAAGTTTTCTAAAGCGATAAAGCTTCTTTTGTTATTAACGCTCCCCAGAGGCAATGGCACACCCTTCATAACCCAGCAAATCATTTTATGAAAATTTGCCTTAACCCCAGGACCATATACCAGGGGAGGACGTACAATAACAATTTCCATCTCCGTATCTTTCGAAATGTTTTTCAGTTCTTCTTCAGCTTCAAGTTTTGATATTCCATAAGGATCTAATGGCTCGGGATCACTATCTGCCCTAAATGGCTTACCATCATATGTCAACTCACCATTTACCTTTATTGAGCTAATATATACAAAGCGCTTAACGCCCTTTTGTACAGCAGCTTTGGCTAGTTTGGCAGTCCCTTCTACATTGACTTTTCTATATTCAGCTAAGGGGTCAACAGTACCTTCGTTCATAACATGCACTCTTGCAGCTGTATGTATAATAACATCTATACCATTAAGAGCGTCTTCCCATTGAGTTTCTGCATTAATATCACCAACAACTTTTGCCTTTATCCCTGGTGGCACATTAAGCTGTTCATATCGTAAAGAACCGGCAACCATAACATCCTTTGATAGCAAATAACTACACAATGCACCACCGACGAAGCCGTCAGCGCCAGTAACTAGAAATCTCTTATCCATCAAACCAAATCACCAAAATAAATATTCATATGCTGGTTAACAACATCCTTAATATCAAACACCTCCATAGCGAACTCCCTTCCTTTCCTTCCAAACTGATGCCTTAATTCTGGCTCATTTACTAACTTTAATATTTTTTCCGCTAATGATGTGCTGTCTTTAACCGGTACGAGCACTCCAGTCTTATTCGGGTCAATTGCATCACGGCAACCTGGAACATCTGTAGTAATCACTGCCCTTCCACATGCTGCAGCTTCAATCAAGCTTTTAGGAAGACCTTCTCGGTATGATGGCAGTACAATAATATTAGATTTTGAAATTGTGGTCGCAACATCAGAGCTAAACCCCCAGTGTTCGACTACTCCTGATTCTACCCAGAGCTTTAACTGCTCATCTGTTATTGACTTTGGATTATCTGAATCAATACTTCCAACTAATACCATACGAATATCGCATTCACTTTTTTTTAACTCTCTGGCAGCTTCTACAAACTCTACCACACCTTTATCAACCAATAGGCGAGCAATCAACATGACTACTGGAGTACCATTAGGCTCTTTTACAACAGAATATTTGTCTAGATCAACTCCCGAACCACGAATAATAATTTCCTGCCTGGGATCAATAAAAGCCTTTCTCCTAAACACGTATCTATCATCATTATTCTGAAAAATAATTGCTTTTGCACCTTTCAACGCTACTCTGTACATTAAAAAAATCAAATTTAGCAATATTCTTGATTTGAAGCCAGGAGCAATATATGTATACCCCAATCCTGAAATTGATGCTACACGAACAGGCACACGCAATAACCTCGCGATAAAACTTCCATAGATAGCTGGCTTGATTGTAACAGCATGAACAATATCAGGTTTGGTTCGTCTTATGATTTTAAAAAGTTCCTTAATACCATTTAACTCAGACATAAAACCAATACTGCTTCTAGATAAACTTAAGTTATGAACTTTAATCCCACAAGATTTTAATTCCTCGGCCTTATCAGTAATTGCACAAGCAACATGGACTTCTGCTCCTAGCTTCATGGCTTCTAAGGCAATTGGCAGTCTATGAGAGATAAAAAACCAATCTACATTCACAATATATAGTATTCTTTTACCCATTAGCAATTTTTCTCATACCATGACTGAAACATTAAAATATCCCAAAGATGATACTGCCAATTACGTTTGCCAGACTTATGCTCACTCCACATCTTCAAAATCGGCTCAGGTTTAAAGAAGCCTTCTTTATGCAATCTAGATTCATCAAGAAGTTGATCAGCCCAACTTTGTAGTGGTCCACGCAACCAAGAATCAATTGGCACACCAAATCCCATTTTGGGACGTTCAATAAGGTTTTTAGGAACATGCCTAAATAACACTTGTCTCAAACACCACTTTGAAACCCCATCTCTTAACTTAAAATTCATGGGCAAACTCCAGGCAAACTCTATCACTTTATGATTTAATAACGGTATTCTGCTTTCTAAAGATACCCCCATGCAAGCGCGGTCTACTTTGACTAAAATATCATCAGGCAAATAGCTAACCGTGTCAAAAACCATCATCTGCTCTGTGCTATTATCTAATCTAGGCGCTCTTGTTAAATCAGTAAGAACCGTTTTTGGTTCCTTCGCCCCAATAACGATCTGTTCGGGAAAATGCCAATGGGATACTAAGCCTTTGTAAAGTTCATAAACTGATTCCGCCGCCAGGACTTCTGAAGCTTTGTGCATTTTGCCCCCCAAATTAACCATTCTTAGTTTAGCCGGAAAAAACGAACTTAATTTATTCCATGATTCAATAGAAATAGCACGCATAGCCCTTGCTGCTATTTTTCGAATGGGACGGGGGGTTTTTTCTATGAATTTCCATAGCCCGTCACTCAAAATATATCGGTTATAACCACAAAATAGCTCATCACCAGCATCTCCTGACAGTGAAACGGTGACATGGTCCCTGGTCATTTTTGCCACAAGGTATGTTGGGATTTGAGAAGAATCTGAAAAAGGCTCATCATACAGATCTGCCAATTTAGGAATAACATCCAAAGCTTGCTCAGAAGTTATGTACAGTTCTGTGTGCTCAGTTCCTAAGTAGTTAGCCACTTCCTTCGCATGTGCAGCCTCATTATATTCTTCTTCATCAAAACCTATCGAGAATGTTTTAACCGGAGTTTCTGATTGTGATTGCATCAATGCAACAATAGTCGATGAGTCTATCCCACCTGACAAAAAAGCCCCCAATGGAACATCTGACATCATTTGTTGCTTGACTGATAATTTAAGAACTTTTTCTAATTCATCAACAACCTGCTTTTCACCCCCTACAAAGAAGGAGGAGTCATGGTTTTGACATAAATTGCGAAATGACCAGTATTCAATCATTTCAATAGTTCCTAACTCAGGATCCATTTCCAGCAAATGGCCTGGCAACAGCTTTTTGATTCCACGGTAAATCGAGTAAGGAGCTGGGATACAGTTATGTCGCAATAGAAGAGCAATTGAGTCTCTATTAATTTCAGATTTAAATGCTGGATGTACTTTCATAGCCTTTAACTCCGAACCAAATAAAAACACATCATCTTGCCAACCATAATACAAAGGCTTTTCACCTAGCCGATCTCGACCTAAGGTTAATTTTTTTTCGAGAGTGTCCCATACCGAAAAAGCAAACATACCAATTGATTTTTCAACTGTTTTCTTTATTCCCCAAAGTTCAAATCCAGCCAAAAGCGTTTCTGTATCAGATCCTCCCAGCCACTTTATTTCAGAAGCTTCCCTTTCAAGCTCTTTTCGCAACTCTAAGTGATTATAAATTTCACCATTATAAGCCACTACAAATCGTTTGCCATGGGAATACATTGGCTGATGACCAGCTGGGGTAAGATCAACAACAGCTAAACGGCGGTGCGATAACCCAATGCTTTCCTTTTCATCAAACCATTCACCAGAGCTATCTGGGCCTCTATGATATATAGCCCTTCCCATCTTTTTTAATACTTCAGCATAGTTGCAAGTAAGGGCGCTATTATTAACAAATCCAGCAAAACCACACATAACTAATAATACCTATTATTTTCGTGCATTAATCAAATAGGAGTATAAGTTAAAATACTCATGACAAACTGACTCCAATGAAAAGTTTTGCGCTATTCTTTTTCTGGCTAATCTTCCCAGTCGACGCCTTTCTTCTATGCCTGCATTTACCAACTTTTCAATACCTTCAGCAAGTCCTCTTGAGTCAGCCTTGTTAACAACGACTCCAGTATTACCTACAATATAAGCAGAATCACCTACATCTGTAACTACACACGGTACTTCACACGCCATTGCTTCCCCGATTACATTTGCAAATGCTTCAGACATGGATGAATTAACAGCAACATCAAAAGACTGTGTAATTCTTATAGCATCCTTTCTTTCACCAATGAGATAAAATCTATCATATACACCCAAATCAGATAATTGATCAACAACTTCAAAATTATCTGGCGAAACCTTACTGCCAACACACAAAAACTTAATGTTTTTTTTCTTTTTAGCTAGTATTGCAGCAGCATTAAAAAAATTAACGTGGTCTTTTATCGGATCATACCTAGCCATCATCCCAACAACAATATCTTTGCTATCAATACCAAACTCATCTCGCACGTTCTGTTTATTAGCTGGATGGCTCTTCAATTCTTCTAAATGAAATCCATTCGGGATAAACACATCATTCTTTCGAGCAAACCCAACCGCGGCATGATCATCAATACTTCTGCGAGAATTAAATACAATAGCGTCAGCAAAGCGAGATAATAGAGAATTAATGCGGATGACAAAACGTGTCAACCTTCCTTCATTATTAATTTCAGGCAAAGATTGCCTTATATTCCAAACAACCGGAAGCTTGATTGAATATAAAATTTTTGACATAAACGCTAATAAATTCCCATGATACATCCACCCTTGGACAATATCAGGGCGCTCTTTTTTTAGAATCCTATATAATAAAACTAGCGACTTGAACGTCGGCCTCCCCCTAGACATCCCCAAATAATACACGTGCACTCCTAGGCTACTTTCAATTTTTTCCCCAACTGCACCATCTCTACCCATTAAAGATACAACTACATTACTTGTTTGATACGAGTTCAAACCTGATACTAGCTTATAAAGCATTGCTTCTGCTCCACCAGTATCCAATCCCGTTATAACATGCAATATTTTCAATGCCTTGCCCTTAATTCAAACAGTTAGTACTTTTGGCAGCCAAGCCCTAGAAAATCCATTTCTTTTTCATTGTAATTCAGTTTGTCCTTTATCATAGAAAGCCCTGCGTTGTTTTTAATGTCATTTTCAACCGAACCCCAATTTATAAACGCAGCCAACTCATTACTATTGGTAAATATTTCTTTTAAAATTCTTGCATATGAAACATCCCCCCCATGAAATCCATCAACAAACTCACAACTTGGGGTTTTAATAGATTCCGGATTATTAAAATTGTAAAATTCAACTCCATTTTTTTCCATTTTTTCAAATAGATCATTAACATATCCATATTGCTTATTTTTTTTCTGCATTTCCGCATAAATTTCAGGTGCCAATGGAGGTATAAATATCACCAGTTCTACTCCCTGACTTTCTATTTCACCAATAATATCAATAAATGCATCAAAATATTCCTCAGGGACTTTTTCTCCATATTGAAATCTTCTATTTCCATTTTTTATTCTCAGGAGCGTATCTTTAAATAAATCGTCCACCGACTTACGACTTCCTGATACCAAATCATAATAGTTCCACGCACCATCAGGACCAAAACCAGCACCTGTATTGATAGCGTTTACTCCTATTTGCCCTGACTCTCCCCAACCATTTAATCGAAATGCAATCTCAAAATAATCATTTAGATCTATTTTTTTGTCATAAACCCATGAAACAGGCTTAAACAAAAATAAAGGCATAAACCTCTGGCTTTCTACCGGCGGGGTTGTAAGAGAACCAAGCTTATCCTTTTGTGGATTGAACCACCAAAAATCAATACCAAGTATTATCAATTTTGGCCTATGGTTTATTGCAAAAAGCTCCTTTAACAACACCCTTCCTCTATCCAAAGATGTCATAGCCCCACCTGTGTTATAGAAGCTTTTAGAAAAAAACCTATCTCTAAACTGCATAACACGAGAGGATCCAATCGCAACAACATCAGGTTTCCTTCTTTTGTATCCTTCAAGCTTATAATGGTAGGTATCATTATGAATTGCCGTACCATACTTCCGATATGTTTGGCTAATATTCTGATAATTAATTATTTCTTTTATAGATCTAAACTCACCTGCATTATACAAATATAAATAATTTACCCCTATTGGTATCAAGCCCAAAACAAATAACAATGAAAATTTAATCAAATATCTTGCATGCATAATAAATCAAAATTGAAAATACAAAAACTCAGATCTCTCAGCCATAAAAACAAAAGAAATGGATATCACTGAAACAATTGCCATAATTATTGCGAAAAGCAAATTAGGACGCCAACTATAGCGTGTTGGTCTGCACTTCTTGTCGGAAATCAGATATTCATATGTAGGCTTATAATTTTCCATAATTTGCTGTGTATTTGGAGCAATAAATACTATTGCACTTAATACGAAAATCCACATCATAGCACTAATGCCAGCTATTGTACCAAACGCACCACTACTAAAACTTATGAAGTAAGGATCATACAATATACTTTGAAGCTGATGAGGCAAAACTATTCCATTCATACCAAACATTGTTTTAAGCATATTATTTGCACCATCTAGACTTTCTGCCCTAAAGAAAACCCATGCAATTACCACAATAAAAATGGTTAAAGAAAATGACATCAATGAAAAAAACCGTTGCGGCAATTTTATAGTGAAATTAGCTTTTCCATATAGGACTCTCCAAGAATGGTTAACTAATAATAACACCCCGTGAATACCACCCCAGACAACAAATGTCCAGCCAGCACCATGCCATAACCCCCCTATCAGCATTGTCAAAAATAAATTTATCGCCCTTCTAGTATTACCTTTTCTATTACCTCCCATAGCTATATATACATAATCCCTTAAGAACCTTGATAGGGTCATATGCCATTTCTTCCAAAAATCAATAATATTTGTTGCTTTATACGGAGAATCAAAATTTGCCGGCAAATAAATCCCAAACATTCTTCCAGCCCCAATTGCCATATCTGCATAGCCAGAGAAATCAAAATATAACTGTAAAGAATATGAAATAGCCCCTATCCATGCTTCAAGAAACATTAACTCTCCACCAGAATCTGCTAATTTAAAAACAGGGGTGGCATATGCTGCAACGTTATCAGCAAACACTGTCTTTTTAAATAATCCAATAAGAAATATCGTACTACCTATAGAAATATCATCGACTTTAAATCTGCTGCTGCCCCCTTTCTTAAACTGAGGCAGCATTTCTTTATTATGAACTATAGGCCCTGCAATTAGTTGGGGAAAAAAGGTGACAAATAAGCAATAGCTAACAAACCCATTGTTTGTTAGCTCTCCTTTATATGCATCAACCAAATAGGCAATCTGCTGAAATGTAAAAAAAGATATCGCTAACGGCAATACTATCAAGCTAAGGTGCATGTCACTGCCGAAGATAGTATTAATATTATCTACAAAGAAATTGGCATATTTAAAATACCCTAGCAGGCAAATATTGGCGCTTACACCGCAAGCAAGTATTAATTTCTTAAAGTGGTACGTATATGATGATGATAAAATCCCACCAACTGCATAATTAAATATTATTGAAAGCAATATTAATGGCAAATAAGTTATGTTCCACCAGCTATAAAAAAACAAAGACATCGCGACAAGCCATAACAGCTCAAACCTTTGTTTTGTTAATGCTCTAATAATGTGATATCCAACTAATGATACCGGCAAAAACACCAAAATAAATTCAACAGAGTTAAAAAGCAATTTGCCCCCAACCTATTTTTTTTCTAGCTCTAGCACAAAAAAACCTGCCTCTTTTATAATCTTCAGCCACCAGGAATACCGCAACTAATAATAATGCATGAACTGACCAAATATTTCTTGTCATAACGCTTAGTTCTTTAAAATTTAATATTAAAATAGCCGCAGTAACAATCAATATTATTGACTTTAACCATTTTATTTCTCTCGGCAAAAAAAACACTTTAAACACTCCATAAAAAGGTACAACTAGCATTAACAAAGTACCTATCAGCCCAATCGCGTATATAGATTTCACAAAACCAACGTCAGACGAAACACTTTTGGCTGACCCAAATAATAGGTGTATATCTGACTCCGGGAAAAAATACATGCTTGCTATGATCCTCGTTGAATATGTGCTTCCATAATTCGAAAATAGCTCAATAACTTCTTCGCTATGTTCGATAGCATAGTAAACATTGTCAAAATCTTTAACAAATTCCTTTATATTGAATTCAGATAAAGCGCTCAGTGCTATTAAAGAGCATATCATACCCATACAGAAAAATAGTACTAACTTCACTTTTATAACTGCAAGCTTACTTCTATACAACATTAACCAATATATTGGCAGCAAAATTATTGAAAGAATTATTCCTGTTCTACCTGTCATAAATAACGATATAAAAACTAAAAAGTTTGAACTCGCTAAAACTACTGTTTTAACATTATCTGTAGTCTGCCAAAGCAACTTAACAATTGGGCTTAATAAAAATGCGAACATCGTTAAAACTGATAACTGTGATAACGCATAAGTTAATCCCGGCACTCTAAAGCCATGAATGAAGGAACTTGTTATATTAACAATACTACGTGTGTTCACTAAATAATATACAAATTCTCTAATCCCATCCGAATAAAACATAAGAATTACTATTGCAGAATGTAATACTATCGAAAAATACATGAAAAACACTAAATACTTCAAGTAATCACCGCGATAGAAATGTCGCATCAAATTGACTAACGAAATTGCTCCTGCAAAATTGATAAATACCCTTATTGAACGCAATACCATTTGCGCACCATTTGCAGAATATATGATGTGGACAAGCAGTGTATAAATACATATCATCCCTAACAATCCCAAAACTGCTAGAAGATCTATGGGTAACGACTGCCTATAGATAAATACTGAAATGCATAATAATATAAATGATACAATAAAAATCAGGTCGAATATGGCGTATATTTTCCAGCCAAAAATAAACATAAATGTCGTTATAAAAAAAAGCAAACTACGCATTTACTCTTCTCAACAACCCTTTACTTCTAGCCTCCCAGGAATAATTCATTTCAAAAACCTCTAAGGCTCTTTCAGCATATAGTTCTCGCAATGCACTTGAATGCATTTTTTGTATTGCAGAACACCACTTTTTTACATTATCACTTTCAACCAAGATTGAAATTTCATCGTTTAAAACCTCTCGCAAAACCGGAAGATCTGATGCAATAATGGCTTTGCTATGAGACATATAGTCAAACAGTTTCAGCGGAGAGGTAAACTCCCCTATACTACGTGAACGGCTATTCGAACCGTAAGAAAACACTTTTTTCTGATTTGGCAGCAAACATACATCAAGGCAATTAATATACTTTGATAATTCAGACTGTGGAACAAACCCGTGAAAAAATGCATTACTGCCATTAGCCCTTGCTTTCCAATATTTAATATCCTGTTCCAAACCACCAATCAAATGGAAATCAACTCCAGGCATTTCACGTGATAACTGCTCGACTATTTCAACCCCCTTACCCTTATATAAATGCCCTACATAACCAACTTGCAATACATTTTTCCGGCCAGGCCAGGTAGAGAGTTTTTTCTTATCCTTGCAAGAATCAGCTCCGTCATGTGCAACCTCAATATTTCTAATGGCATCTCCATATTTACGAACATAATAGCCTTTTAGAACATCAGAGATAACTACCAGCTTAATGAAATTCGACTGATTTACCATAATTCTAAAAAAAAGCTCTTTTAATTTGCTTCCCTCCCAAACTAAGTCATGAGCTTCATAAATCGTATCTCTTCCTATTATTGAAGACATGAAGCATCCTAAAAGATCTCTTCCATAAACCAAATCAGCACTCGATCTCATCAAATAGAATACTACAAACATGGCATATACAAACGGCCGCACCAACATCCCTATGTATGGTTTCCAAACAATATCAAAGCACTTTTCAACATTGTAAAACTCATAAACATCCTCAACATCAGTCTCTTCCTCAAACTTTTTCTTAGGAGCTAACAACGTAACCACATTTCCCTGCTTTGCCAAAGCTTGTCCCATTTTCATTACATGCAGGCTATTTGCGGTTCTTGAAGGTATAACTGAACTTGATATGTACAAAATTCTCACTTTCTTATCCCAGATATTCAAACGATAGATTACATCCCACCAGCTTCTAGCAATTGCTTAAAGTTACCGTCTATAGAGCTCAACTCGTCATAACTGCCACTTTCAACAATTAGACCACTCTCAAGTACATAAATTACATCTACACTTTTCACCGTACTTAATCTATGAGCTATTACAAAAACTGTTACTGTGCCACTTATATTATCTATGGCGCTCTGTACAATTTTTTCCGATTCATTATCCAAAGCGCTTGTGGCCTCATCTAGTATTAAAATTTGCGGATTCCCTGCAAGAGCTCGCGCTAATGCAATCCTTTGCCGCTGCCCTCCAGACAAACTTTTCCCTGACTCGCCAATCACAGTTTCAATTCCATTATCAAGTGATTCCACAAACTCCATTACATTAGCTTTCTTAGCTGCATTTAATATATCCTCCTGGCTTAACCCCCTGTACAAATCAATATTTTCCCTTATAGTCGCATTCAACATAAATGACTCCTGAGATACATACCCAACTTTTGACATAAATGAGGCATAATCAATAACATCTAGCAGAATATTATCGATATAAATTTCCCCTGCAGAAGGGGCATTAAATCTCATTAGCAAATCAACTAATGTTGACTTACCCGAGCCTGACCGCCCAACAAAAGCTACCTTTTCGCCCTTATTTACTTTGATATTGATGTTTTTTAGTACGTCCACACCAGGAACATAATTAAAACTTACTTCCTTAATTTCGATTTTGTTTTCAAATAGTTGGTCTTTCTGAACATCACCTGAATAATCATACTGGTTTTCTACCAACCTCTCTTCTAAAACAGATATCCTGTGCAAGGCAGCATAATGATATGACATTTTATAGTGTACATTTTGTACTTCTCTAATACTCGCATACAGCTTTATGATTGCAGCTAGAAACACAAACAATTCAGCTACAGTATACTGATATACAAAATATCCCAAGATTATGATTAAGAAGGCCAACGGCTCGAATACCGCGCTCAGAGAAGCCTCAATAACAGATAACCTTTCATTTTTTCTACGATATCTATCTAAAAAACTTTCATGACCAAGCTTAAGCGGGATATAAGCCAAATAAGATTTTATCGTCTTATATCCTCCCAGAACGGTTAAAATATTTGATAAAATCCGGTCATTTAACTTCCCTATTTCAAGCCCTAAATATTTTGCATTCAAATAAAAAAATCTCATTAATATAAAAGCAATACTTAGGCTAACGACCACAAATACTGTCATCTTAGATGACACTAACAAGAGGAGCATAAAATAAATAGCTACTTGACAAAACCCAGATACCACTCTTACAAAATAGTCAATCAGTTGGGATGACAACCTAGTTTCTTGCTGAACGACTTGTGCAACATTTCCATAATCTAGAGTAGATAAAAACGAGCAATCAACATTAGTTATTAACTCGAAGAGCCTTTTCTTTTGATCGGTTTCAAAGTTAAACTGAATTTTTTTTTGGATACAAGTTGAAATTATGATGAAAATTGCGCTTATGAAAGTTAAACTTAGGGCAAAGAACAGTATGTTAACCACATCCACCTTAGCGCCCAAAACGTTAAAAATTTCAGACAAGGCTTTAGCAAAAAACGAAGCGTCAGCAGAAGCGTTTGTTGATTCGATCAGAGGCGCGATCAAAGCCACCCCCACTCCCTGCAAAAAAGTTGCACACAATACTGATATAAAAAGCATCAAGCTCATACTGAACCGCTGAAAAACAAGACTTGAAATTTCCTTATACATCTATTTTTTCACCTTTATTAAAATTTGCTTTCCATCGTTTCCAATCCATCATTGCTTCATTAATATCTTTATCCCACCACTTTAAAATCATCAATTCAGCTATTTTTTGTTGGGCAAATCTATATTTAATAATTCTTGCTGGGCCCCCTGCTACAATTGCATATGGCGGAACATCTTTAGTCACTATAGATCCTGCAGCAACTATTGCTCCATCTCCTACACTAACACCGCTTAATATAACAGCTCTAGCGCCTATCCATACATCATTTCCAATGTTAGTTTCATGCTCTAAACCATTGTAAACATCGCGTGAATCTGATTCAGTAACCCCCCATGCTGGAGAGTAAAAGCAAGAAGATGTAGAAAGTTCATGTATCGGATGATTATTTGGCCCAATTATCGTCTGCTCTGCTATGGAACAAAATCTTCCTATTGACTTTACATTACGCCCAATAACACATCCATTCTGAATGCTAGTATATTTGCCAATGCATGGATTTCGGTCTATCCTAACAGATTCACCTATTTTAATAGGCTCTTCTATAATTGCCCTTATACCAATCCAGCTGCTGATTTTCGACTTATTATATTTAAAAGGGTACCAGAACAAAACCAGCATCTTTGATATTATCAACAGAGCAATGCCTTTTATCTTAGCGCTAAATATCGACATCAATTAGCCTTACAAAATCCACATTATTATTTCTAGCAATAAAATATTTATCACTAGCTCATACCTTTAGCATTTTTTCTATCTTTCCATGAAAAGCCTTAGTTTTGCCTCGAAGCTTTTCTAATATTTCTTGATTCTGGGCGCAGCTTAATAATCCATTTGCAAGCTTAGTGATCTGTTCACCGCACATCTGATCATTAACAGAACAATAAGTATCAAGCCCTAACTCATCATACAACCCATCCAGCTGATCATGACTTACCAAGCCTACTACAGGAGTCCCCAGACCAATCGCGCAAACATTAGCATGAAATCTTGCACCAATTACAAGGTCGCTTTTTCGGTATAAATCAAAAAAATATCTGGCGCCGTCGCATCCTCTTAAAATATTAGAAACATTTAACTGGTGTCTTGTAACCGACAGAGGAAGTAGCGAAATAAGTTTATACGCAATCCCTAAATCATGAAAAATATGAGGGGCAACTATAAAGTTCACATCTTTATTTTTCGATAATTCAACAATCACATCTGCCATTCTTTGAAGGAATATCTTTTGATTCCTAGCATTCTCTATTCCAAATAATTTCCTTTTCACTCTACTTAAAAAATTTACTTGCTCTTTGAACCGATACTCCAGTTTATCACCTGCCAGCTGAATTATTATATTTGTTTTATTGGGTTCTAACTCAGGATGATGATAATCACTAACCGGTACATAAAACCCACAATCAGGAATGACATCAACATTTTCCATAAGAGATTTATCAGATATTCTCTCATGCATCCTCTTGAAAGACCCATCATTTCTAAGTGAAATCATCATGTTTTTTCTATTTCGAGAATATTCCAGCAGCATTTCAAGAGCATTACCATTGAAATAAGGTTGGTTATAATACACTGCATAACCCAAAGCATAATATACAATTGGAGTATATATTTTATCCAATGTATCAATGGTGAAATCAGCATGGCAAGCAGTATTTACAAAGCGTTTAAAAGCGCTGAAGAACCCCCCCCCTCCGATAATAATTAAATCTACGCTATTTGCATAACTAATAAATTGTTCAGAATTAAAGTCTTTTTCTCCAATATGAGGCTTATAATCCATTATTTCCTCATTGATAAATTTTACTTCATAATCCGAAAAGTCTTCTTTGAAAACCTTCTGGAATCCTGTTATATTAGCACCATCACCAACATTAGTGCCATGACTTGCTATTTGCATAACACGCAGTTGCTTCTTTCTCGCTTCCATTACTATACCAGTCACTCCAATCTTAACTAATAACCACTATTATCTAACTCTCTCTTTAGCCCATTCCACATTGGAAATAAGTCACCCTCCATATCTCTTTCCCACATCTCATAATAATTTGTCTCAACGCCATATTTCATTACAAGAGAGATATACCTAACAATATGCTTATCATATTCAGTCCCACCAAACTGCAAACCTAATATTTTGCGCCACAACTGTGTTAACTTAGTATAATCTGTTACATGGTGAACATTTTCAAACATAAAGCTTGTTTGCATATTCCCTAATTGGACACAAGGAATTCCCAATAACGTAGTTTCAAAAACAGTAGACCCTGTTGTTGCAATTACTGCATCGCAATTACTTAATATTTCAGGAGTCTTTATATTGTAATTAACAAGCTTAACATTAGGCAGACTTTGTATCTTTTGTAAATATTTCGGATCCCTTAAACCTACCATTATAGGGTGATCTTTAACTACTAACGTATATTCACCAGGAAGTGACATCGCAGCCAAACGCGCAGCTTCAATTTGGTTATTAAAATAAGGGGCTAGTACATCTATTGCTAATTCTGGTTGCATTTGTAGCGGAAAATAGACGAACTTTTCTGACGGCATTTGGTCATACTCCATTCGTTTTACTTCATTATGATATCTAATCTTTAAGATATAATCCCTTAAAAGCAGTCGTGGATAAAAAACAACGTGATCCTTATGAATACCTTTAGGCCTTTTTTGCTTTAACAAAGGAGCTCTCAGCATCTTTGCCATTAACTTCAATATATCGATAATCCTATATCTCAAAAAATCCGAACTATCATGATATGCGCATTCAGGGACAATAAATTCATTTCTAAATTTTCTTATATAGTTCTCAGCTTTTTTATGATATTCATGGCAATCATCTCCTTTATTGAACTTTTCTTCGATTACCCCCCCTCCGTAGTCCTTTGTTTTTACATACTGATAAAAACCCTTCACAGGAGTCAAACAAACATACCTAACCGGTATACCTTTTCTCTCTCCATACAACTGAAGTAAAATATTAAATGTTTCAACCGGATTAGGTAATAAAATAAAATTCGGCTTGAATTTTTTATCTATATCAACAATTAACTTGTAGTAAGCTTTGATTGTTTTTATCAATTCATCATCTGTAAGTGCTGGATAAAAGGAGTAATTGTACTTTCTTTTATAATCCTTAATATGGTTGCGAGTTGCTTGCAACAAAGGCCAAACCGTATCAACTCCAAAAAACTGCAGTATTTCCTCAAGAGAATACTCACTATCTCCCAGATATTCTTCCGAAAAATCTCTAATATCATCAAAATACTTATAATATGAAATGGAGGATAGTTCATTATTATTTTTAAAATAATTATCAGCTTCCTGCTTTACCGTTATTACTCCGATTTCTGACTTTTTATACTGTTTCTTTAAGTTGTCAATATAAAATTGACCAAACTTCATTCCCCAACGACGTTGATATAATAATAAAAACCTTAAACTATTTTCGCTATTACTTTCCAAAACCAAATCTCTCAAAATTTCACCCTGGCTTATTAATAACCTTTAATTAACTTGAAAAAGCGTCAATGCAAAAAGGTCACTTACCTAAATGGCGCTGTGCTTCCATCAAGTCTTCTTTGCTATCAATATCAATACTACTAACGTGATTCATTTCATAATGTATGGTTTTTTCTGTAAAAAAAGCCTTATTTTTATAAAACTGTTCTGTCCTAATAATATAGATAGCACCATTACTAATATATGTTTCCGGTAACTTCTGCCGAGGGGTAAAAGGATATCTATTATTCTTTATGCCTTCGATATAACCACTGCTATTTTGAACAAACGCCTTTAATATCTTGTTATCAACTCGTATTACACTTATTAAAGCTGTTGCATCACTGGCGAATATCTTTTCAAATGCACAATCAATGTCTACCTCTGTCCTTAAAGGGGAGGTGGGCTGAAGCAAAACCGCATAATCAAACTTTTCATCAAGCGAGACTATGGCATGTTCCATCACTGCCTCACTTGAAGAATAATCCGTAGCCAGTTCAGGGGGTCTATAAACAATATCCGCCCCCATCTTTACTGACACATCCAATATTTCGGCATCCTCACTACTAACAACCGTTTTTGTTATATAATTTGAGTTCAAGCTAGCATCAATGGTCCATCCAACTAAAGGTTTACCTGCCAAATCAATAATATTTTTTCTTGGTAATCCTTTTGAACCTCCACGAGCAGGAATGACAGCTAAGATTTTCCTAGTCATCTATACCATCTTTATTTACGGTATGCTTCAATTTCCACTCGCCATCATTTTTTTCCCACAAGTGTGGGGAACGGTGCTTATCAACAGTTTTCCAAAACTCTTCATCTGTCGTATCAATATACTCTAAAAAATCAGCATAAAACTTTTCAGGAAATTCACTATCATACTTTCCGACAAGATAAGCAGCTTCTTCGCGAGTAATTTTCCCGTTTCTTACTTCTTGAGCAGCATCGTATGTACACCTACCAATACCAAACTTAATAAGCGTGGTAAAATAGTGAAAAGGATCAATCTTATCATCAATACTACTATACTTAGAGTATGTCCCTTCAGTACGAACAGGATTAGCTTTAAACCCAGTATTTTCCACCGCATAATAATAACATTCTTGAGGATCCCACTTAAGATAATAACCTAAATAGTGCACTTCAACCCCAGCATCTACCAGATCCTCCCTAGCAGGAGGAATATATGGTGCAAAATCGCCCGTTTTATACTTCCCAGAGTCAATATATTCTTGCATTGTAACTCCTCCAAACTTCATATTTAGAGGGTCTTCACAAGAAAAAAAGTCCATGTTCATTATTGGGTTTATATTTTCTTCTATAGCATTTCCATACTCAGCCTGATTCTCACCATACATCACAAGCTTTACTCCAAACTTTTTGGCAAAAGCAGGACCAATTATTCTCTGTCCAATTATAAACGGTTGAAATGGATGCAGTAAGTTATGAAATGCATTTCGGGTCATTTCCCTGTGAAGCTTTCCATTAGGGGTATATAAAATATTATCCAAACCTCCTGTATGCATCCACTCCTGGAAATTTTCCCATCCAATATCAGTATATAAATGAGGAGCCCATGTGACTGTCAAAGGATTCATTCCATATTTATACTTCAAAATATGAGCAGTATACGCACTATCTTTACCGCCACTTCCAGGAACAATTACATCATATGACCCATCTGTAGACTTAAACTTTGAAAGTAAATCAACAAGGTTCTTTTCTCTGGTTTCCCAGTCTATTCCAACTTCTTTATCTTCATGGTAAACACAAGCTGAGCATATACCATCATCATTAAAATTGATGACTTGCTTTTTCTCACCTTTTTCATTTTTAAATTCTATAGTTGAACTTGGGCGTTGATTTGAAATCACACACTTTTTACAAAATTTTACTTCTTCTGGTAGACCATAATATGCTTTAGACATCAAGTTATCCTTTACTATTACAAATATCTATAAAATTACTAATAACCTTTAAACCTTGCTCTGAACTCTTTTCAGGATGATATTGACACCCATATATATTACCTTTTTTTACGGTTGAACAGAATTCAAAACCTGAATAGTTAGTTGTGGACAATACGTTTTCAAATGAATCAGGTGTAGCATAAAAGCTATGGACAAAATACATATCGCTTCCATCCACGTCGCTTATTATATTATTGCTATGCCCTTTTATAACTTCTATCTCATTCCAGCTTACATGTGGAAGTTTATGCAAATAATCATCTAATACTGGTAACTTCTCTACCTTACCAGGGATCAAGCCAATCCCTTTCGTATCCTGAAACTCATTGCTACTATCAAACAGCATTTGCATGCCTAAACAAACTCCAATGAGTGGCTTACCTGTATTTGCATATTGTCGAATCACATCATCCAACCCAAAACTTAACAGTTTTTTCATGCCGTGAGGAAAAGCCCCAACACCAGGCAATACAATGCCATCAGCACCTAAAATATCTTCCTTTTCCCTTGTTACATTAATATTTGCCCCCATTTTTTCGAAGGCATTACAAATACTTTTTATATTACCAACACCGTAATCTATTACAGCTATTTTTACTCCGCTCACAGCCTAATCAATACCTCGTTTTGCATTAAATTCTTCTTAATAGCACCAACACTCTCAACATTGTAATGAAGAATTGAAGCAAGAGCTACAGCATCAACCTTTGCTTTACGTGTTAATTCTACAACTTGGTTTGAATTCCCAGCCCCTCCACTTGATATCAAAGGGATAGAAACAACCTTTGCTACCTCATCATTCAGTTCGCAATCAAAGCCTTTTCTCGTTCCCTCAGCATCAATGGATGTAAGCATAATCTCTCCAGCGCCAAGAAACTGAACCTCTTGCGCCCACTTAACAACATCTTTCCCGGTTGGTTCCCTACCATTATCAATATATGCTTCCCAGCTTCTATCACCTACCTTCTTTGCGTCAATGGATGCCACTATACATTGCGATCCAAAAGTCATTGAAGCTTCTTTAAGAAAATCTGGGTCCCTAATTAACTGAGTATTTATTGCAACTTTATCTGCTCCAGAATTTAATGCTGTTTGAATATCTTCAATGGTTCGAATTCCTCCACCAACAGTTATTGGAACAAAAACGTCAGCGCATGCCTTCTCAATAATATGGCTTAAACTATTCCTATCATAATAAGCTGCAACGGCATCCATAAAGATTATTTCATCTATACCTGACTCGTAATAATTTTTTGCCAAATCATTAGGATCACCAACCTTCCTTAGGCCTTCCAAATGTATGCCCTTAATAGCAAACTCATTTTTCACATCTATTCTTGCAATTAATCTTATCTTTTTCATTTTAAGCTCTACACTGCCCGGCATTAATTTATATATCCTGAAATTGCTTTTGATGCTTTGTTTCCCACAAAACATCAGAACAAATCAACTCAAAAAATTTCTCATTACTATTACCTGATCCAAAATAGCCTTTGCAACATTCATCATTGCTTTCACTGAACATTGCTCTATCAATAGCATTTATGATATCGACTTTATCATATGAACAAGTGATTATACTGTTAAAAGTAGCCCTATTTTTTTGCCTGGTTCCAATATCAACAGTAGCAACTCCATAATATGGAGCCTCTCTTATTCCTGCGCTTGAATTTCCAATAATAAAGCTTGAATTTTTTAATAAAGAAAGGAAGTATTCGAATCTAATTGATGGAAATACCTTAAATCTTTCACTATCTGCTAGGCGTTTATATTGCTCAAGTATCTCATTGCTTCCAATATCATTATTTGGGTAAACAACTACATAGTTCAAATCACTCCCTATTAAAGAATCAACAAAGTTTGTTGCGTATTCAACTATATGTTCATACTCAGTAGTTACCGGGTGAAACATCGCAATGGCATAATCATCAAATCCTATATCATAATATTGCTTTACATCATGCTCATTAGGAAGATTAGATGGGTTCATTAAGTCAAGATCAGGAGAACCAATAATAAACACGGACTCAGGCTTTTCACCAAGCTGAATAAGCCTTCTCTTTGCCTCTAAATTGGAAACAAAATGAAGATGAGACATTTTACTAACAGCATGCCTAATTAGCTCATCAATAGTTCCAGACACCTCCCCACCCTCAACATGAGCAACCAAAACATTATTTATGCTGCCGACAATAGCGCCAGCCAGAGCCTCAACTCTATCTCCATGAACAATGATAAGATCCGGCTGAATTTCGGCAATATAATGGGAAAAGCCATCTATGGTTTTTGCCAATGTCCTATCCATATTATTAATGGTATCGTGATTAATAAACTGGAAAATATTTTGAAAACCTGACTTAAATATCTCATCGACAGTTTTACCATATTTTGAATTCATGTGCATTCCAGTTGCAAAAATATGAACCTCAAACTCTGGTGATTGTTGAGATATCTCAATTAGTGACTTAAGTTTTCCAAAATCAGCCCTGGTACCAGTTAGAAAAACAAGCTTTTTACTGCCCACCAACATCCTCCCACTTCAAATGAGAGCCATTTTCTATGTCGTCCTTAGCTTTTCTTCCAAGAATTTCTTGATAAAATTCAGCTTTAATTTCCCCTGTACCAGGGCGTTTAACCCAAACATTTTCTTTTGAAAAAGTTTCACCTTTCTTAATTTCTTTTACTGCGACCACAGTAGAGAAGGCAAAATCTATAGTGACTTGCTCTTCGCTTGCAGCTTCTTTCTTCCCTCCTCGCATTTTAGCAATTTCTTCACTTCCGATAATTAGCTCTTTTAGCGCAATAGGATCCATAGAATTTATAATATCTGGGCCAGGCCTATCCATTCTATCAGTAAAATGTCTTTCCAAAATGCAAGCTCCTAATGCCGTAGCTGCAAAACAAGCCCTATTGGAAGTTGTATGGTCAGACAAGCCTATAAATGCACGCGGAAACTCTCTTTGTAACTCCTGCATGGCCCCAAGCCTGACAAGATGAACAGGAGTTGGATATAAATTTGTTGTATGGAGTAACGCATATGGCACATTATTTTTCTCCATAATCTCAACAGTTTTTTTAACGGAACTTATATCATTCATCCCTGTACTAACTATCATTGGCTTTTGAAAGGAAGCTATATGCTCAATCAAAGGATAATTATTACATTCGCCAGAACCAATTTTATAAGCACACACCCCCATCCTTTCAAGCCTATCAGCAGCAGCTCTAGAGAATGGCGTACTTAAAAAAATCATCCCTTTTGACTCTACATATTCTTTTAATTTTATTTCATCCTCTTCATTTAAAGAACAACGCTCCATAATTTCATATATAGAAACATTCGCATTACCTGGTACTACTTTTCTAGCCTCATTACTCATCTCATCTTCAACAATGTGCGTTTGGTGCTTTATAACTTCCGCACCAGCGCCAAAAGCTGCATCTACCATTTCAAATGCAGTTTCCAGGCAACCTTCATGATTTATGCCTATTTCAACGATCACTAACGGAGGGTAATCTAACCCAATATTCCTTTCTTGAATCTTCATTTAACAAAACAGCTCCATATTCTTCAAAATATCTTTACAGTTAGTATATTTTGATGCTCATATCGTACTAGACTTATATTTTTTCCTGCCTGAATTCTTGCAATATAAAACGCAGCGTTATCAACATAACTGCGATCATCCCCCCCAGGAGCAGCCCCATAAAACTTAAGAATAGCCGCCTAGGTTTACTTTTACTCTCAGGTGCCAAAGCAGGATCCAGTACTTTGAATGCATAATCTTTTCTAACACTCGCAAGCTTTGTTGTTTGTAATTCTTTTTCAATTAATTTATAAAGCAGTTCCTGTATGCCTACCTCACTTGTGCTAGTAATTTGGTCTTTAAGATAGGAAATACTCTCTTTAGATTCTGCAATTGCTTTTTGCTTTAAAAACGCATTAGCCTTTTCAACAAACATATTTGCCCATTTTGCTGATAATTCAGAATCAAACCAACTAATTGTAAGCTTAATTAACCCGCTTTTTTTATCTTCAGCAATATTCAAAACCTTTTTGGTGAATACTGCATATCCTTTTTGTAATGTTGGCGCTTGCTTCCCATCATCTACTAACCATTTTTTTGTTGTTGAATCCCATTTTTTAGCAAAAAGGGTCGGAAGCAAGTTATTTTCCCTAATAAATTCCATTATAAATTGCCGAGATTTTATAACCGCAATGTTAGCTGTGGTATCGCCACCGCCAGAAGTTGATATCCCAGCAAGCGAAGCAAGTCCTCCTAATGCACCAAACCCACCAGAAAGAGAACTACCATCTGAACTAACTGGAGCAAGGATTACTTCAGCAGTGTATATATTTGGTAGATATAAAGCATAGGCAATTGATCCTGCGGTAAAAACAACTGTTATGACAATCGCCATCACCTTTTGCGCCCAAAAAAACTTTAATAGTTCGATTAGATCTATTCCGTCGTCTGTTGCTATGTTTGCGTTTTGTTCGGTTTGATTCATTTCTTCTTTCGTTTCTGGATATCGGCATGTGCCGGTATGACGTTGTTTATACTGACCCTTCGGCTACGCTCAGGGAGCTTGTTTTTTCGGTTCTGGATACCGGCCTGCGCCGGTATGACGTTTCATATTATTCCACTTTTAAGCATGCGAGACTTCGACTACGCTCAGTCAGCTTGCTTTATTGGATTCCCGCCTTCGCGGGAATGACGTATATATTTAACCTTTTGCTTTGCTTTTTCGAGATCCCCAATCAAGTTGGGAATGACGATATTTTCACTCCATATTCATCTATGTGCTTTATTAGCGCTTCTGACTCAATAGTTTCATAGCGCACAATATCAAAAAAATATGGCAATACTGTTTCTTCATTCAGAGCATATGATAATCCGGATACCACTGAATAATCAACTTGCTTACCTGAAATCGCTAAATCAACATCCGACCCCTGTTTAAAGTTTCCTTTTGCCCTGGAGCCAAATAAGTAAACTTCCTCTATTTGAGGGAACTTATTTATTTGCCTTAAGATCTCGGCAATATCTTCTTGCTTTAATCCATATTTATCCTGACTCATGCAGTTTTGTTTTTCTTTGCAAAGGTATCATACAGTTTTTCAAGAATTGGGAAGTATTCGGATCTAATCTTTCTTTCAACTTCCTGCGCCGTTTCCTCCTGGTATGTATGTACAGTTAAATTTCGATCTTGCAATGCCTCTAACCATGTTTGCCCATCAGCAATAGTTTGGTTTTGAAAAGCGATTTTAATTGCATCCCTGGGACTTTTTACTGTAAAACCTTCCTCTTCCTGATAATCCTTTAATAGCTTCCATGCAAGTTCAAATGCCATTTCAAAAAACTGAATCATTCCTGCGCACTCAATTACACTTGGGTTTTCCAGTTCAATAGCTAATTTTAGCAGTTCATAGGCTTTAGAAAAATTTTGATAGCGCTGCTGCCAGCGAAGTTCATAATACTCATTTTCCATTGTTTTACTATGCCTTTGAACTTTGCCTTCTCGAGATTCCCGATCGGAGTCGGGAATGACATTGTCTTTACTGTCCCTTCGGCTACGCTCAGGGAACTTGATTTTTTGGATACCGGCCTGCGCCGGTATGACGTTGTTTTTTCCTGGATTACCCCCCATTTCTTTTATAAAGAGCTGTCGGGTAATGACGTTTTATTCCTTTTGAACTTCCCAGCGACCTGACTTTGTGCTTCCAACCCTTTTAATCTTTCCTATTTTTTTCAAGTCTGCCAAATGCTGATTTATTGTACCATCAGCCTTACCCAAAATCTGACCCAGTTCCAGCCTTGTATAATGCTGGTTTTGTCTCAATAATTCAATAATTCGCTGTTTGGTGGTTTCTTGGGCGGTTTCTTGGGCGGTTTCTTGGGCGGTTTCTTGGGCGGTTTCTTGGGCGGTTTCTTTATATAAAGTTACCATAAACCCATGCTGAAATTCTTTTATAACCGGAGCCTTAAGACCGTGATCCTTACATGCATTTACTATTCTTTTTATTCCTGACCCGTAGCGTTCAATTACTCCGCACTCTTTAAACATGTTTGCAATGGCTCTATTTCTTGCTCTGGATGAGTAATTGCCGCTCAATAATGACTCTATAGTCAAGTCGCCATAAAGTTTACCGGGATTAAAGAATTCTATTCTGTCATCAAAGATCTTAATAATTGAGTTTCCACTATCGCGATAATCCCGGTGAACAATCATATTGATTACAATCTCGCGTATGGCATCTAAAGGATAGTCGTATCTTTCTTCCCTTTCAGGTGATCCAGTTATTACATATTCAACCATTAGATGTTTTTTAATAAACCTTATTACTTCATCAACCTGAGTAAAGAGGTCTGTATTAACATCTAGATTATCAATAATTTTAGTTTCACTTTTAAAGCGACCTGCTTGCATCGATGTAATAGCTGATACATTATCAACAAACAGCAGATAAGCAGCGAATGTTAACTTTCCATCCTTTAATAATTCAAACTTATGCAAAATTGAAAGCGGATCTTCTTCAAATTCTTTATCGCGATATTTTTCAATTCTTTTAATGAAAGAGACGATCTTTTCCATTGAGATATCACTAAAGTCGTGCCTTGAATCAACATGATAATCCCAACTGGAGTTGATTGTTTTCAGATGTTCATTGGCGATTTCATCTAGACTCATCAAGTGGTTTGAATTTTGAACCCGCTTAAAATATTTATTCTTAAATGCTATAGGCTTTATCGGCTGCTCTGAGACGTTGATTATTGCCAATTCTTTTCCGTCTATTGTGATTTGCTCAATTTCCGGAAATACACTTGGATAGGTATTAGTTTTTATCTGATTTATCCAGTCCTTTACAGTTTCTTTTGTAATAGAAATTCCGGATATCTCAGCGCTATCAGAAACGCCAACTAAGACCTGCCCGCCTTTTGCATTTGCAAAAGCAACAATGCACTCAATCACCTCTTTTTGAAAAGAGGCCTTAAATTCCAAGCGTTCATTTTCGCCCTTGGATATGAGGTTTAGTATTTCTTGGCGTTCATCCATGATGCTTATATTTGATCTGGATACCGGCCTTCGCCGGTATGACGTTGTTTATACTGACCCTTCGGCTACGCTCAGGGAGCTTGTTTTCTTATGGATTCCTGCCTACGCGGGAATGACGGCAATTTTCCTATTTACTTTGCATCTTCGAGATTCCCGATCGGAGTCGGGAATGACGGATAATATTGCTGGATCCCGGTCAAGCCGGGGATGACGGGCCAGTATGATGCATACCTAGAACACGCCAACAGTCTTCAATGTCGCAGCAGTAGTGGCTAACTGGAAGAGAATTCTTGAAACATTACTCCACTGCACCATTGGGCTGACTGCATCAACATCGTATGGAACAACTATTGTATCCCCTGGAGTAATATTTATACCGGACTGATTAAACCAGGCAGAGCTATTAGAGGCTAATACCGCTCCATTTGCTTTGATTACGTAAATTCTATCTTCGTCAGCTTTGGCTGTTAAACCACCACTTTCGGAGATATAGTCTTCCATTAAGTAGCCTTGTTTATGCAAGTGCGATGTTGGGAAGTTCACCTCTCCCATTATCATCACTTGTTGCTGTTCGCGCGGGATAAACAGCTTATCGCCACCAAGCAGTTTGATATTTGTATTTTTACCTTGTGTTTCGACAACAGCATTAAAATCGATAACCAATCTTCCAATCGCTTCGGCTGTACTTAAGCGATTGGCAAGTTCTTGATCCAGCTTATCGGCACCTGGAGTTAGGTTTTCTTTATCTTGCGCACTTTCTACCTGTTTGCCGGCAAATATTTGATTTAGTTGTTGCTGATAACGTTTAAGCTGCTCTTCTTCCCTTTCTTTAAGGCTTTCACGTGTGAAAATCGCTGCATTCGAATCCGCAAGTTCTGTTAGCCCTCCAGCTCTTTGCACTAATTGATAAAGGGTATCATTTTTGGAAATGGCATATACACCAGGAAACTTCACCTCTCCCCAAATCTCAACGGTTTCCACTTCATTCCAATCAGGGATTTGGCGAATAAAGAGACGGTCATATGGTTTTATTTCAGCTTCTGCGGCTTGCGATGCAAGATCTAGCTTAATATTCTCTACCTGTCTTTTTATGCCGGATTTAACTTCGAACCTGGTTATCTCTGCATCTTTAAGATATACGCTTTGCAGGTATCCACCAGCAGCATTTACCAAATCTTCTACCTTCATCCCTTCCATATAGGGATAATTGCCAGGAAATCTAACCTGCCCTTCGATATTTACTATTTGTGCAGTACTGCTATTTTCAATATTACCTGAAATTTCTGCAATTAATGGCTGAAGAATTTCCTGCCTATCGCTTGTTTCATCGAAAATAAATACTGAATCTTCGGGCTCAAGCAAAAAACCTTTTATATTTTCTTTATCATTTAAACTGACTTGCAGAATAGATATTTCACCGGTTCTATGATTAATCCTCTTGATTAATGCATAGTCAAGATCTGTTCTTGGAAGAAGATTCGAACCAGCAAAGATAATTTGCTCTAAGGTCATTCCTTTGTGCAGAGGATATTCACCAGGACTTTTTATATTACCCTGAATAGCTACAACTTTTGCCGGACTATCCTGCGTTGCCTGTTGTTTGAGTTTTGTAACCAACTCTTGAAGCAGTTGAGAACGATTCTCTCCCATTTGAAAAGCTGTGACTTTATCTCCACTATGTAGAGAAATATTTTTATCGCTTTTGGGAGCTGAAAAAACATTTTCAAGATTGACGCTAATAACCTCAGTTGACTTATCTCGCTTGCGCTCTCTTTCAATTAATACATAACTTAAATCTACATTAGGCAATAATGCATCAACGGATGGAATTGCATCTGTAATTCTCATTCCATCAAACCAGGAAATACCTATCTCGCGATGCACATACCCTTGAAGCAGTACAACATCCTCCACCTTATCAAGAACCGAATAAACCTTGACCACATCACCATCGAATATTTTTTGCGAATTCGCCTCTTTTCTAAGATCAATATCTTTATAAACACGCTCATCATTTGCATTAATTCTTTGAATTGAAGCCATTCTGGAATATGCCGTTGGCAGCATACCTCCTGCCATATCTAATACTTGCCCGACAGTCTTTTCATTCTTGATTTCATATATCGCAGGTCTACGAATCTCACCAGTCACACCAACAGTCTTTCCAATTGGGGGTACAAAAATCACATCTCCAGGCATGAGCATGGAATCTGCAGTTGTATCACCTTTAAGCAATAAATCGTAAAGATCCATTTCGGTTATAACTTTACCAGCTCTTTTTAATTGAATCTTACGCAATGACCCAATCCCTTTTATGCCCCCGGAAACAAAAAGAGCATTTGTCATGGTAGACAAAGAACTGACTGTATAAGACCCTGGCCTTTCAACCTCTCCAAGAACAAAAATCCTGATCGAACGTAACACACCAAGAGTAATACTTGCCTTTACCCCAATAAGCTGTTTATCAATTTTATCTTTAAGCATTTCCTGCATTTCTGCAAATGATATTCCTGCAACAAGAACCGGGCCAATTCCAGGAAAATGCAGATAACCATCACGACTCACTATCAAATCGTGTGCTTCATTTTGTTTTCCGTAAAGTTGGATAAGCACATTATCATCTGGCCCAATAATGTAAGACATAGGAACTGGAATATTTGTAGCGGGAGCAAATGTGGTTGGTGTGCCTGCAAACA
Organism: Gammaproteobacteria bacterium; assembly: GCA_033852075.1. GTDB lineage: Bacteria > Pseudomonadota > Gammaproteobacteria > QZLD01 > QZLD01 > QZLE01. The sequence continues at coordinate 27,435 of JAWSVC010000004.1, read as the reverse complement.
GGTCATAACCAAACTGTTTTACCTTTTTAAACTCTATCTCTTCTTTTTCTTCCCCTATTTCAGGTATGGCTTCAGAGGCCTCTGCAATACTTTCTTCTAATTCCTTACTTGCTTCTGCTTCACGGGGAATTACACCGTTTTCATCTATTTGCTTAGGATCTTGTTCTTGCTGCCCTTGTAACTGTCTTTTTTGGATTTGTTTTTGGGGGTTAGCTTGAACACCATACATTTCAAGTGCTTTTTGCTGCTGCTCCGGAGAGAGTGACTGAAATAAGCGCATCTGATCAGCTGTCGGTTGAGCTGCGTTTACGAAACCACTTATCAACAATAAAATACTTGCTATTAGAAAATAGATCTTAGAGCTATTAATACGCCCCATCAAAAAAACCATTTAGTACCCATCCATGTTTGATCTTGCAGGCAAAGATTCTATATTATGGAGAAAAATATTTCATCTATAAATAATCAAATACCTTTCTTCCAATTGACACTTAAGCTATATCTGTCACCTTCATTTCCAAAAACATTTACCTTTTCAGAATAAATCTGAAGATCAATACCTATCTCGCCTTTAGCAATCTGGCCCGAATAACCTGTCGATAAAACCCAAATATCTGAATCACTTGCCGATAATACAGATTGATTTCCTGTTAGGATTTCTACTGCCTTTAGCGATATTGTTGCATATCCAGAATCCGTGAGTGGTAAAAGCGCCCCCAATGTAGTTGACCGGCCAAAGACAGGATAACCAATTCCCCGATTTTTATAGTAATACCCGGTTTGATATTTGCTGCTTAGATAATTATTTAAACCATTGCCTTCAATATCCGCATCTGCAATCTCTAAATATCCTTTTGCCCCAGAATACAAATAATCCAAGGACAAATCTACGCCGACCAAACCAAGCTTTCCCGATCCAATACCTCCATTTGCATCAACTAGCTGCCCATAAAAAGCAATATCTGAATTAAAAGCATAACGAAAATCCAGCCCCGTTAGTGAAAAAGACGCATTGTGCTCTCCATCTATCTCATCATCCCCCCTTATTGCCGAAAAGAATGCTTTGAGATCAGCAGGATTATCCTCTCCGCCAAAGAGTGAAGTTCTTGAAAACGCAATCTCTAATTTGCTTAGCGGTTTGAAGTTAAAACGCATCCCCAGCATCAAAGGATTTGCTACAGAACGATCAGATTCCAATCTGGCCACAAAAGCATCAAGATGCCATGGACCCAGCCAACTTATAAGCTTGTTTTCTGGCACCATTGAATGATTGCGCCTTAATGATACCCCAGGCAGTGGCCTTGCGCTATTTCCTATCAAAAGACTATCTTCCCAACCCGGCCCCCACCACCTTTGCTCAGTGCCAGCAGAAAAAATCCAATTACCAATCACCGCTGCAGCATATGAACCATCAAAACGCAGGTGATCACCATCTTCCGAATCGATCACCGTTGTTGCCCGCATATTTATCGCGAATCTTTTACCTAACCAATCCGTATTACCTGCAAATTGAACACCATCCTGCTGCTGATAACCAAAAGGATTAAACAGATCAGTCCCAGAAGCCCCTCCAAAAGAGTAGGATTTTCTACTCCCTTCTCGAGTTTCATATTTGCAACGGCGCAATACTCTTTGACGAGCTTCGTTTTCCTTTTTATTCAATTGAAAACCACGCGCATCAAAAAGATCTCTTTTAATACCTGACCAGTTTAATGGCCAAGTTGTAACTGGTGATTTTATTACACCGATATCACTTAAAAGCTGAATATCCGATCGCAAGAATGGATCATTTGGAGTGATCCAGGGTTTGGCATGAGCAGATGTAAAGACAAATACCAACAAACACGGAAGGAGCAGATAACTAAGTGCGAGGCGAAAAATAAGAATGCATACATTCCCACGCAGGAGGCGGGAATGAGAGATAATGACTGCATTAAAATGTTGGTGATTACCCATAGCTCTAAAGCGCATTCCTCACAGAGAGCGGGAACGAAAAGCATATTTATTGTTGGGCTTCGCAAGCTCAGCGCCAACCTACAAAATGAATCCCCACTAACGCGGGAATAGCGACATCAAACTTTCGATATTAAAATGGAATATCGTCATCAAATCCATGATCAGCAGGTGCCTGCTGTACTGGAGCCGACATTGAACCCTGCTGCTGAGGAGCAGAATTATTACCAAAGTTTGCAGTGCCTCCAGCTCTGGAATCTAGCATTTGCATTTCACTTGCTACGATCTCTGTAGTGTAACGATCAGACCCGCTTTTATCCTGCCATTTTCTAGTCCTTAGACTTCCTTCAAGATATACCTTGGAACCTTTTTTAAGATATTCACCAGCAATCTCAGCAAGACGATTAAAAAATACCACATTATGCCATTCGGTTCTTTCTTGCGTTTGACCTGACTGTTTATCTTTCCATGAATCAGAAGTAGCAACCGTAATATTAGTTACTGCTCCACCATTTGGCATATATCTGGTTTCAGGATCCTTACCAAGATTCCCGATAAGAATAACCTTATTAACACCCCTTGCCATACCTTAACTCCCGTTCCTTAATTTATTTGAAAACCATGCGGTGATATTTTAATACGAAGGCTAATAATCTCAGAAAAACGATCAAGTTTCTAGCAAAAGAAGATTCACTATTACTAGCTACAAAAAATTTTACTCATCCAATAAAGGCAGTTTAAGAGAAAAAACCGATCCTTCCCCAGACCAAGAACTAACCAACACTTCGCAACCAATATCGGCACAAATCCGCTTTACTATTGTTAAACCTAAACCAAAACAGCTTTCCTGATATAGATCGTGATTTTGAATTTTATAAAAATCATCAAAAATTTTAGCCATATCTGTTTTATCGATACCCTTTCCATTATCCCAAACCTGAAGAAAACAGCAATCACCCAATCTTCTTACACCAACTACAACCTTGCCGTTTTTGGTAAACCGTAGTGCATTTGACAACAATTGTTGCAGCGCCCTACGCAGCATTGCCTTATCACCACTCACTTTTATTCCAGTTGGAACAAACCTTAGATTAATCCCACGATCCTTTGCTATGGACATATATTCAGAAATCACATCCGCAATCACTTCCTGAATTCGTACCGACTCAATTACAACAGGAAGCCTTCCTGCATCAAGTTTTCCTAGAAGAGAAACTTTGTTAAGCATACTCTCTGCAACTTCCAACGAAGCATGAATATTATCAACCATTTGTTGTTGTTTAGGATCAGGGATCTTGCCTTCTAAGGCAGACGCAAATAACCGCGCTGCATGCAGTGGCTGCGCCAAATCATGAGTTATTGCAGATAAAAAACGAGCGCCAGGCTGTTTTTCTTTATCATCCGTTACCACATTTTTCCTTTGAAAACGAACTATTTGAATAGCCCCAAAAAACTAATTTAGACTTTCTCCAATATCCATCCCTTTTAGAGCTATTACCGCTTGAGTCCTACTTGATACGTTTAGTTTATTAAGGATAGCTGTTACATGCGCTTTAACAGTAGCTTCGGAAACCTTAATCTCAGCTGCTATCTGCTTATTAAGCATCCCTTCAGCCATATAGGACAACACCGTAAACTGCTTAGGAGTAAGATTACCAAGACAAACAGCAAACTCATCTCTTTCCGGGTTAGCTTTTTTCACATCCTCAACCATATCCGCAGGAAGATACAACCTCCCATCAAGAACCATTCTAATAGCAGATACAATTTCTAATAAAGGGGATGATTTCGGAATATATCCAACAGCGCCATAATCGATTGCTTGCCTGATAGTATCAACATCCTCTGTCCCAGAGATAATAACTACAGGAATATCAGGAAATTGTGCGCGTAAAAAAATTAGACCGGAGAATCCATGCACGCCAGGCATACAAAGATCAAGAAGAATAAGATCACAATCACAATGTTTATTCACAGATTCTTGAAGCGAAGAACATGAATCAACTTCTATTATCTGACAACCTTCAAATTCCATTGATACCCCGCTCATAAGAGCAGAACGAAATAAAGGATGGTCATCAGCTATTATTATTTTACTAATCATATTGCCAGCGCCAAGGTCAACATCAATTATTTTTGAATAATTAATCACCTTATCATATTTATTTATTTTTTAATAGAAAGTTCTGCAACAAATATTTGTTATTATACTGATTAAACAAAGTTTATATTACTATAATAAATAGCCGCATTCCCAAACAACTGCATTTTATCATCATAAAGAATAAATTGGCTGGAAACCAAGTCGTACTTTGAGATAGAATGGACAAATTACAATTCAGATCAAGCCTAAAAGGCACTGACAATATCGGCTAACAGGAATAGCCTCATAGTGAGATAAGGAGATAATAATGCCAAATGCTGCAGAACGCATGAAACTATTGGCGCAGGACTTTTTTTCAAAAAATGATTTGGGCTCCGAACAAGAAACAAGAATTTCTCTTTTTATTCAGGCAATTAAAACCACAAACGCCTCAATTCTAACTAAAATTGAGTTTCAACCATTTGAATGGGAACCATACAAAAGCCTGCACAAGCAATATTTTAAGGAGATTGAATTATCAACCCTTCTAAACAAGGCTACGAATTGGTCAACAAACCCATTTGTATACATGGAGGCAACTCAGCTTAACCTTAAACTATGGCAAATGGCAGAAGTTAACCAATACATGCAGCGCGCCTTTAGTGTGGACGAAGTGTTCTTTACATACCTTGCTCTAAGTCATGCCTTTATGGCAGAAGTAAGAATACTCCCGGTTCTTCCACCAACCATGCCTTTAAATACTCCTTTCTTATCAGCAATCCAAGAAATTGAAGAAGAAAATGGACGTCAGATTCAAGCTCAGATCAGAATGCTAAAGGCAATCGAACTTCCAATTTCACAAGAAAAGAAAGAAGAGATTGTTAGTAAACAACAAACCGTTGTTCAAAGTTGTTTCTGTGATCTATTAGCGGCTGTCTGCAAGCTACCGGAAGAACGCAAAGGATAATTTGATTTAATCAACAACAGATCAGGAAAGACAGGGACATAAGATGTCAATATTTAAGTACGGTTCTCACGAGGTTTTTTACCAAACATACGGAGAAGAAGATGCTCCGGTTATAGCATTTGTAAATGGCCTTTCAATGCGCACCCTGCACTGGATGCCAATGATCGAAAACCTTTGTTCAAGTGGTTTTAGGGTTCTGGTTTATGACATGCTTGGGCAAGGCTCATCATCAAAACCAGTACTGGATATGAACTTTGATAATAACGCAGAGGTATTATCTTTAATTCTTGATGAGATTGGCACTAAACAGGCTTATGTTTCCGGCATTTCTTATGGTGGTGTAGTAGCCCTGAAATTTGGATATCTTTATCCGAAAAAAAGCCGCGGCATTATCCCTATCAGTACGTTCACTGAAATGGATGGGCAATTTAAATATCTTGCATATAACCTTCATAGAGGCCTAACAGAAATCGGTTTTGGCTTTTACTTAGACCTTTTAATGCCACTAAACTTTACCGGCGGATGGATTGATGAGCATAGCAATGTAATCGATTTTACCAAACGTATTGCTATTGCTGACATGGAGGTTTATGGGATCCAAAATGTAATGGAGCAACTAGCCTCATTCACTAATATTACTGATGAAATTGCAGCCATTAAGTGCCCAACCTTAATCATGAATGGTGAATTTGATAGTTTTACTCCAAGACATTTACATGAGATTATCCGTCGTCAAATCAAAAATTCGCGCTTAATCCTGGTCCCGAAAGTTGCTCACGCGATGACTATCGAAATCCCAGACCTGTGTTGCCAAATCATAGCCAACTTCATTGAAGAGGTTGAATCCGGCAGATGGAAAGGTGATCAAACCACATGGATAGCTAATGAGGAGCTAGGAGCTCATCCTGTAGCAATCCCTTGTGAGGGTGACTATCTACGTTATATCCCTATAGAGCTTTCCAGAGAACGTTACGAAGAAAAGCGCAAAGCTGCAGCTCAAAAAGTAGCCAGACCAGTTGCAACTAAGGCAAATAAACCTGTTGAGCCAAAAACACCAGCGCCCCAAAAAGCTGCTGCAAAACCTAAAACTGCCACGAAAAGCGCGGCTAAAAAGCCAGTTGCGAAACCAGCGACAAAAACCACAACAAAGAAATAAAATTTTTTGTTGAGCAATGACTGGCACCAGCTTTCGCCCGCTGGGGTTTAGGGAAAGCAATTTCTGAAATCAAGATGGCTGAGCGTAGCCGAAGTCTCATTGATTTCATTAAATTTTTCTTAGCCCTTCGGCTACGCTCAGGAAACTTGAAAAATTTAAGTCTAATACTACCTTTTCCTCACCAAAACCTTGACTGGCGCCTCTTTCCAAGAGTAAGAAACATTTCCACCGAACAGCAATGAACTTCCGTCGGCATGACGCCTATTTTGTGAGATACGCAAAAAAAGGGGCAATTCGCAAATTGCCCCTTCTCGATTAAAATTGTTTTAAAACAATTAAATCTTCAGATCATGATTGATTCTGAATGCTGTCGCCGCCTGGTTGTAACCAACACCAGAACCAACGAATAGCACTAAATCACCTCTTTTGATCTTTCCATTTTGTACTGCGTCGTCGAAACACATTGGGATACATGCAGAACCAGTATAGCCCCACTTATCCATTACCATGTGTGCCTTTTCAACAGGAATACCGACTTCTTCCATAACTGCACTGATAGTAGCGCCGTTAACTTGAGTGAAGATAACTTGGTCAACATCATCCATTGAAAAACCATCTGCTTCAGCAAGGTTTCTGATTAGCTTTGGCCAACCTTGAAGGTTGATCTCTGCAGGATAATCATCAACCAGTTTAACTGTTGTTCTTCCTGCTTCAACACTTTCTACACTTGCTGGCTCAGCAGTACCACCTGAGAAGATACCCCAAGCTTTGTAGTAGTTGCCATCTGCAATCATAGATGTTCCAACGTAACCTGTTTCTGTACCTGGTTCCAGAACAGCCGCACCAGCACCGTCACCATAGAAGAACACCATTGGATCTGTTGGGTCAGCAAGCTTACGCATCATGTACACACTTACTACAAGAACAGTATTGATGTTTTCATTTGCAGCAATAAGACTTGATCCAATTGAAAGTCCTGTTGGGAAAGTTGAACATGCGCATGCAATATCGAACGTACCTGCATTCATTGCGCCTAGTTTCTTTTGAAGCACAACAGATGTAGCAGGGGTTAGATAATCAGGAGAGTCCGTTCCCAAAATAATAAGGTCTATATCTTCCGGCTTCTTGCCAGCTCTTTCTAACGCTTGTTGACATGCAGGCAAAGCCAAATCAGATGTAGCCCAATCGTCTGGAGCATACCAACGAGTGTTGATACCTGTTCTTTCTTGAAACTTACCTACGATATCAGGCTTTCCTAACTCTGTGAATCTTTCGTTAAGAACTGAGTTTGGCACTTCATTTTCTGGCACGTAACAGCCAGTTGAAACGATATTCGCTATGCGAGTCATAACGCGAATCTCCTAATTAAGTTATTCAAAGATTTTTGTAAACGGCGATTATAATAATGCCAAACAGACCAAATTGGAAATTTATTCCAATCTTTTTTTATACTTATGTGATCAATACAGCAGATTTTTTTGTTTTTTTAGAGTGCCATTTTATCCGTAATGTTTAAGCACCATCTTTTCTATCTCATCTAAATCAGGAATTACTGCAGGCTCACCACTGGCTAAAACATGAGCAATTTCAATCTTTTTCAGCTCTTGATCTTCACCAAGTGGTTCAATCCCCTCATTATATACAGTAACTAGCTTTGGAATTTTTTGAGTCAAGATCGCCATATAAGGCATTTTAGTCATCTTTTTATGCGCTTTTAACACAGCAACACGGGTATTTATTGTTGGTGACGGTATCTCTTCGCCATTTATCGCTTCGATAGAGATCAGCGGCACCACTTGCTCCCTCCATTCGAATGTTCCAAGCAACCATTCCGGAACCTTTTTTCTTCCTTTAAGCGGATGCGGATCTACATTATTGGTTATCTCTGCTATCGCAGCATTTGGCACCAAAAGATTATTATTAGCTGTTGGTATAAAAAGGCATCTAACTGTTTCCATGTTGTTCTCCACTAATTCTTTCTGGATACCGGCCTTCGCCGGTATGACGCACTTTCAAATATGCTTTATACTTTGTTATCTTGAGATTCCCGATCACGCCGGGAATGACAATTTTATTAAGAGTTAACTGCTCCTGGCAGTTCTGGGGAATGCTCAAATACCCCTAAGGTCTCAATCAATTTTTTCCCAAGCTCTTCCGGATTTCCAGTATAACTAACCGTTCCTGTCGCCCTGGCACAATCAGGCATGCTGGATATGGCACAAGTATCTGCATTCTGAGCCCAAATAGTACCCCCATAATCTTTTATGGCAGCACACCCAATCGATCCGTCATCTCCCATTCCGCTAAATATTATTGCGCCTGAATTCTCTCCATAGCGTTCAGCAACTTCCTGCATAACAAAATCGATGCATGGTTTATAAAGACTTTCCCTCGACTCTGGTGCCAAGGCAATAACTCCATCAGGATGAATCATTAGTCTGTCTTCAACCGGAACAGTAATAACAACACCATTTTCAATCTTGGTGCCTGATGTTGCAGAGATAACCTTCATATTTGATATGCGATTGAGCTGTGACGCTAACAACTCAGTAAAACCATCACCAATATGTTGCGCTAGAATAAAACAAGCCTTAGGAATATGCTGTAAATGCTCCAAAAACCACTTAACCACTTCTGGACCACCAAGTGATGCTCCAAGCACCCAAACTACCTGATCTGAATCTAATGCAGGGTTTTTACGTAGCTTGATTTCTTTTTGAGTTTTATCTGCCTGAGCTTGTATTTCCTGGCGTTTTTCCTCAGCATTTTCCTGATCCAAATCACTATTTATCGCCTTGAATAGCTTGATAGCTATCCTTCTTCCCCACTTGGCAAAGTTATGCCAGGTAAGCTGGTCCGAAAATACCATAGGAATATCAATCTGCTTAAATGCAATATCTATAAATTCTGCATCTTTGTCGCTATTTTCATCAATATCCAGATAAATCGCATCGATTTCAAAAACATCTTGATCTTGCATCTGCTCAAGAAAGCGTTCCTGATCAAGCACGGCCTCAACTACTAAACCATTATCTTCCAGTTCTTGTTGAAGCGGTTTATAAGAACGCTCTTCAGTTCCTACAATTACAATGTGAGGTACCCTTACATACTCACACAGCCTCATTGCTATTTCGCCTCATGCGGAGTTATACGCAATAACTCTAATATTTTTTGCAGCAATTCATTCTCTTGGTATGGTTTACCCAGATAATGTTCCACACCAATACGCTTGGCTCTTTCTCTATGTTTTTCCCCAGTTCTTGAGGTGATCATAATTATCGGAATATCTTTGAGCCTATCGTCATTTTTCATGTGTGTTGCCAGCTCAAAACCATCCATTCGTGGCATCTCGATATCTAATAACATGATATCCGGAACTCTTTCTTGCAATACGGTAATCGCATCTACGCCATCTTTTGCTGTTAGTACATCAAAACCATTTCGTTCAAGCAATCTTGCACCAACACGACGCACCGTAATCGAATCATCAACTACCATTGCAGTAAATCTGGTTATTTCATCTTCTGACTCTTTCACTTCCTTCAACGATTCTATACCACCAGAAAGACTGATACGGGAAAGAGATCCAATATCCAAAATCAGTACCACACTACCATTTCCAAGAATGGTTGCACCCATAACCCCTGGTATTGAGCTTATCTGCGGACCAAGAGCTTTAACCACGATCTCTCTACTACCAAGCAAGCCGTCAACCTGCAATGCAAAACGATGTTCACCTGTCTGAACCAATACTACCGGAGCACGCTTACCCACACCAGGTAATAACGGGGTTCCAATACCAAGCAGTGCAGCCATATTTATCACCTGATAAAACTGACCTGCATATTCGTAGCTTGACGCCCCTTTGTCGCTGTAAAATTCTTTTAACTGCTCATGAGTCAAACGCACGACTCCATCAATCGATGATAGCGGAATTGCATAGGTTTCGTCTGCTGCATTAACCAGAAGGGCATGATTGATAGCCAGGGTAAATGGCAATCTGATAGTAAACTCAGTACCTTTTCCTTGTTCTGATTGTATATTCAGGGTTCCACCAAGCTGCTTGATCTCGTTATTAACGACATCCATTCCCACACCACGACCAGCGATCTGGGTAACTGCTTCTGCAGTACTAAACCCAGTTTCCAGTATAAATTGCGCAACTTCTGAATCCGACAGATAATCGTCCTCTTTCATCCACCCTAAGGTCAAAGCCTTTGCACGAATTGCCTCATAGTTAATACCGCCGCCATCATCGGCAACCTTAATAACTATATCCGGACCTTCTCTGGTCAACGTAACCGAAAGGGTTCCGCTACGATCTTTATTTGATTTGACTCTTGTATCCGGATCTTCGACACCATGGGCTATTGCATTACGCAACATATGCTCAAGAGGCGCAGTAATACGTTCTAGCACGGTACGATCCATCTCGCCCTGTGCACCGATAATTTTTATCTGTGCCTCTTTTTTTAGTTCCTGACACGTTTGCCTTACCACACGACGCATACGAGGAACCATATTAGAAAACGGAACCATGCGACTATGAACCAGACCTTCCTGCAATTCAGTATTTACCCGTGATTGTTGCAGCAATAACGTCTCTGCATCACGCGCAAGCAGATCCATAAAATCGCTAATACTGTTAATATCGTTTAGTGTTTCTGCAATCGCTCTGGATACCTGCTGAATCTGAGAGAATCTATCCAATTCAAGCGGGTCAAAATCTTCAGTACTAACAGATTCGCTTTCTCGTTCGTGACGGAACAATATCTGCGCCTCGGTTTCTATCTCCAGCTTACGTAGCTGTTCACGCAAACGTACGACTGTCTGATCCATCTCTTCCAGGTGTGATCTGAACCCTGACACCTGTTGTTCAGTTCGAGCACGATAGATACTAATCTCACCAGCATAATTTACCAAGTCATCAAGAAGGTCGGCCTTAACCCGTACCACTTCACTGTGCGCAACCGGTTTCGGTTGAACCTCTTCTGTAGGTTCCTGCACCTTCTCACTTGGCTCTTCAAGCGCCTGAGTAATAGCCGCTTCTACAGCACTCTTTTGTTGCTGCAGAGGAATATCGACTTTTTCACCCTTCTTGACAGCTTCAAGCATATTAAGAATATCTTCTGCCTCATCAACACTCTTTCCTGCCTTGGCATTATTAAGCATATCCCCCAAGCGATCATAAGAGTTTTCCAGTACATCAAAAAATTCTGGGCTTGTTGATAATCTTCCTTCCAACACTTCTATCAAAAGAGTTTCTAATGCATGCCCCAGGTTTCCGATTGCCCAGAACCCTGCCATGCGCGCACCACCTTTAAGTGTGTGTAATGCTCGCTGCATCTCTACAATCAGGTCAATGTTATCCGGAGTCTCAATCCAACGTTGTAATACCCCTTGCCCTGCTGCAAGAATTTCATCGCCTTCTTCCAGAAATACCTCAACCAGTTCCATGTCTTGTTGTTCTGGTTGAACTACGACTTCTTCGACGACCTTTGCCTCTCCGGTTTCTGATAGATTTTCCAATCGAACAACTATATCTTCCGGAAGAGGAGCATTAAGACCATCTTTGGCCATTGCTACCATATTCACCAACCGATCAAATGCCTGGTGAATAATCTCAAAGGTTTGATGTGTAGCAGCTATTCTTTTCTCAGCAATATCTATGGATATAGTTTCCAGTATATGACTTAAGGTTCCTATACCATCAAATTTAGCCAACCGAGCTCCGCCTTTGAGTGTATGTAACGATCGATGCAACTCTGCAACTACACTTCCATCATATGGAGCACTTTCCCAGATATGAACGGTAGTCTCTAAAAACGCAAGAATATCATCTGCTTCTTCAACAAAAAGCTGTACCAAATCTGGATCAACATCTGCTGCAATCGCCTCTGGTTTAGGCTGATCCATAGCAGACTCTGCATCAAACCCATGAAGTAGTTCATCTAATTTCTGCAGGTAATCCTTGCCATCCGGCATCTCTTTGCGATCATCACCAACCGCATCTATTAACTTTTCCACATAGGAAACGCCTTCCTCAAGAATCTGTATATCATCTTGGCATAGCGCAGTTTGTTGTTCTTGTAGCTTGTGGATAAATTTATCTAGCGCACCACCTGCCTCAGCAACTTCTTCAGCTGCAGCCATTCGCGCGCTACCAGCAAGGGTATGCATTGCCCTTACCATCTCTTCAGTAACCAAGATTTCACCATCTGTTTTAGAGACGCAATCCTTGATCACCTGTAGATGATCAGCTACCTCATTACTGAATATTGTATAAAGGGTAGGATCCATTCGTGGTACTAAAATATTACCTTCTGCATCACGACGAATTTCTTCTTGTTCTTCTGCTAACGTCTCCTCAGTAGCTTCCTCTTGAGATTCTTCTTCTGGAACCTCTTCTTCTGAAAGCAATTCTATCTCTGATGAAGGCTCTTCAATTTCCGCTGAAGGCTCTTCAATTTCCGCTGAAGGCTCTTCAATTTCCGCTGAAGGCTCTTCTCCTGCTTCTTCCTCTGAGGACTCTGCTTCAAATACTTTTTCTGGAATTTCTTCTACCGGTTGCTCTACAACTGGCACTGACCCTTCTTCCACGGTCTGATCCAGCTCTGCGTGGCGTGCTGGATCTGCAAGCACGTCAGCCTTCCAGGCAAGATGATAAACAGATAAAATATCTGCCTCTTCGCCATTTAACCTTGCAATCAATGCCGGCAGTACTGACATAGCTTCCTGTAAAACATCACAAACCCTATCAGAAAGTTCTATATTATCTTCCAAAACCTGATTCAACAGCTTTTCAATATGCCAAGCAAACTCTCCAATCAATGGAGCCCCTGCCAAACGCCCACTACCTTTGTAGGTATGATAAGTTCTGCGAATATCGCCCAACTGTTCAGTGTTTTTAGTATCTTCAAGCCACTTAGGCATCGATTGCTGTAGATCTTCGTAAAGCTCTTGCGCCTCTTCCAGGAATATCTCAAGAATCTCTGGGTCTGAATCTTCACTTAATACCGGCAGCTCCTCCAATAACTTAGCTGCAGCAATCGCACCCGTTTCTTTTACCTCTTCCTGTGACTCTACAATTTCTTCCTGTTCCTGCTCTGGTTCAGCTCCAAAATCGATAAACTCATCTTCAGCAACCTGTTCTTCCGCACCTATTTCCCCCGCTTCGTCCTCGGCTGCAAATTCTAAGAATTCAGGTATTTCTTCAAGAGATTCTTTTTCTGGCTCAGATTCGCTAACTGTTTCTTCTGACTCTAACGAAATATCTCCTGGAATTTCCAGTTCTTCACCAAAATCAATAAAGTCCGACTCTGCTTGAGATTCTTCCTCTCTAATCTCTATAAATTCATCAACCTCTACAGCTGGTTCTTCATTCGCTGATGGCTCTTCATTCGCTAAAGACTCTTCATTCGCTAAAGGCTCTACAAAATCTTCACGAATATCGATAAACTCATCGATGTTTTCCGAGCTATGCTCCTCTGCTGTTTCAACCTCCGGTTGTATGAACTCTTCGTGCAAATCATCAGATTCAAACCCAAAAATCTCGGCTTCTTTTGGCAATTCTTGATCACCAGGAATAGAATGATCCGCAACATTTTGATCAATATATGAATAGCCAAGATCTTTCAGACTGGAGATAGCAAGATCAAGAACTTCTTCTCTTACACCACTTTTATCAACATAACCTTCAAGATAATATTCAATACTCGAGATAGCATCAGCTAACTTATCAATTGCATCTTCTGATGGAATAACCTTTTTGAAGTGTAATTCCTGAGAAATATATTGGCCTGCCAAATCCAGTAAAGACGAACATTTCCCAAGTTCAATAACCTGTAAGGCACCAGTGATCCTGGAAAATAGCTCTGGAACACCATCAAGTTTGGAATGGTCTTTGGTGCCAACAAAATTAACTACAGCCTCTTTAACTAAGGCTATATCATTAATAACCTCTTCAAGGGTCGAGATAAATACCAGCTCATATTCATAATCTGGCATGATTGCTTCTGAATCTTCAACATGCGCAAGACCGCTACTGGTTTTTGCTGACAGGTTATTCAACGCGTATTCTATAAATAGCAGATCTCCTGCGAGATCCATCAACTCTTGCTCGGAAACTTTTAGTTCACCAGATGCAATTTTGCCTATAACCGCAGCCTTTTCTTTTGCGATATTGCGCTGCTGCCCAAGGCCAATCATACCCATGGTATCACCGGTACGATTCAGGATCTCTTCTAGACCTTCTATCTTGCTTGGGTCACTCTGACGGTTACGCAAAAATAGATCCAATCCTTCTTTTACGGCGTCCAGGTCATCTTTTATAGCAGCGGATACGGTTTCCAGCATCTCGTTAGTCGGTGCAGAAATCCCATCTCTTGCCTCAGATACCTCGTTTTCTGCCATCAACAAGGTTTTCAGATCAAAACGCTCCTGAATCTCTACAATAATTGGAAGATTAACTTCGGTACGCCCAATATAGAACAACAGGTTTTTGATCAAATCCTTTGGAGGTTCCTGTTGTAGAATCTGCTCTCCATTTTCAATAACTGCTTTAAGCTGACGATCTATATGCCCAAGCAACATCTTAATGGTGGTGCTTTGCTTTAACCCTCCACCCAAAATAGTTTGTACAAAACCTGCCGAAACCCACCATAACAACCCAAGCTTGTCATTACTTGCGGCATAAGCCAGTTTCTTTAACACTAACAACAAACTCTTAAGCGATTTTTCCAGGTCTTTACCGCGAATAACCCCAAGCAGGCCAACCTGAAATGTATGCCGCACCTTTTTGGCTATTTCATCCAAATTACCTTCACCAGGACACATGTAGAATGGAGTTATACCATCCATATCAATAGCTGGCGAAAAGAATGCATTTTCAGATAATAAGTTTTCTCCGCGAATAGCACGAAGATCATTCATAAGCGGTAAGATCAAGATTGGGATATCACGATGGCCACCTTGTATCTTCTCTAAATAATCAGATAACTGGAGAATTGATGCCATAAGGATCTCGTATGCTTCGTCCTTCTTGGCTATCTTGCCATCAAGCAATACTCTGGAGGTATTCTCCATCTCTTCGGCCAGCATGCCAGCACCGTATAGCTCAAGCATCTGTAAGATCGCATAAACCTGATGCAGATATGTGGCACAAAACCTCATCTGAGTCAGGTCATTAGGATCTTTAGTAAAGGACTCTAATGCCTGACCCGCCTGCTTCAAGGTTTCGTCAAGTTCGCCCTTTACCCAGTTAAGGGTACTGTGATCTATATCTTCTGTCATACTCATGCTTTTCGCATCCCAGCTTTATCCATCCAAACGCTGAAAAGACAGTACATTTGTACCTTTTATCCTTTCAACCCTTGGGTCGTGCCAATTTATCACTTCTCCTGGACCCAGGATCAATATGCCGAACGGCTTTAGATGTGACACCATTCCACCCAATATCTCCGTTCTTTTTTCCTGGTCAAAATAGATCAAAAGATTCTGGCAAAATATAATATCCATATCTCCGATCATAGATTTCCCTGCATCCAGAATATTCATATGAGCAAAACATACCCGGTTACGTAGATCTTCTACCACCTGATATTGCCCATCTTCTAATACCTTCATGTACTTACCCATCATCAGAGGGGCAACACCTTTTATCTTGCGATCTGAATAGATCCCTTTTTTCCCTACTGCAAGTGATAGCATGCTTATATCAGTAGCAGTTATTCCGTAATATCCACGCCCTTGTTCTGCAAAAAACTTATCTGCTTCCATTGCTAGCGAATATGGTTCTTCACCTGTTGAGCATCCAGCGCTCCAGATATCTATTGATTCCTTTCCGCGTGAAAACAGATCAGGCAAACATTGATCTCGGAAAAAATCTATTGCCAGATGATCACGAAAGAATCTGGTTTCATGCACGGTTAACCGATCTACTAGTGCAGCCCATTCAATCTTGCCTGCCTTTCCAGACTGCAGATAATCAAAATAGGTCTGATAGTCCTTGTAGCCTATCTCGCGCATCCGCAAATTTAGACTAGTGATAAGGAATGATTTTCTTTCTTTTGGCAAACTCATACCGGTGCGCTCCTTTAGAAGCGCAGTCCATTCGCCAAAGTGACTATCATCCATCTCAGGTGGTGGTTCAAGCCCTGGCCATATAGCGTTCATTACAGAACTATCGGCGGCAACCATGGCAACTCCGATATTACTCAGGCAGTTTGAAGCCCGCTACAGACCCTCTAAGATCATTCGCCAGATCTGCTAAATTACCAATCGAGGTTGCGGTCTCATTGGTTCCAGCAGATGTCTGTGATGTAATCTCTTGAATTACGTTCATTGTGTCAGAAATATTTGCTGCTGCATTTGCCTGCTGACGTGCAGCCTCGGAAATGTTTTGAATCAAATTCGCAAGATGAGTAGATACACCTTCAATTTCACGTAACGATTCACCCGATGTCTCAGCCTGCTTAGCACCCGCTACTACACCACTGGTACTTTGTTCCATCGAGATAACTGCCTCGTTAGTATCGGTTTGAATCGTTTTAACTAGTGCCTCAATCTGTTTGGTTGCATTAGATGAACGTTCCGCCAACCTTTGCACCTCATCCGCAACAACCGCAAAACCACGCCCAGATTCACCAGCCATCGCTGCCTGGATAGACGCGTTTAGCGCAAGAATATTGGTTTGGTCAGCAATGTCATTAATCAGCTCAACGATATTTCCAATCTCCTGCGAACTTTCACCAAGACGTTTAATACGCTTCGATGTTTCCTGAATCTGTTCACGAATCGAATCCATACTGGAGATGGTCTTTCTAACCATATCCGCACCTTTTAGTGCTAGATCCACAGATTTTTGCGCAACGTTGGTAGATTCTTCTGAGTTTTTCGATACCTGATCAATAGATACAGCCATCTCGTTAATCGCGGCACTAGCTGCGGTAATCTGATGCGCCTGATGATCAGATGCTTCTGCCAGATGCATAGCTGTTGCCTGCGCTTGTTGCGCTGCCGACGATACTTGCACCGATGTATTATTGATAGTCATTACCAATTGTCTTAGCGCATCAATCGCAGAGTTAAATGCGTCAGCAATAGCGCCGGTAAACGCCTCCCCAACTGAGGCATGTGAGGTTAAATCACCCTCTGATAAGCCTTGGATTTCATCCAACAGTTCCAGAATTGCCTGTTGATTTCTTTCTGCATCTTCATCAGCGATGCGCTTTTCCGCCTCAGTAATCGCCAATCTTTTTTGCGACTCACGACGCGAGTAGATTCCCATAAAGAACAGCATAATCAGAGTAGCTGCACCAAACGCCAAACCATACCATTCCTGAACCAATCTGTTTGATTCTGCCTTACGATACTCATTAATCAACCAGGTACTAGCAGCCAATAACTGATCTGACTTAATAAAGATTTCATCAGCCTTTGATCTAACAACAAACAGATCTTGCTTCTTAGCTAGCATCTCAGTGATTTTATTTTCGATACCATCTTTGCCAGAAAAGATCTTATTGATATCACGCAGATTCCTACGAGCACCACCATCAGTTACCCTGTTTGATCCACTACGCAAAGAATCCAGAGTATCTTTAAATTCAGCAATCGCCTTTTCCAGTTGCTCAGACGCGGTGATATTTCCGATCTGACTTGCTGTCATTTCAACCATATTTTTTGGAATCTGCTCAGCAGCAAGCGCTAATTTACTAGCTGTATATATTTGAGAAGCACTTGCTCCTGATTTAAGTAAATTTTTAATCAGGTCGTCCACTTCTACGTGAATCTTTGCGACACTGCTTTTCATTTTCTCGGTAAGCTCTTTAGCTGCAATTACCGCTTCTTTATTTTTTGATATTACATCAATATTTTGGGTCATACTTGCCCAAGGCGTTTCAACATTACCAAGCGCCTCTTTAACCCCTGCTCCATATTCTTTTGAAGGAGGAATTTTTATTAATTCAAACTTCTTACCGGTTTCTTCTTCGGTTGCCTTTATTTCATCCATTAAGACAGCAGGAATATCTTTAACGCTGGTTATTCCATTTTGAAGAAGACCAAGGTGTCCTTGCAACTGCTGTTGAGTTTTTCTCAACAAATGAAATGCATCAATATTACCATTGGCTGCTTCCGCCGCATTCTTGGCCACTTGTTGGGAGAGCACCCTTATTGCAGCAGCGTGACTCATGTATTCTCTATCGTAGGTACCATAGTGGTTTACGTAAAAGAATGAACCTGCCATTGCGATAATCAATATTACAGTAACTACCCATCCCAGTAGTCTGCCTGCACCTGAAGTTTCTACCTTTTGTTTATCTTGAGAAACCATTTCTCTCTTCCCTCCGTCCGAGCATTCCATAACCCCTTTCAGGGCAATTGCAAAAAAACCTAAGCCTTGCGGCCAATCCTTTTCAGGGCCAATCTTTTAAGCCAACCCTTATAAAAACTAAACAGCAGCACGATAAAATTCAGTCTCCTGCATTAGTTTTTCGATATTAAAAATATTCCATTCAAACTCTTCCAATCCAACTTCTTCTACAAAAATCCCATCAACGTACGGTTTGTAGATATCATTTATAGATTCTGGAGCAGCCTTTCTCTCTTCGAGATAAAATCTTTTTATGCCCATAGAATCATCTACAAGCAATCCTGTAACACTATCGTTATACTCAATAACCAATACACGACTTCTTCTATGGATATTGGTTCTGCCTCCACCTAAAAAATCTTTCAGATCCATTATCGGCAAAAGATTGCCCCTTACATTGGCAACCCCTTTAACCCAACTCTTTGATCTTGGCACCCTGGTAAGCTCCGGATAGGTAAGCACCTCAAGAATATCGCCCATTCTTGCTACAAAATATAGGCCTCCGGTAACGAAGCTAACTCCGCCCCATTCTTCTTTAACATCGGTATCGGCAACCGGTAAAACATTGTGTGCAATACTTTTTACTTCTATATCCCGTAAAAGCTTAAATAGTTGCTGTTGTTCCTTAATTTCCTTGGACATAATTTTTAAAGGTAGAAAACCTAGCCTCCGAGCGAAGATTTTATTTTATCCAGGAGTTCTGTTTCGGATACTGGTTTTGTCATATAATCCTTGGCTCCCTGCCTCATAGCCCAGACACGATCTGTTTCCTGCCCTTTAGTGCTAACAATTATTATTGGAATAGATGAAGTAACCGGATCTTTGCTAAGTTTTCTAGTCGCCTGAAAACCATTCATGCCTGGCATTACTATATCCATCAATACTAAGTCTGGCGATGTTTCTCTCGCCTTTATTATCCCCTCTTCACCGTTGACCGCTTCTAACACATCAAAACCATGCTTTTCCAGCATGGCCTTTATTATATGGGTCTCTGTTGGAGAATCGTCAACTATCAAAATACACGTCATTAACTTTTTTCCCTTACTACTGGCAAACGTTAACGCTTAGGCTGCTTCCGTTACGTAGCGTTTAATCGCTCCCAATAGCTCTTCTTTTGTAAAAGGTTTAGTGAGGTATTGTTCTGAACCTACGATTCTGCCTCTGGCTCTATCAAATAACCCGTCTTTACTGGATAACATTATCACTGGAGTATTTTTAAATACCTGATTGTGCTTAATTAACGCACAAGTCTGATAACCATCAAGACGAGGCATCATAATATCAATAAATATTATTCCTGGTTTATGATCCGCGATCTTTGCCAAGGCCTCAAAACCATCAACAGCAGTAATCACATCACACCCTTCTTTGCGTAAAAGAGTTTCTGCGGTTCTGCGGATAGTCTTACTGTCATCTATTACCATGACCTTAAGGCCAGAAATACCTTTTTCTTGTTCTACTTCGTTTTGCACTGACTTCCCCGGATTGTCATTTGCTGTTTTGTGTTATCGGGTAATTTTTACATAGAACCCCGCCACAATCCAGTTTTTAAACTTGTTTAAATGCGTGCACGCCCGTTTTTAACTATATATCCATACCCGAAAAAACCAAATAACTAGTCGCAAATCGCGTTTTTATTTCGGCTTACGGCTTTTATAAAGGCGAAACACTCCTTTTTATGTCTTTAATATTAGAGCCAAATTCTTCTCAGGCCTATATCTTCAAGATAGGATATTTACACCGTTTTTCAATGAAAATTTCTTTTTGCAATCAAAAATTTTCTTGGTTGGTGAATAGTTATTATTCATTAAAGTTATTGAAATCCAAACTGCTTTCCCATAAATTATCAACCTTGTAATATCAATGGGTTATTATCCTTATATCCTTTGAGATAAAACTAAACACTGTAAACACCACAAAAAAACATATGAACCAGCAAACTTACTGGTAACTCCAGCATCACTAAAAGTATGACCTCAAGAGGAACTTTAATGATAAATGCTCTCCCACGCCTTAGCACAGAATGCATTAAGCCAGAAATCCTCATTGAAAAGGCTATTTCTGAAAACAAGCCCGAGATAGAAAGCTGGTTCCGGGATCAATGGCAACATACCCAAGCTCCATTTTATGCATCAGTTGATCTTCGCAATGCAGGAATCAAACTTGCTCCCGTTGACACCAACCTGTTTCCGGCTGGATTTAATAACCTACACTCAAGCTTCGATTCACTCTGCATCCATGCCATTCAATCAGCTTTGGAAAAAACAGCTCCTCATGCAAAAAATATCTTGCTTATCCCGGAAAATCACACTCGCAATAATTTCTATTTCAGCAACATAAACAAACTGCAAAACCTTTTGATAGATGCCGGTTACTCTGTAAAACTTGGCTCTCTTAATGAAGAGATAAAATCTCCGCTCCAAATTGATCTGATAACAGGTGGCCGCCTGATACTGGAACCCATAACACGCATCAACAATAGACTTGTAACCAAAGATTTTGACCCTTGCTTAATCCTTCTTAACAATGATCTTTCTGATGGTGTACCAACTATATTCCACAATATTGAACAAATAATTATGCCACCAACCAGTCTTGGCTGGTCTCAACGAACCAAGTCGAGCCATTTTTCCCACTATTCACAAGTAGTTCGTGAATTTTGCACAAACTTTGACATTGATCCTTGGCTGATCGATCCTTTATATACTAATTGTAGCGAGATTGATTTTTTAAACCGATCAGGAGAACAGTGTATAGAACGCAATGTTAAGTCGATGCTAGAAGCGATCCAAGTCAAGTACAACGAATACGGAATCGATAAAAAACCATTTGTAATAGTTAAGGCCGACTCTGGAACCTATGGCATGGGAATAATGGCGGTAAGCGATTCTTCTGAAGTATCCAATCTAAATCGCAAACAACGCAAAAAAATGGCATCTGCTAAAGGTAAACTTGAAACATCACGGGTGATTATCCAAGAAGGAGTTTACTCATCTGAAATTATCGGAGACACCGATTCAGTTACCGAGCCTGTTGTATACATGATTGATCATCACGTTGTGGGCTGTTTTTATCGTGTCCATAAAGATCGCAAAGATAATGAAAACCTAAACGCTCCAGGCATGCACTTTGAACAGGTAATGTTTACCTGTAAAGATGAAACCAAGCAATGCATGTATAAACAAAGCTCCATACAGAATCGTTTTTATGCCTATGGAGTTGTTGCCAGACTGGCATTATTAGCAGCAGCGAGAGAGATTGCGGAAGTTAGTTAAATGACTCTAAAAATCGGGGTAGTAATGGACCCCATTGAAACCATCAAACCATACAAAGACACCTCCTTTGCAATGATGCTTGAAGCACAAGCTCGAGGTTACCATCTCTTTTATATTAAGCTCGGGGACATGTATCTTTCCGACGGCGAAGCCTGGGCCGTAACACATCAAATAATTGTCACTGACCAAACTCAAGACTCATATAAAAACAACAACTGGTTCGAGAAAAGCAAAGGTAATTGCCATACCAAATTAGGAGATCTTGATGTTATTTTAATGCGCAAAGATCCTCCGTTTGATATGGAGTTTATATACGCAACCTATATTCTGGAACGCGCCGAAAAAGCTGGTGCATTGGTTGTCAACAACCCTGCATCTATCCGCAGCGCCAATGAAAAGCTATTTACTTCATGGTTTCCTCAATGCTGTCCGGAAACCATAGTCGATCGCTCCTCGCAAAGAATCCTTGAGTTTGTTGAAAGATATCAAAAGACCATTATTAAACCGCTTGATGGCATGGGAGGCGCATCGATATTTTCCCTGAATCATGGTGATAGTAACTGCAACGTAATTATTGAGACGCTAACCAATCACGAAACCAACTTTGCGATGGTGCAGCGTTTTATCCCTGATGTTGTTAATGGTGACAAGCGCATCCTGATGATAAACGGCGAACCAATTGACTATGCCCTGGCACGCATCCCGGCACAAGGTGAAAACCGGGCCAATCTTGCAGCCGGTGGCCGAGGTGAAGGGCAAGAGCTTAGCAAACACGACCGCTGGATCTGCTCTCAGGTTGGTCCAGTACTTCGCGAAAAAGGGCTGCTTTTTGTTGGCCTGGACGTAATCGGTGATTATCTAACCGAGATCAATGTCACGAGCCCAACCTGTGCTCGTGAACTGGATGCAATTTTTGGCATTAATATCTGCAGCAAGTTATTTGATGTGGTTGAGGATATGGTATCTTAAAAACATGCTAAAAAACATTTTCACATATCTGCCGCTAACCCTGCTGTTATGCTCATGCTCAAAGCCACAACCTACCACATATAACTATAGGCTATTCACATTCGGTACTGAAGTTACAACTTCTATCTACACGGACGATAAAGATCTGGCAGATGCTGGCTTTGAAGCTATAAAAACCAGATTTAACACCTTGAACAAACAGCTTCATCCCTGGACACCCGGCGAATTACATTCACTTAATGTTGCCTGCTCTAAATTAAAGACCATCAAAATCTCACCATTTTTACAGATGATGATTAAAGAAGGACAGCACTTCCATACAATGTCTGAAGGTCTATTTGATCCAGCAGTCGGCTCCTTGGTAAAGCTTTGGAAATTTGATAATGCTGCTAATATCCACACATCAATCCCAGAATCATCAGAGATCGAAAAGATCCAAATCAATCGCCCATCTATCACCCAGGTTAAAATTAAAAATGATACAGCAACATGCATTAACGATCTTGTACGACTTGATTTTGGTGGTTTTGCCAAGGGATATGCTACAGAAGAGGCAATTGGAATTTTAGAAAAAATGGGCATGCACGACGCCATTGTAAATGCTGGCGGAGACCTTACTGCCATTGGTAGCAAAGGCGATACTCCATGGAATATTGGCATTCGCAATCCATTTGCCGATGGCGCCATCGCCTCTATTAAAACATCTGTAAAAACTAATATCTTTACCTCTGGCAACTATGAGCGCTTCTTTGAAAAGGATGGAAAAACCTTCCATCATATAATCGACCCTAAAACTGGATACCCATCTACCGAAACAGCTTCGGTCACCGTTATTCATGAATCTGGCATGTTAGCTGATGCCGCTGCTACCGCAATCATGATTGCCGGAAGCAATCGCTGGAAGGAAATCGCCCAAAAAATGGGAATAAATAAAGTAATGCTGGTTACCAGTGATAAGAAAATTTTTATTACCACACAAATGGATTCTTTGGTTACTATACTTGATGACGAACTCAGCAAAGTTATCGAGGATTTATAATTAAATGGCTGGCAGAATACCACAGGATTTTATCGACCAACTTTTATCTCGCGTTGATATTGTTGATGTCGTTAGTTCGCGTGTTCAGTTAAAAAAGGCCGGTCAAAATTATCAGGCACGCTGCCCATTCCATAATGAAAAGACCCCTTCTTTTTCTGTAAGCCCAAACAAACAGTTCTATCATTGTTTTGGCTGTGGCGCTTCCGGCAATGCTGTTCGTTTTTTAATGGAATACGACAATTTAGAATTCCCTGAAGCAATTGAAGAACTGGCATCAAGCGTAGGGCTTGAGATGCCTAAAAGGGAGCAATCCACAGGATATTCGCACCCCAAGGTTAGCTCAGACCTCTATGAGCTTATGACCTTTAGCAGCACCTTTTTCCAAAAGTCATTACGTCAGGGGGGCGAACAAAATCCGGCTGTGCAATATTTAAAACAACGCGGCGTTAGTGGTGAAATTGCTGCCCGCTTCGCGATTGGCTATGCACCTCCTGGCTGGGACAACCTCATCCGCCAGTTACCACAACAACAAAAAGAACTTATCGAATGCGGTATGGCTATTGCCAAAGACAACGGTGGCTGTTATGACCGTTTTCGCGAACGCCTGATGTTTCCAATTCGTGATCGTCGCGGACGCAATATTGCCTTTGGGGGGCGCGTATTAAATGATGAGTTGCCAAAATACCTTAACTCTCCTGAAACCCCTATATTTCACAAGGGGAGAGAGCTTTACGGATTATACGAAGCACTACAGGAAAATCGCCATCTGGAAAACATCCTTGTAGTTGAAGGCTATATGGATGTTGTTGCGTTAGCTCAATTTGGCATCAATAACGCCGTCGCCACCCTTGGAACCGCAACATCAACAGATCATGTTGAGCGTTTATTTAAGCATACGGAAGAAATAATCTTTTGCTTTGATGGCGATCGTGCGGGTAAGGCAGCCGCCTGGCGCGCGCTGGAAAATACTCTGAATTCATTACAAAAAGGCAGACAAGCCAAGTTTTTATTCGTTGATGATGGCGATGACCCTGACACTATGGTACGTCGCGTAGGCACCGAACAATTTAAGCAGCTTATAAACAACTCATTATCTTTATCGCAATTTTTGTTTGAGTCGCTGCTTGAAGATTGCGATATAGGGACTATCGACGGTCGTTCAAAATTCTTAGAAAAAGCCAAGCCCCTTTTGCTCAAGATACCCGCAGGAAGTTATCGCGATCTCTTATTAGAGGAACTTAGTAAGATAACCCACCTTAAGCTTGGTGATGCGTCCAAACTTAAGCAGCTAATATTCTCAACACCTGATACTGCCATCTCTCATAAACCGCAGAATAAAAAATCTTTCACTTCTGAACAACAACGTTCACCAGTAAGATCTGCGATTGCTTTTTTGCTACATAAGCCGGATCTATCCCAAACGATAACTAATCCAGAAACTTATCTAAATCTCGACTTACCTGGTGTGGATTTGCTTGTGGATATTATTAAATACATACATGCCAATCAAGACACCAACCTTGGCAGAATCCTTGAGCATTGGCGTAATAGCGAATACGGTTCTGCTCTCGCTAAACTCGCAACCCTTGATCACATGATACCCGACACAGGAATTGATAACGAATTTGCAGGGGTAATCAACCAGCTTAATTCTTCTTTAACCACGCACGAGATCACTTTGCTTGAACGTAAAATCAAACAGGGAACCATAACTCCCGAAGAGATGCTGCGTTGGCAGGAACTACTCTCCATACGATAACCTTACCATTTCACAGTTTTAAAAATCCCTTCCCTCTTTTCCATTTTCCTTATTGAATTAGTCTCATTCTGTACCAAAATTTATCTTATCTGACAATTTTTTCCGGTACTCGCTATGAATATAAATGACTTTCTTAAAACCATGGTTACTCATGATGCCTCTGACCTATATATCACCGTAGCTGCACCTCCTGCAGCAAAGTTTCATGGCACTTTAAAGGCGCTTTCTAAAGAACCCTTATCTCCTGACCAAGTCAAAAAAATTGCTTATGACATCATGGACGAGGATCAGATTAAAGACTTTGAGCAAAAACCTGAAATGAATCTAGCTCTTGCTGTAGATGGGATTGGTCGTTTTCGGGTAAATATCTTTAAGCAACGCGGCCAAATATCAATGGTGATTCGTAGCATTAAGACTGAAATTCCCAATATGAACGAATTGTTACTTCCTCCAATTCTAAAAGATCTGGTTATGTCCAAACGAGGATTAATCCTTTTTGTAGGTGCAACCGGATCTGGCAAATCAACATCGCTTGCATCACTTATCGACCACCGCAACTCCAATAGCGCTGGCCACATCATTACCGTTGAAGACCCAATCGAATTTGTGCATAGACATAAAAAATCTATCGTTAATCAGCGCGAAGTTGGTGTAGATACGGACTGCTATGAAGATGCTCTTAAGAATACTCTTCGCCAAGCACCTGATGTTATCCTGATCGGCGAGATTCGCGATGCCCAAACCATGGAGCATGCACTAGCTTTTGCCGAAACAGGACATCTTTGTCTTTCTACACTTCACGCCAACAACGCTAATCAGGCTATTGACCGTATCATTAACTTCTTCCCAGAAGATCGTCACAAACAGATCCTACTGGACCTTTCACTGAATTTACGTGCATTCATTTCACAACGTCTGGTGCCAACCGTTGATGCCAAACGAGCTGCAGCTATTGAGATTTTAATCGGAACACCGATGGTATGTGATTTAATAAAGCGTGGAGATGTTCACGAATTAAAAGACATCATGGAACGCTCTAAAAACTTAGGGATGCAAACCTTTGACGGCGCCCTGCTTGAACTTTATAACGAAGGCAGAGTATCTCTGGAAGAAGCGCTTAAAAATGCAGATTCAGCCAACAACCTGCGCCTTAAGGTTAACCTGCAGGAAAGTGCAGAAAAAAGCGAGCAACAAGAAACAGAACCAGATACTGAGCAGCCTGAAGAAAAACAA
Organism: Gammaproteobacteria bacterium; assembly: GCA_033852075.1. Lineage (GTDB taxonomy): Bacteria > Pseudomonadota > Gammaproteobacteria > QZLD01 > QZLD01 > QZLE01. Next base: position 628 of record JAWSVC010000004.1, on the reverse strand, counting down.
GAGGAAAAAGTTAAAACCCACACCACCAGTTCCGGATTATCTCTATCACTTGAAGAGGTACCAGAAGATGAAGAAGATGATGGGTTTATTAAGCGATAGCAAGCACATTAACTAGTAAATATATTTGCTTATTATTTTCCATGTAGCTCATGCCTTTTAGCGTCACGAGCGCAGCTTTATCGAGGCACGATTACTTAAAAAGATGTTGAGCCTACAAGATGTAAGCGACTCATTTTTAAGTCATAGCAACAAAGAAAAAGCTAAACAGGATAAATTCTTGGAATATAAATCTTAATTTGTAGAATATTTATTCAAAGACAAGGCATAGCAAAGCCTCATGAGGAAGCGTATATGTAATATGTGCCCGAATAAGCCTGGAGCTATAACGCAGTAATTGGATAAATAAATGCAAATTAAAAAAAAGGCCGAGCGGGGGACGCTCAGCCTTAAAAGTACTGTCAAGGCACCTATGGGGGAAATGCCTCAACTAAATGGACAAATGAATTTTACATACCGTTCGGAATAAATTCCGTGATCAGATTCACAAATACATATAAATTTATACATATTCACATTCTTCCATAAGCATAGACTTATACGCAATGCTAATCGAGTAGGAGGGGCCTCA
>JAWSVC010000029.1:0-36692 GCA_033852075.1 Gammaproteobacteria bacterium | reverse complement strand
GGCTTGACCGGGGGATCCAGCGATTTTATATCGCAGCGCGAAGCGCTATTTGCCCGTGGTTTTTAAAGAATAATATTTTCCTCGAAAAGCTTTGCGTAAAGAAATGAATCAGCTTGCTCTATCATATCCTTTGGCATAAATCATAAATCGTCTTGCGCAGCCATTGATGGCTTGGCTGTTTGTGGAATCTTTCGTGCCAAAACTGGTTGATGACAGAAGTGCTGCATTCAAATGGCAGGTCTAATATCTTAAGGTCGAGATTTTTTGCGTATTTTCTGGCAATTCTCAATGGACATATGGCTATATAGTCTGTTTCTGCAACCATGTATGGCATTGACAGAGTGTTTGGTGTCTGGATGACGTTACTGCATTTTTGCCCCTCTTTACTCATGTATTTTTCAATAATAGTTCTTAGTGAGTGTCTAGGAGTTATTGTGATATATGGGAATTTTAAAAAGTGCTTTGATGTAATTTTATCCTTGATTTCGCTATGGTTATTGCGAACCAAGCTTACAAATTTTTCGTCAAATAGTCGTTGAGTTCTAAACCCTTCTTCCAGAAATGGAATTCTACCAATTGCTAAGTCGATCTTTCCTTTTGTAAGGGCCTTGGTTAGATTGCCTCCCTCAATAGGATAGATTTTTACACTAATGCCCGCGGCTGATTTTTCTAACCATTGTAATAGCAACGGTAGAATTACCGCTTCACTATAGTCGCTCATAGCAATTCCGAAGGTATGAACTGCTGAGCTATAATCAAAATCAGGTTGTTTTTCCAGAGAGCTTTGAATCAATTGAAGTGCGGATTGAATTGGACCTGATAATTCTTCTGCCCTTGGTGTTGGTAACATTGAGCCAGATGAGCGTACGAATAAAGGATCGTTCAAGGTTTCACGTAATCGTTTAAGGGCATTGCTCATCGCCGGTTGAGAAATCCCTAATTTATCTGCGGCTCGAGATATATTCTCTTCAATATAAATTGCTTCAAATACCGCAAGTAGATTTAGGTCTATGTCTCTAATATTCATATGTTTCCAATATCCTGAGAAAAATCAGGTTTTTTCAATATCTTTGTTGCGTCATACGCTACCCATAAACAAACCATAGCATAGCTTTGATGATTATTCATAGTGTGAATTCTGCAAATTCATATCAAGGGATATATTTATAGTAACGAAGAGACTAATATCATTTATAACACCACTGAAAAGTGCGACAAAAAATAATATTTATAATGGGCAAAAACTAATAATGCTTAAATCGCTTCCGCAAAAAAATAAACTTAGCTTTCTTCTTATTCTGGGGATGGCATTTATCTACTTTACCTCCGGATCTATGATGTTGTATCTGCCAAAATACTTCATCTGGTTAGGTTCTACCAAGCAAGAGGCTGGGGTTCTGGTTGCATTTGCGGTTATTCCATTTGTTTTGCTTTCGATTTTAAGTGGCCATATTGCTAATAAGATTGGTTCTGGACGCCTGGTTTTGTTGGGTACGTTAATCCATCTTATCGCAGCGTTATTGTTTATGACGGTTGATGAGGTTTCGCCTCTTGTGTATCTGTTGCGGATTATGCAGGGGCTAGGTCATGTGTGTGTATTTACCCCATTGTTTACTGCAGTTGCCAGAATTGTTCCTGATAATTTAAAGGCTCAGGGGATTGGATATTTCACTGTTGCAATTCAGTTTGGTACGGCTTCCGGAAGCTTTGTCGGAGAGTTGGTAATCAATCACCTTGGATACAACCTGTTTTTTTTAACTGTTGCAGTTATGAACCTGCTATGTGCCGTTGCAAGTATATTTTTACGTGATGTTGAGGCGGAAGGGCACGTCAATATTGGTAATGTTGCGAAACAGGAAAATGGCACCAAGTGGATGCTTGTTTGTGGCGGAATGGCTTTGATATTTGTGCTTGGAGGTGTATTTGGCACGTTATTGCAATTTATTCCGGTTTATTTTGATGAGTTATTAACTTCCGGGGTGATTACAGAGGCAATACCAAGTCGTGCCTTTTTGAGTAGCGCACTGATAACTGTTGCCTGCATCCGTATTGTTGGAGGAAAGCATTCGGATGGGAAATATAAAGGTTTGATTGTTGCTGCATGTAATATTGGATTGTTGGTTGTTTTATATCTAATAACATTTATTGATTCAACAAATGTTTCGGTGGTGGTGTCGGTTTTCTTTGGATTGTTTTATGGATTGTTATATCCAATGACTAACGCCTTTGTTCTTACCAAGGTTGGAACCAAGGCCAGAGGCTTAGTGACAGGCGCTCTTACTATGTTATTTGAAGGTGGGTTTAGAGGGTACGCGCTTGTTGCGGGAGTTATTGCACATAATTTGGGATTTATGACTATGTTTTATTCCATGATTTTATTCTATGGAATAGGTGTTGCAATTTATTATCTGGCAATAGCTGCCTCATCCAGAAAAGAGATAGATGCTGTTGTTACTAAAGATAATCAGGTGGTATTCGAAGACGGGATGGTGTCACTTGAAGAATGATTTTCCTGAAAAGAATTATTCCAATAATAAAACTTAATAATTTATTAGAAGTTAATTGCTTTGCGCAAAAGAGGTAATAGATGAGCGAGAACACTTTGAATCAATCTGTCTTAGCTAAAATCCCAAATGGTTTTAAGCAAAAAAAAATTGGTATGCATGTTGGTACAGAAGATATTGATATCGCATATAAAGATTGGGGTGATGCTGCAAATAACAAAAAGCTGTATTGCTTGCATGGTGTTACTCGTAATAGCAGAGATTTTGATTATCTTGCGGCAAGTATGAGTGATATCTATAACGTGATATGTATCGATACTATTGGTAGAGGCCAAAGTGGATATTATAAGGATGTTGATAATTATATTATGCCGAATGCGATGGCGGCGGCAACAAACGTAATTTCAGCAACATCTAATGGCGAGTTCGACCTTTTAGGTACATCTATGGGGGGATTGATATCGATGAGTGTTGCTGCGAGTGGAAAGTTGCCAGTGCGGAAATTAATTTTAAATGATGTTGGTCCATTTGTGCCAGTGGATCTAAATCGGGCAATAAGTAATCATGAGGATGTTAAACCTAAAAGTTTTGATAGTCCGGAGCAGGCGATTAAATACCATAAAAAATATTGTACCAGCTTTGGGCCAATGAACGATGAACAATGGGAAATGTTTACTTTAAACGGGCTTAAGAAAACTGAAGATGGTCTTTTTATATATGACTATGATTCTAAGATTCAATCTCGGCTTGCTGCTTTTGCCAAAGGTGATTTTGATGTATGGCATATCTATGACCGAATTAAGTGTCCGGTTTTGGTGATTAGAGGTGAAACATCCAGAGCTTTGTTATCGGAAGTGGCGCAAGAGATGACTCAGCGTGGCCCCAAAGCAGAGTTGATAGAGATACCGGTAACCGGTCATGCTCCACACCTTATGAGTGATGAGCAGGTAAAAATTGTTCGTGATTGGCTAGCTAGCTAGTTTAGTTGCTCGTCAGGTGAAAAAATATCAGCTGGTTCCTGCATAAAATATCCTTGGATATAGTCTACGCCACAGCGATAAAGTACGGCTAAGCTGCTTGCATCCTGGACTAATGATGCAATAGTTCTGGCTTTGTGCTGGCTTACGGAATCGGTAATTTGGGTTATACGGTTTTGATTGTCAATATTGGTGTTGATATCAACAACCAGAGAACCGTCTATCTTAATAAAATCAAAATCCAGTTTTTCCATGATTTCATCATGAGCCGGATCTTTGCCGAAATGTTCAATAACGATTCTGCTGCCTATCTTTTTTAACCCGCTAGTAAGTTGTACTGCTGCATCAAGGTGGTCTATTACCGATTGTTGAGTTATCTGAAATACAAATCTGCTGCTATCAATTCCTGTAGAAAGAAATCTTTGCTCAATAAATAACGGAAGATTGTTATCCTGGATGCTGGCAGGGAATAGCTTTATAAATAGTATCGGTTTATGTCCCATGTGAACTTGCTCGGAAAGGACATGTACTGCATGGTCAATAACCCAGTGGTCAATTTTATTACTTAGCCCTGCTTGTTCTGCAAATGGTAAAAATTCCTGCGGAAGGATATCGCTGCCGTGTTCATCCTGCATTCTTAAAAAAACTTCATATAGTGATTCAGGGTGCCCACCCAGATTGGCGATTGGTTGGTAAACCAGTCTGAATTGGTCGTCTTGTAGCGCGGCAGATATCTGCTGGGTCCAGTGTTGTTGCCAATCGGTAATTTCAGTGGATTTTTCTTGTTCGCGTGCATATTCATCAAAGTGAGTTGTTGCCAAGCAGGCATTTTTAGCGCGAAGAATAGCAGATGAGGCGCTTTTAATCTGGCCGCTAATCAGGCAGACACCAATATCTACCTTAGGGTCAAAATATTTGCCGTTAATTGATACCGTGGCATGGTCAATGCTTTGTTTTATGGTTTCTTCAATGGACTCAATTTCTCTTTCATCAGTGCTATAGGTTAGTACTGCAAATACTTCATTTGACAGGCTGGCGCAAATATTAGGGGGGGCGATTTTGCTGCGCAGAACATTTCCTACACTTATGGAAATTGCCCGTTTATAGGTGTTGGCGTTAGGTTCTGTAACCTCTGGGATGTCTTTTAACTTGATATAGATTATTGCACCACTACCTTTGGGGGTAGATGGCATGGCAATTGTCTGACTTACCTTTTCATAAAAATAGTCTTTATTGAATAGACCTGTTTTAGCATCATGTTTGGCAAGATAACGATATTCTCGCCTAAGATTAAAGGCACGATGTACCTTAGAGCGGATGATTGCCGCCAGATCTTCTTCTGATATTGGAAGTCCGATAAGTGCATCGATTCCAGCCTCATATACCAACTCATCAAATAACCTTTTGTCACGTTTGGTAAGCATCAGGATTGGTGTGTCGAAGAACTGTTCTTCCTGTCTGATAATCTTTGCCAATTGAACTGATTCGTAACCGGTAATGTCGCCATTAAGGAGTAAAACGTCTGGTGATAACTGCTCCATTTCTTCTAGTATCTGCTCCGGGTCGTTACAGCAGATAATATTCATGTCATAGCTGTTTAGTGCCAAAACAGTCTTTTCAATATTCTCTGTGCCATCTGAAAGTAATAACACTCTTTCCTGTTCAATAGCGCCCAGATGACAAAGTTGGTCCAGATGGTTTAGCATGGATGCAATATTGACCGGTTGATGAATGAAAACCGATGCACCGCTATCAATGGCATTTATTCTGGTTTGAATATCGCCTTGTTCTGAGATAGCTATTATTGGGATAATTTTGCCAATTGTGTGTTCAATATGAAAAACCTTATCTTTAAATAGATAGGTGTCTGTTATTAATTTGGTGTCTACTAGTATGGTTTGGGGAGGAGATTGTATGGCTGCTTGAGAAAAGGAATCAAAGTCTCCAAAAACTCGTGCCTTATACCCAAAGTTACGAACCTGATTCGCCAGGCGCTGTCCGATTAGAACATCATTGAAAATAAAATAGACCTGAAGCTGTTTTTCGTTATTATCAAAAATTAGATTAGCTTCTTCTGTGTTGCTCACAAACGTTCTCCAAAAATCCTTTTAACTCTATAAGATAAAGATAGTTTGAGTTTGTGAGCAATGCCAGTTTATCTAGGCATTGTTCCAGATCTGATACCCGTTTTCACCGGACTCTTTGCTGGAAAGGGCTGCGTCTTTGGCTCTGGCGACAAAATCATCAGAGGTTATACCTTGCTCAAGTGCTGCAATGCCGATATTGATTGAAACCGGGATGCCGAATTTTTTAATGGTGGGAAGTTCGCGAGTCCTGAGCTTTTCAATTAATCTGCTAACTAGGTTGGTTGAGTTTTCCGCACTGGTTTCCGGAAGTAATACCACAAATTGTTTTCCGGTATATCGGTATCCGGAATCAACATTACGAATCGAATCCTTAATCATAGTGCCAATGTCAGATATCACATCGTTTGCCTGGTTGTATCCCAGGCGTTCGTTTATCTTTTTAAAATCATTTATATCAATAAATAGCATGCTTAATGTATGGCCATAGCGCATGGCGTGCGCCATTTCGGCATTAACCCGTACATTAAAATAAGGCGCAGAATACAGGCCGCTTAGACCATCGGTAATAGATTCATAATGTTTTTGCTGAATCTCATTGCGAAGTTGTTCATTGGCTTTTCTTAGATTTTCATTGGCCTGATTAAGAGCCTGCGTTTGTTGGTAGACTTCTTCTTCTAAACGCTCATTAATCTCTTTAAGTTTAAGTTCAGCTCTTTCGCGGCGTCTCATCTCATGTTCTATCATAGAGACGTATTTTGCATTGGTAAGAGCTAGGCCGATATTTTTCGCTATGGAAAGAAGTATCTGTTCTTCAACCTCTATCAGTTTTCTTGCAGGGCTGAAGGTAAAGTTAAGAACTCCGGTTAATTCTTCCTGAACAATCATCGGAACCGAAACAATACAGTTTTTGCCTTCTTTTTTCATTGCAGCAGCAATCTGCTTATCCACACGTTTATCGCTTCCCATCTCAAAGGTATTTATTATCCTTTTTTCATTGGCAGCAATTGATGCAAAGCTCTCTGAAAGTAAAAGTTTTAGTGCAACTTTATCTTTTTCGGGGCTAAGTCCATCGTGGGTTATAAGATCCAGGCGATCTGTTAAGGTGTCATGGCCGTAAATGGCAACCGATGTGAGTTGGGTAAGATCTAAAATTAATTTGATGGTTTGGCCAATTACGCCAAAGAAGTTTCGTTCACGCAAGATAGCATCTGATATATCTGAAACCAGCTCAAGGCCGCGACCCTTGGCTTCAAGGATAGAGGTTTCCTCTTTAAGGAAAATTGGAGATATGATTTCGTCTGACTTCCGTTTTCTTGCGTTCATTTGTTCTTATTCGTTACTTCCTTGGATACATATATAATGTACCCTGAATATTTCCTTGTTGTACAGGGAAATTATTTATTCAGGTGTAAAAAATGACTAGTTTTTAATCAGTGTAATTAATTTGAAAAATCAATCGCTGATTGAGGTTGCGTCTCGGGAACTTGTGGTTCAAACCCAAAGTGAGCATAGGCGCTTCTGGTAACAGAGCGTCCTCGGGGGGTGCGAATCATATACCCTTGCTGAATTAAGAATGGTTCCAATACATCCTCGATAGTTCCTTTTTCCTCTCCAATTGCGGCGGCGAGACTATCCAGGCCAACTGGGCCACCATCGAATTTTTCGATAATAGTTAGCAGCAATTTTTGATCCTGTTGGTCAAAACCACTCGAATCTACGTTTAAAAGGTTCATGGCGTCAGCGCTAACCTGTTCAGAGATAACTCCATCATATTTTACTTCGGCATAATCTCTGACACGGCGCAGTAGCCGGTTGGCGATTCTTGGAGTTCCGCGCGATCTTCTTGCGATCTCATAGGCACCGCCTTTTTCAATTGATAGGTTAAGGATTTTTGCAGATCTGGTGACGATAGATGCAAGGTCATCAATGGAATAAAATTCCAGCCTTTGGACAATGCCAAATCTATCGCGCAGAGGAGATGTTAAAAGACCTGCTCTGGTAGTTGCACCTACAAGGGTAAAGGGGGGAAGATCAAGTTTGATGGATCTTGCTGCTGGCCCTTCGCCAATAACTATATCAATCTGATAATCTTCCATAGCTGGATACAGAACTTCTTCGACTGCCGGGCTTAAACGATGGATCTCGTCGATAAACAGAACATCATGAGGCTCAAGATTGGTGAGCAGGGCGGCAAGATCTCCTGCCTTGTCTATAACCGGCCCCGAGGTTTGACGCATATTTACCCCCATTTCGTTGGCAATAATATGTGCTAATGTGGTTTTTCCCAGTCCGGGAGGGCCAAATATCAGGGTGTGGTCTAATGCTTCACTGCGATTTTTGGCAGCATGCACAAAGATCTCCATTTGTTCTCGAACCTTGGGTTGGCCTTCGTAGTCCTGCAATGTTTTGGGACGAATGGCGCGATCTATAGATTCGTCATCTATGGCGCTTTCCGCTGAGATTAATCTGTCTGCTTCTATCATTTATCAATACTCACAGCTTATTTTTTAGTTGCGGCCTGCAGTGCCTTTCTAATCAGCTCTTCAGTACTCATTCCCGGTTCATTAATCTTCTTGATAAGCTTTTCTGCCTCTGCCGGTTTATATCCCAAGGCAATCATAGCGTCAATGGCGTCATTTATTGCTCCGGGAGGGATCCCTTCTGCTATTGCTGACGGCACAGGAGATGTTATCGAAAGCTTGCCTAATTTATCCTTGATCTCGATTATTAAACGCTGCGCCGTTTTGGCACCAATCCCAGGTATGCGGGTAATTGTTTTGACATCCTGGGCTTCAATGCATGCGACAAATTCATCCGGTTGCATTCCGGATAATATTGCCAAGGCTACTTTGCCGCCGATACCGCTGATTTTTATAAGTTCGCGAAACAGGGTGCGCTCGTCGTCGGTCAAAAAACCATAAAGAAGTTGTGCGTCTTCACGCACTATAAAGTGGGTTCTTAGTGTGGCTTCACCGCCAATATTTGGAAGGTCATAAAAGGTAGACATTGGAACCTCTAATTCATAACCAACCCCGTTTACGTCTAAAAGTAGATTCGGAGCCTGCTTTTCCAGAATCTTACCTTTTAATCTTCCTATCACTGCCATCTTCCTTTTTTACTACCGCTAATTTGTTGCCCCTTAATTTGAGCTGCTGTGCTTGCGGTATTTTGGTGGCATATGGCCGCAGCAAGGGCGTCTGCGGCATCTTCCTGAATTTCACCGCTTAAATTAAGTATCATCATCACCATATGTTGTACCTGATTTTTGGCTGCTCCGCCAGCACCAACTACGGCTTGTTTGGTTTGTTTGGCTGTATATTCAAAAACAGGAAGATCGCGTGAAACAGCTGCGCATATAGCTGCGCCCCTGGCATGTCCAAGCTTTAGGGCTGAATCGGCATTTTTGGCAACAAACACTTTTTCAATCGAAATGCAGTGAGGTTGATATTGGTCAATGATTTGCCCAATTCCGGAAAAGATAGTTTTGAGCCGTTCCGGAAAATCTGCGTGTAATGTCTTGACTACACCGCTGGCAACATATGTAGAACCATTGGTTCCATACGAATGTGTGCTGCCATTGGTATCAATGATGCCATATCCTGTGACGCGTGAGCCTGGATCTATGCCTAATATGCGCATCCATGCATCCTTAAAATTAGTTCATAGCTTCTTCTGGTATGTCTGCATTGGAATATACTTCTTGCACATCATCCAGATCTTCCAGCGCATCAATCATTTTCAATAGCGAAGCTCCTTTTTCGGCATCAAGTTCAATCATGGTGTCTGCCTTTTGGGTAATCTCTGCCATTTCAGTTTCAAACCCGGCTGCAAAAAGAGCGTCTTTAACATCCATAAAGTCTGAACGTGAAGTAATAACGTCGAGTGAGCCGTCATCGTTGGTGGTGACATCATCGGCGCCAGCTTCAAGAGCCGCTTCCATTAATGCATCTTCATCGGTTTCTGGCGGATAGCTTATAAAACCAAGTTCGTTAAACATATAAGATACCGAGCCATCTGTTCCAAGGTTGCCGCCAGCCTTGGTAAAAGCATGGCGCACCTCAGCAACGGTACGGTTTTTATTGTCGGTCATGCAGTCAACCATTACTGCAACGCCGCCCGGGCCATAACCTTCGTAACGAATCTCTTCGTAATTGGATCCGTCATCAATCCCTGCGCCCTTTTTTACCGCGCGAGAAATGGTATCTTTGGTCATATTGGCTGATAGGGCTTTATCTATAGCAATTCTTAAACGAGGATTAGATTCCGGATCCGGGCCGCCCATTCTTGCGGCAACGGTTATTTCTCTAATAATTTTGGTAAAAATCTTTCCGCGTTTTTTGTCTTGAGCCGCTTTTCTATGTTTAATATTGGCCCACTTACTATGTCCTGCCATGTAAATTCACCTTTAAAATACAAATTCAAATAATAAAAATATTCAGTACTAAATAGCAAAGTATAACAATATTGTAAGATACCGTTCGGTAGTTGCTTGTAAAGTTAGTGATTGAATAAAAATGCATCTTAACATGTTCAGTTAAGGTGCAAAAGCACTCAGAGTATTGGTAAGGGTATAATTTTAAAAAAAACAATAAGTTCTGTGTGGTGGTGGGTTAAAGGGGGTTGGGTGGGTAAGATTGAGGGTTAAAAAAAGCTTGTAGGTAAAAGGATTAAATTTGCTCTAAAGGTTGGAATATCTTGAACCATAGTGTAATCTCCTGTTGACACATAGATTAAGTCTTACTGGATTATTCTATGGATAAAACTTAGGTTTAACTTAAATTAGGGACATTCTTTTATACCTTACCTGGTGTAAAAGGGGAGGAATAATAAAGTGAAAGGTATTTTTAAAACTGCGGTTATTGCCGCTTCTGTGATGACTGCTGGTGTTGCTACAGCTGCAGCTCCACTTAAAATCGGACACGTTTACGGTATCAGTGGTGCTTTCGAAAAGTACGCTCGTACTCTTAAGCAAGGTATTGAAATGGGTTTCGAATATGAAACTCAAGGCAAAATGGAAATAGCTGGCCGTAAAATTGAGATCATTGAAAAAGATACTCAGCTAAAAGCTGACCTTGGTCGTACTCTAGTTGCTGAAGCAATGGGTGATGACAAAGTTGATCTAGTTATGGGACCTCTTTCTTCTGGTGTTGTTCTAGCTGCTCTTCCTGTAGCTAAAGAATACAAAAAGATCCTTATTGCTGAAGGTGCTTCTAACGCAATTACTGGTTCTGATTGGAATGAATATGTATTCCGTGTAGCTCGTAACTCTGACCAAGACGCTATCGGTAACGCTTTTGCTGTTGCTGGTAAAAACACTTTCTTCGGTGGTATCGGTCAAGACTACCCATTCGGTCATGACGGTGTTGGCGCGTTTAAAGAAGCAGCTGAATCAGCAGGCGGAAAAATGGTTGTTGAAGAGTATGTTCCAATGGGAACCAAAGACTTCACAGCTAACATTCAACGTCTATTCAATGCACTTAAAAATCAAAAAGGTAAGAAATACATCTTCCCTTATTGGGCAGGGGGTGGTAACCCTGTAGGTGCTATCGCTGATGCTGATCCAGGCCGTTATGGTATTGAACTAGTAATCGGTGGTAACCTACTAGACGTATTGAAAGGTTACAAGCGTTACGCTGGTGCTAAAGGTGCAACATACTACTACTATGCTTGCCCAGACAACGAAGTTAACGATTGGCTAACAATTGAGCACTTCAAACGTTACAACCTTCCACCTGATTTCTTCACAGCTCAAGGTTTCTCTGAAGCACAATTTATCTATGCTGCAGTTACCAAAACTAAAGGTAAAACAGATACAGAAACTTTGATCAAAGCTATGGAAGGTCTTAAATTCAATACACCAAAAGGTGAAGTTGAAATCCGTGCTCAAGACCATCAGGCTATGCAAGCAATGTACGCAGTACAGTACAAAGACAACCCAGAGCTAGAATGGGCAGAAAACGTACTTATTCGTAAAATTGCTAAAGAAGAAATGAATGTTCCAATTCGCAACAAGCGCTAATAACATTTATTTGTAAAATAGTGTGTGTTCAGGGCTATAAGCCCTGAGCACATTTTTTTTAAACCTCAACAAGTAAGTTTCCCATTAGACTACTGATTGGGCTCAAACATGACAAATACAATATTAGAAACCCAGGATTTAACTATCCGATTTGGCGGGCACGTTGCGGTAAACAACGTTTCATGCAAGTTCGAAAAAGGAACTTTGACATCGATAGTAGGCCCCAATGGAGCAGGTAAAACTACCTACTTTAATCTTATTTCAGGTCAGCTACCTCCAACTTCAGGGAAGGTATTCCTTAAAGGGCAAGAGATAACCAATATCTCGCCGGCTGACAAAACTTTAAAAGGTATTGGTAGAGCATTCCAGCTAACAAATCTTTTCCCGCGTTTGACTGTGCTTGAAAATGTACGTCTTGCGGTTCAGGGTAAAGCTCAGGTTGGCTTGAATCTTGTAAAAATGGCGTCTACCTACAAAGAATTAATTGAGAAGGCAGAATATTTCCTAGAGAAATGTTCATTGATAGATATCAAGCATGAAGTAGCATATCACCTTTCTCATGGTGACCAGAGAAAGCTGGAAGTAGCTGTTCTTATGGCTCTGGAGCCAGAAGTATTTATGTTTGACGAGCCAACAGCTGGTATGAGTGTGGACGATGTTCCTGTAATTCTTGACTTGATTCACGAGATCAAAGAGTCAACTGATAAAACCATTATGCTTGTAGAGCATAAGATGGATGTTATCCGTACTCTATCTGACAGAATCATAGTGTTGCACAACGGAACCCTGATGATTGATGGTGAGCCTAATGAGGTTATGGCATCAGAACTAGTTCAGGAGATCTACCTAGGTGTGGAGGCGAAGAAAGATGACTGATTCGATTCTTAAACTTGAAGGTGTGCATACGCACATCGGGCACTACCACATTCTTCACGGTGTAGATTTTGAAGTGCCAAAAAATCAAACAACTATGCTTCTAGGGCGTAATGGCGCTGGTAAGTCTACTACCCTTAGAACTATTATGAGCCTTTGGACAGATGTTCAAGGTAAGATTACTTACGATGGTAAAGATATCGTAGGTATGTCAACTCCTAAGATTGCATGTGATGGTATTGCTTATGTGCCTGAAGATATGGGCATCTTTGGACAGTTGACCGTAAAAGAAAATATGGTTATTGCTGCAAGAAATGGTGAGATGGATACTCAAAGGCTTGAGTGGATATTTAACTTTTTTCCAGCGCTTAAAAAATTCTGGACTAAACCGGCAGGAAAGCTTTCTGGTGGTCAAAAACAGATGCTAGCAGTTGCTCGTGCGATTATTGAGCCTCGTAAACTGTTATTGGTAGATGAGCCTTCAAAAGGTCTTGCTCCTTCAATTATTGATAATATGCGTGATGCATTTCTTGAGCTGAAGAAAGATCAAACCATGCTTTTGGTTGAGCAAAACTTTAATTTTGCGAAGGCAGTGGGTGATACTGTTTGTGTTATGGATGATGGAAAAATCGTTCATAGTGGCAGTATGCAGGAACTAATTGAGGATGAAGAGCTTCAAGGAAAACTTCTTGGTCTCTCCATGGACTCACACCAATAATTGAGGAGTAAACTATGAATGTAGCTGCTGATACATTGACTGAAGATAATATCAGTCTTGGACAGAAGGTGGCCGGTTGGTTCACCACCCCTCAAGCAAAGGTATTCTTATTGGTACTTGTTGGTTCCTATGTTTGGGGTGTAATCAGAGCCGTTGGCTTTGATGATTCTATGGGTGCAGGAGACTGGACCATTAACTGGATCGAACTTTTCCTAGCTGGTATAACCATGGGACTTTTATTGTTCCTGATGGCCTCTGGTATGACTTTAGTGTTCGGTCTGATGGGAGTATTCAACCTTGCTCATGGTGCCTTTATCGCATTGGGAGCATACGTTGGTTATCAGGCGATTATCTGGATTGATCGTGCTACTCAGGTAACCAAAATGGTTGAGATTATCCCTGGGCTAAAGGCATCTGCAACTCTACGTGTTGTTGAGTTGGGGTGGTTCTATAACGATAGTTTGGGCTTAACAACTCTTACTTTTGTAATTGGTATTGTCGCTGCTGCGGTTGTTGCTGGTCTGCTTGGTTTCTTCTTTGAAAGGATTATGATCAAGCCAGTATACAATAATCCGCTTAACCAGATTCTGGTAACTATGGGTGGTAGTATCATTCTTGCCGAACTTATTCTTGCATTTTGGCATGGTGAAACCCCTGCTTTCCCAAGACCAGACTTTATTGCCGGTAAATGGTTTGTTGCTGATATTGGTATCGAAAAGGTTAGGGTTCTGGCTGGTGTAATTGGTTTTATCGTATTCGTAGTTATGAACGCGATTTTGAATAAAACCAAAATTGGTCTTCTTATTCGTGCAGGTGTTGAGAGTCAGGAGATGGTAGAGGTTCACGGTTATCGCATTAAACTTCTGTTTATTGCTGTATTTGTATCTGCGATCGCTCTGGCGGCCTCTGGAGGTGTTATCTTCGGTCTATTCGAAGAGGCAGTGCATGTGCATATGGCAGAATCGATCCTGATTATGGTTATCGTGGCCATCATCGTTGGTGGTATGGGATCGGTTAAGGGATGTTTCTACGGTTCATTGTTAATTACTCTTGTAAATAACTTTGCTAATGCCCTGGCACCTGCGGTAGCGGGTGAGGCTTCAACAGTACTACTTATGATTGCAGTACTGATGTGGCGTCCAGAAGGTATTGACCCTATTACATCACATTAATCAAGAGAGGATACTGAAATGTTAAATAAACTTTTATCAGGTGATTATCCACGTAGTCGTGTTCTCTCGGGAATGTTGATAGTCGTCCTATTTATACTTACATTTATGCCATTTATCGTTGAGGTCTTTGGTATTGAAAATGGTAGACAGCTTGCGATGGATTCTGCAGTTAAGATCTGCATCTTTATCTTGTTGGCTGCCAGTTATGACATGCTTCTAGGTTATACTGCGGTGATCTCATTTGCACACACCGTATTCTTTGCAATTGGTGCATATAGCGTTGGTATTATGCTTAATTATACTGGCGGTAGTTGGATCGCGTTAATTGGAGCAATTATTATTGGTATTGTATTCTCCGCGGTTCTTGCCTTGATTATTGCTTTGGTTGGTCTGCGTGTTAGAACCCTGTTTTTTACCATGATTACCCTAGCGGTTGCAGCAGGTTTCCTATTCTTCCTGGTTAAGCTTTCGGAATACACCGGTGGTCTTGACGGACTTAACTTTGACGAAGGTATTCCTGATTTACTTGCTAAGAAATGGATTCTGGTTGGCGATGGTGATGTGAACCTTTCTGGTATCAGGTATGTTGCCTACTATGGAATCTTCTTTATCACTGCTATCGTGTTCTGGTTTATGCTGCGTATGGTTAATTCTCCACTGGGTAGAGTTCTTCAAGCGATTCGTGAAAATGAATTCAGAACCTTGGCTATTGGTTTTAAACCTGTGATCTATAAAATGATCGTAATCGTTATCGCGTGTTCTATTGCTTCGTTAGCAGGTTCACTATATGCGATCTGGTTACGTTCTGCGGTTCCAAATTCATACCTTACTCTTAATATTATGATCGCGGTTCTGATCATGGTGGTTGTGGGTGGTATGGGAACTATCTACGGATCTGTAATTGGTGCGGTTATCATGACCTTGATGGAGAACTATCTACGTGCAGGTCTTGACAGTCTAATCGGTGAAGGTATTGATATTCCTGTAATTCATGAGCTTATCCATGCTGACCGTTGGTTGATGTATCTAGGTATTATGTATGTACTTTGCGTATACTTCTTCAACATCGGTGTTGTAGGACAGCTTAGAGTTATGGCGGCTGAGAAGCTTCTGAAGAAGTCTCAGGCGTAATAACTGATAAAGCTTAATGCGCTTTGGAAAAGGTCTGCGTAAGCAGGCCTTTTTTATTTTAAGGCTACTGTGCTTGCTTATTCTTTGTTGCAAATAGCCAAAAAATGAGTCACGCACAGTTTGTGCGGTTCTCCTGAGCGTAGCCGAAGGGCTCAACATACTCTTGCCTATTTGCGCCTAGAATAATTTGCGCTCGTAACGCTTAAAATCGCGTAAATCCAAATAGTTGTTCGTCATGCCGGCGAAGGACCACTGCTGTTCGGGGAAATTAATACCGTTCGTGCTGAGCGCGAAGCAGTCGAAGTATGAAACGGTATTAATCAATGATTTACAAGCACCCTTCGACTGCTCGTACCTCGCGCTCAGGATGAACGGGATTTTAAGTTTCAAATACTCTTCACTCCTTATTAACATTACCCAGTAACGCTTTGAAGCAACCAGCAATATTTCCCCGAACAGAAATGGGCGGAGGCCAGGTGTTCAGAAAACAAAAAAGCAGCCGTAGCTGCTTTTTACTGGATACCGGCCTTCGCCGGTATGACGTAGTTGTAGGGTGGGCATTGCCCACCAATAAGGTTTACTCTGTAACTCTTGGCTTTCTAAGCTTGATTGAAAGCTCTTTAAGCTGAGCCTCAGATACAGGTGCTGGCGCTGAAGTAAGCGGACAACTGGCTGTCTGAGTCTTAGGGAAGGCCATAACGTCACGAATAGATGTGGCGCCAACCATAAGCATAACCAGACGATCCATGCCGAATGCAATACCACCGTGTGGAGGACAACCATATTGCAGAGCTTCAAGTAGGAAGCCAAACTTTGATTGAGCTTCTTCATCAGAAATATCAAGTAGTCGGAAAACCTCTTGCTGAATGTCCTGCTCATGAATACGCACGGAACCACCGCCAAGTTCAGTGCCATTAAGTACCATATCATAAGCACGAGATAGGGCAGTACCAGGATCTTTGCGTAGATCATCAGCTGAACATGAAGGAGCAGTGAATGGATGGTGTAGAGCAGTCCAACCATTGCGCTTGTCGTCCCACTCAAACATTGGGAAGTCTACAACCCACATTGGCTCCCACTTGTCGGCAACAATGCCAAGGTCTTTACCGAGTTGAACGCGTAGAGCACCTAGGGCATCGTTAACTATTGTGGCTTTATCTGCGCCGAAGAAGATTAGATCGCCGTTTTCTGCACCAGTTCTTTCCAGAAGTTTTTCGATAACATCAGCAGGGAAGAACTTAACGATTGGAGATTGTAGCCCTTCAGCCCCTTTTTCTTTCTCATTAACCTTGATGTAAGCCAGACCTTTGGCACCGTAACGGCCAACGTAAGCTGTGTATTCATCGATCTGTTTTCTGGTCAGTGAGTTTCCGCCCGGAACTTTAAGAGCTGCAACGCGTCCTTTAGGATCGATAGCAGGGCCGGCAAATACCTTGAACTCAATTCCTTCTACCAAGTCAGAAATCTCTTGTAACTCAAGAGGGATTCTCATGTCAGGCTTGTCAGAACCAAAACGCTCCATTGCTTCAGAATATGGCATTCTTGGGAATGGATTTGGTAGTTCAATATCAAGAACTTCTTTAAACAGCTGACGCATCATCTCTTCCATAAGGCCCATAATCTGGTCTTCGCTTAGGAAAGTGGTTTCGATATCAAGCTGAGTGAATTCTGGCTGACGATCTGCGCGTAGATCTTCGTCACGGAAGCAACGTACGATCTGGTAATAGCGATCCATTCCAGACATCATAAGTAGCTGTTTAAAGATCTGAGGTGATTGTGGAAGAGCAAAGAAAGAGCCTTCGTGAGTTCTACTTGGAACCAGATAGTCACGAGCACCTTCTGGAGTAGCTTTGGTTAGCATCGGAGTTTCGATGTCAAGAAAGCCATTCTCTTCCATAAAGTTACGTAAAATGATGGAGATTTTTGATCTAAGTCTGATGCGTTCCAGCATCTCTGGACGACGTAGATCGATATAACGATATTTTAAACGGATATCTTCGTTAACTTCTTCATCAAGTTGGAATGGAGGAGTTGCGGAGCGATTTATGATCTCAAGCTCTTTACCAAGAATTTCAATCTTGCCGGTTTTGATATTATCATTGGTCATTCCATCGGGGCGGGCTCGTACCAGGCCTTTGATCTTTAGAACGAACTCGTTACGAACCTTTTCTGCAGTGGCAAAAACATCTTCGATATCAGGGTCGTATACAACCTGAACTATTCCTTCTCTATCTCTTAGTTCGATAAAGATTACACCACCGTGGTCTCTACGTTTGTTTACCCAACCGCAAAGTTCTACTTCCTGGCCTATTAGAGTCTCGTCGACCTGGCCGCAATAATGACTGCGCATAGCAAAAATTCCGTTATTAATTCAAATTATTAGATGAAAACATGGTAGGTAAGACTACCTTAGACGAATCAGCCGCATTATATACTAATGCGGCCGCGTTATTAACTGTAATTTATAGTTTATTCAGCATTTGGGCAGCTGTTGCATGCCGGATTGCTGGATTTGCTGGCTGAACAGCTGTTTTTATTTTTGAAATCCGTTTCGTACCAGCCACCACCTTTTAGTTTGAAGGCAGCAGAAGATATAAGTTTTTTTAGAGCGGCTTCATGACATTCAGGACAATCAGTTAATGGAGCATCGCTGAATTTTTGAATAGCTTCCAATCTATGTCCGCATTTTTCGCATTCGTATTCATAAATTGGCATAATACACATCCGGTTAGTTGAAAACAGCATATATTATTGATTTTTAGCGGAAATCGCAAGTATCTGCTGTAGATTAGATAAGAAAGTTCTTAAATAGTTCCGGGGGAAATTTGAAAAAGGATTTTAACTAGATGACACAAAAAACAATTTTAATCACAGGTTGTTCAAGCGGTATTGGTTATTGTGCAGCCAAGACCTTGAAAGAAAGAGGCTATAGGGTATTCGCTACAGCAAGAAAGTTTGAGGATATTGCCAGATTAAAGGAAGAAGGTTTTGAGTCGTTACAGTTGGATGTGGATTCCAGTGAATCTATCGATAATGCGGTGGAAAAGATATTGGAATTAACTGGTGGAACCTTGGATTACTTGTTTAATAATGCCGGTTATGGTCAAGCCGGTGCAGTTGAAGATATAAGCCGTGATTCCTTTAGACGGCAGTTTGAGACCAATATTTTTGGTGCGCAGGAAATAACTAATAAAATTTTGCCGGTGATGCGCAAGCAAGGGCATGGACGAGTAATTTATAATAGTTCAATATTGGGATTTGTTGCCTTCAGACATCGCGGGGCCTATATGGCGAGCAAATATGCAATGGAAGGTATTTGCGATGCCATGCGCCTGGAACTTATGGGAACCAATATCTATCCGGTTTTGATTGAGCCAGGCCCAATCAAATCAAAGTTTCGTGATAATGCATATGCCAATTTTGTTAAGACTATAGATGTTGAAAACAGCGCATATAAAGAAGAATATCTTGCTACTAAAAAAAGACTGGAAAAGGTCGGGCCAAGTACGCCATTTACTTTACAGCCTGAGGATGTGGTAAAACGTCTTGTCCATGCTCTGGAAAGTAAAAGGCCGAAGGCACGCTATTATGTGTGTTTTCCAACCTATCTGTTTGGATTTTTGAAGCGGATTTTACCGGTAAGGTGGTTGGATTATATTTTATCTAAGTCGGAATAAACCTATATTTGGGCATCTATAAAAAATCCTGTAGAATCCGTCTGATAATTGAGAGTGAAGAGAGTATTCGATGAAAATATCGGTAAATGGTGAGCAAAAGGAACTGGATGATGGAACAGTTCTTCAGGCCTTGATTGATGAGATGAATCTGGAAGGCAAAAGGTATGCGGTAGAAGTTAATCGTGAGATTGTTCCCAAACGGCAGCATCCTGATTATGAGCTAAAAGAAGGGGATGTAATAGAGATTGTTCATGCAGTTGGCGGTGGTTAAAGCTATTGCGCTCACTTATGCTGTGTTAAAAAGCATTTTAAAACTGCTCACATATTGGATATATGCTCCGCGTATTTAAAATACTTTTTGCCTTGCCTAAGTTTCGCTCATAACGCTTTAATAGGTTCAGTAATCGTCATACCGGCGAAGGCCGGTATCCAGAGAAATAAAATAAATTCATTTTGCCGCGCAAAGCGCGAATGGAAAATTTATTTAGTGTATTTCCACCTTCGCCGGTATGGCGAAAAATACGTAGGGTGGGCATCGCCCACCATTTAATACAGTTTTTAACAATATTAAGTTAATAAACAACGGTGATAGAAGATGACAGATAAAAAATTGGTAATTGCGGGTAAAGAATATAATTCGCGCCTATTGGTTGGAACTGGAAAATATAAAGATTTTGATGAGACCAAAAATGCGATTGAGGTCTCCGGTGCAGAGATGATTACTGTTGCTATCAGAAGAACTAACATGGGTCAAAATGCAGATGAGCCAAATCTGTTGGATTATCTGTCACCAGACAAGTACACATTTTTACCAAATACAGCAGGTTGTTTTAATGCTGAAGATGCAATCAGAACCTGTCGTTTAGCGCGTGAGCTTTTGGATGACCATACCTTGGTAAAACTTGAAGTGCTAGGGGATCAAAAGACTCTATTCCCGGATGTTATGCAAACTATGCAGGCTGCTGAGGTTTTGATTAAAGAAGGCTTTGAGATCATGGTTTACACTAATGACGATCCAATTATCGCCAAGCAGTTTGAGGAGATGGGGTGTGTAGCGGTTATGCCACTGGCGGCACCAATTGGTTCTGGTCTGGGTATTCGTAATCCATATAATATCCTTACTATTATTGAGAATGCCAATGTTCCGGTTATTGTTGATGCAGGTGTTGGTACCGCATCAGATGCTGCTATTGCAATGGAGCTTGGTTGTGATGGAGTTTTGATGAACACTGCTATTGCCGGTGCGCAGGATCCTGTTCTTATGGCATCAGCTATGAAAAAAGCAATTGAGGCAGGACGCGAGGCATTTCTTGCTGGACGTATTCCTCGTAAACGTTTTGCCAGTGCATCTTCTCCAATTGATGGAACAATATTCTAGGTCGTTTTCGTGGAAGAAGAAGTAATAAATGATAGTGGTGCTCCGGATTCTACGGAGCGTCCACGTAAGGGAATTAAGAGCTTTGTAAGACGTGTGGGTAGGGTTACCCAGGCGCAGAGTGATGCCTTAGAGTTGTTTTATGATAAGCACAACCTTGCTCCTGAACCAGCCGAGCAACTGGACAAAGAAAAGATCTTTGGAAGAGAGGCTCCGGTTGTATTCGAGATTGGGTTTGGTAATGGAACTTCTTTGGCAAAGATGGCGGCTGCCGCACCAGATACTGACTATATCGGTATCGAGGTTCATCGCCCGGGGATTGGCCATCTGCTTAACCTGATTGAACAAGGTAACCTTACCAATGTAAAGATCATGGAAGGAGATGCTGTTGAGGTGTTGCAGAATAATATGCCTGATGGTTTTTTGCATGGCGTCCAACTTTTCTTCCCTGACCCTTGGCCAAAGAAACGTCATTTTAAACGCAGAATTGTGCAGCCTGCTTGGGTTGACCGTATCTATTCCAAATTGGAAAAAGGTGGTTTTCTGCATATGGCTACCGATTGGGAAAACTATGCCGAGCATATGTTAGAGGTGCTTGAATCTGACGATAGGTTTGAGAATCCCAATGGCGCAGGAAACTATGCTCCTCGTCCTGAACATAGGCCCGAGACCAAATTCGAACGTCGTGGTATCGATCTTGGACATGGTGTTTGGGATCTGATTTATATTAAAAGGTAGAATTGGTGCTTTGTTTCAACAGAATAATAACACCGTCAGGATCATAAAATCACAAGAATTACGTCATACCGGCGAAGGCCCACTGCTGTCCGGGTAAAATATTGCGAACCTTAGGAAAGCAATGTTGAGCAAGGTTCTGGAATGAAGCTGGTGATTTTAGACTTAAATTTTTCAAGCTCCCTGAGCGTAGCCGAAGGGTCAAGAAAAATTTAATAGAATCAATGAGACTTCGGCTACGCTCAGCCATCTTGATTCTATTAAATTACTTTCCCCGGACACTAATGCGCCTTCGCGGGAATGACGTGGCTTTAGTTTTTGTGAGCAACAAAAAGATGTTTTTCTAGGTAAACAAATTAGATGAAAACAAAAAACACCATTATAGACATGATTCGCCATGGAGAGCCGCAAGGAGGTACTCGTTTTCGTGGTTATCTGGATCATCCATTGTCTGAATTAGGTTGGCAACAGATGCAAGATGCTGTTGCTGATTATGCTAATTCATATGAAGGGAGGAATTGGGATTTGATTTGCTCGTCTCCTCTAAAACGCTGTTGTGAATTTGCCGAGGATTTGGCTAAGAGTAGAGATATCCCGATGTTGATAGTTGAACAGTTTAAAGAGATCTCTTTCGGCGATTGGCAGGGTAAAACTTATGCAGAAGTTGAACAAGAGTCGCCGGGTGCGGTAAATAGGTTTTTTGCAGATCCGGTTACGTATCCAATACCTGGAAGCGAAGATATAAACCTGTTTCGTGAAAGAGTGCATCAGGGATTTCATGACATGGTTGAAAAAAATTCAGGAAAGCGAATTTTGCTGGTTGGGCATGGTGCGGTTATTCGGTCAATACTAAATTTAATGTTAGATATCCCAATGAATAATATCTTTCGTATTGAGGTTTCATTTGCTGCTATAACCAGAGTTAAGGTTGTCAAAACTGAAACTTGTTTAAATTACTATTTGGTGAAGCATGGTATTTAGTGTGTTTATTCCAATATTACGCTGTCATTCCCATGTTGGTTTACTACTGTTTGGGGAGAATCATAATAGAATAATAAAACGTCATGCCGGCGAAGGCCGGCATCCAGTATTATTAGCAGCAAGAACTTTTCTGGATACCGGCCTTCGCCGGTATGACGGAAATTTATTTTTATTGATTATTGCTCTTCTGATCATATCTCCTACTTTGCCCGCCCAACCAATTACCGTAACCGATGATCTTGGCAATCAGGTCTCTATCCTAAAACCAGCGCAAAGAATTATTGCTCTGTCTCCTCATGTGGTTGAACAGCTTTTTTCCTTAGATGTTGGCGATAAGATTATTGCAACCATCAAATATGCAGATTATCCGCCACAGGCTAAAACGATAAAACGTATTGGTGATGCCATGAGTATCAACTTCGAAGAGGTAATGTCTTTGAAGCCAGACCTTATTGTGGCTTGGGGAAATGGTACCTCTCATGGTTTGATAGATAAACTTAAAAAGATGAATGTTCCGGTTTTTCTTAGTGGATCATCTTCGTTAAGTGATATTCCATCAAGTATTAAACGCTTGGGTGAATTAACAGGGAGCGTAATGCAAGCGGATAAACTTGTTACGCATTTTAATAAAGAGCTTCAAGAGTTCAAAAAAAATGCTCTCGTCATTCCAAAAACAAAGGTGTTTGTTCAAATCTGGGGGTCTCCTTTGCGAACTATTGGCGGTGGACATATTGTGGATGAAGTTATTACACGTTGCGGAGGAGAAAATATTTACCAGGATCAACAGCAGCTTTCTCCTGTTGTAAGTGTTGAATCTTTAATTAATAGAAATCCGCAAATGATCGTATTGAATAGTAAGAATGATAATCTAAGTGGAGAATTATCAGAACTTATAAAACCTTGGATGAATATTGATGCAGTTAAATCTAAAAATTTTTGCCGGATTAACTTTGATATGTTATTGCGCCCAACGATGAGGGTGTTGGATGCAATAGATGTAATGTGCAGATGTATTGCTAATCAAAATTAGCCGCAGGCCTTGCTGATTATTTCTAACATTGTGTCTTTGCTGACAGGTTTTTCATATACACCTATTACTTGAGTTGTATCAATTCCATAGTCTTGTTTACTGCCGGAGATAATTGCAATAGGGATGTTTTTAATAATTGGATGATTGTGTTTTTCCTCGATTAGCCAGTACCCTCCTTTGCCTGGCATATTAAGGTCTAGCAAGATTAGATCTGGCGGTTCAATCTCTATTAATTTAATGGCATCGTCATAATTATCAACGGTTACGGGTATGTGACCGGCTTTCTTTAACATATGTTCGAATACCATTAAGGTAATTTCATCATCATCCAGGCATAAAATTCTCTTTGGTGGAATTGTTTCTGTAGAAGGTTTAGGTTTGGATGTTTTATTGGTGTATTCAACGACTTTATCAATAAGGCGCAGGAATATTTTTAACCAATGGGTAGAAAATTTATCCGTCATTTGAGAAATTTTGCGTTTGGCGTTGCTGATTGTCTCTTTGTTATCTGCAAAATTGGTTAATTCAGAAAACTGAAGACATATGCCAAGTATTTGAGAACCGTTAATTATCTGTGAGCCAAGGCTTTTATCGGTTGCCTGAATGTTTGGGCTTTTCAAAGTTTGGAAAATAACAATGCTTGAAGCTAGTTCCCACCCTGGAGCTGCCGGGATGTTTTTTATATGCTTAAAAGAAGTGTTGCATTTGTTAAGGCAAAGATGGCGTATTTCATTAAGATATACGGCCGCTTCTAGTTGACTTGCATCTACAGGGTTTTTGGCTGCTGCATTCATAAAGCGTGCAAGGGTAAGAATTGCGGTCAGATCTATATTTTTTTTAGATGCTGCTTCATCGGCTAAAAGTCGGAATGCCTGTATATTCTCAATGCTTCTTTGGCTGTATGAAGGAGCAAAAAAACCAGAGCCATCAGATGTGATAAAAAACTTTCCTTCATCATCACTGGTTCCTGGCTCTTCTGATTTTTCCGGTTCATCAAAAAGGTCAATGTTATCAGAAGAATCATCATCAAATAGGTCGATATCACCTGAAGAATCATCACCAAAAAGATCAATGCTTCCATCAATTTCATTGTTATTATCATTTGACAGAAATGAAATAGCTAAATTAATAGTATCTTCAATGCCGCCGGCATCGCATTGGCTAAGAGGCTGTAATGAGTTCTGGATTTTAGAAAAAAGGTCAAAATCTACTTTTTGTATTTCGGCTGCTTGTTCTGCCATTTCGACAGCAACTTCTGAAACTGCTCCGATAAATTTGGAAAAATTAATAGGTAGAGCTAATTCTTTTTGCGCAAAAATTGAAAGGATATTTTCCAGAGAATCTAATGCGCTAGCTAACGGAATAATTTGAGTTTCGTTGGCATTGTTTTTAATAGTGTTGATGGCTCCAATTAGAGAAACCATTATAGGATCTGAGCCTTCTGAACCATCAAGTTTAATTGATAATTGCTCTATTTCTGAGATTCTCTCATTCATGTCATCGAGAAAATCTATCAAATATTCCTGTTCATAATCTATATCAAAAAAATTGCCCATTATTATTTCCGGCTCGTTTTTTACCTAAAATAAGTATAGGAGAAAATTTCATAATTGTTTGTTGAAAATTGTTACGTAGGTCAAAAAAGTAAAACGTTTTTTGCTATGTGACATAAAGCTCAAAAATAAGGTTGTTTGCTGATATAAAAGGTAAAAAGCATATTCTTGTCTATACTTTAAGCTAGTTAGGCATGAGTGAAAAAGGCTTTAAGGGGCAATAGGTTAATGGGTAAGACCAAAGTTGTTTTTAAAGATTACAAAGATGGAAAGGTTGAGTGCCAGTGCCCGGTTACATCATTGCCCGTACTTGAATTAGAAGAATTTAATAATATCCAGATTGCTGATGATTATTTTTTTAATATAAAAAAAATCGGGGAATCCATAGTATTTGTGCAAAATAATGGGGATATGCGTTTTTCTAATATGACGCGATATTATGCATTGCTGGAGGGATTTTTACAGAAGGCAAATGTAAGATTGCCATATGTTGAAATTAGAAGTTTTGCAAATTTAAAAGGCAGAACCCCTGCCAATGAGATCAAAAAACAAAAAGAGATAAGCATAAAAAATCAACAGCGCTGCGCTGCGTTGATATTTTGTGAGGCTCCATTTTGGTTAAACGCAATAGCGAAGGCTGGCTTTAAAAGCTACGACGTTATTACTAAATTTGCTACAGCAAAAGGATATGCTCAAGCTGTTAATCTTGCACAAGAATATTTATTAGATGCAGATAGTAGAACAGGGTTAAATCTGACCAAAGCAGATATTTTATTTAGACCGGAATGGCAGTATGAGAGCCATAATGGTGTTACTAGATATAGAAATGGCGTTATACGCGGAGAAGTGTTTTTTTCAGCTCTTATTGGTGATTTTACAGAAAAAGATGCTGCTGAAACCCTTCCCTATATTCAAAAAGCATTTCAAGATGGAGATTTTAAGGGGAAGGAATATTACCGGGTAGTTGATTACAGTCACCTTAAAATGGCGACAGTTGGTGCGCGTAAGAAATATCTACAAGTACTGCAAACTTTTAATAAAGATTATGCCTCTAAAGCAAAGGTAATATTTATTTGTGGTGCAAGCTGGAAAGCTAAAGCAATGATACATTTGGCATCAGCAGTATTTCCCGGTAAGTATGTCTTTGTAGATAGTGTGGATAATGCGTTTGATAATATTGCTGTTCCTTTAGAGTGTCATGAAAGCTATAACCCTGAGTCTGATAAAGGTATTGTGGTTAAACGTAAGGATATTGAAGAAATTAGTACTGCATTTGGTAAATTATTATGGGAAGGTGATAAAGATGCTAACAACTGCGATTTTCCATGTAAGGATAACCCTCTTAATGAATTAATAGAGACGTTGAATGTCGTTAAGCAGGATATTGGTGAGCTGCGTAGGCATGATAAAGAAAGCACGGAAAAGCTACGAGAAATTTTAGAAAACGTTGATATAGGTATTGTTATTGTCGATGAGGCAACCAAGGAGATAATCTTTGCCAATAAAACAATATGTAATATGACGGGATATCAAAAAGAGCAGATGTTAGGGCATACTTGCTTTAAGTTTATCTGTAATAGTGAGTTTGCAGCTTGTCCGGTAACTGATTTAGGGGAAACATTAAAACAAAATGAAACTTTTTTAATAAGGTCAGATGATACCGAATTGCCAATATTTAAAACGGTAAATCATATTCAGTTTGATGGTAGATCATGTCTTATTGAAACTATAACCGATAGGACTTTGATTGAAGGGAAATTGGCAGTACTTAATGATCAAATAAGTCTTATGCAATCTGAGATAGATCGGTTTGAAATAATGAAACGGACTGTGGGAGCGTCTTCAGACGCATTAGTAATATATAACTTGGATGGTACATGTGTTTATTCTAATCAGAATTTTTTAGAACTCTTTGAGTATGATGATGCAAATGAAATTTTTCTTATAGACCTTTTTGTAGATAGAAATGCAGCTGAAGATCATCTAAGAAATATTGAAAATGGTGAAGCGTGTGATATTGAAACAGAGGCGCTTACCAAGCATAAGAATAAAATTGCTGTCAATTTTAAAAGTTATGCCGTTCAAGATGAGTTGGGAAAGGTTACTGCTATCGCATCATCTTTTACAGATATAACTGAACGCAAGAAAGCAGAGCAGGTTTTACAGGAAAAGAATGCACAGCTTGAGGCTGTAATTGAACAAGTCACGCAGATGGCAAGAAAAGCCGAGGTTGCAAATCAAGCCAAAAGCGAATTTCTGGCAAATATGTCGCATGAGATTCGCACTCCAATGAATGGGGTGATCGGGATGGCGATGTTGCTTGAAGAGACAGGATTAACCGAGGAACAGGCAAATTATGCTCGAATAATAAGTTCTAGCGGTCAAAAACTTTTAGAACTTATAAATGACATTCTTGATTATTCAAAAATTGAGGCTGGCAAGTTAGAGTTGGAAGAAATTGACTTTGATCTTAAGGGATTGCTTGATGATATTGCAGATCTTATGGCCTTTAAGGCGCAAGAAAAGGATTTGGAATTTATTTGCCTGACTCCTACAGAGACACCTGCTTTTTTAAAGGGGGATCCCGGACGAATCAGGCAGATACTTATGAACCTGATTGGAAATGCGATTAAATTTACAGAGGATGGAGAGGTAGTAATAAATACCTCTTTAGTAAAAGAAACCAAAGATGAAGTTGAGGTGAAAATATGTGTTAAAGACACTGGTATCGGAATACCTGGTGA
Source organism: Gammaproteobacteria bacterium (assembly GCA_033852075.1). Classification (GTDB taxonomy): domain Bacteria; phylum Pseudomonadota; class Gammaproteobacteria; order QZLD01; family QZLD01; genus QZLE01. The sequence goes on along the minus strand of JAWSVC010000029.1, from coordinate 9,116 downwards.
AAAACATGATAGGTTATTTACTCAGTTTTCTCAGGCAGATGGTTCAGTAACCAGAAAATATGGTGGAACCGGATTAGGGCTTGCTATATGTAAGCAAATAGTTGATGCAATGGGTGGAAAAATAGGGGTTAAAAGCGAAGCTGGGCGTGGGGCTGAGTTTTGGTTTTCACTAAACCTGAAGAAACAGGAAAAACAAGGACAAGTAAAACTGGATAATTCAAAGATTGTAAACTCAAAAGTGCTTGTTATTGATAGTAATCAGACAAGTCTTGACGTGTTAAGTGCATCTATTGAATCATGGGGGGCAAAGGTAGAACTGGCAACATCGGCCAGAGAAGCTCTGGGTATGATTGATGATAATAAAAATGATCAATATCAAGTGGTTTTGATTGATGCTCAGTTAAATGACATGGGGGCTGAGCAATTTGGGAAAATTATAAAAGAAGAAAAGAAACTGCAAGATATTCATATGGTTGTTATGCCAATTATTGGGCAAAGAGGTGATGTGCAGAAGTATACAAAGATTGGATACGAAGCCTATTTAACTAAGCCAGTTTCAAGTACTGATTTGCATGATTGCCTGTCAGTATTATTGAGCAATAAAGAGTGGTGTGTCTCCAGAGGGATGGTTACAAAACATACCATACGTGAAATTAATTGTAGAGATGCCAAGATTCTTGTCGTTGAAGACAATATAACTAATCAACAGGTAATCACAAATATCCTGAAAAAAAGTGGCGTTATGGCTGATATTGCTATAAATGGGCAAGAGGCAATATCTGCTCTTGAAAATACGAATTACGATATAGTTTTGATGGATTGTCAAATGCCGGTTATGAATGGTTTTGATGCTACCAAGATTATTCGTCATTCTAATAAGATAAATAACAATGATATTCCAATAATTGCTCTTACCGCAAATGCTATAAAAGGGGATAAAGAAAAGTGCCTGCAAGCAGGTATGGATGATTATTTGCCAAAGCCGGTTGAAAAAAAATTATTGATTGATGCTATCAATCGCTGGTTATCGGAAAAAAAGAAAGCGGTTTTTCAGGCTCAGATAATTGAAGAGTATAATGCACCAAAAGAACAAGAAGAAGTGGGAACCAAAGATATGAATGATGCCAAACCAGTATTAAATATTATTAAATTAAAAGAAAATTTTGATGATGATATGGATTTGGTTAAGGCAATATTGCAGCGTTATTTGCAGGATATAGATAAACAGATGGAAGAGCTGGATAAGAAAGTTAAGGCTAATGACATAACGGAAGTTGGACTGCATACCCATAAAATGAAAGGGGCTGTTGCAGCAATTGGCGGAGTTGCTTTTGCTGAGTTGATGGCAAATACAGAATCCGCAGCAAAGGGGAATAAGCCCGATGAACTCGAGTTATTGCTCAAGCAAATCCCTGTTGAATTAGAAAGGTTAAAACAGGAAATAAAAGCCATAATTGGCTAAACGCAAAATACGGAGATAGATTATGAGCGTACTTATTATTTTGTTAGGTTTGGTGGTGTTTTTTATATTGGCTATAGTACTAATGTACAATGGTCTGGTAGGTAGAAAAAATGCAACGGAAAATGCATTTGCCGGTATGGATGCAATGCTCAAGAAAAGATATGACTTGATACCAAATCTGGTAGCTACTGTACAGCAATATATGGAGCATGAAAAATCAACACTGACGCAAGTTACCGAGATGCGGGCAAAAGCTATGGCAGGCGGATTATCTACCGATGAAAAGGTAGCGCTGGATAACCAGATTAGTAAGGCGATTGGGGGTATTATGGTAGCGGTTGAAAGCTATCCTGATCTTAAAGCCAATCAAAATTTTGATCAACTGCAAAGAACCATGACTGAGATTGAAGAACAAATCTCAGCAGCGCGTCGTGCCTACAATGCAGCAATTACCTCATACAATAACGGTATAGAGATGTTTCCAACCAATATCCTGGCGGGGATGATGAACTATAAGCGTAAAGAGGTGTTTGTGATTCCGGAAGTGCAGCGTGAAAACGTCGATGTGCATAATTTGTTTAAGCGTTAGAGCAAGTTGGCTGAGCTTAGTTGAAAACTAACGGGAAAATTGCGTCATTACCCGGCTTGACCGGGTAATCCATAAAACCAAATAAGTTTTTATCAGACACGCATAAATACATCCATGTTGCTCAGCTGCAGCTATCCATGCCGCAGACGGTCTTCAAAAATCTTATTTGTTTCTCGTATAAACGGAGGTGCGGTGCATGGACCTACAAAAATCTAAACAACTCTACCCGTTCTACCAAAAAGAATTGGTTCCAGAAATAGAACTGCTGGAACAAGATCGTAAAAAGATTGCAAAAAAGATGATAATAATTGGCGTTGTCTTGGCTGCATTGGTAACCCCTTTTGTTTTTATCTTTGAAGACATTGGGGACATACTCTTTCCCACAGTAATTGCAATTGCGATATTTGCAGGGTTGTTACATTATTTTTCCAAAGACTATGCCTGTGAATTTAAAGAAAACGTACTACGAAAAATAGTCAATTATATCGATCCGAATCTGGTGTATACGCCAACCATGTGTATTTCTGAAGGGCTGTTCATGCATAGTGGAATCTTTCGTAGAGGAATAGATAGATACAAAGGTGATGATCATGTAGAAGGAAAGATAGGGGCAACCAAAATAGAATTTTCAGAAATTCATGCTGAATATATAACCCGTGACAGCAAAGGAAGAACAACTCACCATACCATCTTTAAGGGATTGTTTTTTATCGGAGATTTTAATAAACATTTTAAAACAGATACCTATGTGCTTCCCGATCAGGCAGAAAAATTTCTAGGTGGTTTAGGTGGAATGCTGCAAGGGGTAAATAAAAAATACGGCGAACTTATAAAAATGGAAGATCCAGTCTTCGAAAAAGAGTTTGTAGTATATGGAGAAGACCAAATTGAAGCGCGTTATATTTTATCTCCGGCATTAATGGAACGCATAACCAAGTTTCAGAAGAAAAGTGGCAAACGGATTTCAATGTCGTTTAAAGGTTCCAATGTATACATAGCTATACCATTTGCTAAGAATCTGTTTGAGCCAAAGATTTTCAGTACCATTTTGGATTTTAAGCCGGTGAAAGAGTTTTTTGATGATTTTGCGTTGATGATTGATATAGTTGAGGATCTGAACTTGAATACTCGCATCTGGACCAAAAAGTGAATTTCTGGTCTATTTCTTCGAATACCGTGTTGCAACTCCAGACTTATTCGTCATTTACCAATACGTAAACTTCCTCATAAGGCTTCGTTGCGCCTTGTCTTCGAAAAAATACTCTCAGAAATTCGAGAGTATTCAGCGTATTTAAAATATCTTTTACCTTGAATAAGCTGTGCGCGTTATGTTTTCTTACATACCTAATATGACTTAAAAATGAGTCGAGTCTTGATCTTGAAAAAATATTTACCGAAATTGAATATCACAAACTTGTTATTTTTGCATGGGCGCAATCCAGAAACTAATCATCCTTATCAAGATGCAGTTCAGGCACCATGCTTTTATGTAAAACTGCTGAGATAACTATCATGTCGTCTTTATTGATGTAATAAATAACATGGCTGCTATAGGTAAAGCTAAAATAATGTTCTGAAATTTCTGTACGTCTCTTTCCAATCGCTGGCATGTCGGCAATAGTTTGCATTGCTGAATAGATTTCTGACAGGTACTTAACGGACTGATTATAACCCCATTTGTTTGTGGTATATTGCTTGATATCAGTAAGATCTTTTCTAGCCGGGCTAGATAAATGAAAGGTCCCCATAAATATCCTTGTATTATTTCTTGTCTAAAAGCTCATTAAAAAACTCGTCACCATCAACAAGGTTTTCTGTTTTAATATCTTCAAAACTTTGCTTGGCTTTGGCTTTGAGTAGCTCCATCTTTAGTTGTTCGATGCTATTGTAGTTATCAAAAGAAACAACTACAGCAGCTGGTTTGCCATTTTTTGTTATTTGCACCGGTGTGCTTTGGGCTTGTAATAGTAGGTCGCCAAAATGGGTTTTGGCTTCGTTGGCTGTCAAAATTTGCATAATCGAACCTTTGGGCTGAATCGAACGATTTAATTAGTTTAGTTGATTTTATTGCGAGATACTATGAATAAATTAGAAAAAACTATCCCTCTTTAGCCATCTTCTGTAACTGATACAATTTATTCAATGCATCAATTGGCGTAGTTCTATCCAGATTCAAATGCTCCAGTTGTTCCAGTACTGGGTGACTATCCATTTTTGGCGCTTCAAACAAAGCAAACTGATTAGGAGAATGGTCGATCTTGCTACTGTCATTTTCCAGGTGCTCAAGCTTCATCTTGGCTTGCTCAATAACATTGCGAGGAATCCCGGCAAGTCCGGCAACTTGTAGGCCATAACTTTGATTAGCAGGGCCTTCTTTTACGCTATGCATAAATACGATTGAGTCGCCGTGTTCCACTGCATCCAGATGTACATTTTTGATTGTATCGATAATCTCTGGCAGGGTGGTTAATTCAAAGTAGTGGGTTGCGAACAGTGTGTAGGCACCGATGTTTGTTGCTAGATGTGCAGCGCAGGCCCATGCCAGGGAAAGGCCATCAAAGGTGCTGGTGCCACGGCCGATTTCATCCATCAATACCAGACTGTTTTCGGTGGCATTGTGCAGGATGTTTGCGGTTTCAGTCATCTCCACCATAAATGTAGAGCGACCGCTGGCAAGATCATCAGATGCGCCGATTCTGGTGAAGATGCGGTCTACAATTCCAATGTCTGCCGACTGCGCTGGAACAAAACATCCGATATGAGCCAGTAGGGTAATTACAGCAATCTGGCGCATGTATGTAGATTTACCACCCATGTTAGGTCCGGTAATAATCAGCATCTTTTGTTTATCATCAAGATGGATGTCGTTGGGGATAAATGGTTCTTCTATAACCTGTTCGACAACAATATGACGCCCCTCTTTTATATTGATTCCAGGTTCTGTCATTAGAGCAGGTTTGCACAGATTTAAGCGGTCGCTGCGCTCGGCAAAACAGCAAATTACATCTAACTCAGATATACCATCTGCGCATTCACGTAATGGTGTTAGAAAATCAGCTACCTTTTGCAGCAGCTCTTCATACAATGCTTTTTCACGCGAAAGGGATCTCTCTTTGGCGCTTAGTACCTTTTCTTCAAATGCTTTGAGCTCAGGAGTGATATAGCGCTCACTGCTTTTAAGGGTCTGGCGCCGGATATAATCTTCCGGAATCTCAGCTTTTTGTGCCTTGCCAATCTCGATATAATATCCATGTACGCGATTGTAGCTAACCTTAAGGGTGTTGATGCCGGTTCGTTCTCTCTCTCTAACTTCCAGATCTATCAAGAACTGATTCGCGTTTTGGCTTAGGCCTCGTAGTTCATCTAATTCCGCATCATATCCTTTTGCGATAACGCCTCCATCGCGAATCAAAACCGGAGGGTTATCGATAATTGCGTTTTCTAACAGTTTACTGCATTCGGGGTGGTCGCCAACCTTGTCTTTAATATAAACAATAAGGGGAGAGTCGATATCTTTTATCAGGTTTTGAATATCAGGGGTCAGGCGTAAAGAATCACGTAATGAAGAAAGATCTCGTGGTCTTGCTGAACCAAGGGCTACACGAGTCAGAATTCTTTCGATATCACCAACGCCGCGTAATACCTCCTGAATATCTTCAAAGGCAAAGTTATTACACATGGTTTCCACGGCATCATAGCGCAGTTGTAATTGGTAATGATTACGTAGCGGACGATTCAGCCAGCGACGTAGCATCCTGCTGCCCATGCTGGTTGATGTTCTGTCAATCACCGATGCTAGGGTGTTATCTTTACCTCCACTTAGGTTATATTCCAACTCAAGATTTTTTCTGGTTGCCGCATCTAAGATAATTCCTTCATTATGACGTTCAGCACGGATAGAATAAATGTGTGGAATTGTGGTGCGTTGGGTGTGAGTTACATATTGTAATAATGCGCCAGCAGCAGTTATGGCAATAGGCATATCATCGCAGCCAAAGCCGCTGAGATCTTTAGTCTTAAATTGATTGGTTAGAAGAGAAAATGCAGTATCAAACTCAAAATGCCAAGGTGCCTGCCTGGTTGTTCCGGGACGATTTTGTAGCGGAAGAGGAACGCTCATGTCTTCATTAACCAAAAGTTCTGCGGGTTTAAATCTTTCGATTTCGCTGAGTAATTCTTCTTCGCTGTTAAGTTCCATTGCGGAGAATTTACCACCAGATAGCTCAAGAACAGCAAGGCCAAATTTTTTTTCACCGTTGCTGTTTATTGCTGCAATATAGTTATCCTTGCGCTCATCTAAAAGAGCCTCTTCGGTTAGGGTGCCGGGGGTGATGATTCGAGTAACTCGCCTTTCAACAGGACCTTTGCTGGTTGCTGGGTCACCAATCTGCTCCGCAATGGCAACCGACTCACCATTGCGAACTAATTTTGCCAGATATCCTTCAAGAGAATGTACCGGGATTCCTGCCATTGGGATTGGTTGTCCGCCAGATTTGCCGCGTGCAGTTAAGGTGATGTCTAAAAGCTTTGCGGATTTTTTGGCGTCATCATAAAACAGCTCGTAAAAATCCCCCATGCGATAGAACAATAATATCTCGGGATATTCCGCTTTGATGCGGAAATATTGCTGCATCATTGGGGTGTGTTCACTGCTGCTCTTAGTCATTTAACGTCCCTTTGTAATTAAGGCAGATTTCAAAAATAGAACGGCAGATTTTATTATGAGTGGAGGGTAATATCAAACAAAGGTGCTTTATTGTTGTGTATTGTGTGGTTTTGAAATTTGATATGCTATATAACTTTGTCTATTTCTTTCTACTATCATGTTCGAATGTCTTTTGTGACGCAGTTCGCATTTTCTTGACAGGACAAAGCAATATAAGTATATTGTTATATATGTTTGCTGTTGTATACGCACTGGTTTGTTTAGGCGTTTGCAATGGAAAAGCTGTTTCATTTTTATTAACAGCGAAAGAATGGACAAAAATTTCTAGCTGCAGATAGCTATTTTTTCAGCATTTGCAGAAATATTTTAAATTCTGGTTAACACCTAATTTTTAAGGTAGCGGTACATGCGCTGCTTTATTTACAAAAGGAAAACTAAATGGCTTTTAAAAAATTGGTATCAACTTTGTCAGTAGCACTGTCGTTAGGAGTATTGTCCTTCAATGCATCTGCTCTTCCTTCCATAGAAAATCTATCATTTGACTGGGAAACTACAGAGACTGGCAACAGTGTATGTGGCTCCGAAAGAATCCATTTTACACTTGGTGATGATCCTGCAAATGATACCGAGTGGGGCTATAAATTTACTGTAAACGGTACTAATCGCAGTAGGATGGCGATTATCGATAGAACAGATGAAAGTTCACTTTCTTACGCAAATAATATTTTTAGGATGTTTATTAAAGGAATTCCAATCACTATCGAAGTTGCGGCATATAATGACTCTGGTATAGGCGCTTCGCAAACTGTTTCTTTTACCATGCCTCCATGCCAGGGGCCTTTGGATGGTACTCCATATGTAAGTGCTGAATATATATTGGCATCATTTAGCGACTTTGCTGATATCGAGCCATTCACACCTGCTGAATTTGAACAAACCATTCTGAATGCGACAACGGAGAATGATGAAGAAATAAGTATTGCGGATTATTTCAGTATAATCTCTTACGGAAAAGTTGAGATGCTGCAAAATATAAACTCCTGGATTGTGCTTCCCAAAACAATGTCTGAATACTGCAACATACAAACTTATAAAGAGGACTACCGCCAGTTGACGCTTGGTTACGATTGCGATCGTAGCCAAATTAGAGAGGATGCATTAAATATACTTGCACAACAAGGTATTACCCCGAATGCGGATGTATTGAATTATATTATTAATGGCATGGGTACAGCAGGCTATAGTGGTTTAGGTCGTGTTGAAATGTCAGCGGATTACTTGCTTGATAAGGGGCAAAAAGGCGATAACTTTTTTTCCTATGCGGCCGTGGCTCATGAGATGTTGCATTCAGTCTTTGATATGCGGCATGCAAATTCCTTTTATAATTGTGAAAATGGGCAAATGCCAACTGATTTTCTAAACGGTAGCGATGGTACAAATTGTGATGCTCTAAGGTATGGTGTGTCCGTTATGGGGGCGGGGACTTCTTACAATGGTCTTTCTGCACCGCAACGCCTCAGAGCAGGTGTGCTTGATGCTTCGGCTGTTATAGAAATGGATAACCCTACATCTAGCAATTTCATTCTATCTGACCTAGATACGATAGATGATGAGAAAAAATTCGTGCTTATTAGCAATAACCAGCTACCTGAACGCTATCAACTATTTATTGAGTACAGCAAAGATAATCAGCGTCTAAACTTTATTGATGTGGTAGGGGAAACAGTACGTTCAGGTGTTCGCATTGGCGTTTTTGATACTGACTATACCTTAGGTTCTGAGGGGAAATTTGGCACAGATGGTGAAGTGGTTTATTTTTCAGAACTAGAATTTGCTAACGTTGGTGAAACAGTAACTATTGGAGGATTAAACCTCGAACTTTCTATCCTCAACAAAACTGATACAACAGTAGAACTATCTTTGACTGAAATACCGGATTGTATTGCTGTTGAAGCAACTCTGGCGGAACATGAATCAGCAGGCAGAGCCTATAGTGAGACAGTGGTAGAAGGCCAAACTTGTTGGGGATCGTTCTGCTACGGTGGCACTGAGGTAACAACTTGGTACGCAGTTGGTTCGGATGAAGAGCTTGGAACAAATAGTTCAGTAACAGTAGTTCTGCATGAAGAATCAGAAGGTGTTTGGGAAACTGGTGTTTGCCCAGGTCCAGACCTAACTGCACCAGTTATCACCCTAGCTGGCGATAACCCAATGACAGTTTATCAAGGTTCTGCATTTACAGATCCTGGTGCCACAGCGGAAGATAATATTGATGGTGATATCACTACGGATATTGTTGTAACCGGTTATGTTGATACCAATACAATCGATTCATATGAGCTTGTATATACTGTATCTGATGCCGCTGGTAACGAAGCTGTTGCAACCAGAACTGTTAA
>JAWSVC010000028.1:0-9789 GCA_033852075.1 Gammaproteobacteria bacterium | reverse complement strand
AGCCTGAGCCTGAGCCTGAGCCAGAAGAAAAACGTAAAACGATACCTCTGATTGCAGAAAGAACAGTGTATTCAGCAACACCTATGTCATCTTTGACAGAGGCTAAAAAAAGTAATAGCGATGGTGGTGACGATTTAATTCGGATAGTCAAAAAGATACCACAGGCGCAAGTAGAGGTTCAAAAACAGCAGGAATCGCCAAAGTCTGTTCATGCTGAGAAGAAACCGGTAATACTTAATGAACAATTTCTTATACCAAAAGAGCCAATAGTTGAACCGCCAAAGGTACAACCGCAGGTAAAAGTTGAAGTTGAGCAAGAGGTTAAGTCTGAAGTTGCTAAAGAGCCGATGAAAACAGAGGCTCCTGTTCAGCCTAAAGTTGAACCGGTTGTAAAAGAACCAGAGAAAAAACAAAAGAAAAAAGTAGAAATTGGTTTTTCGCTTTCTACACCGCTTGCTGATGATTTGATAAATGGGGTTCCAAATTGGGCCCATCCAGATTTTCAGTGCCTGTTTTTTAATGTAGGACTAGTGAAACTTGCGGTTCCTCTTGTAAAACTAAAAGGTGTTGTGCCTTTTCCTGAAAAGGTCGCAAGACCACCGAAGTCGCCGGATTGGTATCTGGGATTATTTATGAATCGGGGGCAGCATGTAAAAATTATTGATACTGCAGAACTTATTTTGCCTGAAGGTTATAACGGAAAGAAAGAGGTTTGCGAACCCAATAAAGTTATCTTTATTGGTGAAGGCGAGTTGGGGTTGGTGTGTTCAGATATCGGAGATGTAGTAAAACTTCAGGAAGCAGAGGTAAGATGGCGTGAAAGCAATAATAGTAAAAGGCCATGGCTTCTTGGTACGGTTAAAAAGCACCTTTGCGCATTGGTTGATACTGCTGGTGTCATTAAGATGCTTAGGGAAATCGGGATCGAAAAAGATTAATCCTGCTTAAAAAAATCACATAAAAATAAAATATTCCCATAAAAAGCATAAATAACAGTGAATTTTCTTGAATTTTAGACTAAATATTAATATAGAAATAAATATTGCCTGAATAGGCGCAATGGCTGTAGTTAATTTGGAGATTATGGATGGCTGAAGAGGAAAACAACGATTCTGAAGATCAGGTTACGCAGTGGGTAACCTTTAACCTAGATCAAGAGATGTATGGAATCAACGTAATGAATGTACAGGAAGTATTGCCATGTGCAGAGATAGCTCCAGTACCAGGCGCACCTCCATTCGTATTAGGTATTATAAATCTGCGTGGTAATGTAGTAACGGTAATTGATACCAGAATGAGATTTGGTCTTCCAACATTGGAAGATATGAGTAAATCCAGAGTTGTTGTTATCGAGGCTAATGACCAGGTTGCTGGTATTCTTGTTGATAGTGTTTCCGAAGTAATTGGTGTGAAAGGTTCTGAGATTGATACCGCTCCAAGTGTTGGAAATGATGATTCATCAAGGTACATATATGGAGTTGTTAGTCGTGAAAATGTATTATTAATTCTGGTAGATGTACACAAACTACTAACTAAGGAAGAGTGGGCTGATATAGCGGCGTTATAAAAGCAGCAAACTTTAAGTAGAATGAAACAAACCATAGAAGGTCAGGATAGTGGAAGATAAAAATAAGGTATCTCCACTATCTGCTACAAAACCTTCAGCAAGGCTGAACCGGCGACTATCTAATAAAAAAAGAGGTGGATTCGCAGAAGAGTTCAGCCTTTTTTATGAGCAAGAACCAAAGGAAAAGAAAAGGAAAACTCCTAAACAAGATCAGGCAGGAGTAGTTGATCAATATATTTGATTAGAGTTAGTGTCTGGATATAATCGTCAGTAATAAACACCGTATTATTTTCAGGTTAAATTAGGTGGTTTAATATAGTGTAGATTGGTGCTGAGTTATGCGAAGCCCAGCAAAAGATAGCTTTTTGGATTTATCTCTTTTACGGTTTGATTCGCATCCATGCTCAGTCAAACCTAATTTGTACATCCACGTACAAATGTCGGAATTAAATTCCAAATAGAGCATAGGATTAATTATTTGTGCGCGTAAACGCATTATGAATTAAGGAAGACAGTCCATATGGATATACAAATCATCGCAGCAGTATTGGCAGGTATTATAATCATCCTTGCGATTTTGGTATCTAAGCTTTGGGGCGATATTAAAAAGCTTAATAAAAAATTATTAGCTGTTGAATCAAGCTTTAAACAGCTTTCTGATTCATTTCATGGTTTTTCTGCCGGTGCAGTTGGGCAAAGTGAACATATGGCAAAGGTAGAAAAAGATATCGATCAACTGCGTTCTCGTATCGAAACTGTTGCTATGAATGAACAGCAAAGTGTTGGGCATACTCAGGCAATCAGGATGGCTAAAAGAGGTGCTTCTGCAGAAGAAATTGCCGAGGCATGTGGTCTTACCAAAGTTGAGGCGGATCTTATTATCCGTCTGCATAGTGGTGAATAGTCTATATTTCCCCAATCTCTTTGTTGCGATAAAAAAGTAGGGTGACAATAAGCGGAGCGCATTGCACCGATAGAGATGAAGTTTGGCATAGGCATATCATTCCATATTTTCCCTGCTCAGATCAAAGTGTTGCTGGGTAATGCGATTAAGGATTAATGGAATTTAAAACTTAAAATTCCGTTCATACTTCGACTGCTTCGCGCTCAGCACGAACGGTATTAATTTCCCCGGACAGTAGTGTAGGAGCGCCGGCGTCCCGCCGGCATTTTAAAAGCCGGCAAGATGCCGGCGCTCCGATTGGTTTATTTTGCTAGGAGTAATAAAACACTCAAATTATTCCGGCAGTTTAAATGCAAACACATTTGAATATATGGAATTAACCACGATAAATACATCATGTTCCGGCACATATTGAAAGCGGCCATAAGTCCCGTTGGTGGCTGCATTATCAGGAATTGTTCCATTGTCTGTAACCTCAATAGCAGTCCATTCCCATGTGTCAAGATCCAGCTGGTATAGTGAGCTGCCCCCATTCCAGGCGATAACTGAATCAGTTGGTGGGTGGTAGGCTATTCCTGGTGCGCTGCCATAAAGGATTTCAGTATTTCCACTGAAATCCGGGACAAAATATTCATCGGTTTCAATATCGTATACTCCATATAAAGGTGCTATCTGTTCGCCACCAATATATATGATGATTCTTCTATCCGGGGCAATGGCTGCATTGGAGTCACCTCCTGGCCATCCTCCATCCTGATTATAGAGACGGGTCCAGACGTCAGTTTCTGGATCATATTTGTTGATATAATATCGTCCTCTGCTGAAGATATGGTTTGTTATCGGGTCATAAACTGCTGCAACACCATATCTGGTATCGGGCGCATCAGCCAATTGCAACCATTGGTTTATATCAAAGTCAAACTGCCATGTTCCATATGTATCATAACCATTTCTCCACCTTGATCCTCCCTGTGCCCATAAACTGTTATATGGGGCTGGCATGTAAACCAAGCCTGCATATGTATGGCGTGATGATGGATTGCCATCCAGATACGCTTCTATGCTCTGCGAAGGGTGTTCTTGTATTAGGTCGTTTGGCGTAGGACCCCATGGTCTTTCCCATTGCTGAGTGTTGGTGTCAAAAGTGTAAATCTCATTGCCAGAATAATCTGCATGACCACCACCCCAGACGATCAGTTTTCCTGAATCAGTATCAAAGGCACCTCCGCTCCATGCGGTCATTATGCTTTTTGAACCACCCTGGTTAAAGGGTGTTTCTGATGGTAATACTGTGCTTAAATTTGAATCAGGAATCTCATACCATGTTCCTGGTTCGATTTGGCTCAAGCTATCAACAGGTTCATGAACATTATTGTTATTATCCTGGGAATCACCTGTATCGTTGTTGTTCTGAGAATCTTCTTCAGCATCACTATTTTCATTTTGGTTTGATTCACTTTCTGATACATTTTCGGGATCAAATGTAATTCTTGGTAAGATTGCAAATTGAGGTTGAGAGTCGTAATTATTAGGTTGGACACTTCTATTGGAAAACACATTCCATGCAGTTCTGCTTTGTGCAGTATCAAGGTCGGTTACTACTGCAAGTGCCGGTTGATAATTGGAAGGGAAACCTGTTGCTGTATAAGAGTATCCGGTCATTTCCCCAACTTTTAGTTTTAAGGCCGCGGCCATAGCTTCGCTTTCACATCCTAGTGATGTGATTGCCGGGTCTATTGTTTTTAAATATGCAGTTTCAAGGGTCTCGTATATTGCGCTTTCAGCATTATCTCTGATATTTAAACTGTACACAGCTCCTGATATCCAGCAAAATCCGGAATTAATTGTAGGGTTATTTGGATTTTGGGGTATAGATTCACCCATACGTTCGATTTGGAATTTTGACATCCATTCAAGAAATGGAAGAGCTTCGGCAAAATCAAGTTCGTTTAAGTATCCAATACTCCAGGTAAAAAAGTCTTGCTGCCACGGAGCGATACCTCTGTAATCATTATATCCAATAGCATAACCGTTTGTGATAATACCAAGTTTGTTTGCCGATGCATTATTGGTATAGTTTTCATTATAATATTCCAGGTTATTTCCAACCTTTTTTATAAAGTAGGATTTTAACGGGTAATCATCGGGGATTATATATGCTGCCTGCCCCAAAGTTCTTAACGACCATGCCTGTCCACGAACCTGACCGCTTTGAAATAAACCATTAGTATAAGATCTGTAGTATGGATTGGAGCTAAAAAGGTTGTAGTTTGCCCAAAAGGCCAGCTCTTCCATATGGTAATAATCGCCGGTTATAAGGTATGGAAGATAGGAAAATGATGGCTGATGAGCGTTATCATGCGTGTATGGATTCAGGCAATATCCGCTGCATTCATTAAATGCATCATATTCACCGGTTTTAGGATTATAAGTATCTCCGTATCTGCCAAGAATAGTCATATGGGAAAAATCATCAATAGTGACCGGAAGATTTGTGTTTTTATATTTAGGGTAAATTTCTTCGTCGTTATATATAGAGTTGGTATTTTCATTGCGGTAATGTATCGACCATGTTCCGGCAAGATCACTATGTAGTAGTGTTGATTGTTCGGCTCTACTATCATTTGAAATTAAATACAATGCTTGCCAACCGGGAACGGGGCCAATATCAATATGTGCACCGGTTTGTGGCATATATTGTGTTGCAGATCCAACATGCATTAAATCAAAATCGGCAGATGAAAAATTATCTTCAAGATTTTGCAGGGCTATTTCTGATGCATTAATTGCAATATCGTAATTGGGTACGGCTTTTGTCGCAATTAAGTAACCAATATCTTGTTTTATCTCATAATCCGGTTCCTCTCCCCACCAAATGGTTTTTTTCCAACGTGAGTGGGCAAAGTGTTCAATGGAATCGGAAAACACTTCTTGTCCGTTGGAACTTATTGATATGTCATAAAACAGATTGGAAACATCGTCAACAAATGACCATGGATTTTCGATAATAATATCGGTTTTTATCTTTTCGATGCCGGACTCAGGATCAGAATATGCTCGGATGTGAAATTGAGCAACAAGTTGCGAATTTTTTTGTTGTGTGTCTGGGTTAATTAGCGGTGCGCTTACTATCCATTCCGATGCGATATCACCTTGCAACCAAGGCACTATATTATTTCTTTCCGATGAGTTTTGTAATGCATCTTTGATATTCAGGTTATAAGTAACGGTTTCTGTTTCGGTGGTCATAATTTTTTCTGTAATTGGTGCAGCTCCGCTATTAGAGATAGTCATGGCATATGTTCTTGCGGCCTTAGTACCCTTGATGTACATGCGATCATATCTGACAAAGATATCTACATCATCGCGTTCTGCCGTGATTTGATCTCTTAAGGCAATTGCAGCGTCATGACCAATTGTATATTCAGTACCCAGGTCATCTCCATTGGCAGCCCCATCTTTCTGGACTTCATATTGATAAGAGCTTCCATTGATATTGAGTGTGATCAAATCACCCTGGAACCACGATGTTGAACGGTCTCCAAATACCACCTCATTTATCATTACACCATATAAATTAATATTAAGCTGAGTATCTAGGTTTGATGCTATAACATCATTGATTGTTACTGTTTCTAACGCCTCTGAAGCGCCTTCTGAAAGAGTAAAGGAAATATCTTGTTCGGATGTTGAAATCTCAGGAACCATTAAACTAATAACTGCATGCCTGACAGAGCCGTCTGCGTGGGTTGCCTTAATATCTGATTGTGTAGGTATGGATTGATCATCAATCAAAGCAATAAGTGTGGAATTGGCAGGATATTTTCCTTTTTTAAAAACCTGTCCGAAGGTTACTGGAGCATTTTGCTTAGATGTATCTCCAACAATCTGGAGTATGGGAAGGTCAGTTTGGCAATCAATACAAATATTGCTGTCATTTTCAATAACTGTGTTATCTTCATTTTCGGTGTTATTGGAAGTGTTTTGATCATCGCTGTCAGATGATCCTCCACCACCACAACTTACAAGAATAAAAATAAATAACGTATAAAACAGTCCGTGTAGTCTCATTTAGGTCTCTCCAAGTATTTTTTATGTACAGCTTTTTATGATTTCAAAGATGTAGATGTTTTTATAGTTAAAATCTTAACACAAAAGAATCGTTAAATGGCTAAAATAAATATATTTATATGTAAATTTCTGATTAGTGGTAGTTACTTAGGGAGATATTTGGGGTGTTGAATTAATAATCTAAGTGTTAGAAAAACCTTCTGGAAATTTACCCTTCACAATATATGCAAAGGCAATTACTTCGGCTACAACTCGATATAGCATCTCAGGAATCTCATCGCCAACATCGAAGGTTGCCAGAAATTTAGAAAGTTCCGGGTCGTTGTGTAAAGGAACACCGTGCTCTTCAGCTATCTCAATAATAGCATCAGCTAGTGTATCAGTACCTTTGGCAGTGATCTTGGGCGCCGTAACTCCGTCATATTTCAGTGCAACGGCAATTGGTTCATCAGACTTTTTCATCAATCAAACCTCTGTCGCTAGTGATATGTGGTGGTTGTGGCGGTGTCCCGTTAAAGCAGGTCATAGTGTCAACTTCTAGTCCTAATGAAGTAAGTTTAGAGTTAAGTAAAGGAAGAAGCTGGCTGATTATTCCCGCAGTTGATTCATTTTCTGCCCAAAATGTGGTGCTAACTTTAGAGCTGCCAAGTTTAATTCTGGTATTAACTGTACCGAGTGGTTCAATATTAAATGCAAGTTCGACAGTCCACCCTGCTTGTTGAACCTCTCTTTTTGTTCCGCCGGATTTTTTTTCATCTTCTTTGATTCGTAAGTGAAAAATACTTGCTCCCTGATCGTCCATAATCGGAATATCCAATGTTAGATTTACTGGGCGGTCTTTTGCTGCCAGATTGCTTTGGCTTAATTCCAGTCGAGCAAGAGATGATTCCGTTTGGTTTTTTAATTCAGCAAGTAGTTTATTAATACCCAACATACCTTCAAGAGAAGTATTTTCCTTTTTTGCAGTTATTCCCGGAGTAATTAAAGGGAAATTTGGTAAAGGCGGTGGAACAATCTTTATATTTGGATCTATCTGAGACTGCTGTTGTGGCTTGGTAGGCTGTAATCCGTTGGCTTTAAGATATTGAGACAAGATAGCATCAACTTTGGTGTTGGTGTGCTGTATTTCGGATAGTTGCACTGGTGGTTGGGGAGTGGTTGTTTGTTGTGCAGCTTTTTCAGGACTACCTATAAGTCTGGTAAGCTCATTGTTAATCTTAACCAGATTGGCTTTAACATCAGAAGCAATAATCTGAGTTCGTTCATTCGGATTTGATGCTGCAAGGTGTTGCTCAAAAAATACACCAGAGTTTTTAATAAAATTTTTCACGCTTTCAGCGCGTAATGCATCGTTATTTATTTGGCGTAAAGTAGGTAAGGAAGCAACTAGCTGTTTAATAGATTGCATCAAAGGTTTGGTTTCAATATCTGGTTTAGATGTTGTGGTATTTTGCTGGCTTTGTTGAGTTTGGCTTAATGCCTTGAGCATAATATCTGGCGATTTAATAATTGCGGCAAGTGATTTTATCAATGGAGCAATACTGTTTTGTTTAGGGACAGCAGCCAAAAGTAGTTTATTTACCAAGTTTAATTTTAGTTGTTCTGGTTTTGGCAAAACCGCAAAGGTAAGCTTATTGCCAGCCTCTGTAACCTTTATAAGAAGTTTTTCACCCTTAGTAAGGGCTTTATCGGTTTCTGCCAGAAATTTCATTTCATTAATTTCCAGTTCAACCTGATTATTCTTTGAGTCGGTTGTTGCTTTAGCTTCCACAAGCTGACCAACGACAAAGCCTTCAGGCATTTTGCCGGTTACTGTTACGTTGCCCATGCTAGGGCGGTCTAGTCTATCTACTTGCCATACCATAATATTAACAATAGGCAATCAAATTAAAAATGTGAACTAAGTTGTAGGAAATTCACTTATTTCTTATATATGAAGTGTAACTTTATTAAGTTTTATACAATTTCGCCGATATCAAAGATAAGAGAGATTTGAGTGAAAAAGTTAAATTATTAAACCTTAATATTTTTGACACCACGAAGAAAAACTCTCTGAAAGTTGAGTCAAAGAGTTGACAAAACAATCTGCAAAGCGAGTGATGTTATTCTTAAGGTATTGAGTTAAAACACAAAAGGGAATTTGGCACGGTAATAGCATTTATTGTAGTACGGTAAGGAAAAATTAGGTGAATTAAAATGATAGTTCAACAACCAACAGCAAAAAATGAATTACAAAACGTAATTCCATATGTAGGCAAAAGCTTGCTAAGTGATGCTGCCAGCCATAAAAATGATAATGCCAGTAAGAAATTTTCATTAATAAACCGTTTACAAACAACTCTGGATGTTCAAGAGATCTTTAATATATTTTCAAAAGCACTTGCAGATCAGGTTGATCAAGATGGTATGAACTATACCGGTAACGAATACACAGGAATTATCTCTTTAGGAAGGGCTAAAAGAAGTAAGCTTTCATATTCATTGAAGGCTGATGGTCAATCTGTGGGAGAGATTCAGATTTTCAGAACTAAAAAGTTTACACAAGAAGAGATAGTAATCGTAGAGGATTACATAGCTATTCTTTATTATCCTCTTCGTAATGCAATTATGTATAGCCAGGCTCTACAGTCAGCATTAAGAGATCCTCTAACCAAATTGCATAATAGAGCGATGTTAGAACAGCATCTGGCAAGAGAGAGTCAACTTGCACAACGTCATGAAGATGAGTTTTCAATGATTATGATTGACGTAGATAAGTTTAAAGATATTAACGATGAATATGGTCATCAAGCAGGAGATGCAATTCTATGCAAATTAGCTGATATTATGCGCGAATATGGCAGAAGTAGTGACATGCTTTTCCGTTTTGCCGGTGACGAATTCGTAATCACATTAAGAAAAACATCAACTATTGGGGCTCAAATGCTTGCTAATAGAATTAGAAAGGCAGTTGAGAATGCCAGAGTTGAATATAAAGGTAATATATTATCTCTAAGCATAAGTATGGGAGTTGCTTCATTAAAATATGGAGAAACAACCGACGAGCTTTTTGCTAGAGCAGACCAAGCTCTTTATCAAGCAAAAGAGGGTGGTCGAAATCAGGTTTGCGCCTAATCAATCAAAGCAGCAAATGAAGAATTACAAGGATAGAATTTTTCATTAAAAAGAATTAAATGGACATTCACACACAACATTAGACTCCCGGCCGTATTTTAGTACGGCCTTTTTTTCGTGCGCCAGGCATGGC
>JAWSVC010000027.1:0-75912 GCA_033852075.1 Gammaproteobacteria bacterium | reverse complement strand
CGGTTGGACTTGACCAGAACAAGGTTTGTTCTCCAGCTTAATGTGAAATCGTGACTTCACATCGAGCGCGGAAACAGGAGGAACGGGACAGCCGGCGCTGCAAAGTTTAGGCTTGCAGTAACGACGACCAAGCTAAAGTCAATTCCCTGATATTTCCCTGTTAATCATTATAATGATTTATGTGATTATAGGATAACTATATGAATATGCAGCAAAACTTTTGTAAAATTAGTAAGTGTGCTTTGAAAAAGCAAATATATTCCCTGTATTTTCGCTGTTTTGAGCGAAACTATACGGAGACTAGTTAGCAGCAGACTACATCCACCGCCAGATAAAAAAATAACCCCGTAAANNTTTACGGGGTTATTTTTTTATCCAGTGGTAACAGCAAGATTTGAACCCGAAGAAGAGGGTTTGACAAATTTGCTGGGAGCAAATTTGGACGCTCGAAGAATGAGAGCGCCCGAAGGGTGAGCGCCATGGACGGTGCGAATCAATCCCTCCCTGTCCGCCATTTCTATCTTTTCCAAATATCTGTGTTATAACTGCGCCTTTGGACAGCTTATACCCACCATGACACTCCTTACCTAATCTTTACCAATCCTGATTCGAACTAGACCAAAAAGCTAAAACCTTGCTGTCATCCCCTTATCAAGCAAAACCTAACCCATAAACATTACTCTAATGTACAAAAATAAATCACTCCTAAATCAACCATCATCATTTTGCAAAACATCTACTAATTAATATGTTATTACAAATGCCCCTGTAATTATGCCGGTTTTACACTATTCTAATATTAGATATACAGCCATCCTGTTTTTATAAGTTGTGACATTTAATGGCTCATTCTTAAAAATTGACCGAAATAATTTATGTTGAGAGGTAAGATAACATGGCGACATTGTTTACAGGCTCCATAAGAGGCAAGCTTACTGCGGCCGGGATTATTGCTACTGTGGTTCCTTTGCTGGTATTCGGTGGTGTTTCATTATGGCAGGGTGAACAAGCTGAGTCCCTTTCAACTGAGACGGTTACTAAGCTATCGTTAAATCGATTTGAAGATATCACCGAAGGTGTAGTTGCGATGTTGTCGAGTCAGCAGGAGGTGTTGGAGAAGAAGGTCAATGCTGATCTAAATGTGGCTGGTGAGGTATTAGGCAACACCGGAAGCGTAAGCTTTTCCAACGAACTAGTTACATGGCGGGTTGTAAATCAGTTTACTAAAACAACCACCACTATTCAGTTACCAAAGATGATGGTGGGTGATATTTGGTTAGGTCAGAACTCCGATCCCGCTATCACTTCTCCAATTACAGACAAGATTCGGCAGCTGATTGGCGGAACTGCAACCATTTTTCAACGCATGAATAGTGCGGGTGATATGTTGCGAGTTAATACTAATGTCGAGACATTGAAGAATAAAAGAGCTATTGGTACTTATATTCCAGCAGTTAATCCAAATGGGCAACCAAATCCAGTATTGGAAAAGGTTTTGCGTGGAGAGCGTTTTGTTGGTCGAGCCTTTGTGGTTAATGCGTGGTATGTTACTGCCTATGAACCAATTCGAGATAAAAGCGGCAACGTGGTTGGTGTGCTTTATGTTGGTGTGCCTCAGGAGAGTGCGCGCAGTTTACGCAGTCAGGTTATGAATATTCGTGTTGGTCAAAGCGGTTATGTTTATGTTCTGGATTCTCAAGGTAAATATGTTATTTCAAAGGATGGTGAACGTGATGGCGAGCTTATCATCGACGCTAAAGACGCTGATGGACGTTTCTTTATTCGAGAAATAATAGAAAAGGCTAAAAATCTTGAATCAGGTGAATTTGTAACTGTGCGTTACCCTTGGAAGAACGACGGTGATTTAAAGCCTAAATGGAAGACAGTAAAGGTTGCATATTATGCTCCGTGGGATTGGATTATTGGCTGCGGAACTTTTGATGAAGAGTTTCAGTATGATGTGGATTTGATTCGTCAGATTAATAGCAAAGGGCGGTACATCATGGTGGGATTGCTATTGTTGTCAATAGCAATTGTTGTGATGCTATGGTTGGCATTGTCGAAACGTATTGCCAGACCAATTAAGGCTCTGGCAGATGAAATGTACCGCGTTAGTGTGCAGCAGGTCTTTGATGCGCGAGTTGATGTAAATTCCCATGATGAAATTGGTGAAGCTGGTAGGGCATTTAACAATATGCTTGGTGCACTTGAAAATATATTGGAAGACATTATTCGGGTTATGCAGGTTGTAGCACAAGGTAACTTTAAAGAACGTGTTGATGCTGAAGCATCAGGTGATCTGGGTAAGTTGAAAGATCAACTTAATAGTTCCCTTGGAATAATAGAGCAGGTAATTGGTGATACCACTATGGTAGCCAATGCATTAGCCGCAGGTAATTTGGATATTCGTATAGAAGGAAATCATCCTGGGCAGTTTGGTGAATTAAAAGTCGCACTGAATGGCACTATGGTTGCTTTAGATACCATTTTCTCTGATATCGCTCGTGTAATGGAATCTGCAGCATCAGGTCGTTTTACAGAGAGAGTTGATGTGGAATCTAAAGGCGCTATGCAGCGATTGAAAGATCAACTTAATAGTTCATTAAATATGATTCAGCATGCAATTGATGACGTTGCTATGGTGGCTAATTCACTTGCTGAGGGGGATATAACCGTACGGGTTACTGAGAATCACCCTGGACAGTTTGGCGAATTGATAGATTCACTAAATTCAACCATGGATCGATTGGGAGATATTGTTGGTAGTATTATTCAAGCTGCAAAGGCCGTTCGTAATGCTTCTGACGAGATTGCCAGTGGTAATGCTGATATGTCGAGGCGTGCAGAAGCTCAGGCTTCATCGCTTGAGGAAACCGCATCAAGTATGGAAGAGCTTACCTCTGCTGTAGAACATAATGCCAAAAGGGCAGCGCAAGCAAACGAATTGTCAGCTAATACGCGAGAATCGGCAGACACCGGTGGCAATGTGGTGCAACAAGCGGTGCAAGCTATGACAGAGATCAACACTAGCAGTGCCAAGATTGCCGATATTATAAGTGTGATTGATGAGATTGCATTCCAGACCAATTTGTTAGCATTAAATGCTTCGGTAGAGGCTGCTCGAGCTGGTGAGCAGGGACGAGGTTTTGCCGTGGTTGCATCTGAAGTGCGTAACCTTGCTCAACGTAGTGCAACGGCAGCTAAAGAGATCAAAGAGTTGATTCAGGATAGTGTTGATAAGGTTAGAGTCGGATCAGAACTGGTAAGTAAATCAGGCGATACTCTAAATGAGATAGTTGATGGTGTGGAGAAGGTAGGGGATATTATTGCAGAGATTGCGTTATCGAGTCGCGAACAAACTAGCGGACTAGAGCAGGTTAATCAGGCAGTATCACAGATGGATAATATTACGCAAAGCAATGCTGCTCTGGCTGAAGAGGCTTCTGCAAATAGCGAAAACCTTAAAACACAGGCAGAAGCAATGACCAGGCAAATGTCGTTTTTCAAACTTGATTAATATCGGTTACGCTATTGCGCATCGGGTTATATGTAATTCTTTGTTTGTTGGAAACCTTGAATTGATATTATCTCATAAAACGGGTGAAAAATTTAAAAGGTTAGCGCCATGAATTATAGCGCTAACCAATTTTTTGCAATAAATTTCTTATTGGGTTTTTAGAATTTCCAAATTGAAGTAAACCAGTCAAAAGGCGTTGATACTGCAGTGTCCCAATCTGATGAATCAGTTACCATAGATTCAACCCATTCAACAGCAGTAATACCTCCGGCTTTATTGCCCATATTACCAAGCAATATGGCAGGAGAAGATGTTTTTTCATTCATTAAGAAAGTATGGGCGATACCGTTATTAAGGAAGTAATGAAATCTTTCTGGATGTCTTTCTTGCAACCATTCAAGTTCGGAAGTTACTGCTGCCTTGAATTTTGCAGATGATAATTCAAGATATACTGTTCCAATAATAAAATCTTTATTGGCAGTCATTAGGCCATAGCGGATATTGTCATCAGAATTTAACATCCAATCAATGACGGGTGTCATGTGCCCATTAACGAAGCAGTCATTACATGATTTTGGAACAAGATCTGCCGCATTCCATTCTTCAACCATGGCATTGGCAAAATCAGCGTCACCAGGTTGAGAAATGCCAACGCCCGCATCATTAACGACGTCAATAGGAGTATTAGGATAGTAAATGCGAAGTAATAATGAAGTAAAAATTGTTCCATAACCACCACCACTTGAACCAGTTAACAAGATTCTTTTGGGAGCAGGGAAATTCTCTATGACTACATCTAAAGTAGCAGAAATATTTTTTAATCCATACTGAAAACGATCAACAATCCCGTCGTCATCAGTATCAAATTCCGCATCTCCTAAAAATAGAGAACCGTCACAGTAAGGTACGAAAACGTGATTCCAGTCTTTAACCGGATTGTAATCAAGAGAAGGGTTGAGTATAGCAGTGCCTTCTTGTGTTAAAGTTCCTACTTCTTCTATTGCCATACATTTCTCAGACCAGCATACTCCGCCGCCGCCGAGATGAATCACCAAATTATCAGAGCCTTGGTCTCTAATAGACATTTCAAATTGACCACCACTTAAACAAATAGGACCGTCATTTGGGTCAAATTTATATGAGGTGATGCCGGAATCAGTTGATTCATTTACAGGGTCGAAAGCTCCTACATATTTTGTACCACCCTGATTGATAAATTCACTAATATTTCCATAGTTAGCTCCAGAATAGATATCTGTCGATTCAGCATATGAAATATTTGAAACTGATGTAAGTAATAATACAGATGCAATAGTGCTGCCGCATGTCCTAAGTAAAGGCTGCATTAGGTTCTCCTCCTTCCTAGCTTATTTATATGTCCTTTTTTAGTCTGTTTAATCAGGTTTATATGTGCTGATTAAAATTTTTGGACACTCTATATGTCATCTTATGATTATTTTTAATGACTATCGTTCATTTATAAAATAATTAGTAAAAAAAATCAATATAAAACAGTTATGTTTTGCTAATTTAAAAATTGTGAAATAAAGAATAAAAAAGGGAATAAAAAAGGAGGAATAAAAAAGGACACCCATAATTAGGCTATAAAAAGAGAGAAAAAGAAACGAAGGAATAAAAAAGAAAAATTAAAAGGGACACCCAGAAATTAATTTACGCATAAACCTAAGTGGGGTAGGATAGCGAGCTATGACAAAAGCAAGACAAGAACAAGTTAGTTTAGAAGATACTCCCTATTATCACTGTATGGTGCGTTGCGTGCGTCATGCGTATTTATGCGGTGATGATTATGCAACCGGTAAAAATTATGATCACCGAAAGAAGTGGATGGTTGATAAGCTAAAGCAGCTTTCTTCTGTGTTTGCGATTGATATCTGTGCCTATGCTGTGATGAGCAATCATTATCATGTTGTTTTGCATGTTGATGTAGACAAGGTTGAAAGTTGGTCTGGGAAGGAAGTTATCGAGCGCTGGCAGCAGTTATTTGCCGGAAATATTCTGATTAATCGCTATATGGCTGACGATAAGATGAGTACTGCCGAGCTTGCTGTTGTTGACGATATTGTAGTTGAGTGGCGCAAAAGGCTTTCCAATATATCTTGGTTTATGCGTTGCTTAAATGAATCAATTGCGCGTCAGGCCAATAAGGAAGATAACTGTAAAGGTAGGTTCTGGGAGGGGCGTTTTAAGAGTCAGGCTCTTTTAGATGAAACCGCTCTTTTATCTTGCATGGTTTATGTTGATCTTAATCCAATAAGAGCAAAGATGAGCGATACTTTGCAGGATTCTGAATTCACATCTATACAAGAGCGTATAAAGGTATTTTCTGAAAAAGAAAATAAGAGCAAACATCGCAAAACTGATGACTTGAAAACTCTTGCGGCTGAGTGTAGACATAGCAAAAATGAGATTAACAAGCTGTCTCAGCCAGAGCAGTTATTGCCGTTGGTCGGTTCATTAACAAATAACAGTAAAGAAAAAGGAATTCAGTTTTCGCCACTTGATTATTTTGAGTTGGTGGATTGGACTGGTAGAGCAATTATAGAAGATAAACGAGGTCATATTCCTCCAGAGATAAAACCAATTCTTCAGCAATTAGGTGTTCAAGAAAAGAATTGGGTTAAGTCGGTAAAATATTTCGGATCTCGCTTTTATCATATAGCAGGAGCTGTTGATAAATTGCAGGGATTGGCTAATAAATCTAAAAAATGTTGGTTTAAAGGTATTGGTTTAAGTAAACAGCTTTATTTATCAGCTACTGAAATTAAAGATGAGATTGTAGAAATTATTAATTCTTATGACAATTTGGATGGGAATAAAATCAATCATCAATTACAGTTGGATTTATTTGATTGCGTGGTACATGATAACAAGCCAATAAAAAATATAATTAAAAAGGTTAAAAAGTCTGTTCGAGATGAGTTGGAAATTCCTATTCAAACGGATTTGTTTGATTTTATTTAATGGTAGCGTAAGACGTGTAAAAGCCTCATAAAGTATCTATTTTTAAAGCCATATATTTTATGTATCGATACAATTGGATACACAACGAAACCAATTCGCAGCTGTATCATCATGTATTTACTGCTATATTCCATGTATACACACAAGGCTAAAACCTTTTAGATTTGTACTTAAGGTGCGCGGGATGAAAGAAGAAACCCCTACAATACTTATCGTAGAAGACGATACAAAGTTAGCCAACTCAATCAAGAATTATCTGGAATCGAAATATTACAGCGTAATAATTGAAGAGCGTGGTGATGCAGCACCTCAAAGAATTCTTAATGAAAAACCAGATCTTGTAGTTCTTGATGTTATGTTGCCTGGGAAAGATGGTATTAGCATTTGTCGTGAAGTGCGTCCTGACTATTCTGGTCCAATTATAATGATGACAGCTTTGGATGAAGAAACCGATGAGGTTGTTGGTTTGGAAGTAGGGGCAGATGATTATCTAACTAAGCCAGTTAGTCCACGACTGTTGTTAACAAGAATCCATGTTCAGTTGCGTCGTAGTGAACGAGAGAATGAGAAGGTTGCACATATTGTCGACCAGCCGGTTGTGTCATCAAAAAAGATTACTATAGGGGCTTTGATAATAGATGCAGCTAACCGTTTAGTTTGGCTGAATAGCAAGCCAATTGATTTGACAACCGCAGAATTTGAATTGCTTTATTATTTGGCTCAACACCCGGGAGAGGTTTTAACAAGAGATCAGATTTATCCTGCAGTACGTGGATTCGAATATGATGGTGTTGACCGTTCTATTGATTTGCGTATTGCGCGTCTTAGAAAAAAACTGGGGGATGATACGAAAAACCCTTATCGCATTAAAGCTATTCGCAGTACTGGCTATTTACTTGCGGAGGATCAATGAGACGTTTGTATCTATCAATATCTCTAGGCATTCTTTTAGCATTGGTTCTTGCTTCTGTTATTGCAAGTCAGGTAATGCGTTATTCTTTTGATAAAAATATCAGAGGAAGAATTAGTTCGCACGAGCATAGTCAGGTAATGTTAATTAAGCAGCGTTTGGATGCTGTGCCTGAGTCAAATTTGCAGAATGAACTAATTGAATTGAGTAAGTCATTGCCAATACCTTTAAAACTTGTACCTTCTGATTCAAAATTAATTCCATCTCATGTTTCATTGGATTTGCAGACTAATTCCAGAAGCCATGAAATTACAGAAAGTGGTAAATCGGATTTTATATCGGTTCAGAATGGTAAGTACATTGCCATATTTGGCCCATCTAAACCTCCGTTTCCTTTTAGCTGGACCCAGCTTATTATTGTTGTTTTTGTTATGATACCTATTGTTGGGGCAGTTGGTTATATTCTTACTTTTCCTGTGGCTAGGCGTTTACGCATATTGGATGAAGCAACCAAAAGCTTAGGGGATGGGGATCTTTCTGCTCGAGCTAACATAAAGTCTAATGATGCTATTGGCGGATTAGCTAATCGTTTTAATGATATGGCAGATAAAATCGAAGCCCTGCTGGAAAATCAACGTCATCTTATACAAGCCGTTTCCCATGAGTTACGCACCCCAATCGCCCGTATTCGGTTTGATCTTGAGCTAATGGAGTATGCTGAAGATCAAAAAGAACGTTCTGAAAAAGCTTCTGAAATAAAAGATGGATTAGACGAGCTAAATAGTTTGGTTGATGAGTTGTTTTTGTATATGCGCTTTGATTCATTAAATAGCCCAATGAAAAAAGAGGTTTTTAATGTAGCAGAGGTGCTTGATGAACTGGTAGAAGGTTTTGAAAGAGAGCGCTCTGAGGTGAATATTAAACTGCAGTCTGAACTTGAATACGATCTTAATCTTAAGGCGAATAAAAAGTATTTTCTTCGTGCTATCGAAAATTTGGTTGGTAATGCAGTCCGATATGCTGAAACCACTGTGGTAATAAGCTATTTTGCTGTTGAAGAAGAAGTTTATGTGGAAGTTGCAGATGATGGCCCAGGAATACCTAATGATAAACGCGAGCATTTATTTGAACCATTTTATCGTGTGGATGAAAGTCGTAATCGTAAATCCGGAGGAGCAGGGCTTGGGCTTGCGATTGTTGAGCGCATTTTAAAAGCACACAATGGAAGCGTAAGTATTGCTGATGGGGATAATGGGTGCACAATGGTAACTACGTGGCCATTAACGGATTAATTTGATACCAACCGATACAAAATGATTCTGAAACACAACTGAAAGACAATTCAATAAGGAGGATAATTAATAATAGAAGATATAAATATTCAGGAGAACTAGGAATGAAAAGACCAATAAAGATATTCCTGTTTACTATTGCATCAGCTTTTATTTTTAATTCTTCTGCTGTTGCAGGGGATGAATTGGCGATTACTTTGGAACAGGCTATTAGATTAGCCATTAAAAACAACCCATCAGCTCTTCAGGCTTCAGAAAAGATTACTATACAACAGGCTAATTTAAGTGGTGCAAAGGGTAATTTTTTACCTACGTTATCACTTGGCGCTCAGGGTGGGCATCATCAAAATTCCAGTTTGTATTCAGCAGATATGGTTACGCAAAATGGTGATGATGATTACGAATCTGTTAATGTAAATGTAACCGCCAGCATTTCAGTTTTTGATGGGTATTCAAATAAAGCGACATTAAATGCTGCAAAATTGGAGCTGAATGCGGCAAAAGCATCTAAAACATGGACAGAACAATCGCTTGCATTTAACGTTGCCACTCAGTTTTACGAAGTTTTGAAAAGCCGAGAATTGGTTTCTTTGGAAGAGGAAAATTTAGAACAAAATAGATTGCAGCTTGAAGAGATTGAGAGTTTTTACAAAGTAGGCAAGGTTTCGGTTACAGATTTGTTTCAGCAAAAATCTGAAATGAGTCAAGCCAAATTAAATCTACTTGAAGCAAAAAATACGCTCAAAACTAATCGACTTCTGCTTGCTCAAATTTTAGGCGTATCAGAATCAACAATGGCCAACATAATAACTTCAAATGAGCAATCAATTTCATTATTACCTATATCTGAGTTATCGGAAGATTTATTAAGAGATGCACTGTTAAATCGTGCTGATGTACAGTCCCAAAACCTGATTCAACAGGCCCGCGAACACGATATCACAAAGGCGTCCTCAGGATACTGGCCCAAGGTTAATTTATATGCGAGTGCCGGATCCAGCTACAGCAGTATGGGTAATACAAACTCTTTTGCAGATCAGTTTAGTGGTGATGATGTGGTAACTGCTGTCGGTATAAATTTGTCAATTCCGTTATTCGATGGATTTAGTACCCGTTCGGCTGTGTCTAAGGCAAAGGCAGAAAAGCGCACTGAAATTCTGGAAAGCAGAAAGTTAAAACAGCAAGTAGCAGTTGATTTGATGCAGGCAATAGAGAATTACAAAACAGCTATCGAACAAGTGAATGTTGCTGCATATAAAGTAGAGGCAACCAGAATGGCTCTGGATGCGATGGAGGAACGTTACAATGTACATGCATCAACATTTTTAGAGTTGGCTTCTGCCAGAACGGCTTATTTTGAAGCATGTTATTACAGTATTACTTCCATTTATTCTCAAACTGTAAAAAGGTTAGCTGTCGAATATCAAAAAGGGGATCTGCTGGCTTCTCTTACTTCTCTGGAAAAGGAGAAAACAAATGAACATTTTTAGTCTATTCAAAAATCATAAATATATTGGAATTGGGTCAATAGTAATTTGCTTGTTAGTATTTGCTGTTTTTAGATATTCAGGTACTGCTTCTGCCTCACAGGAAGACTTGCCATTTGAAACTGACGTTATTAGTCGTGGTGATGTAACAGTAACCATATCCAGTACAGGTAGTCTTGCAGCTGAAGGAACGGTTGATGTTGGAACACAGGTTTCAGGTACTATTGATTCCGTACTTGTAGATTACAATGATACCGTAAGAAAGGGACAAATTCTTGCAACATTAAATCAGGAATTATTTAAGGCTGAGTTATCAGTAGCTAAAGCAAATGTCGCAAGCGCTAAGGCCAAACTTGACCAGGCACAGGCTGAATATAATCGCAATAAGGTTTTATATGACAAAAGATATATTTCAGACGTAGAGTTTCTGGTGTTTAAAACCGATTTAAGTACAGCTGAAGCCGATCTGATTTCAAAAAAAGCATCTCTTTCCCGGGCGCAAACCAATTTAGAATACACCGTGATTCATTCACCAATTGACGGAACTGTGATCGAACGTTCTATAGAACAGGGTCAAACCGTTGCCGCATCTTTAAGTACGCCAACTCTTTTCACAATCGCCAAAGATCTTGCGCAAATGCAGATTGAAGTTGATGTGGATGAAAGTGATATAGGATTGATAAAAGTTGGGCAATCAGCTGAATATGAGGTTGCGGCATATCCAGATCAAACATTTACAGGTGTAGTAGAACAGATTCGCTTACAACCTCAAACCATTTCCAATGTTGTTACCTATACTGTTGTGGTTAAGTCTGAAAATAAAAGCGGTGTTCTTCTCCCCGGCATGACCGCAACAGTCGATTTTATTGTAAGTCAGGAACAGGACTCTTTATTAGTTCCTGATTCTGCTCTTTCCGTATCACTCGGAAGAGATGCAAAATCATCAGGAAGTATAAATGGTAAAAAATGGATATATATTCTTGAAAACTATCACCCTCCCCAAAAAGTTTTAGTAGAAGCAGGGTTGTCAGATGGAAGCAATACTGCAATTAAAGGAGAAAATCTTAAGGAAGGGATGCGGGTAATTACATCAGTAAAAGCTGGCGCAGAAGAACAGAGAAAAGGGTTGTTTGCAAGGCTGATGCCGGGACCACCTCCAGGGGGAGGACCAGGAGGGCCAAGATAATGAATATTAATGAAAACAGTGCCGATTTAATCACTCTAAATAATATCCATAAAGTATTTCATATGGGAGATGTAGAGGTGCGTGCTCTTAATGGCGTATCTCTCTCAATCAAACAAGGTGAATTTGTGTCTATTATGGGATCGTCCGGTTCTGGAAAATCAACCCTGATGAATCTTGTTGGGTGTCTGGATCTGGCTACGCATGGTGAATATATTCTTGATGGTGTAAATGTTAATGAGATTAAACCGAAAAAAATTGCTGATGTTCGTAATCAGAAAATTGGATTTGTATTTCAGGGGTTTAACCTTTTGGCTCGTACAACAGCTTTAGAAAATGTTCAATTACCATTGTTATATGATCGTAAAGATAGAATAAAAGATCATAACAGTCGTGCTCGACAGGTGCTTGATATGGTTGGGCTTGGTGATCGTTTTGACCACACCCCAAGTCAGTTGTCCGGAGGGCAGCAGCAGCGTGTAGCTATTGCCAGAGCATTGATAGCTAATCCATCAATTATTTTGGCAGATGAGCCAACCGGAAATCTGGATAGTCGCACAACAATCGAAGTTATGGCTTTATTTCAGAAACTTAATGAACAAGGCAATACTATCATACTTGTTACACACGAAGATGATGTAGCTCAATATACACGTCGTATCGTGGAATTACGTGACGGTCTTATAGTTAAAGATAGTTCCGTTCTAAATCAAAGCTCAGCAATTAATGATCTTCAGCTATTAGAAAAATATGGTTCAGTAGTTGGTCGTATTGCTTAAGTCGATGGGAGGTAGCTAATATGAATATCAATAAATTTGTTATCGCAGCGATGAAAAGCAATATGCGCAATAAAATGCGTGGTTTGTTAACTATCTTGGGAATCATTATCGGAGTGGCATCTGTTGTGTCATTAATGTCATTAGGAAAAGGTTCGCAGATTGATATTGAGAATGAAATTTCGTCTTTAGGAACGAACCTAATCATGATTCACTCAGGCAGTTCAGATAGAGGAGGGGTTCGTGGTGGTATGGGCAGTAAACCAACCATAAAGGCTAAAGATATAGAGTATCTACGAAAGGATGCTTCTGCTTTGAAATATGTATCACCTGTGATTAGAGAAAGCGCTCAGGTTGTTGCTGGCGGCAAGAATTGGAATACGTCTATATATGGAGTTGAGTCAGATTATGAGGCAATAAAGAGCTATGAGATAACATCAGGCAGATTTATCACTCAAAAAGATGTTAAAGGCCGTAAGAAGGTTGCATTAATTGGAAAAACTATTGTAGATGAGATCTTTAATGGTAATGATCCTGTTGGTTCTTCATTTCGTATCCGGAATGTTCCTTTTAAGGTAATTGGTGTTTTAGATGAAAAAGGTACTGACAGTCGTGGCCAGGATCAGGACGATATTATAATTGCACCATCAACAACGGTAATGTACAGACTAGGTGATGGTGTGACAATTCATGAAATTGTTGCCAGTGCAGTCTCTGAGTCACAAATGGAAACGGCTAAGGAACAGATTGGAGCCTTGCTGCGAAAATCGCATCGGCTTGGTGATAACCAGGATGATGACTTTCATATTTTTGACCAGACAGAGATCAAAGAGCGCGCAACATCTATTACCGGAACAATAACCCTTCTTCTAAGTGCTATTGCAGGGGTATCTCTTCTCGTTGGCGGAATAGGAATAATGAATATAATGCTTGTGTCTGTAACGGAGAGAACTAGAGAAATAGGGCTTCGGTTAGCTGTTGGAGCTAGACCAAATGATGTACTGATACAATTTCTTATTGAGGCAATTATCTTAAGTGTAATTGGTGGGTTCATTGGTATTATAACAGGGTTGGGTATAGCCTATGCAATTGGGACTATAATTGGTTCCAGCGTGGTTGTTGATCCTAAAATTGTGATGTTAGCTTTTTCATTTTCGGGTAGTGTTGGTGTTTTTTTTGGGTTTTATCCTGCGCGTAAGGCCGCAAAACTTAATCCTATTGAAGCACTTAGGCATGAGTAGGCTTATTGGTGAATCGGAAATATATTTGGAGACAAAAAAGACACCCATAATTTGATTTAGACTTGGCTGAAAATGCGATTTATTCAAGCTATGCTTGAATTTACTCATGTAGCTTAAGCTGAAAGGACTTTATTTTTGACAACTTTAGATTATTACAATAACAATTTACAAAACTATATTCAGGATACTGCAACGGTTGATATGAGCCCGATTTACGATCATTTTTTGTCTTGCATTAAATCAGGAGCTCATATTCTGGATGCCGGTTGTGGTAGTGGGCGCGATAGTATCTATTTTATTGATAATGGTTATGAAGTTACGTTGCTTGACCCCTGCGAAGGACTGGCTAAATCAGCAGAACTTTGCACAGGACAACTTGTGTATCGTATAACATTTCAACAGATACAATGGAAATCTAAATTTGATGCGGTATGGGCTTGCGCAAGCCTGTTGCATGTTCCACGCAATGAACTAACTGATGTTTTTAAAAGGCTTGCTCGCTCTCTTAAGTCGGGCGGGGTTTTATATGCGTCATTTAAATATGGTGATAGCGACAGGATCAAAGAATCCAGAAATTTTACTGACCTTAATGAAGAAGGGTTAAATCAGATATTAAATATAGCTTCTGATTTACTGCTTTATGATAGCTGGATAACAGATGATGTTAGACCGGGAAGAAAAAATGAACAGTGGTTTAATATCCTATTAAATAGGTATTAAAACTGGTTTTTGTTCATGCTTGATAAAAATTGTGATTGATTATTGATTTTATGCGGTCGAAGACAGAACACCACGTCTTTAGGCGTGGATGAATGAGTTTTCGATAATTTGCGCAAAGTGTAAATTATTGATCAGCTTCTTTTGAAGCTGTAAAAGAGCGAAGCGTGGCGAATGCCACAGAACCCCGGCTTTAGCCGGGGGTATCTATACTGCAATCATATGATCCAATTCACTATAACAACCAAATATAATAAAAATTATTAGCATTTATTCCACCTTGGACTAGAATTTTTAAAATGGACTTCTTTACTAACTATTGCCATGACGCAAACTACGTGGAGGCGAGTATATGAAACTTTCGATTCGCACAAAATTTATGGTTCCAATTGTTGTTTTATTGGTAATAGGTTTTTTTATATCGACATCAGTTTCTTATTTAGAAAGTGAAACGATTTTAATAAACAAAATCAAGGATGAGATTAATTCAATAACAGCTGGTCAAAAATCATTAATTGAAGGGTGGGTAGAAGAAAGGAAGGTGATGGTTGAAAACCTTTCTCGCACAAAGCTGGTCCAAATGGCAACTGATGAAATTCAGATATTAGCCAGAGAAGAACTATCTATAGATATGGAGAATACTGCAGGCAGTTCAGATTACATCGAACTTATTGGGTTAGTTGATGTGAAAGGCGACATAGTTTCTTCTTCCAATAAAAGTGTAATTGGCAAAATTAACATCATGGATCGGCCATATTTTCAGCAAGCAATTAAAGGAGAATCCACTATATCCAAGGCTCTTATTAGTAGGAATAGTGGTTTGGCATCAATTATCGTGGCTTCGCCTGTATTTTTGAATGGTTCAATGGAAGTAAGCGGTGTAGTTATTATTGATATATCTATAGGAGAGTTCTCAAAGAGATATATTAATCCGGTCAAAGTTGGTGAATCAGGTTATGTTTATATGATTCAAAATGATGGTGTTTTCTTAGCCCATCCAAACTCTGAAATGATAATGAAGAAAAATATTAATGAATATGACTTTGGCCCTAAAATTTTAGCTACCGGTAATGGTGAGACTTCATACGAATTTGGAGGACGAGTACGGCATGTATCATATAGAAAATGCGGTATTACCGATTGGATTGTTGTAGCTGGTGCTGATGAAGATGAATTATTAGAACCATTGAGAAAATTAAGAACAATCTTAATAGCTTTGGCTATTGTTATTGTGCTAATTAGTATAGGCGTTGTCTTTTTTATCGCTAAAACAGTGACCAAGCCAATTGGGTATGCATCTAAAATTTCTAAATTAGTTGCTGACGGTAATTTAACCTCTGAAGTAGAAATTAAGACTAAAGATGAAGTAGGTGAATTATTAAAGGCAATGCAAGATCAAATAGCTAAACTTTCTTCGGTTGCATATTCAGTTAAGGAAGTGGCATCTAATGTAAATGATGGTAATGAGCAGCTAAGTAGTGGTGTTCAAGATCTTTCAAGCGGTGCTTCTGAGCAGGCTGCAAGCGTTGAGGAAACTTCAGCGGCTCTTGAGGAATCTAGCGCAGCTATTGAACAGAACCTTGAAAATGCTAAAAAGACAGATGAAATCGCCGCAAAAACTGCATCTCTTGCAGAAGAGGGCGGTGGCGCTGTAAGGCAAACAGAAGAAGCAATGAAGACCATTGCCGAGAAGATCTGTGTTATCGAAGATATTGCCTATCAAACTAATCTGCTTGCATTGAATGCAGCTATTGAGGCAGCCAGAGCAGGAGATAAAGGTCGGGGATTTGCGGTTGTTGCCTCAGAAGTTAGAAAATTAGCAGCTCGCAGTGAATCTGCTGCTGGTGAGATCAGTCAGCTGTCTAAAAACAGCGTGATAGTTGCAGAAGCGGCACGCTCACAGATTGACGAAATTGTACCAATGATTCATCAAACTGCTGAACTAGTGCAAGAAATTGCAAGTGCCAGCCAGGAACAGGCTAATGGTATTATGCAGATTACTGAAGCTGTATCGCAGCTAGACAAGGTAACTCAAAGTAATGCTGCCCTATCAGAGGAACTGGCTTCAACTGCTGAAGAAATTAACGCACAAGCAGAGCTTTTGATTGATGAAATGAACTTCTTTAAGCTAAGTGATGCTGCAGCTTATCAGGAAGATGAAGAATAATTTTTAGCTATTAGCTAAATTTATTCCCATTTTAGTTAAGGTAAAAATCCCGTGTAAAGCGGGATTTTTTTTAGATTGATTTATAAATCAATATCCAGAACAAATATACCCTAATTCTTGAGAAGCCTCATAAATATCTTTACTTAAGTTTTTTGTTAATAATATCTAAAAAAGCAGACGACTTTGTCAAAGCTTCATCATATTCAGCAGCTGGATCTGAGTCTGCAACAATACCACCACCTGCCCAATAATAAATAGTATTGTTTTTTGTAACAGCGGTTCGTATTGCAATATTTGTATTCATGTTGCCATCAAAGCTAATGTAACCAATAGACCCGCAATAGATCCCGCGTCTGTGACTTTCTAATTCTTCGATGATCTCCATCGCCCTGATTTTGGGGGCTCCGGTAATTGATCCACCAGGAAAGCAGTTTTTTATAACATCAATAGCAGTATAGTTGGTCTTTATAGAACCAGTAATGGTACTAACCAAATGGTGTATATTTTCAAAGCTTTCTATGTTGAATAGTTTATTAACTTTTATTGAACCAGGTTTGCATACCTTTCCTAAATCATTGCGCAATAGGTCAACAATCATCAGATTTTCTGCGCGGTTTTTAGTGCAATTGAGAAGATCTTCGGCATTGATTTGATCTTGTTTGTCACAAATACTTCTTCTAACTGTTCCCTTGATAGGTTTGGTTGTAACCTTATCTTTATCTAATTCAATAAATTGTTCAGGTGAGCAACTTAGTAAAGTTATATCTTTTGTCTTTATAAATGCTGAAAAAGGAGCTGGGTTATGTTTGCGTAGATCTTTGTATAAATCCCATTCAGGCCCCATGTAATGCGCAGATAATCTTTTGGTAAAATTTACCTGATAGCAGTCACCGTCGTATATATATCTTTTAATGCGATTTATTTGCTGGAGATATTTGTTTTTTTCAGTATTCCATTTAGGCTCATCTACTAGATTAAAATCATTTCTTATTGATTTCTCAAGTGATTGGCTGGCGGTACATATAGTTGATATTTCAGCTATAAGTCTTTTTATATATTCTGAATCTTTATTGCAGACAAAGTATGTTTTTTGTAGTTGGTGATCAACAACAATTGCCCAGTTATAGATGCCGAATTCCATGTCTGGAATTAATAGATCATCATTAATTGTATCAGGAATTTTTTCTAGGCAGCGACCAAGGTCATAAGAAAAATAACCAATAGCCCCTCCATAAAAAGGTAGCTTAGGTAAGTTATCATTAATTTGAATGGGTGGACCAAGCTCATTGCGAACGGTTTCAAATGAATCGCCAATAATTTTGTTAGAATCTTGGGTATCAGAGATTAATATTTTACCATTCTTTGACTTAACCCATTTGTTTGGCTCTGCTGCAATAATATCGTAACGGCCGGAATCAATGGTATCCGCGCAGCTGTCTAAGAAAACTGGATAGGGTTTAGATATTATGGTTTCAAAATAAACGCTGCTATTTTTTAAATATGGCAGATTTCTAACGATCATTAGGATTTCCGACCCATCAAAATAGGGCTAATTATCACCAAATCTGTTTGCAATATATGTTTCAATCATATCCATAAATTCCTGTTTTATATTGCTTCCTTTTAGCGTTTTAATCTTTTCGCCGTCTATATAAATCGGCGCTGCTTCGGTTTCTCCAGCGCCAGGAAGGCTAATGCCAATGTCGGCATTTTTGCTCTCTCCTGGACCATTAACGATACAGCCCATTACTGCAATTGATATTTTTTCTGAACCTGGATATTTAACTCTCCATTCAGGTGAACGTATACGTATAAATGTTTGAATCTGATCTGCAAGCTCCAGGTATGCACTGCTATCGGTTCTTCCGCAGCCTGGGCATGATGTAACTTGTGGGGAGAAGGCTCTTAAGTCAAGCGATTGCAAAATCTCCTGAGCTACCAACACTTCTTCTGTTCTATCACCATTAGGAGACGGGGTCAGAGATACGCGAATCGTATCGCCAATACCTTGCTGTAAAATAACGCTTAACGCTGCTGTAGAAGCTACAGTGCCCTTGATTCCCATTCCGGCCTCAGTAAGCCCAAGATGTAGGGCGTGATTGGATTGAGATGCCAGATCAGTATAAACCTCAATCAGGTCCTGAACGTGACTCATTTTGCAGGATAGAATAATAGAATTTTCCGGAAGGCCAATATTTTCAGCAAATCTGGCACTTTCAATAGCAGAGCGTACAACAGCTTTTTTCATGACTGACTTATTATCGGCAGGAGTTGTTAACTTTGAGTTTTCATCCAGCATTTTTGCCAACAGATCTTGATCGAGACTTCCCCAGTTAACTCCGATTCGTACAGCTTTGTTGTATTTACAAGCAATCTCTATCATTGAGCTAAATTGTTTGTCATGTTTATTGCCGCGTCCAACGTTACCAGGATTAATACGGTATTTAGCCAGTATTTGTGCACATTCCGGATTGTCGGCAAGTAGTGTATGCCCATTAAAATGGAAATCGCCAATTAATGGAACGTTAAGTCCAAGCGCAAGAAGCTTATCATTTATTACAGGTATTGCTTTGGCAGCTTTATCTGTGTTTACAGTAAGTCTAACCAGCTCTGATCCTGCTCTGGCCAGTTCAGCAACTTGCTTTGTAGTTGCTTCAATATCATCGGTTGGGGTATTAGTCATGGATTGAACCACAATAGGGTTATCTCCACCAATGATTACATCTCCGACTTTAACTGAGGTTTTGATCTTGCGCTGGTAATTTCTCATTTATTTATTGCTCTTAATAAAAAGTTGCTCTTGCTGATAAGTGGGGAAACCGATATTCTAAACTACCGAATGATACTCTATTTGATGGATTAAAAAAATGACTAAAAAGATATTGCTTAAGCCATTCTGTTTGTTGGTTATTGCTGTATTTTGTGCCTCATGCGCCAGTTCAAACGTTAAACAAGATATCGCCTGTACCAAGAAGATTTTATCAGTAATCGAAATATCTAAAAATGCTACTTTGGCGTATGAACAATCTGATTTTGAATTAGCTGAAAAACTTTTTAAACAAGTGGTTAATGCAGATCCGGATAATGTTAGAGCGTGGTTTAAGTTAGGTAATATTTTTGCTAATACAGAAAGACCAATGGCTGCTATAGATGCTTATCATAAAGTGCTTGAACTAGAGCCTGACAATGTTAAAGCCAAGCATAATTTGGGAATAGTTTATCTAGAGCAATCTCAAAGGTATCTTGGGGAGAGTAGAGACAGCTCTGAAGTCTTTGAAGACGTTGTTACAAAAGAGCTTAAAAAGTATTTACAGCAGCTTCTGGAACAAATGTAAAGTATGCATGATCTATATTAAATACGCAGCAGTTGGGTAGTATGATGGAATTATTAGTTTTTTATATTTTACTTATTGCATTGCCAATTATTATTGCTGTATTGGTGAAGGATAAGGCATTAAAGGGGTTATTGTTACTTATTTATTTAGTTATAAATATAGGGTTATCAATTTTATTGTTAGCGGCAGATGATAATTGCAGCCCAGGAACATTGTTTTGTTTTAGAGCTTCTGCATTAGTTATTTTTCAGATCCCTATCTATATAAGTTTAACAGTTTGCTTGCTTTTAAATAAAACCGGGAAAAAGAAAAGTTATCACTATGACGATCAATAGTATTCATAAAGCTTATGGTAATTATAACCAAGCGGTTATTCAATAACCCTTATTAATTCAGTATAAATGATGCAAGGGGGTTATTATGAATACAAATCAAGAAACAGGCTCGAAGCAAGATGATAGGCGCTGGCTATTATTTAATGGCAATAACATACTTACTCTAACTGACAGTTCAATATTTCCTTTTCCAACAGATAATCAGATCGCAGAATATGGCTTATCACCAGAGAATCAAATAGAACTTGGTGAATATAAAGGATTCCAGGTTCTTGGTGCAAATGTAAGTAATATTGATTCAACGGATTCATTTCAGCTGACTGATTTTAGAAAATTGTATGGAGTTATTGATTTAGACGATATCTGGTTTGTGGGCAATAGTTTTCAATTTGTGCAATTTGAGCAGGAACATCGGTTTTGTGGTAGATGCAGTACCAAGAACGATAACAAATCAGATGAAAAGGCGAAAATTTGTCCTGAGTGTGGCTTGATAGTCTATTCAAAGATATCTCCAGCAGTAATAATGGCGGTTATTAAAGGTGATGAAATATTATTAGCGCATTCAACCAGGTTCCAAGAAAAATTATTTAGTGTATTAGCAGGGTTTGTTGAGCCTGGCGAGACCTTAGAAGAATGTGTGCAGCGTGAGGTTATGGAAGAGGTTGGTATCAAGGTAAAAAATATTAAGTACTTTGCTTCTCAACCATGGCCTTTTTCCAGTTCCTTAATGATTGCATATACGGCTGAATATGATTCAGGAGAGATTAATATTGATCCTAACGAAATATCTGAGGCCGGTTGGTATAGATATGATGATCTGCCATTGATTCCAAGCACCATAAGTATAGCTAGACGATTAATTGATTGGTTTGTTGATAGTAATCAGTAATTTTCATGTGGTTAACATAGTGGGGGTAATATGATATTTGATGTTTGTAAGGGTTTTATGTGTAATGGAAATCATATGGAGTCAGGCCATTACATTGGTTATTATTCATGGTATCAACAACCATTAGATTCTAATCCTATAAAAGAATTATGGCTTTTTACTCCTGAAGGAAAGCGAATTTGCTACTTTGATCCAGAGCAACATAAAGACTGGTTTTCTGTCTATCATGACTTTGATGCAGTGATTGGAGCAAAAATAGAGCAAAACTGGATTAGTGATAATCAATTAACGATTGATGTTAAAGGGGATGATGGCAATACACTAAATATATCTCTTGTTGTTGCAACCTGGCATACTTGGGAAGGAAGCCCTTTTGAAGGCATAACGGAAACAAATAAAAGGTTTAAAAATATACCTAATGAGTTGGGTATCTGTGAAAAAGTAGATGTTATTTATAATGGGAAAAATTTAGGAAAATTTATTGTTCCTGAAGAACCTGTTTTTTTAGGTAATGATGCATTGCCAGCACAGCCAGTTATAAATAAATGCACTCATGAACTAGAACCATGATATTGAAAGGTAAGGTAATTTAATGTTAAAAGTTATTGCAAAAGTAAAATTAAAACCAGAAGCTTCTGTTGATTTTGTAAAATCAGAAATGATAAAGGTAGGCATAGAAACCAGAAAAGAAGATGGATGCATAGAATATTTATTGCATCAGGATATTGTAGATAGCTCTACATTCTTTTTTTATGAAACCTGGAACAGTGAAGATGATCTTGCAACACATCTTCAAACAGAGCATGTATCTGCATATATCGATGCTACCACAGGTATGATTGAAAGCTTTTCTATGAATAAACTTCAGTTAGTAAAATAGCAAATACAAAAGTTAAATATATTGCCCGAAGAAATCGGACAATATATTGGGCAATTATCCAAATGCGGCGAAAAATTTATCCGCCAATAATTTTCTTTAATTCTTCTGAGTTAGGAACTTTTTGGCTGAATTTTATTTCACCGTCAATACCCAGAGCAGGGGTTAGCATAACACCTGCTTCCATTATCTTAGCCATATCGGTAACCTTTTCAATTTCACAGTCTATACCAAGCTCAGTTGCAGCCTGTTTTGTGTTGTCATAAAGTGTTTGGCAATTTTTGCAACCGCCACCGTAGATCGAAATCTTCATAATATATCTCCTTAAGTTATCCAGACATAACGCCAATTAATGGGGCAATATGGTTAAAAATTAAACCAGATGTTGTGAATAGCACTAACAGTAAAGCGAATAAGGTTATTAGCAATTTGGGTTGCATAACCTGTTTTAATAAAAGAAATTCAGGCAAACTTGCGCCTACAACACTCATCATAAATGTTAGTGTCGTACCAACAGGAACACCTTTTATCAGCATTGATTCGGCTACAGGTATCATGGCTGAAGCATTTGAATATAGAGGAATACCAAGAATACTAGCCAATGGAACAGTCCACCAGTCACCTGCAGCAAGGTTAGATTCAACCCATTCTGCAGGAACAAAACCATGGAATAGCGCACCAACAGATATGCCAATTATTATCCATTTCCATATGCGTTTAACGATCTCTTTAACTTCACTTTTTGCAAAAAGATGGCGCTGGTTCCATGTTAAAGAGGTAGTTTCGTTATTTGCACAACCGCATGA
The DNA here is from genome assembly GCA_033852075.1 of Gammaproteobacteria bacterium. Taxonomy (GTDB): domain Bacteria; phylum Pseudomonadota; class Gammaproteobacteria; order QZLD01; family QZLD01; genus QZLE01. The sequence goes on along the minus strand of JAWSVC010000027.1, from coordinate 53,398 downwards.
ACAACCACAACTCCCTGTTTGTTTATTTGCCATATCTAAAGATTTTGAACCTAATGGAGATAGATATTTTTCTGCCTTAATAAGATCAAAAAACCATCCGCCAAACATTCCGGATAATATACCAATAGAAACGTAGATGATTGTAAATTTGATACCAAGTATTGAACCAAGCAAGAGTACCGCAACTTCATTAACGATAGGGGATGTTATAAGGAATGCCATTGTAATACCAACTGGAATCCTTGCTGCTGTAAACGCAAGAAATAACGGGATGCTACTGCAGCTGCAAAAAGGAGTAATAGCTCCAAAACAGGCGGCCATAAAATAGCCTAAATATCTATTTTTACCACTTAGATAATCTCTAACCCTTTCGATATTTAAAGATGCTCTGATAATTCCTATCAAATAAATTAGCACCACAAGCATTACAAAGATTTTGGTTATATCTTCAATAAAAAAGTGGATGCTGTGGGTTATGTGCTGACCTTTATCCAGGTTTAAAACTGAAAAAGTGACCCAGTCTGCGAATATTGTGAAAATCTTAAAAAGTTCAGTCATGATTTTTATCCAGGTTCATATAAATCTTACAGCCTCTGTTTTTTGCAGATGATTTCCGGTTTTAGCGCAACGATTTTTTTGATTTTTTTAGCGTATGGTTTTATTTCATGAGAGTTGCCCAATCTTATTTGTAATAATTCCTGGATTTCCGTAGGTATGTCATCGCTTAATCTATAGTAGATCCAGCGTCCGTCCTTTCGATTTTGGATAAGGTTTGCATTGTTTAGAATTCCAAGGTGCTTTGATGCTGTCGCTCCGGTTACCTCAAGAAATTCTGTGATTTGGCAAGCACATAGTTCTGGGTATTGCATGAGAGAAAACATAATCAGCAATCTGTTTTTGTCCGCCAGGGCTTTAAATATTCTAAGTAAATCAGTCATGGTATAAGTATATATTTAGCTAAATAACTAAATATCATATTGCAATAAAATTACACTTTATGTCAAGAAAATTTAACATACTGATGGGTATACATAGTCACAAAAACGTGATAGAGTTCACAAAATAGTCTTTATATGTGTGAAAAGGGATTTATTAATTGACCGCCCTGTTAGCAATTAATAAATATTCGCGCATTAATACCATGGATAAGATTAATCTAAATTGAGGACACAACCAATGAAATTGCCGATATTGTCGACAGTGGCTGGTGGTATTTTGTTAACATCAACATCATTGATTGCAATGCAAAATACATCAATTAACCCCCTTGAGGACTCAGTACTTCCGCTTAATAGTCAAGTCACTGTATTGGATGGAAGCGAATCAGGACAAACCACCACTAATTATGTTGATGGACAGTTGCTTATTCGTCTAAATAATAGTGGAGTCATGCCTGCTTTTGCACCATCAGGTATTGCTGAAGCTACGACAGCATCTAATACTCTTGATGGCTTACTTAGCAAATATAAAGCTTCAGAAATGATTCCAATTATTGAAAATAGTAGTGAATCGATTTCGATGATGATGGTTCCTGCTTCTGCTTCCGATAAATCAAGCGTATATGAAGAAGCTTTAAAAAATACATATTTGATTAATATTGATGGCAATGTTGAGCAAGCTGTTGCTGAATTTGCAGCCCTTGCAGAGGTGGAATATGCTGAACCAAACATGATAGTTAAGGTTCAGATGGTTCCTAATGATCCATACTATGGTCAGGGTGATGCACTAGGTTTTGATTACGATAACTTATGGGGACACTCCTATATTAATGCTTCTGATGCATGGGATGTCTCGCAGGGTGAAGGTGTTGTAGTTGCTGTTGTTGATACTGGTTTGCAATTAGATCACGAAGATATTGTTGATAACGTTTGGGTTAACGAAGCTGAAATTCCTGATAATGGGATTGATGATGATGGTAATGGCTATATAGATGATTATACAGGATGGGATTTCGCTAATTCTGATAATGATCCATCTGATTTTCATGGTCACGGAACACATGTGTCAGGAACTATTGCTGCTGTTGGCAATAACAACTTAGGTATTATTGGTATTGCCCCTAAGGCTAAAATTATGCCTTTAAAAGGGTTGGGTGATAATGGATCAGGTAATATTTATAACCTTGCCAAGGCCTTATATTATGCTGCTGATATGGGCGCTGATGTTATTAATAATAGCTGGGGCGGTTATGGTCAAAGTAGCGTTATTGAGGATGCTGTTGCTTATGCTCATGCCAAGGGTTCTGTTGTTGTTGCGGCGGCTGGTAATGATCGCATGGAAACAACATTTGTTAATCCAGCAAATGCAAAATATGCAATTACAGTTGGCTCGATAGGGTGGTCTTATTACGGTTCTGGCACTATTAATACCGGAGCTTCTAATTTCAGTAACTTCGGTGCAGATGTAGATGTTTATGCTCCGGGTTATATGACTTTATCACTTTTAGCGGAAGGTTCAGCGATGGCGACTTCAGCTTCTTATGAAAGCGCTAGAGTTGATGATAACTACCTTGTTATTTCTGGTACTTCCATGGCAACACCTCATGTTGCTGGAGTTGCGGCTCTTTTGCGTGCTAAGGATAATTCACTTCAACCAGAGCAAATTCGTTCAATATTACGAAGAACTACCTCTGAGGTTGGTTATGATGGTTGGGATGCTAATTTTGCCTATGGTGTAATTGATGCAGCTGCGGCTCTTAATGATAATGGTTCAGCAGCTGATATTAGCGTTGAAATTACCTCACCTAACCCTTTTGCTTTTGGGGACGAACATTATATTTCAAATTCAATATTTAAAGTTACAGGGCTTGTTGAAGGTGAAGATGTTCAAGGGTATGAATTGTCATATGCAAAAATAGATAATGAACAACCAGGGGTATTTGTTTCGATCGTTTCAGGATCAGGTAGCCTTGCAGAAAGTGAAATTGCAATATTTGATGCAACTGGACTTGAAGACGGAGAATATGTTTTAAGACTTACCGCATGGGATAGTGCGGGAAATGAAATTGAAGCAAATCGAACTGTATTGAAATATGGTGATTTACTTCCTGGGTGGCCTAAACAAAGCGAATATACAGGTGTAATGCCAAATGCTTATAGCTTTCAGAGCGTTCAGCCAAAGAATAATTTAAGTTTTGCAGACCTTGATAACGATGGCCAGGATGAAGTAATTGCCATATTTAAAAATGAAATGACAATTTGGAATCAAAATGGTGAGCTTTTAGAAGGCTGGCCTAAGAATTTGGCTATTGCAGGTCAATATACAAACTCAAGTTTTACCTCATATGGAGACATTGATGGAGATGGCGATTTAGAAATTATTTTTGTAGCAAATAATCAATACTATCGCACGTCTGCAGATGAAAATCGTAAGGCTGTATATGCTTATCACCATAATGGTGAGCTAGTATCAGGTTTCCCTGCTGGGGTTATTCCTTTCTATGATGAAGCATCAAACCTGATTTGGCCTGAATCACAGTCAAAAGCCATACCTGTAATGGCTTCTGGTGCTCCAGTTCTTTTCGATTTTGATAATGATGGTGCTGATGAAATTGCTGTGACTTTTGGTGCTGGTCACCAATATGGTCTTCCTGTAGAGTTTGTTTATCTTCTTGATGGTGATGGAACAGAAAAAACCGGTTGGCCAATAGTTCCAAATAAAATTTCTGGTTTTGGTAACGGTGTTCTTTCCCCATGTGATATTGACGGAGATGGACAGTTTGAAATAGCTCATTTATTTAATGAATATGATGAATCTACTTTCCTGACAACATATGTACTTAATGTATATGACCAGCAAGGCAATGTAATTGCTACACATAGACATGAAAGAAACGGAACCATACAGCCAGGTGAAGAGGGCAGGTCTGGAACATATTTGTATGGAACTATGAGAATTGGTGTTGCTGATGCTGATAATGATGGCAAAGATGAAATCGCAGCATTATTCACTACAACAACCCTGGATGGTACGCTAACTAACAACTCTGTAATAAAAGTTTTTGGCGAATCTACAGGGAATGATTTAGCGGTAGAATCCGAGTTTTCTGTTGAAGCAAATAATGGATACGGTAATCCAACTTTTATCCAGTATAATTCCACTCCTGAATTAGAAATAGTTACTGTTGATTATAGTAAATTTAAACAATATGTTTATGATTTGGACGGTCAAACGATCCAGGTCAATGGTAGCAACTATGGTGATGTAATTATTAATAATGCATCAGAATTAGATATTTTTGCTTATTCGGATTTTTCTGATACTGATGGTATTAATTTAATTTCAGGTGTTATTGATGGTTGGTATACATCAGATCTCGCATATAACAGACCATGGTTTGGGATTGGGGTGACAAACCTTCAGTCTGGTTTCGATTCATCCAAGGCACGTAAAATTGGTGCTATGTTCTCTCCAGTAGTAATGTCTGATACTGATGTAAATCGGAATATGTTATATGGTGGACATGTTAGAAATGGTAATGTCTATGTATTCAAGGCTACAAAATCAGACGATTTACCTGCTAATAACTTTGATATATTTGGTGATGCCGGAAGAACAGGCAAGTACCGCACAACAAATGTAAGCGGTCCTGCGTGCGAAGAATATACTGGTTCTATTCAATCTCATGTTGATGCTGGCAGAGCATATGTTGAGCAATCATGTCCATACGGTCCATGGTATTGCATAAATGAATACTATGCTACTGGCTCAGGTGAAACGCTTGGTTCAACTGCTACAACTAATGTGACCTTGATTGAAGACCCTGTTGGTTCTGGGAACTATAAAAAAGGAACATGTGGAACTGTTGATCCATCAGCACCTGTAATAAGCAATGTTACAACCATATCAAATTTACTAAGTGCTACTGTAAAAGGGAATGTTGTTGATGTAGATGGTGATTTGGTTAGAGTTGAAGTTGAATTTGATGATAGTGGAGAGTGGATTAAGGCAAATGGCTATGAAAACTGGTCATTGAGTCTTAATGATCTTACTCCTGGATCATCTCACTCTGCACGTATTAGAGCTATGGATTCTCGTGGTGAGTATAGCGCTATTACCGGTCCAATCAGTTTAACCACTGCTGATTTGCCAGATCCTTACATTACAGATATTAGTGGTCGCATGACTGGTCCAAATATTTATATTAGTGCTCTTGCAAATGATGAAGTTAATCAAATTATTGGTGCTGAATGTAGAATAAATGGTGGTGATTGGGTAAGCATTGAAACAACTAGTCATTTTAACTGTAATTATACAAAACTTGCCAATCCTGCTGACTATACAGTTGAATTGCGTGTATTAGCATCATATGGCCGTATTAGTGAAATTGAAACGCTTGAGTTCTCAATTGAACAGCAAAGTGCACCTACCTGTACTATGGGTGAGGTAACACATGATGACGGATATGGATCCTACGGTTTTATGGGTACATTTTCAGATGTTGATGGTGATCCTGCAAAAGCTGAATTCCGAGTTGATGGTGGTGACTGGATCAATGCTTTTGGTATGGGCAACACTTGGGCAGGAAATTTTGATGGTAGTGATCTAGTAGTTGGAACTCATACCGTTGAAGGTCGGATAATTGATTCTGGTGATCTGATTGGTAATTGCGGTACAGTAGAATTCCAGGCTATCCCTCACAGTGCTCCAATAATTAAAGCCGTATACATTGTCGATAGTGCTACAGAGCAGCTTCTTGTGGTTAGTACATGGGATAATGATGGTGATACTAGAAAGGTAGAATACCAGCTGGATAATTCCGGTGAATGGCTGGTATTAGCTGATTATGATTATAATCTAACAGGTGATCGTCAGCACACTAAACCACTAGGTTTACCAGATGGAGCTCATACTGTTAAAGCCAGAAGTTATGATAGCGAGGGTAATGTAAGTGATGTTATTGAATCGAGTATTGATATAGGTAATCCGCAAGCTCCAGTTTGCCAGATAATTTCAGTAACCGAACAAGATAACGGATATTACTATGCGCAAGTTGAGGTTTCTGATGCAAATAATGATCTTGATAAATTGTCATATAAGTTAGATGCAGCAGCCGAATGGACTAATTCATGGTTAGGTGGCATGAGTCCATATGCAATATATCTTGGCAACGCAGATAATATAGGTGTCGGAACACATACAGTAGAAGTTAATGTTATTGATACTTATGAACTGGCTAATAACTGTGGACCATTTACCTTTGAAGTAACTCCACCTCCAAGTGCGCCAATTATTGAAGGTATTATGGTTTCACCTGGAGTTGAAACAGTGACTGTTTCAGGTACTGCTGCTGATGCTGATGGTGATATTGATACTGTTAAGATCGAATTTGACTATGATAGTGATCTTATAATGGCTGAAGGCAAAGAAAGCTTTACCCTTACTCGCTCTATGGTTCCTGGTGATCATGTTGTAAGGGTTTTTGTTGAAGATAGCACTGGCCTTTGCACAATTAGTGAAGATTTGGAATTCACCGTTCTGGCTCCAACTAATCCACCTGTTATTGATAGTCTTGTAGCTACTGGCGGTACTGAGTCTGGTGTGATTTCAGGAACTGCTTCTGATGCGGATGGTGATCTTGCTAAAGTTGAGATAGAGCTTGACGATAACGGTAATTGGATTACTGTTTCAGGCACTTCAACCTGGAATTACACCGCAAGTGGTTTAACTGCCGGCACTCATACTGTAAAGGCTCGCGCAACTGATTCAGAAGGCACTATAAGCCCAGTATTTGGCCCAGTTTCATTTGATGTTGAAGAGTCAACATGTCAAGCTTATACCTCTACATTAACTGAACATGAAACAGCAGGTAGAGCCTGGTCTGAAACTACAACAGAAGGACAAACTTGTATTGGTACATTCTGTTGGGGAGGGACCGATGTAACAACATGGTATGCAACTGGTTCAGATGAAGAACTAGGAACAAATGGATCTGCTACTGTTACATTAAAAGAAGAAGTTGCTGGTGTATTCACACAAGGTGATTGTCCTGCAGAGCCACAAGCTCCAGTAATTGAGTCATATCAAATTTCTGAGTTAATCAATGCTAAAGCAGTAGTTACTGGTGTAGTTTCAGATGCTGATGGTGATGTTGATCGTGTAGTACTTGGTCTTGGCGCGCTAACAGGAATTATTTGTGAAGGTACAACCAACTTTACTTGTACGCTTGATTACAGTGTTCATGACATTACAGTTGGTTCACCTTTAGGTGTTACATTAGTAGCTTACGATTCGCGAGAAGTTGCATCTAATATTGAACAGTTCACAATTACACGTCCTGAGCCACAGCCAGAAGAAGCACCGGTAATTGCTAATTTGCAATATAGTGTTAGCGGTTCTGATTTAACGGTTACTGCTGATGTTACAGATGCAAATGGTAATCTTGATTATGTTGTATTGGTAAGAGTTGATGATATTGGTGGCGGTGATTGCACTAATGCCGGTGGCAATCAATACACTTGTACGTTAACAGGCCTTGAGCCGGGAACATACCAATTCAAGGTTGATGCTCAGGATTTGGCAGAAAACCTTACTTCTTCTGATATATTTACTGTAGAAGTTGAAGACGCTGGTTCATGCTTTACTGCAGCAAACAGTGAGCATGCAGCCAATGGTCGTGCAGAACTTAAATACAACATTCTGTACTACGCAATTGGATCTGGTGATTATCTAGGACAGGCTGCAGATGTTACTTCTTTAGAAGAGCAAACTCAGCCAGGAAATTGGGTTAAAGTTACAAGTTGTGACTAATCCTATTAGCTAGGTTATATAAAAGCCCCTCTATCAGATGATGAGGGGCTTTTTAGTTTTTAATTTAGTTGTTTTAAAGGATGATGCTTTTAGCGATTTTAGGAATATATTATTTGTTTCCACTTTTCGGCAGTAGCTATTAGTTTATTCTCGTCTAGGGTTGTAAGTTTTCTGCCTGCCAGTAATTGCTTGCCTGCAACCCAAACATTAGTTATTTGTTCTCTGGTGGTAGCATAGACTATTTGTGATATTGGATCGTAGACAGGCTTGCTTTCAATATTACTAAGATCAATTGCAGCAATATCAGCTTGTTTGCCAATTTCTAAAGATCCGGTTAGATTATCTATTCCAAGTGCCTTTGCTCCGTTAATGGTCGCCATTTCAAGAGCTATGTGCGCTGGAATTGCATCTGCTTTCCCAGAAACTCCTTTGGCCAATAGGGCCGCGGTACGCATTTCTCCAAGCATATCCAGGTCATTATTGCTTGCAGAACCATCGGTACCAAGGCAAACATTAACATCATCTTCAAAAAGTTTAGTAATTGGGCAAAAGCCGCTTGCAAGCTTTAGGTTTGACTCTGGGCAATGAGCAATGCTAACCCCTTTTTCTGAAATCAGAGCAATTTCTCCATCGGTTAGTTGTGTCATATGTACTGCAAGTAATTTAGACCCAAGAAAATCTATCTCATTAAGATTTGTAAGAGGAGTATTACCAGTTTCAGCTGCTTCTTTCTCAACCTCAAATGCTGTTTCATGAATATGCATTTGAATATGTAGATTCATGTCTTTTGCTAATTGCTTTATTTTTTTCAAGCTCTCTAACGAAACGGTGTATGGTGCATGTGGTGCGAAGGTGGTAGAGATTAATGATGATGTTTTGTATTTGTTATGTAAATCAATCCCCTTTTTAATATAGTCATCAAAGTCTGTTGCATATGCGCTTGGGAATTCCAAGGCAATAATACCAATACATGCTCTTATTTCTGCTTCTGTTGCTGCCTGCGCGGTTGCTTCTGGGAAAAAATACATGTCATTTAAAGTAGTAGTTCCGCTTTTGATCATTTCAGCTATTGCAATAGATGAACCGTCATATACAAAGTCATATGAAACATGCTTTCCCTCAACTGGCCATATGTGATTATTTAACCATTCATTTAACGGTAGGTCGTCTGCAAACCCTTTTAGTAAAGACATTGCTGCATGAGTATGAGTATTTATAAAACCAGGTATCAAAGCATGATCATTAAGAGCTAGATGCTCCTGTGCTTTATATTTTTTATGTGCTTCTTCAAAGGGAAGAATATCAATAATTTTATCTTCTGAAATAACCAGAGAGTGGTCTTGAAAAATCTTATTAGATGGAACTACTGGTATTATCCACTTTGCGTCAATCAAAGTATTAATCTGTTGCATCTCTTTTCTCATTAAATTATGAAAATGATATTTATATTAGTCTGCCAAGCTACCTTTCCATAGGCATTTTAGCGTATTGTATAGTTCTGGTCTGAATTTCGGAGCAAGAAACTCAGCACCTTCAGACTTATGTATTTGGCTTACTTTTTCTGTTAGATTTGATATTCTGGATATCCCAACAGTAGTGGCATAGGTTCTTAAAAGCAGACTTGCGCAAAAGATTTGGTCGCGTTCTATGACTTCACTAAGGGTTTTTCCTAGCTCTAATAATTTAGTTTGTAACGAAACTTTATGTACAAGAGCAGCTTCTGGATCAATATTGTGCTCTATGATGGTATTAGTCATTCCCGCAAGTATGATCATGTTTTTATTATTATCAAAATAATCACAAACTCCATCAATAATAGCGTCAATATTATTGGGATTATCCTTGGAATCTAAAATGATTTTTTTGGCTGTGGCTATAAAATCATTAAACAGGTCGTCGATTATATTCAGAAATATTTTTTCTTTGGTTTTGAAATATAGATATATCGTACCCTTGGCAATGTTGCAGTTTTTCGATATGGCACTAACAGTTGGTAATTCATTTGGATTAGCGAAGAATAGCTTTGTTGCTGCATTGAGGATTGATTTTCTTCTGGCTTCCTTAGAAGCATCTGTGCATGCTCTTTTAAGAGATTTTGTAGATTCCATTCTTTAATACTTCAAAATAATTAATGAAAGAAAGGTAAAATGATTATTTAAATATAACACATAAAAAATATACTGTGTAAATCAGAATAAAGATTAAGCCTCTTTGTCGAAGCCAACTAATATATCTCCGGTTTGACCTGTGGTACCATCATTTCGCTCATAGGTGCTTTCTTGTGTTACTTGGTCGTATTGATTAAGTGCTTTTTGAGTGTGCTGATAACCCAAAGCTATTGCTTTGATTCCGGAACTATTTAATGAAGATAGTACCTGATTGCCATTGTCATCCATCCTAAAGAGTCTTAAGCGGTTGTATACAGGGTCTTGGTTATCTATTCTATTATCATTATTAGAATCGTATTTTCTTAATTTTTCATATCCATTTGCAGAGCCATTTTGATCACCAAATAGCTCTTTTCCGTTATCAATTATTCCATTATTATTGTTATCCAGAGCCAGAAATGCATCGTTACCTGATACAAAGCTTGTTTTATCTGTTACTCCATCGGCATTTATATCAAAATTAACTCCGTTATTTATACCTGTTGTTTGTAATCCGTTTCCATCAAGATCAAAAGCTATAGGATCTGCTTGCTGAACATTTTGATTTTGTGAAGAGGAAGTGTTTTGCGATGAAATAGATAAAGAAGCCCTTTCTTGCTTAATCATCTGCGAGAATTCTGGTTCTGATGTTTGATTGATTGAAAGTGTATTTGTTTGTCCAGCAAGAATTTCACTTTGAATTGTTGAATAATCAATCTGTTGTTGATTAGATGTAGAGCTGAATTGTGTACCCATTGAGTCAATAGAGTTTACTGACTTCGTTGATTTGTTGCTTGATACAACACGTGTCAGAATCTGAAATTCAATAGAATTTTTGATTTCAGCTTCAATTTGTGTAGAAATATCACTCGTCTTATTATTTCCCGCTTTTTCAACTGGTGTTGAGCTTGCTGGAACTTGATTGACTTGAGATACTATTAGATCGTTTATTGCCATAATTCAAACCTCAAAGGTACAACGGCAAAATATCTAAAAACTTTAGTTATTCTTAACCAAAATTAGAGAAATAAATGCTGAGTCACAAAATTTCTATAGCCCCAATGATTTCATGTACCGATCGTCATTTCAGATATCTTGTAAGGTTGCTTACAAAACGTACTGTTTTATATAGCGAAATGATTACAACTGGTGCTGTTATCTATGGCGATAAAGATAGACACTTGGGATTTAATGAAGGTGAAAATCCAGTAGTGTTTCAATTAGGTGGGAATGATCCTGATGATATGGCTAAAGCAGCATCTATTATTGAATCTTATCATTATGACGAGATAAATATAAATGTTGGTTGCCCAAGTGAGCGCGTGCAGTCAGGTAAGTTTGGCGCATGCCTTATGGCAGAACCAGATCTGGTTGCGTCATGTGTAAAAGCTATGCGTAATAGTGCAAGCATACCGGTTACTATCAAAACCAGGTTGGGATTCTATGATAATTATAAATATGAATCATTATGCCGGTTTATTGATATAACTCATGAGGCTGGGTGTGATGTATTTATTATTCATGCTCGTACCGCAAAATTGGATGGATATTCACCTCGTCAAAATCGCGAGCTTTTACCAATTATGTATGAAGAGGTATATCAGTTAAAACAGGATTATCCTGGGCTAACAATTGTAATTAACGGAGATGTGACCGAAAGGAATCAGATTAAACCGCATTTAGAGCATGTTGATGGTGTAATGATAGGCAGGGCTGCCTATAGTAATCCCATTATGCTGGATGAGGTCGATAGAGAATTTTTTGGCGATACTAATACGATTAAGATCGATAGAAAACAATTGGTATTAAAATATATTGATTATATGGAAGGGCAGCTTCTAAAAGGGGTTCCATTGCATATTATGGTCAAGCATATTATTACTATCTTTCAAGGAATGGGTGGGGCGAAAAGCTGGCGGAGATATATAAGCGAAAATATTACCAGTAGTAAAGGGAATATTGACGATTTACACAGAGCCTTATCTCTTGTTGATCTTTAATTAACAATGCTTTAAAAAATGACTTTAACTATATCAAATAACTATGTTTTTATGGCAATGATTGAACTGCATCTCATTCTTTAAAAAATCTAAAACATAAGTATAAAAACCAATAATCTTAGTCTAGGCTTAATTTAGTACTGTGTATAAAACATTAGCGGAGGCGTTTGTGGCAAATATACTTATTGTCGATGATTCAGCATCAATGAGGCAAATGGTCGGATTTACCCTCAAAAGTGCAGGACATGGAGTAACAGAATCTGTCGATGGAGTAGATGCGTTAAGTGCAGCTAAAGGTCAGGGATTTGATCTTGTAGTGAGCGACGTAAACATGCCAAACATGGATGGAATTTCTTTAGTTAAAGAATTACGTGGCATTGATGCTTATAAATTTACTCCAATCCTTCTACTTACCACTGAGTCGGCAGCGGAAAAAAAGCAAGAAGGAAAGGCTGCGGGAGCAACCGGGTGGATTGTAAAACCTTTTAGTCCGGATCAGTTGTTAGCAACAGTAAAGAAAGTTTTGGGATAAAACTGTATTTCTTTATCGCGCTTAAAAAATAAAACCGTTGAGGGAAATTGATGAATATTGATGTGACACAGTTTCATCAAGTCTTTTTTGAGGAAAGTCTTGAAGGTTTAGATACCATGGAATCTATTCTCCTACAAATGGAAACAGGAGAATATGATGATGAAGATATAAACGCAATTTTTCGTGTGGCGCATTCAATCAAAGGTGGTGCCGGAACTTTTGGATTTGGTTATATTTCTGAATTTACTCATGTACAGGAAACACTACTTGATCAAGTAAGATCTGGCATAAGAACAATGACGCCAGAAATCATCACATTATTGTTAACTGCGGTTGATACGGTTCGCGAAATGATCAGTATCTCAAAAGCCAAAGAAGATATTCCTGAAAATATGGGGCAAGAGATCGTAGATTCACTTAATAAAATAATGGAATCAAAAAAAGAGTCTGCAATTCAACAGGATAAAGAAGAAAATGTAGCAGCAGATGAAGCAACTCAATCTAGTGATATAAAAGAAAATAATAAGCAAGTCTGGCAGATTATGTTTTCCCCTCATAAAGATATGCTCAGATCGGGTAATGATCCGGTTCGCATGTTTAATGCGCTTGCTGAACTTGGAGAAATTAAAGTCGTTGTTAATGCAGAGAAAGTTCCTGTACTTACAGATATTGATCCAGAAGCATGTTATTTGTCATGGCAGATCACTCTTGATTCAGAGTGTGAAGAACCTCAGATTAAAGAAATTTTTGAATGGGTAGAGGATGAATGCGAACTGGAAATTTTGCAAACCGAACCAACCACTCTAACAGATCAAGAAAACGTAGAGATATCTGGTAACGATATTGTACCAGTTGATAGAAGGGCTGGAGATCGTAGAAATAGCAACGATAGAAGAAAATCAGATTCCGGTAGAAGAAAATCTGATGATAGCGGAAGCGCAAGCTCAATAAGAGTTGGTACAGATAAGATAGACGAGCTTATTAATATGGTTGGTGAGCTTGTTATTACCCAGTCAATGCTTGGAGTTCTTGGTGAAAATTTTGACATAACCAAAGTGGAAAGACTTCAAGATGGGCTTACAGAACTGGAAAGGCATACCCGTCAGCTTCAGGAAAGCATAATGCGTATACGCATGGTTCCTATTAATTTCGTATTTAGTCGCTTTCCGCGCATGGTTCATGATCTGAGTATTAAATTAGGCAAAAAAATCGACCTAAGAATATCTGGTGAAACAACAGAACTTGATAAAACGGTTGTGGAGCAAATAGGCGATCCACTAACACACTTGGTGCGTAATAGTGTTGATCATGGTGTAGAAACTCCTGATGTAAGATTGCTTTCCGGGAAGCCAGAATGCGGTGAAGTGCGTTTAAATGCATACCATAAGGGTGGAAGCATAGTTATTGAAATTAGCGATGATGGTGCCGGTCTTAACGTAGATAAAATTCTTCAAAAGGCAATAGATCGAGGAATTATTGAGCCAGATGAAGATGTCTTAGAGTCAAAAATTCACGAACTGATTTTCCATCCTGGTTTTTCAACAGCTGATGAAGTTAGTGATATATCCGGCCGAGGGGTCGGCATGGATGTTGTTCGGAAGAATATACTAAGACTCGGTGGTAATATTGAGATTAAATCCAAGCAAGGGCAAGGGTCTATATTCAGAATTAGTTTGCCGTTAACTTTGGCGATACTTGATGGTCAGATTATTTCAGTTGGCACCGAGAAATATGTAGTGCCGATAGCATCCATTATTGAATCCATACAGATTAAGCCCGATATGGTTAATAAGGTATCCGGTAAAGGAGAGGTTTTCGAACTTCGAGGTGAATATGTCCCTATACTCAGAATGCATGAATTTTTTGGTGTTGAAGGTGAACATGCTGAAAAACTAGAAAATGGCATATTAGTTGTTGTTGAAGGTGATGGTAAAAAGTGCGGATTGTTTGTAGATCAGTTATTAGGGCAACAACAGATCGTTATTAAATCGTTAGAGACAAATTTTGTTCGGGTGCAGGGACTTTCTGGAGCGACCATATTTGGAGATGGCTCTGTAGCCTTAATTTTAGATATTCCAGGTATGGTTCGTCAGGCGATGGAAAATCAAAAAGAATCTGTTTAAGGACTGTATTCAGATCGGAGACTTAATGATGGCAGAAGCAGCAGGTGATACATTAAAAGATAGCAAGGCGCAAGAAGAGGGCGCTAAAAATAAGAAATCGGCTGATAACCAAGAAATAATAGTTGAAGAAGATCAGTATCTTTCTTTTGAACTTGATGAAGAATATTACTGCGTTGATATTTTAAGAGTACAGGAAATACTTGGATATAACGATATGACAAGGGTTCCGAACACCCCTGCATTTGTCAAAGGCGTATTGAACTTACGCGGTGCTATCGTTCCGGTTATAGATCTAAGGTCTAGATTTGATCTGCCATCTTCTGAATACGGCAAAACCACAGTGATTGTCGTGCTATCAATTAAAACTGCAACCAGAGATAAAATTGTTGGAATTGTAGTTGACGCCGTTTCCGATGTTATAAATATCGTCAAAACCAATATTAAATCAGTACCAGAAACTGGCACTAAAGTAAAAACTGAATTTTTAACCGGATTGGTTTCAAGTGATAACAAAATGGTAATGATAATGAATGTAGATACGTTATTAGATCCGGAAAACTTCATGGAAATCGACGTTAATTAAAGATGGCATGCATGAAAATCTATTTATGTTTAGAAAAAGGGTAAAAGATGGAATTTGAAGATCTAAATAATGCCGAAGATGTCTCTGTTGAAAAGCAGATTGAGCAATATCTTACATTTGAGGTAGATAAAGAGATCTATGGTATTCATATATTAAAGATTCGCGAGATAAAAGGTTGGGAAGGAGTTCGTGAAGTTCCAAATACTCCTGATTTTATGAAAGGGGTCATTAACCTAAGAGGAATAATGGTTCCGGTAATAGATATGAGACTTCGCTTCGGAATGAATGATGTTGAATACACACCAACAACAGTTGTAATAGTTGTTTCAGTAAAGGTAGATGAAGAAGAAATCTTAATTGCGTTTGTTGTAGATGCGGTTTCCGATGTTATAGATATATCAGAGGATAATTACCGGGATATACCTACATTCGGTTGCAAAATAGATGCGCGATACATGACTGGAATGGCTGTTGTTGATGATAAAACAATTATTTTGCTTGATGTAGATAATGTTATGCAAGACGAAGAACTTGAAATTATTAGGGAAAATGAGACTAACTAGCAATATTGAATATGTTCTAGCTAGTTTAATAATTGACTATTAAAGGTTGTAGTTGAAAAGGTTGCAAAAGGAAGGGTGTTATGTTCAAAAATATGAAACTGGGTATGAAGCTTGGGATTGGTTTTGGAGTCATTCTCATTTTGACATGCGTCATGGTAGTTTTAGCCATAGTGCAACAAAATGATCTGTCAAACAGAATCAATAAAATCGAAAGGGTAAATAATGTAATAGCCTTTACTGATCAAGCTCGTGTCGGTGCCCTGAAATTTATGGATGAAGAAGATGACAAGTATAAATCAGTTGTTGATAAAAATTTAAATTCAACCATAGACCAGGCCAATGCAGCTATTCAAATCTTTGAAGATGAAGATGATAAACGGGATATGTTAAAGGTTATCGAAGTCGCTGAGTCGTATCGTCAGGCTTTTTTTGAGCATTTCGTTAAAGCACATGATTTAAATATAGAGGGTCAACAAGAACTAGCAAGGCTTGGGATTAAGGTTAATGATGAAATAGAGGCCATACTTCAGGAACAAAAAGTTGAATATGAAAGTATGGTTAAAAATGGTGCTTCTGTAGAAAAACGCATGGATAAAATCCAAAAGATTATTGACGGTAATAACATGTTGAAGCACCTTTTGAATGCTCGAAGAATGAATGCCAGTTATTTGTTGTTTAATAATGAAAAGTATTATGAAAATGCCAAGAAAGAATTAGAAGAGGTTGAAACCATATTGGTTAATCTTGCAAGTCGTTATGATAATATTCAGCATATTCGCACCGCCGAAAAACTTCTTGAATCAGTAAAGAAATACGATACTAATTCCGATATTGCCAGAAAATATATGCAAGATATGGCTGAAGATAGAGCTATATTGGCTGAAAAAGGCAAAATGATTTCTGAAGTTGTAGAGAAAATTTTAGAGGGACAAAAAGAAAAGACTCAGGATGATATTAGTAGCGCTAGTTATAAACTTTTAACGGGAGCATTCATAATTGTAATACTTGGTATTGTGTTTGCGTTTTTTATAACGAGAGGGATAGTAAAACCTATTGTTTCATTTGCTAATAAAATGATGGAAGTCCGGCAAAGTAATGATTTTTCTGCCAGAGTTGATGTTCATTCCAAAGATGAGGTTGGTGCAGCTGGGGATGCATTTAATGAGCTAATTGCTGCAATTCAACAGGCTATTGCTGATAGTATTGAAGCAGTTTCAAATATGGCTGCTGGAAGCTTTAATAAAAAGGTTGAAATTCAGGTCAATGGGGATTTAGATCAACTTAAACAAGGCATTAATAATTCGGTTGATAACATGAAAGTTACCATGGGGGCTTTATTTGAATTAATGGAAGCAATGGCCGATGGGGAATTTAGTAAGAGAATTGATGTAGAGTTGCAAGGGGAGTATAAACGCAGTGCCGATGCTGCTCTTGATGCCATGAAGGCTCTTGATACAGCAATGAAGTCGATAAATGATGTTATGGCTTCAGTTGCGCAGGCAGAGTTTAATAAGCGCGTTGATGTAAATCTAAAAGGTGATTTAGCAACCCTTAAAAATAATATTAATCGCACGTTAGAAGTGGTAATGCAAGGGATTAAAGATACTACTGAAGTTACAGTTGCGCTTGCTGATGGCGATTTAACAAAGCGTATAGAGGTGGACCATCCTGGACAGTTTGGTGTGCTTACCAAGGCACTGAACAGAACCATGGATAATATTGCTCAGGTTGTAGAAAACATAGCACAGGCATCAGATATTGTTGCATCAGCATCTAACGAAATAGCAGATGGCAATGCCGACATGTCTAAACGTACCGAAGAACAAGCATCTTCTCTTGAAGAGACAGCTTCAAGTATGGAAGAGCTAACGAGTACTGTTAAACAAAATGCTGATAATGCAGAACAGGCCAATCAGCTTGCTATTGGTGCCAGACAAACAGCTGATCATGGTGGTTCCATTGTTAAGCAAGCTGTTGCAGCGATGGAAGAAATCAATACAAGTAGTAACAAGATCGCAGATATTATTGGTGTTATCGATGAGATTGCATTCCAGACTAATCTGTTGGCTCTTAATGCTTCAGTTGAGGCCGCAAGGGCAGGTGAGCAAGGTCGTGGATTTGCAGTAGTTGCAACAGAAGTAAGAAATCTTGCGCAGCGCAGCGCAACAGCTGCAAAAGAGATTAAGGAGCTTATTCAGGATAGTGTCGGTAAGGTTAAAGCAGGTTCAGAACTTGTTGAAAAATCAGGAAGTATTCTTGGTGAGATCGTAGATGGAGTTAAAAAAGTAGGTGATATGATCTCTGAAATTGCTGCGGCCAGTTTGGAACAAACCACCGGAATTGGTCAGGTTAACCAAGCTCTTGCAAATATGGACGACATTACTCAACGCAATGCAGCTTTGGCTGAAGAGGCGTCAGCTAATAGTGAAAACTTAAGTTCACAAGCTCAAACAATGAAACAGCAAGTAGCATTTTTCGACTTAGGTAATCGTTTAGTTAAGACTGCTGTTCAATCATCCGTATCAGCGTCTGTAGTAAAACAGCAAGTTGTTAATGAGCAAGACACGGTAAAATCGATATCAAAACCACCTGTTAATGTCGAAACAGTTAAACCAAGTGATGATGATTGGGAAGAGTTTTAAAAACCTTGGGGTATAAGGTTTTTAGTCTTGTACCCCCAAAAAATTCTATTCACTGACAATCGTGTATTAATGAAGGCTAAATATGAGTGAAGAATGCGTAATTGAATTACCGGAACAATTTACAATAGCATCGGTAATGATGATTAGTGAAAAGATGTTTGAGGCTATGAAGTCTGAAACAGATATTGTAAAGATTGATGGATCAAAAGTTGAACGTGCCGACACTGCGGCTATACAGTTGCTTTGCTCTTTTGCCAAAACTGCTAATGAATCACACATTCAACTTGGTTATGAAAAACCATCTGAAGCATTAAGAAACTCAATTGATATGCTTGGTTTGGGTGATAGTTTATAGCTAAAAAATAGAAATATTGCCCCCCCCCATATATTTACTTGATTCTTTTTTTATAATGCGGACTATCACCCCATTCATTATAGCCAACGGTCTCACCAACTGATTTTATGCGGTTGCCAAGGCAAGTTTTGCACATGCTGGAATTTTCATCTAGGCATGGTTTGTTGTCATAAAGTTGGTACTGCTCTCGATATTTAGTATTAGTAACATTAGGCATGATAATGTTGGCGCCAGCCTGAAGGCCCATTTCGCGTCCTGAATGATCCAAGGCTTGAAGCGCAGTGGTAGATGCAATATTAATGTCCTTGAGGTAAATTCGGGCTATAGCAATCATTTTCAGCCCTAATTCTAATTGTTTTTCTTTATATTCCTCAAATTTACCCATACTTTCGGCAAGAGGGGTATCATGATGTGGAATAAATGGTCCCATGCCAATCATGTCAATATCATTTTCTTTAAAGAAAATAATGTCATTAGCTAAGTCTTCAATGGTTTGATTTGGAAGGCCTATCATGACTCCGGTACCTGTTTGGTAACCAATCTTTTTTAATGACTTAAGGCATTTAATTCTGGCTTCATGCGAGTGATCCTGTGGATGTAAAGATTGATACAATAATGGGTTTGATGTTTCTATTCGTAATAGATATCTGTGGCCGCCAGCTTTAAACCAACGTTGGTATGTTTCTTCGGATTGTTCACCAAGAGATAACGTAATGCCAAGTTTGTTGTTTGTTTTTCGCTTTATTTCAAGAAGCAGATCTTCAACAAGATTGGTAAAATTATCGTCACATCTTTCTCCGCTTTGAAGAACTATTGAACCATAGCCTTCATTGTAAGCCCATATTGCAGCATCAATAATTTCCTGAGATTCCATTTTAAATCGTTTTACTGCTGTATTACTTTTGCGTATTCCGCAGTAAAAACAATCCTTTGTGCAGATATTGCTAAATTCTACGATTCCCCGAAAATATACCTTATTACCAACGTTTTCGGTTTTGACTTTATATGCTCGCTTAAAGAGTAAATCCAAGTCATTCTTATCAGATATTGATAATAGCTGAACTATGTCTTTAAACTCTAAATCTTTATTTAAGATCTCACAAATCCTGCTCATCATTATTCCGCTTTAATTTTATTTAACGAAATGATAACAAAGATTTTAATGTCAGTTATCAAAATATTATAAAAATTACTTGATTTGCTCTAAATGGTTATTATCTGTTCTGATTTTGTTGGCAAAAGTTATTCTAATGTCTATTGCATTAGTGTATTACATAAAGTTAGGCTTTACTTATATACCTTGTAGTATATAATGGTTTAATAATTTAAAGTTGTTAGATTTGGGAGAGTTTTTTGAAGTATCTTTTTGATATGTCAAAAAATAAATCTAATGCTTTTATGACAAACTGGGGCTGTATAATTCTATATTCGTTTGGGGTATGAGTTTTGCAGGATAAGAATAATAAATCTGAACTAAAAGAAGCGAAATTTACACTAGCTAAGTTAAGGGAAGATATAGCAGATTTTTATAATATCACACTAACAAGGCACGAGGCTAAACGTCTTGATGGCTTGAATGTGCGGATTGAGCGTTCCGATTATAAAGTAACAAAATTTTTCTCTTTTAAAGATTATGCAAATATTGATGATACGTTGAGGGCTGCAATTTCTTGCCGTAACGATCATTATAATAGCGCAGGATTTCCAACCTTCATGATTCGTAGTTTAGCTTTAGAGGTATCTGAATGCCCTGTTAGTGAAACTGGATGGTCTGGTATCCGTATAAGAGAGAAAAGAGATAATCGGCGTAATACTTCTAAGCTGCATGTTTCATTTTCCTGCCCAATTCCCGAAACAGGAAAGATTACAACTAAAGATATTTCTCTGCAAAAGCATAATGATAAAGTTGATTTGGCAATCAAACATGCAGTATCTGTAAAGCAGCAATGTGTTGGGTTGTATAATAAAATTGTTCCGGTATATAACGAACTAGCACTAAAATCGATAGAGGCTGCTTGTTTGACCGAGTTGCGAACCTTAAATCCAACACTACAATATCTTAAGAATAACTCTCAGCGTTTATGGGAACAGGCATATCGGATATCTGCTTCATAGCTTAATGTTATTTATTATGAGCAGAAGAGCAAGGCCATTTGGTAGTGAGCGCTTAAAAATTTAATGAGTTTAATTATTTGTCTGAAAAGTTCTGGTGCTTTGGAAAACCGGAAGATTTGTGTATGCTTCCTGATTTATCAATGACTAACACCTCAATGTTTTTTAAATTTTCAGCCAATACAATGCTTCTTCTTGCACCCATTACGAACATTGATGTTGATAGGGCGTCTGTGAAAGTAGGGTTATTTCCAATTACAGTAACACTTTGAACATCTGAAGCAGATTTGCCGGTTGAAGGATTAACGATATGGTGTATGCGATCCCCGTCATTACTCACAAAGAATCGCTCATAATCCCCGGAAGTTGAAATGGCTTTGTCTGTTAGATTAAAAGTATAAACTGCTCTAACAGGGCCTCTTGGAGCCTTTATTCCGGTGCGCCATGGGTTATTATCTTTAAGGCCAATTACCATAGAATCACCACCTGCGGTAACTAGCGCATTTCTTATGCCATATCCTTTTATAATATCAATCGCTTTTTTTACAGCATAGCCTTTCGCAAAACCACCAAAGCTGATTTTAGTATTCTGGTTTTTAAAGGTCAGATTATTATTTTGATCAAGTTTTAGATTGGTGTAGCCGATGCCGGAAAACCCCTTATCTAATTGATCTTGGTTTGGTTTGGTCTTTTTGCGGAAATCATAAAGGTTACCAACCGAAGCATAAGTTATATCAAATGCACCTTCTGAGAGCCGAGAAATTTTTAAAGAAAATCTTATTAGCTCAGCTGTTTCATCAGAAACTTTAAAAATATTGCCATAAGCCGTTTTATTAATTATGGATAGTTCGCTAGTACTAATGTATGGGCTAAATTTAGCTTCGATACGTTTAAATTCATCAATAATCTTTTGAATGGCACTATCACGAATTGAACGGTTTTTATGATTTAATTGGATAGTTACTGTTGTTCCGAATAGTTTTAAGTTTTTAGTGCACCATTCAGAACCTTGAAAATTTGAATTAATAAGTATCAATAACGACACAATAATGACCGGAATAGAAATAAAAACAGATATATTTTTCATAGATAAATTCAATAAAGTAATTGGTTATTTGGTGTCGATCTTCTATTATAGCCTAAGTTATAAATTGTGAGGCAACGTTTATTTACTTAGCCGCAAATCATATGTCTGTGATGATATAGTCCCTTTGAAATTTAACAAATATGAGAAATATCATGAGTGAAAATCAACAACAAAACGAATCGGATCTAGCTTTTGCCGTTATGCCTGTCGGTTTTTTACAGTGTAATTGCACTGTAATGGTTGAAAAAAGCTCAAAAAAAGCACTGGTTTTTGATCCTGGCGGTAATGTTGACCAAATTATAGGGGCTGTAAATGAACTTGGCGGAGAGGAAGTTATAGGGATTTATTGTACGCACGCACATTCTGATCATATTATGGGTGTTGGTGAATTAAAAGAAAAAACCAATGCAACTGTTTATATATGCGAAATGGATCTTGAACTTTGGAATAAGGTTGATGATCAATGTAGAAAGTTTGGGTTACCAACCAATTTTAAAAAAGTTGATCCAGATGTATTTATTAAAGAGGGTGATACTACCTGTATTGGTAATGGAAAAATTTTGCACACACCAGGTCATTCTCCTGGCTCTGTGAGTATCTATTTTGAAGATGCAGGAGTAATTGTTGTTGGTGATGTGTTGTTCAGACACTCGATAGGAAGAACTGATCTTTGGGGTGGAAATACTTCAACGTTATTTAAGTCTATTAAAGAGAAAGTATTTACATTACCTCCGAATACCGAAGTTGTTACTGGTCATGGACCATTTACAACTGTCGGAGATGAAATAAATGGTAACCCATTTTTATAATCCAAAAAATTGATAGGTTTTATTACTTAAGATGGGAAGACATCCGTCAAAGAAAAAAATAATCGAAGCTGCCGCAATAAGATTATTTGGCAGACCGGGATTTGCCAGCACTTCAATAAAAGATATCGCGTTTGAGGCAGGCGTAACTGATAGCGCACTGTATAAACATTATAAAAGCAAAAACGAGATGGGATGGGAACTTTATGTCAGGGAAATATTGGCTTTTAGCCATGGCTTGTATGAGATTGTTAAGGACATAGATCCTGACAGCCGGTATGAAGTTCTAAAGGCTGGTATTGAGTATGCTTATAAATATGCTGAAGCATACCCAGAACGTTTCAGATTTATCTTATTAAATCAGAATACATTTCCCGATGGTGATTTAGATGAAAAACATTCCAATCTTATTGACATGGTTATTAAGGCTGTAGCAAAAGGAACTGATAATTTTGAAAATCACGAATGCTTATCAGCTATTTTATGGGGAGCTTTGGTTCAGCCACTTATAATGATCGATTACGGTTTATTAAAAAAGAAGCCATCTGAATGTATAGATATTGTTGTGGAACAGTGTAGTAAAATACTGAATGTTTAAAATTATAGAGTAAAAATTATAAAAAAAGCGCCTTATAAATTAGGCGCTTTTCAGATAAAGAATTAAGTTTAATTAAGCGTTAACCTTATCCTTAAATGCCTTACCTGCACTAAACTTAGGAAGAGTAGCTGCTGGAATATCAATCTCTGCGCCAGTGCTAGGGTTGCGACCTTTGCGTGCAGCACGCTGACTTTGAGAAAATTTACCAAAGCCGATTACATTTACTTCATCACCTTTAGCAACTGAATCTGTGATTGTTTCTAATGTTGCTGCAATTACTTCTGACACTGCCTTTTTGGTAAGCCCCTCAGTTCTTTCTAATACTTCTTGAATCAAATCCGCTTTACTTAGTACATTTTTGGACATGTAGTAAACTCCTTTTTAAATGTTTGATGTTGCCTCGTATTTTAAATATAAACTTAAATTATTTTTTCACAAGTGCAACAATGTGAAGAATCTTAATAAACAATGTTCATTTGTATTTGTAATATGATGAAATATCGAGAAAAAATCACAAGCATTAAATTTTTAAATATGTAAAAAAAATAGTATTTTGCTTATATTTCAGTCAAATGCTGATATTGAGATATAGTTCTGAGTAAATCCATGTGGTTTGTAGGATAATTCTTACAGTGTTGTAATAAAAAAGAACGTATATGAGCAGAAGAACAAGAATAAATTATCTGGTCGGTATTGTTTCTCTGGGGTCGATACTATTTTTGGTGGGTATCGTATCCGGTATTATATATACAAATTTTACTTTTGACGCAGTTCAGACTCAGGTAACAGTTATCATCCCAAAACATGCAGAAGATGCTAAAAATATGCTTAGCAGTATATTGGTAAATTCTCAGTGTAATTATAAAGGGCATGATAGCAGAGACTTTATTATCTGTAATAAGGAAGGATTCAAGAGAACTAAAATGAGTTATTGGGAAAACTCTTCTGGCTTGTGGGAGGCTAGGAAGCTGGCAAAACCTATAAAGAAGAGAAAATCAGAAGTGCATAATAATGGTATACAGCAGCGTTCAAATGATTATATAACTTTTAAGATCCATCCCATTGATCAAAAGGCAATATACCTAACGCGTTATATACTTGATGAAAGGGTTATAGGTGTGCCACTTGGAGGAGTAAATGTTGCTACGGTGCTTTCCAAACAGCATTAATATTTGAACTAGCAATAATAATTTACTTCAATGCTACTCAACCATTCCAGTTGGTCGAGATTCTTAAACAGTTTGTTGCTTTTACTCATGGTTTTTGGGGCTAGGATTTCAATTAGAACCTTATTATGAGAATAATGGATGTTGATTCTTTTGATATCATCAAAATTATAAGAGCAATCCCAATGATCTTTTAGTGTTTGCACTATAGTGCTACGCAGAGGTAATACTATGTCGTCTGAATAAAGATCTTTATCTTCATCTTCTTCTGGGTCAATGTGTACAGTTACGTCGTTTATCTCTTTGATTTCAGTAAGTAATCTATGAGTAAGATTATCTCCAATCTGGTGGCCTTCTGATACGCTGATATATGGTTCAACCTGAATGTGTAGATCTAAGAAGATATCTGCTCCTGATCTTCTGCATCTTAAACAATGAGTATCTTTGATCTCGGGAATCTGGAAAATAATAGCCGTGATTTTATCGATAAAATCCTGGGGTGGAGCAGTATCTACCAGTTCAGCAATATTTCCCCAAACCAGATCAACCCCGACTTTACCAATCATGATTGCTACGATTATTGCAGCAAGAGGATCGAGCCAATTAAGTCCAGCATAAGAACCAGCGAGACCAATAACCACAACAACTGATGATAGTGAATCGGTTCTGTGGTGCCAGGCATTTGCTTTAAGTATTTGTGAATTAGTTTCCTTGGCAATTGCCATAGTATAGTGATAAATCCATTCCTTACTTAATATTGATAGAATTGCCACGATAATGGCTGGCCATCCTGGTGTTTGTATATTTGCAGAGAATATCTTTTCAAAGCCACTAAAAATAATAGCTCCGGCTAAAGCAATTAGAAAAGAACCAATCGCAAGTGAACCTATAGTTTCAAATCTTTGGTGTCCGTATGGATGTTTGCTGTCAGGCTCATTGTTGGAAAATTTAGTAGTAAAAATAACCAGTGCGTCAGTAATTAGGTCTGAAAAAGAGTGTATACCATCGATCAAAAGTGCCTGTGAGTGGCTGAAAATTCCAAAAATAATTTTGAGTATTGAAAGCAAAATATTAACAAATGCTCCAATATATGTAGCTTTGTGTTGAGCTTTAGTGTTTTTAGTCTTGTCCTGCACTGTAGTTCCAATTATAGTGAGCGGCTATTCATTATAACGATATAATAGTTTAAGAGAACTATTGAGTCGATATGGACGATAACTTAAAAACAACATAAATGAGGATTTGATGGAATATAAGACATTTAAATTACTTAGAACTGAGACTATTAAGTCATTAAGTATTGAAGTTCAGGAATTTGAGCATATTGTCACAGGTGCACTGCATTATCATTTAGCTTGTGAAAATAACGAAAATGTCTTTATGGTTGCCTTGCGTACGATTCCAACTGATTCATCGGGTGTTGCGCATATATTAGAGCATACAGCTTTATGCGGAAGTCAGAAGTATCCTGTAAGAGATCCTTTTTTTATGATGCTTCGTAGATCGCTAAATACATTTATGAACGCCATGACCAGTAGTGACTGGACTGCATATCCTTTCGCCACCCAATGTAAAAAGGATTTTAATAATCTATTGGATGTTTATCTTGATGCAGTCTTTTTCAGCAGGTTGGATGAGTTGGATTTTCTTCAGGAAGGATGGCGTTACGAATTTAATAAAATAGATGACCCCAAATCCCCGCTTGAGTATAAAGGTGTAGTTTTTAATGAAATGAAAGGAGCTATGAGTTCGCCGGTATCTATTGCATGGCAAGCTCTTACAAAACATGTGTTTCCAACGGCTACTTATCATTTTAATAGTGGTGGTGATCCAGAGAATATAACTGATCTTAGCTATGAACAACTTAAAGATTTTTACAAAATTCACTATCACCCTAGTAATGCGATATTTTTTACATTTGGTAATATCACAGCTTCAGAGCACCAAGAAAATTTTGAAGCGAAAGTATTAAATAAGTTTCAACGCCTTGATAGAACAATTGATGTCGCAAATGAACAAAGATATAACACCGAACAAACATTTACTGAGTATTTCCCCCCGGTAGATCAAAGTGGAAAAGGGCAACTTGTTCTTGGGTGGTTATTAAAAGAAAGCTCAAATATTGATGATCTTTTGGAAGCAGAGTTTTTATCAAGCGTTCTTCTGGAAAACAGTGCATCACCATTAAGAAACTTATTGGAAACAACAGATCTTGCGGATTCACCATCTCCATTAACTGGCATAGAAACATCTAATAAAGAGATGATGTTTATGTGTGGTATTGATGGCGCTGATATTAAAAATATGGATGCGTTTGATCAGCAGGTAACAGAGTGTTTGAACAAAATCATTGAAGATGGTGTTGATCAGGATTATTTAGAATCGATCTTACATCAACTTGAATTTTCACAGCGTGAAATTGGCGGAGATAGAGAACCGTTTGGTCTCCAACTTTTATTTAGCGCCGTATCTGCAGCTGTTCATAGAGGAGATGTAATAAGTGCATTAAATCTGGATACTGCAATAGAAAGGTTAAGGCAAAAGCTAAAGAATAAGTCTTATATTAAAGACCTTATCAATAAACTAATTCTGGATAATAAACATAAGGTTAGGCTTATTATGCAACCTGATCCTGATTACAATATTAAAAAGCAGCAGTCAGAACTTACTAAGTTAGCATCAATTAATTCCAAGTTAGATGATAGCCAAAAAAACCAAATTATTAAGAACGCTCAGGCCTTAATGGATCGACAGCAAAACTTAGGCGATGAATCCATCTTACCAAAGGTAACTAAAAATGATATTCCTAAAACTATAGATTATCCAACGGCTAAAAAAGAGAATGTTGCTGGTGTTCCTGTTGCTGTGTTTAATAGCGCAACTAATGGGATAAGTTATAGTCAGATTATTGCTAAGATACCAGAATTTACTCAAGAGCAATTTCAGCATCTGCCTTATTTTTGTTCTATAGCATCTGAATTAGGTTTTTCTGATTATAATTATAAACAAATTCAAAACATGCAGACTGCTAATGTTGGAAGTATAGGTTGTTATACCAGCTTTAGATCAGATAAGGATGATACAAGTAAGACGTTGGGATATATTGCCTATTCCGGTAAGGCATTAAATCGTAAATTTGAAAAATTCATCTCAATGTTGGATGACATGTCTAACAGACTAAGATTTGATGAATATGAGCGTATAGGTGATTTGATTGCGCAGATGAGATTGCGTAAAGAAAATTCTATTACAAGTAATGGACACATATATGCAATGCAGGCTGCTTCCAGGTCTATATCCCCAATAGCTGGACTACTTGATGTTATGAGCGGTCTTGAATCTATTAAAAGAATCAAAGGCATAGATGATCAACTCAAAGCAGGTGAAGGCATTGCTGAATTTGCTGATGTGTTAACTACTATTTTTAATACGATAAAACTGCAGGAAAAACAGTTATTACTGATATCTGATCAAGATGCTCTTGCTCATAACATGGATATATTGAATCAAATTTATAAATTTGATTCATGTACAGCAGATTCCAAAAATCTTAATCTGAGCTTTGTTCCCAATAGCAAAGTCAATGATATGTTTATTACCAATACACAAATTAATTTTTGCGCAAAGGCTTATCCTACGGTATCACCACAACATAAAGATGCTGCAGCGCTTGCAGTATTGGCTGTGTTTCTTAAAAATGGTTACCTGCATACAGCCATCAGGGAGCAAGGAGGGGCTTATGGCGGTGGTGCATCCCATGATTCAAGCATCGGAGCATTTAAGTTTTATTCATACCGTGATCCAAGAATAGAAGGAACATTAGATGACTTTGATAAATCTTTACAATGGTTATACTCAAATAATCATGAAACCAAACAGTTAGAAGAGGCGATCCTCGGGGTTATTGGAACGCTAGATAAACCATCATCGCCTGCAGGTGAAGCTAAAAAGGCATTCTATAATAGTCTATTTGGGATATCTGCACAGATGCGTCTCGAATATCGCGATAGGATACTCAATACTACAATTAATGATTTAATAGATGTTGCTCAAAAATATCTAAATCCAGATCACATGAATTGCGTTGTTGTAACCAATGAACAAAATCATAGAATAGCTTCTGATCTTGGAATGCAGATAATTCAGATATAACGTTTTGATAGTTGTCGATGATAACATGAAGTAAATAGGAGAGATATTATGCCTGAGATTAAAAATATTGCTTTGTATTACAGACCGCAGTGTCCATTTTGCCAGAAGGTTTTGCGAGTTAAAGACGAGCTAAGTCAGGAGTTTGATCTTTGTGATACTGCAGAAAATAGTGATTATATGGAAGAGCAGATAGCAGCTACCGGTAGAAAGACCGTTCCATGCCTGAAGATCTCAAGTGGAGATGAGGTTCAATGGATGTATGAATCTGGTGATATCTGTGAATATCTAAAAAGCCTATAATGGGTATATTCGATTAGTCACTTAAGATTGCAGAGCAGAATCAAGCTTAAGTAAATTATAAGGATCAACGCCAATCATTTGCGGGTCAATAACCCCTTTGATTTTTCGTTTTGAATCAAAATCTTCTGTAGAAAGGTCAATGATTAACTCTTCAGACATAGGAGTTTTACCTGCATCATAACAAACCTTAATAATTGGTTTTAGAGGGTGCTCTTTATTAAGTTCAATTACAATTCCGCGTTCACCATTTGAGAGTTCAACCGCGCTACCTACTGGATATACACCAAGTAGTTTGATTAGTTGGGTTAGTATTGCAGTATCAATATCTCCATCCTGAGCTTGCTTGTACATAAATTGTAGTGCAGCGTATGGTGTGCGTTGATTTTTTCCTTTAATTCCGTGCGTAAGGCTATCGTAAATATCTACAATTGAAATTAATTTTCCCATATTGGCAAAAATTGAGTCATCATGACTTGGTGGTAGATGGTGGTTTTTGTCATAGATATAATATTCTTTCAAAATATCTATAACGTTTTGTGGAAGCTCTTTTATTTTTTCAATGATAGAAAGACCATATTGAGCATGCTGCCTGGCAAGTTTTAGCTCTTTTTCTGTATAATTGCCTGATTTTTCAGGTAAATATGTCGGAAGTCTGCTCCAACCAATATCATGCAGAAGAGCGGACATTCCTAACGAAAACAGATTGTCGCCATCGAAGTTCATTCTATGACCGATAGCAGTAGCGATGCTTAATACACTGAATATATGGGATAAGAATTTATCACTGTTTCTGTGCATATGAAGTATTGTTAAAAGAGCATGGTTGTTTTCGCGAATACTTTCAAATGTCTTATCAAGCACAGGAGATAGGTCGTTTATATTGATATCATCAGAATGAGTATTGTTATAGAAATTTTCAATTGCAATTTTTGACTCGTTAAATACCTTTTCCGCAATTTTTATATCCTGCTTTAGATTATCAAATCGTTTTTTTACGTTTGCTTTGCTTAATTCTACAGAATCATTTTGTTGTTCTGGCCGCTTAGTTAAGTCGATTATTACTTTTGTTATCCCAGATTTTTTAAGACGATCGACATCTTCAATATTTTTTGCGTGAAAATTTCGAAATAATAGATCGATTGATTTATCATTTGTGTAGACTTTGTGGATTAGCATTCCTGGTTTTAAGTCTGCTATATTTATTTCTTTTAACATATGTTATTCCATTAACTGCTTGGTGCCTGTCTAAGCAAACACCTTAAATAAATCTACGATAATTATATCAGTTTTATACTGTATTTAGCTTAATTAAATAAAAAAATTTAAATTTTAGTCAACCAATAAATTTCTTACACGTTATATGGGTATAGTTCAAATTATTAAAGTAAAGGTGAATACAATGAAAAACAGATTCTTACTATCAGCATGTACCTTACTGTCCATTGCTCTAATTCCAACTTTCTCTTTTGCAGAAGACGTTCAAAAACCTCGTCCTGGGAAAGAAGCTGTTTTTGAAAAGTTAGATGCAAATAAAGATGGAAAAATTAGTTATGACGAATATAAGGCAGCAACTAATAAATTTTTGGATAAGAGACGAGAAGGGTTTATGGAAAGAATGGATGTAGATAATGATAGCGCTATATCTTTCAATGAATACAAACATTGGCATGAAAACTTTATGGGTCAGCATGGCAAAAAAGGAGGAAAGATTGGACATAAACCAGGGCAAGGAGCAAAAGAAGGTAAAGCTGGTATTGGACAAAAAGATGGTAAGCATGCAATGGGTATGAGCAATCATAAACGTGGTCGAGCTGAAGCAGAAAAACGCTGGGAAAAAATGGATCTAAACAAAGATGGCAAAATTGAAAAGTCAGAAGTGACACAATTGGTTACCGAAAGAGTTAATAAAATGTTTGATCGCAGGGATAGAAACAAAGATGGAGTGATTACCAAGGATGAAGTAACACCACCTACTATCGAAGAACGATTTGCAAAACACGATGTTAATGGTGACGGTAAAATCGATAAGACAGAAATGGATAAATTTCGCCAGGAAAGATCAAAACAGCGTTTTGAAATGAGAGATGCAAATAAGGATGGTTATCTTGATATTAATGAGTTTGGAAGAAAAGGACCTCGCAAAAACAAACCAAATCAGGATTTAGGTTTTGGCCCTGGTGATGGCCCTGAAGATGAAATTTAATATTAACAATTATTATTAAGAGTAAAGCCCATAGGGAACTATGGGCTTTTTAGTGCATTTTATTTCAGTATTTCTAATACCTCATGCGAGTCTTTCATGATCCTTAGAATTTTGTCATGAACACGAATAACCTCGGTTAACGGGTTACCATGCGGAATATGAGGAAATTTAGCAAAATCTAGCGGTACAGAGTTAATATAAACATCCTGGTCTAATACTTCGCCTTTTCGTATTTTCTTTTGCCAGCCTGGAGGAAGTGATTTGCCGCTAGCAACTTTTTTCTTTAATCCAGGAGGCAGCGCCTTTTTTTTCTTTTCCTTATGTTTACCTGAATCGTTTTTTGCTAGATGCTTATATTCATGTTTATGTTCTTTTTTGTTATAGGTTGTTTCAGACTTGTACCCCCCGTAACTAGATGCGCACGAAGTACTTACTATTAAAATAAATGATAATATTGCGGAGATTTTTTTCATAAAAAGTCCTTTTACAGTTAATCCATTAAATTTAATAATTGCAAAGATATTAGAAAAGTATAGTTCTGCGATAAAATAATATTTATAAAAATTGTGAATATTGTTGATGTATGTGGCTGAAATTGATTCAAAAGAATAATTTTCAGACTTAACAGACCTGATTATCCATTCATAAGAGAAATTAGTTTGTAATAGTGATATTATTTGCGCTCTTGAATGCGTTATTATCTTTACGCAGAAGCCTTTTAGAGATATTTATATGACAGACTCCAGCAAAAAAATTATTGATGTATCCAGTAGAATTCCAGATTTCTATGTTCCTCCGGCAAAACCAGAGGTGTTGACAGAAGAAGAAAGATTATTTTATACAGATAAGATTAAGCAGCAATTAAAAGAGCAGGATGCAGTAATTGTTGCCCATTTCTACACACACCCAAATCTTCAGCGATTAGCAGATGAAACAGGAGGATTTGTTGCTGATTCTCTTGAAATGGCTCGACTTGGGAAAGAACATCCTGCAAAGACTCTAGTTGTTCTTGGTGTTAAATTTATGGGCGAAACATCAAAGATTCTTAGTCCGGAAAAACGCGTGATAATGCCAGATTTAAATGCAGAATGTTCTTTAGATTTATCATGTCCAGCTGATGCATTTTCCGAATTTTGCGATGAGTACCCAGATAGAACCGTTGTTGTTTATGCAAATACTAGTGCAGCAGTTAAGGCTAGATCAGACTGGGTTGTTACATCGAGCATAGCACTTGATATTGTTAAATATCTTCATGAGAAAGGCGAAAAAATTGTTTGGGGGCCTGATAAGCACCTGGGAACATATATCGAAAAAACTACTGGTGTTGATATGGTTAAGTGGCAAGGATCGTGTATTGTTCATGAAGAGTTCAAAGCCAATCAGCTTAAAAAAATGATGGAACAATATCCGGATGCTAAAGTCTTGGTACATCCAGAATCACCCATAGCGGTTGTTGAACTTGGTGATGTTGTAGGATCTACATCTCAGTTGCTAAAGGCAGTTAAAGATCTAGGGGCTAAAAAATATATAGTTGCAACTGAAAGTGGAATATTTTATAGAATGCAACAGGCTGTTGAAGGAGTGGAGTTAATTCCCGCTCCATCTACCACAGATGATGGGTTTAAAAGACCGGCGCATGCTCTGTGCCCATGGATGGCTATGAATGGCCTCAAGAATCTTTCAGAAGTTCTAGAGTCTGGTGGCAATGAAGTAGATGTACCGGAAGACATTAGAATTAAGGCTTATGAACCAATTCAAAGAATGTTAGATTTTTCAGCAGGTCTTAAGAGATAGCCTTCTGAATTACGTCGTTCTCGCTCATAAATAAGTTATTCCCGCGAAGGCGGGAATATGAACTACCTTTCTGGATACTGGCCTTCGCCGGTATAGCGAAATTGAGTATTAATCATGATTCTAGTTATAAAAGTATTCCCCGAAATAATTACTAAAAGCCGTAGTGTTCGTAAAAATTTTATCGGAATTTTACGTAAAAATTTACGCACTGTACTGACGCGAATTGATGATGGAGTATCTGTTCAGGCATTTTGGGATAAGATTGAAATCAGTATCCCTGATGGATCAACAAAAACTCAGATTTTATTAGATGCCGTTACAAAAATTCCTGGGGTTGATACGGTTTTAGTTGTAGATAAACTTGAATTTGATACACAGCAAGATATTGAAAATATCGTAGAGCAAGAATGTTGTAGTAGGGTAGAGAACAAGTCTTTTGTTGTTCGTGTTAAGCGTAGTGGCAAACATCAATTTAATTCATTAGATATAGAGCGTTCATGTGGTGGAGTTTTATTACGCAATGTTCCTTCATGCAGAGTAGATTTACATAATCCTGAAGAACTTATATCAATGGAGATTAAAGATAATCATGTGTTTCTTATATCTCAGCGTTTAAAAGGACTTGGCGGTTTTCCATTAGGAACTCAAAGCGATGTTTTATCGCTTATTTCAGGAGGTTTTGACTCAACTGTAGCAACCTATAAAATGATTCGCCGCGGTATTAAATCTCACTATGTATTTTTTAGTCTTGGTGGAAAGGCTCATGAAACCGGGGTGAAACAGGTTTCTCAATATATATGGGAAAACTATAGCAGTTCGCATAAAGTTAAATTTATTACAATCCCTTTTGAGGATGTTATTGGGGAAATTCTTGCAAAGGTTAAGAACTCTTACATGGGAGTTGTATTAAAAAGGATGATGCTAAGAGCTGCTACAAAAGTTGCCGAAAAAATGGAAATAGACGCATTGGTTACCGGGGAAAGTGTCGCACAGGTTTCAAGTCAAACACTACGTAATCTAGCTGTAATTGATAAAGTTACAGATAAGATGGTATTGCGTCCAATCGCAACTATGGATAAAAATGACATTATTGATATTGCCAGAAAAATTGGTACCGAGGATTTTGTTAAAAACATACCTGAATATTGCGGAGTAATATCTGATAGACCAACGGTTAAGGCATCATTTGAACAAGCGAATGAAGTTGAGTCTGAATTTGATTTTTCAGTTCTTGATAACGCAATAGCAGCAGCAAAAGTTGAATCAATAGACAAAGTTTTGGGAGTTGCAGACTCTAAGATAACATCAGCAAGTATTGTATCAATACCGCAAAAAGGGCAGGTGGTTGTTGATTTGCGTTATCCTGTTGAAGAAGATGACGAAATAGAACTTCCAAATAACGAAGTGATGCAGATCCCGTTTTATGCCATAGAAAATCGATTTGAAAGCTTAGATCAAAACAAAGAATACCTATTTTATTGCGATAAAGGTGTTATGAGTGAGGTGCACGCTTCTAATTTGATTGATAAAGGGTATGGTAATATTAAGGTGTTAAAATTCTAAATATGCAGCAATGCCTCTAACTGCAATATTATAATTACCACAATAACGATTGTCTCTACTATTGAAATAGAGGGGGATGTGACTATCATTATACTTAAGATGTTGATGATTATATTAGTTTTTAAAATATTATAATAAACCCAATTGAAATCTGATTATCGTCTGCTTGTTACAATTTGTGTATTCCAGTTACCGTAATTAATTGCTTTTGTTTGCGGTTCAAAATATACAAATCTGAATGTTGTATGGATTACCTCTGTAGGTTTAAGGAGTTGTATGATGATCGGTAATAAAATAAAGATTGGTATAAAGGCAAAGCTTTGTTTCGTTATTTGTATATTGCTGAGTGTTACCTGCATAGGGATGGGGTGGGGTGGTTTCTTTGCTGCTTCTAAATCATTGCAAAATAGTATAGAACAATCACTGCCATCAATTGCAACTGAATCTGCGCATTACATAAGTATTCGTATGGAAATTTACAAGTCAGAGATAGAAGGCGTTGCAAACAGAAATGCTATAAGAAGCATGCAGTGGCATGATAAACAGCGTCCTGATTTACAAAAAGAGAAGGAACGTCTTGGGTTTCTTGGTATTGGAATTGTTTTGCCAGATGGTACGGCTAATTATTCAAACGGTTCAACAGCTAAACTTGGGGATCGGAATTACGTAAAGCAGGCCTTTGCAGGAAAAACCTTTCTTTCGGATGTGATTATTAGTCGTGTAACGAATAAACCGGTTATTATGTTGTCGACACCTATTAAATCAGAGAAAGGAGAGGTTGTTGCGGCATTGATTGCTCGTTTGGATGGTTATGTTCTTTCTGAGATTACAGACGATATTAAATATGGAGTTAATGGTTATTCCTATATTATTAATGATAAAGGGGCTCTGATTGCTCATAAAAACCGTGAATTTGTATTAAAAGCTCGCAATTTTTACGAAGAAGGAAAAACTGAGTCAAAATTTAAATTGCTTTCAAATATGATGCATAGGATGATTTCGGGAGAAACGGGTTATGAGGGGTACTGGTTTTTAGGAAAAGACAGATTATTTGGCTATGCCCCAATTTCTGGAACGAATTGGTCAATTGCAGTAGGAGCTGAAAAAGATGAGGTTTATGCTGATATATATAGTTTAAAGACTATATTTCTGTTATTGGGATTTATTCTAATTACCATTGGCATTATTGTGGCTGTGTTTTTTGCAACAAGAATTACGTCTCCGATTAAGCTTCTTGCTGATGCTATGGAAGAGGTAAAGCAAACTGCAGATTTTTCAAAAAGAGTTGAAGTTAAAAGTGATGATGAGGTTGGGGTTGTTAGTGATGCTTTTAATAGTTTGCTTGAAGCAATGCAGCAGGCAATAGCTGCAGCCAATGCAACACTATCAAAAGTTAGCGAAGGGGATTTTAGTCAAAAGGTTACTCTTAATGTGACAGGAGATTTGGACAAACTTAAACAAGGAATTAATCACTCTGTAGAAAATATTCAAACTACAATGGCAGCGCTTAATGAGCTTCTGGAAGCATTAGCCAACGGAAATTTCGGCAAAAGAATCGATGTAAATCTTAAAGGGGAATTTAAACATAGTGCAGATGCTGCTCTTGATTCAATGATGACCATTGATACCGCCATGAAGTCAATTAATGACGTTATGGCTTCAGTTGCACAGGCTGACTTTAATAGTCGCGTTGATGTAAACCTAAAAGGTGATCTTGAAACTCTTAAAAGCAACATTAATCGTTCGTTAGATGTTGTAATGCAGGGAATTAAAGATACTACAGATATTACAGTCGCTCTTGCCGATGGAGATTTAACCAAACGTATTAATGCAGATCATCCTGGGCAGTTTGGTGTACTTACAAACGCATTAAATAAAACCATGGATAATCTTTCTCAAGTAGTTAAAAATATTGTGCAGGCGTCTGATATTGTAGCATCGGCATCTAACGAGATAGCCAATGGCAATACTGATATGTCCAAGCGTACTGAGGAGCAAGCAACTTCGCTTGAAGAGACTGCTTCAAGCATGGAAGAACTAACCAGTACGGTTAAGCAAAATGCTGATAATGCCAAGCAGGCCAATCAGCTCGCTATTGGTGCCAGACAAACTGCTGACCATGGTGGTTCAGTTGTTGAGCAAGCCATTAACGCAATGGAAGAAATTAATACAAGCAGTAATAAAATTGCTGATATTATCGGGGTTATTGATGAGATAGCATTTCAGACAAATCTACTAGCCCTTAATGCTTCAGTTGAGGCAGCAAGAGCTGGTGAGCAAGGGCGTGGTTTTGCAGTGGTTGCTACAGAAGTAAGAAATCTTGCGCAAAGGAGTGCTGCTGCAGCTAAGGAAATAAAGGATCTTATTCAGGATAGCGTAGGAAAAGTTAAAGTCGGATCTGAACTTGTCGAAAAATCAGGAGAAACTCTTGGTGAAATTGTAGATGAAGTTAAAAAGGTTGGTGATATGATTTCCGAGATCGCGGCTGCTAGTCAGGAACAAACTGCCGGAATTAGTCAGGTTAATCAGGCGCTTACAAATATGGATTCTATTACTCAGTGTAATGCTGCTTTGGCAGAAGAGGCGTCAGCTAATAGTGAAAATCTGAATGAGCAAGCATCTTCAATGGCGCGGATGATGAGCTTTTTTAAACTTATTAAGTAAGTTTAGATTATTGACAAACGTTGCTAAAGGTATTAAAATTAAAGCGCTAAATATTTCCTGGCGAATCGCTGCTTCATGTTGCCATGCAGAAATGGAATATCCTAATCCATGCAATAGTCTTTTTATCCCATTTGAACCTTTGAATTTATAGGGGCAAACTGTTGTTCGTATTGATAATTCATTTTCAGACATTATCTTTCCTTAATAGTATTTATCTGTAATTTGGCTAATTCAATTATTTAAACATGCTAGGTGGTAATTATATTAAGTTACTTAGTTTGCTTTTGTCGTTTTCATCACCTGTTTTGTTGGTATCTGATAAATTATCTACATCTTGTGCTGATTCAGTGTTGCTATCGAAGAAACTGTTGTCTTCAGAGCCAGATGCTAAAGAGTCATTTTCTGGATTGTTGTTGTTACCAAATGAATCAGTATTAAAACCGTCGTTATCGTTTTTATCAGCAACAGAGGTATCAGTAGACTGATCTATATCGTTGTTGGTTTTGCTATCTGTAGTTGCATCTGATCCAGGAGTTTTGGTTTCTTTGTCATCTGTTTTATCTGTAGCATCCGCATAAGATTTTTTATCTTCTGTCGCATCTGAATTTATATCAGGTTTTGATTCGCCTTGGTCTGCTGCTTCTGATTTGGAATCTCCTCCTGCGTCAGCGACAGAGTCAGTAGCAGTATTATTGCTTTCAGTACTTTCCTTAGCTTTATCGCTTCCGGGTTTGTCGTTTGCTGCGGTAGTGGATTCAGGTGTCTTGTTTTCGTCAGAAGTTGCTTGAGTATTCTCTTCTGCTGCGGTGGTTTTTGGTGATTCTGTATTATCAGAGCTGGTTTTAGCAGTTTTGTTTTCTTCTGTTTTGCCGGCATTGGTATTTTGCTCTGATTCAGAAGGAGCAGAGTCTGTTTGAGAAGAAGTTTGCGCTGATGATTTTAACTCACTCTGAGATGATTCTGCTTTAGAAACGTTGTCTTTAATTTTGTTAAATACACCGCTTAACGAGCTGCTTAATAGGCCTGTTGCAATAGCGCGTGAGGTTGCGCCAGATATATTGGTAATTGGCCCCAGAATGCTTTCAGATTCGGCTTTTACCTGACTTTTTAATTCATCTAAAAGTAGTTCTTTAGGATCTTTTTGAGTCATATCCCAAAGGTTTTCTGCTTTTGATAGAAGGTCATTTGCGCCTTGTTTTATCTCAGTAAATTCTTTAAGAAGAGAAGGGTCGTCTGCTTCTGATTCGCCATCTGTAACAAGAGCTAGAATACCATAGCCATAGGCTTTAAGTTTGCCGCCACTTTTAGCAACATCTTGCATAAGATTGAAAGAATCCATAATATCTTTAGAAGTTTCGGCTGACTCGGAAGCTGTTTTTATTTGTGAAACAGCTTTTTCAGTGAATTTAGAAATATCTCCAAAAGAACTGCCTTGAGATCCGCTATGTTCATCTGTTTCGTTTAATTGTGATGCAAATCCTGCAATAGAATTAATTGGGCCAAATGAATCAGTTAATTTATCGCCAAAATTATTTTTTATTTGTCCCAAATCTATATTGCGAGGGTCTTCTTGAGAAATTGATAGAATATTATCAGCTGCAGCCATAAGACCTGATGCAGAATCTCCAAGCTTGCCCAGAGTTTGTTCAAGCACATAATCAGTAGTCGCCCCTGCCAAACAAGATTTTCCAATCTCTAAAATCGAATTGGCTAATCCGTGTAATGAGCCTCCATTTGCTGATGCAGAGTTTTGAAAATCAAAACCATCTATGGCTTCACTTGGGATGTTTTCTGCAAGACTATTTTGAGCAAACTCTTTAACGCCATCAATGCAAACATTTCCTAATTCATCAAGTTTTGCAAATTCTCCGTTAGAATCATCTCCTGCGGATACAATGACACTGGCAATGCCGGCGGTTACAGCGTTTAATGGCCCAAAAGAGGAGGCCACCTGATCAGCTATTTCACCTTTTATGCTATCAATCACCAACTTGCGAGGATCACCGCTAATGATGCTATTCATCTTTCCAGCAATATTTGATACCTCATCAGTAGATACACCGATTTTATCTAATGCATCTCCAATGTATCCAGAGGCAGATGATAGAGCAAGTTGCTTACCTTTTTCTTTTATATTATTGGCGAGAGATGATAATTTCCCGCTTTCTGCCGCTATTTGAAGTTGTTGGTCTATACCTTTGATAATAGCTGCTTCGATATCTGATTTTTGTGCCAACTCTTTTGTATTGCTGATAATAGAATCAGTATTACCCATTATGTCTTTTAGAGTGCTGGCTAGTTCTTGATTTGTTTCATAACTATTACTGGCTTGATTAAGAAGATTGGTCTGATTAACCGATTCCTTAAAAATATCGCAGCTTAAATCCATAGCCATGCTTTTCAGCTTTTCAAGACTGATCTCAGCTGGTGTTTTTTCGCTAAGCTCACCCATCAACTTCCACATCCCCTGTAAAGAGGTTGTAGAAGTTTTTAAGTTATCTAATTTTTCTGTTAGCCATTCATTCATTGTTATTTCTATCCCATATGTGTGAATTTAATTACAATTCAATATTAGCTCCATCCATCGTTAGTTTTAAATTCGGATCTTTGGTTATATTCTCTATTAAAACTGTATCGGCATGAAAGTTTTCAAAATCAGCTTCTTTATTAAGAGTTACATTTCTGAATTTAAAGTTTTTAACTTTAGATTTGTAAAAAATTGAATCAGCTATTGTTGTATTCTCAATAGATAGGGTTTCTGCATTCAAATTTGCAGGATACAATGCTGCAAAATCACAATTATTAATCTTGATTATTTTTATATTGGACTTCGCAAACGTAACATCTGCATTTTTATCACAATCAGTTATTGAAAAAATATCGGTTTTTACTCGGATAGCACCAAGATTATCAATCTTTGATTCTGTAACCGTTACTTTTTTTATAATTGCATCCCCAAAAGATATGTGAATATGGCTTTTATCAAAGCTAAGTTCTTTAATTTCAGAGTCACCAAGTGTTGAGTTAAGCATTTTTGAGTTTACAGATTTAAATGAATCCATTTTTGAGTGTTGAAAACTTACATTGTCTATTGTGCTATTTTCAACATGAATTGAAGAGCCTTCTTTAAGCGATCGTAAGTCTATATTTATTAGATTAGAGTTAATAAGTTTCAAATTTATTTGAGAATCAGAGAAATTGTAGTTGTTGCTATTAATCTTTGTATCAATGAATTCAATGCTACTTTCACGCATATTACCAAAAGAAGATTTTGATATTTCGCAGTTGATGAACTTAACATTTTCCAGCTTTGCTTTTGAAAAGTGAGAATCAACAAATTTTGAATTTTTAAATGTTACATTTTTTAAATGAGCATTGTAGAAAGAGAAGTCATTGAACGTAGAATCAATAAATTCACCGTTTTTCCACTGTGATTCCTTTCCCCCAAAGTCAATAAACTCAACATTTTTAAACATAAAATTTGAAGTATGGGAAGAGGGGATCCTAGCACCTTTGATAATTACATTATTTAGTTCGATTTTATTATTTGCTGAATATTCGTTAAATAGCTCTGTATTGCTAAATCTTTTTTGCCAGTCATTTGATAAATGAGATCTACCATTCAATAAACATAAAAACCATTCGGCTTGAAATAAATAAAAACCTAAAAGAAATAAAACAGGTATGCCTATAATGCATAAGTGTATAAAAAAAATGACTTTTGGAAATAATTCTTTAGTTTCTAAGTAATATATGAGTGAAATAATGAAACCAGCAATCAATAAAAATATAACGATCCCTATAATTGCTATAGCTAATAAACCTTCGGCAATACCTGCTCCCATATTACGGTATCCGCTACCATAAGATATTTTGTTGGTAAGGAGCAAATACGAGTAGTAGAGCAAAAATGGCGATAGAACGCTTAATGCTGTTGATATATTAAAAGCAATTTTCATTGTTAAAACTCAATGTTTGCTCCATCCATAAGCATTTCTGCATTAGGTCCTATTTTGATATTCTCCAAAGTAGATTTACCTGCCTGGAATTTCTTGAACTTGGTTTTTCCATTAAAAGTTACATTTCTCAATATAAAGTCATCAATATTTGATTTATAGAAGCTGGACTTTTCAATTATCGCGTTTTCAATTAGAAGTGATTTTGTTGATATTCTTGAAGGGTAAAGCTCTTTGAAATTACAATTATTTATTTTTATTTCCACGATTTCAGATTGTCCAAAAGAGACATCAGCTGGATCTGTGCAATTGCTAATTTCAAATTGTTTGACTTTTGCCCAAATAGATCCGAGATTGTCAATTTTTGAGTTTGTAATTAACACCTTATCAATAACAGCTTTCCCAAAGGAAATATCAATATGGGTTTTATCAAAGTTAAGTTCTTTAATTTCAGAGTCACCAAGCGTTGAGTTAAGCATTTTTGAGTTTACAGATTTAAATGAATCCATTTTTGAGTATTGGAAGTTAACGGTATTAATTTCACTATTTTCCATATAGATTGAAGAGCCTTCTTTAAGTGACATCATATCGGTATCACGAAATTCAGAATTAATAAGGCGCATCTGGATTTGTGAATCTGAAAACTTATATTCATTATCATGAATTTTTGTGTTAATAAATTCGATATCACTTTCTTCGAGATAATAAAATGCAGATTTTGTTATTGTGCAGTCAATAAATTTAACATTCTTTAATTTACCAGAAATAAAATTTACGTTTTTAAGATTGCTTTTTTCGAAGACAACGTTATTTAGGATTATTTCATCAAAGTAGATATCGTTGAAATTAACTTCGGTAAATTTTCCATTTTCCCAATGAGAACTACGAGCATCAAAATTTTTTAGGTCAGTATTTGATATTGAGAAGTTTTGAATTTTTGCACCTTTAATACGGGCTTTTTCTATATCTAAGTCTTTGAGATTAAAGCCTTGCATTTCAGAATATTTTGTTACCAGTTCAGCGCTTTGTAATACTTCGTATAATTCTTTTGATGGCTTGTGTTTTGAGTTAAACATGGAAAAAGCTCCCAATATAATAATTAATCCTACATAGAATATGCCAGTTATAAATTTTCGAATAAGTTTAATCTTCAACGGTTGATCCACCATGTTTTTTCCAATCAAACGCAAAATCCGAACCTCCTGACTTTGATAATTTAGCGTGATTTACAACTTCACCTTCTGCTGGATCACGCTCAATTAGATAACCTTTACTATTATCAGTTATTTCATCAAGTCGTTTTTGAAGTTGAGTATTATAAGTTATGCCTGTAATGGTTTGCATGTTTTTTTCTGCTAATATCTCTTTCATTCGTTGCTTTACTGATATTATTTGTGATCTGATATTTAAAGGTTTTTCAAAATCATAATAATTAAAACATGGATCAGATATTTGTTTCAATTTAAGTGATAGGAATACATTAAATTCACTTGAGTTCAATTTTGGAATATCTGACTCAAAAATTTCTTCTAAATCTTCGGTGTCTATATCAATAACTGTGAATTTAGATGTGTCGACAGTATTATTGTATTTAAAAGCAAATTCTTGATTGATCCCCTTATTTATATAAAGACTGATCTGCTGAATAAATCCTTCGTCATTTAATGGGATATCAAGTTCAGAATTAATCTCTAATTCAAGTTCGTTTCCATATTC
The DNA here is from genome assembly GCA_033852075.1 of Gammaproteobacteria bacterium. GTDB lineage: Bacteria > Pseudomonadota > Gammaproteobacteria > QZLD01 > QZLD01 > QZLE01. The sequence goes on along the minus strand of JAWSVC010000027.1, from coordinate 10,587 downwards.
AGAAAGTTTTATATATTTAAAAATTCCCGCATCTTTATCAAGTTGATCTCGACCAACTATATCTGCATATTCAAGAGCTACTGCAAACCTTGGTTTTGCCTTTTCTGCTCTTACTATTTTGATCATTTCTTTATCATTGTTATCGTATTTAATAGATGTGCCGGACGGATAGTCTATGCTCCAATTGAATAATTCATTATTGAAGTTTTGTTTTCCAATGTTGCCACCACTGGATGAGACGATCATTTTTGTGCATGAAGAAAGTTCGTCATCGAGAATTTCATCATACTCTAGTGATTGCATGTCTAATGGAATAGTCTGGGTTTTAAAATAGTAACGCCCCGGAAGCCAGGATGAGTCGGAGTCAGTGCATATATATATACCGTTTCTGTGCGAGTGGCCTGATAAAGTGTATTTGATTTTTTTATCGCAGACGATCATTTTATAGACTTCGTAGCGGTTGCTTTCGAAGGTGCCTGTACAACAATCGTCTGAGTCACTTTTAAAACTATCGTTATAGTTAATTTCTCCTTCGCTTTCTATCCCTTTTGAAGCAGCGTAGTTGGCAAAGGTAAAGTGGCTTAGGAGGATATTATCGCCGCTTTCTTTTTTAACTGCGGTTTTAATAAGTTCCAGCTGTTCATTGGTAACAGCTTCTGGTGCTCTTGGCAAGAGGCCTCCAAATGTTCTCATGCTGCCTAGAGAGATAAAACGTTCTCTATCCTTCCACCCTAAGCCTATGAAGTTTTGTTGGTTATTATATGAAATAACGAAATCTTCAAGAGGTGTAAAAATGTTGTAAAACCAGTTTAGATTTTCAGGTTTAAAATTTTTACAGTCATCGTTATCAGTGAATCCGCTCATGGGTACCATGTTATAGTCTGGGCCATACATGAGAATAGCTTCGTATATAGTTAAATTGTTATCTGCCGGAATCCCTTCGTTGGCTCTTTTTCTATCTATGTTTTTGTCTTCACTTTCTTTTGCAGTTCTTTTTAACCAGTCTTCCTTGCGGCGTTCATTTGCTTCTTGAATTATCTGTTCTATGGTCATCGGTTTTTTCTGAGTATCTCCAGAATACCCAATAGCTCCGCCAGTTATAGCGCCAGGTATACCGCCAACTACAGCTCCGGCTGCTGCTCCGGTGATTGTTTCAATATATGGTATTGATCTTATAGTGGATTTTGCTCCTGCCGCCATATCTGCCCTGGGTGATATGCCGTAGGGTAGGGTATAGCATTCGTGGTTACCTGAAACTAAAAGTATAGGTTTTTTATATTTTTTGTAATATCTTCTAAAAAGACTATATACAAGCACGTTGTCGATGGAGTGAGGATACATCTCTTTGCCTGCATCTTCACCATCTTCAAATTTTTTGTCTATATTATCCAGAGTCATTTGGTCCCAAATGTCACCGGTTTTTGCATCTGGATTATTTATGAATTTACTTTTGGGATTGTAGTTACGGCCGTGGTCAATTAAATCTCCGGTAAAGATAAGCAAATCAATATCGGCATCTTTACCAAAGCTATCCATCAGGTCACGCAAAGTGTAAAAGGAAATATTTACCATGCTGCCTATTTCCGGGGAGTCTTCGCATCCTGGAATTACTTTGGCTTTGCAGGTTTGGTATGCAAATTGTTTGGATGAAACATGCACATCAGAAAGGTGGCCGATGTTTAGTTTTTTCTTTCCCTTTTCTACAACATATACAGGATGGTGGTTTTGGATTGGTGCTTTCGGATCAAACTCAAATTCGAAATCATTATCTTCATCACCAATTTTATAAGCATGGGTAAAGCCTTTACGCTTTTCATCTTCACAGATGTATTTGCGAGTTATCTGGTCTTGTTTTTCGTAGAATTCTACAGTATCTGATGGAGCTTCTTTTTCTTTTTCTGAGAAGTCGTCAAATACGTTGTCGTTTTTGGTTATCCATGAAAGGTCATAAAGACCTTGAGAGAGATTATCTGCACGCCAAAGTTCAACCTGAAACAGGTATTTAAATCCTTCATCCTGCACGTATTTTTTGAAGGATGATTCACGCATGTTAGCGAATATTATACCGCTTTTATCTTTTAGCCCGCATGGTTCTTTAAGTTCATCCAAATAAGTAACTTCGATATTGTTTTGTGCATCTGTAAAAGTATCGTATATAGGTTTTTGTGGAGGAACACACATCAGATCTTGTTCCCAATGTTGAAAATTCAACATCTGATTTATGTGCCTCTTTATAAATCCACCACCTTTTGTTCCTTGGACGACTTTTTCAAAATTTATTGTTGGAACAAGTTTTATAATACTAATTGTTGCTATAGGTCTTGCTTCAACCTCTGCTGCAAACATGTCATAAAAGTCAGAGCCGGTTAGTAGGAAAATGGTTATGGGTTTTCCTTCTTCAACAACCACTGGGCAGCAAAAAGATGGGTGAAGTATCATTGCATCTGTACTTTTTATCCCCAGTTCTAGCGCATTATTACCTTTGTCGTCTTTGCTTAAGTCGGTTTTTTTAATGTTAAATTCTAAATTATTCATTTTTATACCCTAAAAACCAAACCTTTTATTTAGTAAAGTTTTGCATCAAATCTATTGTTGTTGAAACTGGCGATTTGAGGTTGTTATATGTTGTGCGAACAAAGTTTATGAAATCATAAAAATCTGCATCTGTTTCACCAGTATTCGCATGGTTAGTATTTTTGCTGCTGGAACCGCTTCCGTTATTGAAATTCTGTCTAGCAGTAGTGGATGATGTTTCTTTGCTGTCTAAATATTTTATAGATTTGTCGATCTCTTCCGTAGGATCGCTAACCAATAGCTGAAGTTTCAATTCTTTAGCGAAGTGGATGTTACGAGCATTGATGGCACGATTTTCTACTTTGCCATTATATTGTTTGCCAGTGTCGGTAATAATTAAATATGAAAGTTGATCGAATGTTTTGAGTTCATCAATTTCATTTTTATATTCATCTACTAAGTTAATAGTAAAGTTTTGTAATACAAGCAGATCTTTTGATTTTGCTTCAAGTCCATATTCTTCAATTTTGGCTGTAATTGTTAATTTATCTTCAGCTTCTTCTGGGATTTTGAAACGACCTTCGTACTTGTTTTTGCGAACTTTTTCAGTAATGGTCTCATTAACATTGCCGGATACATCTTTGATCTCAAAAGTTACAACTGTATTGTCGGCAACCTTGTCCGTCTCAAGTTCGAATTTAACTTCGTGATTGACAGGAGCCTCTTTTTTCAGCCAATGCAATCTGGTAATGCTGGAGGCAAGATCAATTTTATGAGTCTGTTCTGTTTGGCGTTTGTATTCTGCTGTCATTATTTTATCACTCATTCTTCTTTGAATAGTGTTTGAGGTCCATTTGTTCTGGTTGGTTCTTTTTCAATCCAGTCTTTGATTTCTTGTTCCCAATCAGGATGTTTTTCCTTCCAATTAGGATCATTTAAGAACTTAGCTCCAGGTTTTAATGCTGATATTGCATTTTTTGCAGAGAATCTGAAAATAGATTTATTGATGTCTATTGGTTTGCCGCCTGCAGAATTACCTGAGGTACGAAGCTCTTTAAGTCTATATTCATAGAACTTTTCACCAATACCATCCGTTTCACCAAATGGTCTGATTGAGTTAATCTTTTCCCCTGTAAGAGGGTGCTCATATGACATACTCTTCGAAGCTGCAAAAATATAGTATGAGTCATTAGTATCATAAGCTGATAAATAGCCACTGGGTAGAATTTGATCAAGATGCTTGTATGGAGAAATCATAGTTTGGACTGAATCAAAGCTGGCTCCATTCATATGAAGTCGCAACTTTTTATTAGCTGAGAATTTTTTATGAGGACTAGACAGGTATTTTAATATCTCCGCGCTTTCTTGAGTGATTTTGTTAGCCATTGGTGTAAAGTTATAGAAAATTACTTTGTGAGATCCTTTTGCTTTTTTATTGTATTCATCTAGCGCACTCTTTTCAGCAGCGGAAAGAGAACTGGTAGATTTTTTCCCTTCTTCAATTTCAATCGTTAGTTTTTTGGCAATATCTATAAATTGTTGGCCAATTTCATTATCGGGTATTCCTGGCATCAGTACCCCGGTGACACGCCCCAGTAACCGCAGAGGCATTTTATCAAGAGGTGTACCAGTAACATTACTAATTGCATCACCGGAATTAATTAAGGAGGATGAAGCTTTTATGCTGTCAGGAATTTGCTTTAAACCATTATATTCATCAAACATTGGTTTGCTGCATGCTAATGTTATCGCAAAGTCAACAGGTGTGTTCCAGTCAAAATTTTTGATAGAAAGGCGGTAATGTTCATCCATTAATGGCAATGCCGTATATCTTTCTTTTTCTATTATCAGTCCTTTAAGACTCTGATTTGTTAGTTCATTAACGTCATTAAGATATGGCTGGGATGGTATGAATTGTGATTTGTCTCCTTCAATCCGGATAAAAGAAGTTGCTTTAATATTTCCGGTAAAGAATTCAGGATAAGTTGTTTTATTTGTTGCGTTATTATTTAAGAAAGATTTATTTAGTAATTTCTTTTGTTCGATATCATTATTGTCAAGTGATACAGTGATTTCATCATCGAATGAATCAACTGATTTTATTGAGCTGTCCCAATATTTTTTGGTATGGAAAGGGACTTTTATTTTTGTAGATTCATTACTTCCAACTACACATGTGAATCCATACTTCATGTCTTTGAAATCACTATTTTCAATTTGCTTTTTAAGATCGTAAGATGAGCTAATATCAGCACATGGTTTGATGCCAGCTCGGGTAATAAGCCCTAATTGGAAGAAAGGCTCAATAACACATCCATACATTCCTTCACTAATTTGTTTGTTATTTCTGATACCGGTAAGAGTTTCTATATGATCATCTGATATATCTGGTAATCCATCAAAATCCTTTGGCATCAGCCTTCTGGCTATTGTTTTATATTTAGGGCCATCGATATCCATAAAATTATCATATCTGTGAAGCTGTACAGAAACAGGTGTTATTCCATCAACAATCTCTTCATCGTCATCAGATTTATTTTTAAAAGCGATAATTATTTTAATTGGCGTTGTGGGAGAAATTGATGACATTGAATATAGTCGTTTTTGGTTACTAAACATAAAACGGCTGATTCCTGATGACATATACGAATTTGCCATAGTGGTCCAAAAACCAAATTGATCATCTACATTTAAATCAATGCTATTCTTATAGACTACTGGATTTTTAAGATTCTCTTTGTCTTTTTTATACTGCTCAAGTTCATGAGCCGCTAATGATTTCCATTTGCCATCCTTGTCCATAAAATAAATGGCCATATGTTCATATATTTTAGTGCTAAGCCCTGAAAAATCAGGATTTATGTCATTAACCAGTTTTGTATATTCTTTGGTTGCTATATGGTGAATTGGATAATCATCTTGGAAGCTAGACTTAACATGATAAGGAACCTTGTCTGTAATAGACATCATGTACATTTGATTGATGATTACTCCTTTGGCTTGAAAACCACTTTCTTCATATTGTCGTGCTAATTCTATATATTCAGCTCCTATGCTGATGATGCTTCCTGGTGGAAGCATATCAATAATTTTTTTAGCGTTAATTAATCCATAATTTTCATCTAAACCAAAATTCTCAACCGCTTTCTCAGAATCTTTATTGTGTTTATTGACCGCGAATAACCAAAATTCATCCATTGAAATTGCAATTGGAGGGTGTAATGGCATATTCCATCCATCATTGAGAATAAAGTTCTTTATATAGGCTTCAATTTTGTAGTCTTCAAATAGTTTTTTCTCAAATTTATCTTTCCCGGCAAGAGAGGCTCTGACTACAAGGCGTAAAAATCCGCTAATAGCTTCGGCTCTTAATCTAAGTTGAATGTTAGATAGGCTAGTGTCACTGATGCTATTTTTTTCTTTAGTGTCGTTGTACAAATCTCTTATAAGGGTTTGGTTTGAATATGAGTCAAATAGTAAATCTGTAGAAATTTTATTACCTGCTGCAAATTTTTGAAGCGCATCATTAAAGCAAAAGGAATCAATGGATTTGGCTAAGTTGGTTGCTTCTTTTGCTAATGAAATAGCCATGGCGGCAGGTGCAGTGATAGGAATTATTGATGCAACAGCCAGGGCAAAGTCGGCAGCTTTTTCCAGTAAATCTACAATCGCTTCAGCGACTTTCATATGTTGAGTTACTGTGATATATCGATTTTTTTCCAGCGTGTCGATTGCGTGTCTACATGGAGCTGTATTTTCTTTACGAATTTGATTTGTAATAAATACAACGCATCGCCTGTTCTCTGCACATGAAAATTCTAATGTATCTTTCGGATTTGGAATCTTAGGGTCATGCTCTCCAAAAGCAAGGGTATGAATTTGGGATGCATCAATTTTAGCCTCTTTAACTATCCAATCTTTAAGTGCGTTGGCTCTATCTTTCGCTAATTTTTGGTTTTCTTGTAAAGTACCTACAGTGTCTGTATAGCCGAATATTGATATCTGATTCTTATTATCTTTTAAAAGAGGTAATGCTTCTTTTGTTAGTTGGTCTATAGCTGTAAGAGATAAATCAGCACTATTACCAGCAAACCTGATTTCAATTTCTGTCTCTTTTGCTGTTGTTTTTTTACCTAAAAAGTGTAGGTATTCTTCAGTAAAGTCATTTAATGTTTTTTTAGATGTTTCAAGTTCATTATGGGCTAATCCCAGGGAAAAACATGAATCTGCCACCGAAAGCAGACCAGTAGCTATGTCTATTACATCGAGAGATTTACCGATGAATTTCATAGTTTTTTCAGAAATATCTAAAGCACTTCCTAGTTTTAATTTATAATCCGGATCAAGATTGTCTGGATTTGCAATCCAAGCCTTCCATGCTTTTTCATTTCTTAAGCTTGCATATTCTTCTAGTTTTTTACCCAGTATTGCAGATGAGGCGCTTTTTCTAATTGAGGAGTCTTTACTATAAAGTATTTTAGCAAGGTTAATTGTAGATATTTTTTCATCTATACTTTTGACACCATATACTTGTTTCAATAAATCTTCCATAGAGCCACGTAGGTCATTCCACGCATCTACAGTTGATTTTGTTTGATAAACCAAATCAATTGCTTGACGAAGTTTCTGATTCTCATTTTGTTTGTACTTATCATGTATTGTATGTGTCAGCATTTTTAAGAATTCTGACGGTGATTTTGTATTTATAGTTTTATTGGCAAGGCCAGCAATATCCTTGGATGTATTCCACATGTTTAACATTGGTGTTAAAACATGTCCTTTGGATTTAGGCTGAGTGTTTGATCCATCTCCGGCTTCATTTTTTTGAAGCTCTGGATTAGTCTCCAGCAATTTATCAGTTAGCAAATAGTTATAGTATTGTGGATATTGCTTAATAAGAGCTTCTTCTAAAGATATAGGGTCTGCATTAACAATACTGAATTCCCCTGCAATATTTTGGATGTCAAATTTAATATTGAAACTTAGGGTATAGCTATCTGTACCTTGGATATTTAGCTTTGAATTACCGGCAGAACGACTATTCCAGTGTTTATTGTCGCTGCTGTTTTTAGGAAGTCTAACCTCAATTTTATAAGTACCCTTGGGTAAATCAGAATCAGTACCGGTTAATGTAGCAATATGCAGAACGCTTTTATTTTCCGGATTATCATATTTAGCGGTTTTGATTTCATCTGCTTTAATAATTATTGCTTTACCGTCTGCTTTCCATACTTTTATGCTGGTATTAGCCCCATCAACAATATCTAGATTGAATACAAGGAATATGGCTCTTGTTTTGGGCATGATGTAGCCGTAAATGTCATTGCCATTAATAGTGTTGTACCATTGGCGATACTCTTTATCTGATTCAGTATTTTGTGGTTGGCGCAGTTCAGATCTTTTAACTGATGTGAGTTTTAATTTGGGTATCTCTATATTGGTATCGGATTTTATCTTTTCCTGCATCTTATCATTAAAGTCACTAAGCCAGTTGTCATTGCTAAATGCTGATCGGCATACCATATCTGCCGGCGGTATTAGTGCTTCTATTTCATTTACAGGAGAGAACCCCTTTATATTTCCACCACGAAAAGGGGTGCGTTTGGCAAAGTTAGTTTTCTCTTTACCGTTAAAGTGGAATATCATCCCCTTTTCGTCAGTTTTTAAAACAGGAGTATTATTGGGATTGGATGCTTTTTCACCCTTTTTACCGACATAAAGTAATTGATTTTGAATGGGGGAGATGTTTTTTCTGACCAGCTTTTCTTTAACCATATATCCGGAGAATAAAAACAGCTCTGGTGCAATTAGGTTGGCTTTACCTTTCTGCTTTTGCTCTGTTTTATTCCCTGCGTTTGATTTACTGTCAGTCATATTACTTTCTCTGTTTGAGCCTATTGGTTATTCGGTTTAAAATTTATTAATGATGGAAATGAAATGCCCATGTTAGGAGTTAAAATTTTTCTAGTATCATTAATAAAATCGTGTTCAGTAAGCCCTTTTCGGGGAGAGTTAAAAACTATTTTTGTACTGTAAGGCATAAGAAAAATGCCGTTAATTGGTGCTGTTCGATCATTTGTATATTTGTAAACTATTTTCTTTTCCTTAATGTCAAAGATATAGCCTTTTAGTTGGCTAAAATAATAAAAATATTTGCTATGAGGCGAAAACTCTTCAAAGTCCCATTTGTCGTGCTCATCAATGTGTGGCAGCTTAATGGTTTTTATTTTATTGCCATCGAAATCAGAATACTCCAAGCGGTCATATCGTGTTGCTAAAAATGTTTTTTTGTCTTCTAATAAATGTAATGTACCACCGCTGGAATAGACCAGAGGGCGATTAGTTATGGTTTTGTTTGGAACATGATAGTTCTTCATTTTATCATCAACATAAAAGATTAGGTTTTCACTATCATGTGTCCAGATGAAATTCGATTCAGCTCCACCATCGATTAGTTTGATGCGCTTTTTCTCTTTAACATCGTATAAAACTTTATATAGATCACTACCATTATCATACCCATATGCGATATATCTATTGTCTGGTGAACGAGCAGGGCGGTGGCGTATTGTTCCAGGATCATCACCTGCAAGCTCTTCTGAACGTAAAACCAGACGAATATCTGTGCCATCAAGCCTCATTGAGTAGATGGATGGATCATAGTCTTGACTGTGTTGGCCTGGGTAATCTTCTTTTTTCCAAACAAACATTATGCGTGGTTCAGACCAAAACTCTTTATCATCTAAAGGAGCTTCGCGTGGAAAACACATCTGCCAATGCTTAAGCTGGTTAAAGTCTTCCTTTTCATAGATCATGCGCTGGTTTTTATAGTTAGGGCCGCACATCTCTCTTGTGCCGGTATATTTTATCTCCAGCCTTTTTTGCTCAGCTTTTTGCGCCTCTATTTGTTCAGGAGTAAGTTTAGGTTCATTGTCATTGCTGCAACCGATGAATGAAACACCGATAATTGCTGTAATCAATAAAAGTTTGAAATTGCGAAATGTAAAGTTTGTACAAATATTCATTGTTTTACTCTTAAATTATTCTGCGGCAGTTTCTTGTGTATCATCGTTAGGTTCTTCAGGCTTTAGTTCAACGTTTTCAGGTAACTCATAAGGATTATCTCCTTTTAGATCTACAAATATAGGTATTAGCGCTTCGCCATCTTTAGGATCGAAAACGATTTGAAATTTTTCCCCTTGAAAATTTTCTTTTAGTTTCCATGTGGCGATTGATAAAGAGTACCAGTTTTCATCAGTTCTTTTCACAATGTATGCTGTTTTCAACTGTTTGTTTTTCTCGCTTTCTTCTTTGTGTTCATATTGGTTTTGGTCAATACTAATAATTATATTTTTTTCAGATTCAGTATCTATTTCGGCATCTGGAGATGAGTATTTTGTAATGATTATTGTTGGTGGCTCATTGCATTGCTGTAATGTTTCATCTGCCGATTGGTGTATTTCAATATTAACAGTAAAATACGCCGCTACCTGCAGCTTATTTTTCTTTCCACTTGCTATCTTTTGAAATTTTTGATTATCCATAACTATTGTTCATCCTCAGTTATGATTACTTCAGGGTAATCATCAAAGGTGACTTGATACTTTCCTGGAGGAATATCATTTATCTTTACATAACCGTTAGCATCTAGTTGTCCAGGTAGTATTATTCCGTTTCCTAAATGTAATTTATATTTGGCTTCGGCTATTGGTTGATCTTCGTCATCCAGAAGTTCAATTTCAAGGTAATCCTTAAATTCCAATAATGGCGATCTTGCGCTTTGATTTAATACTTCAGCAATAAAATAATACTCAGGTGTGGTATATCCGCGTTTTTGAGCCTTTTTGTCTTCAACTTCATCGTCATCATCAGGGGTATAGTAATACTCCCACTGTGCCTTTATCTTTTCGCTTTGAACTTCAGCTTCTAGTTCTTCAATAAAATCATCATTTCCATCATGATCCATTTCCATGATGGTGATTTTTGCCTTTTCGCCATCTTCAAAGCCAACTGCTTCTGCAGTTAGTTTTACGATATCTCCGGTGCGGGCTTCTTCCTGTGACCATTTTGCAT
>JAWSVC010000026.1:0-20702 GCA_033852075.1 Gammaproteobacteria bacterium | reverse complement strand
ATGGTGATGGTATTGGTAATGTATGTGATGACCAAAGTGATGATGAAGGTGAAGGTGTTGATACTGAAGAACAGGATGGAGATGATGGTGATACGGGTGGAAGCTCTGGTGGCGGAGGTTCTACCGGTCTAATCCTGCTTGGGTTACTTGGTTTTGCAGTAGTTAGAAAAATATTCAAATAGTTATTTGGTTAAATTTAATTATTAGTTGCGAGCTTAGCCCCCTTTCTTATTGGGGCTGTTTTCTGCAAATTTAGAATTATTTTAACTGTTTATAAAGGGGCTTGGCCGTATAATATATTAAATTTTAGGTCGATTCTCTTACCGCAGAAACAACTATGTCTTCAAGGTCACTTTCGTCCAAAAGAAGCTCATTCAAGGCATTACTTTTGTATCTAATATGTTCTTCTATGTTTATCTCAGTTTCAGAAAGCTCTTCTGCAACTAGTGCATAGCTTAATTGCATAATAGCAATAAGAGCTCTGAGTTTGCTGTCATCAAACTTTTCATAGTCTTCTGTATGGTGATGAAGAATCGCAAGTGCGCAAATATCAGGTATTTTCCAACTTAATGCTAACAAGTAACCAACATTTGGATGGCTTGTTTCAAATTTGTTTTCTTCAAAAACAACAGTTGAAAATGGATAAATTGGTTGGTTATCAGATACTCTTTTATAGGCAGGACTTTTTTCAAGTAGTACAAGTACTCCAGTATCAAGAAATAGCCCTGTCATATAGGCTTCATCTGGTTCTATGTTGTGCACTAAGGTTGCAATACCAGATGCACACGCTGCTGTTGCTGCTGCTCTGTCCCAGAAGGTTTTTCTTGAATCGTCACTTTCTTGCATAGACTGGCGAAGACCAGCTGTCATTAGGACGTTCTTTAGATTCTTTTGACCAAGTAAAACCACAGCTTTTTGTACTGAATCGATCTTTTTGCTAAGACCATAAAAAGGTGAGTTAATAACCTTAAGGATTTGGCCGGATAGAACAGGATCTTTACTAATTAAGTCTGCTAGCTCACTAATGTTAGGATCAGGCTTAGAAAGTTCAGAATTAGCTTTTTGAACGATATCAGGGACAGTAGGTAATTCAATTCCCTTAATTGCCGCGTAGGTTTTTTGTAGTTCTTCTTTGGATGGAATAATATCCATCGGTAATCTCCATTAATAAATAAGCATAACAATTATTGTAATAATTAATAAAATTATTGCCTAAAAGGCTGCGATAGCAAGTCTTAGTTACCTAAATTGTAGATCAATTCTCAATTGGTTTTAATATAAAAATAATATTTATCGTAAATCTAAATGACTTAGATTTTGTACTATAATTAATGACATTGAATAAGGAGATATCATGCCTGATAAATACAGAATAATGGTTGTTGATGATGAAGATACAACCAGGATGCTAATGTCAGCTATTCTAACGAAATATGGATTTACGGTAATAGAAGAAAGTAATGGGGAGAAGTGTATTCAAAGGGCTATTGAGGAAAAGCCTGATCTTTTATTACTTGATATTATGATGGAAGGAGTTAACGGTTTTGATATCTGTGAGCAGATTAGAAATACATCGGAAATATGTACGTTACCAGTAATATTTATTACTGGATTAGATGCAAGATTTGGGATACTAAAAGCCCTAAGAGTTGGAGCAACTGATTATATAATAAAGCCAATTGAGCCAGATGATGTTATTGCAAAGGTTAATGCTATTCTGACCACTAAAAATCTAATTAAAGATAAATTAAATCTTTTAAAAATTAATCAAATTATGATAGCCAGGGTCAATGATACGCTTACTGGTTTGGGTATAATAAAAAAGATGGAAGACATCAAACTTGATATAGCTAGTGATAGTCATACTGTATTAGACTATATCGCCGAGGCTAGAAAATGTATTGATGAATATAATGAAGATGGAGCTATTACAGCGCTTGGTCGTGCAGAGATGGCGTTACAGTTTTCTGATAGGGTAAGCCAGCAGTTAAATGAATTTGCAAAAGTATTAGCAAAAATAACAGATATCATGGAAAAACCAGAATTGCATGATCTTAATGATGGTATTTATAAAGCAAGTACTGATTCAGTGCTGCAGGAAAAATCCTCTCAAGAGGATGTAGATAGACTTCTTGATTCACTGTAAGCCTTTTTCCCTAATTACACTTTTGCTTGGTAAAAACTAACCGTCTGTAAAAAAGCCATTGGTATGAGTTTTCTTGGTCAAATTTATATCCTTTCTGTTCTGCTTGGTTTATATAATATTTGCCCGCATATTTCGGTAAAAATACCATGATGGCAACTCCAAACATTAGAACATAAATTATTGTTTGTAATTTTCGTTTTGGAAGAGAGCTTCTTTTTATAAGCTCGTAAAGCAGAATATATAGTACGCATCCCGATAAAATAATCATGCTTGCACAGTAAAAAGTTGCAAGATTAACTACAATTTGATTGTTTTCAGGATTATCAAATGATGAGATTAGTGTATTCCAGCTAATAGAAGACCAGATAGTTGACCCTAATAGAATAGTTGTAACTATTACAGTCGTTATCATTTTAGTGATGATTACCCATGTATTGGTTTTTATTTTATCCATATTTAGCCGATAGTTAGCCCACTAGGGGGTATTTTAATTTGTTCAATTGAAAGGTGTATGTTTTTAGGTGAAAAAAGTATGTTCGATTAATATCTTTGTTCCTAAACCAATAAGTATTATTCCTCCACAGATTTCTGACAATTTACCTAATTTATCACCAAATCTGCAACCGAAATCTACGCCAATGTAAGATAAGATAAATGTAGTTATACCTATAATAAATATGGAAAATAGAAGTTTAATTTGGAGTAAGCTGAATGTTATGCCAACGGCTAATGCGTCAATGCTTGTCGCTACAGCAAGAATTAGCATTGTTTTAAAGGATGTTTTACTTGATTTGTGTTCTTCCTGACCATAAACACCTTCGAAAATCATTTTAACTCCAATTATTAATAAAAGAAAAAATGCAATCCAGTGATCTATTGCCTGAATATAGCTTATAAATTGTTTGCCTCCTGCCCAGCCAATAACAGGCATTCCAGCTTGAAATATCCCGAAGAATAATGCTGCCTTTAGTGCTAGTAAGTGCCTTGAGTTATTATTATGGGTATGACACCCCCCAAGGCCGATTGATACTGCAAATGCGTCCATTGCAAGACCGATAGCTATTAAAAAAATCTCGAATATATTCATGATTTGATTTTATTCATTATATCAAGGTGGTTATTTAAATAATGTCATTGTATGTGTTGGAAAATTTTACTTAATCTTATATGTCGCCTTTACGTATTAAGCTCTTTATTATAAGGTGGCAGGAATTTTTTGGACATAGATTTTTATTTTATCAATGGTTTGTAAGCTACAAATTTCAAAACGAGGAAAACTTATGAAACTTAAATATACAGGAATAGCTGTATTTACGGCGGCTGCTATATTCTTATCTCCAAGTATCTTTGCTACTGAATTAAAAATGCCGGAAGTAAATTACTCTGGTTTTATTAGGGTTGACGGAACCTTGAAGAACGAAGAATCAGCAAGTGGTGCAGATACAAGTTCAAGTGATTTTAAGTCATCTTTGGTGCTATTGAAGCTTGACGCAAAGGCATCCGAACAGGTAATGGGTTATGCAATATTTAAGTGGCTTGGAAGTGATACCGATCGAGTGTATATAGACCAGGCAGTAATTGATATTAAACCTAAAGATACCGGATTAGAGTTTATTCTTGGAAAGCATTATTTACCTACAGCTGCATTTAACTCAAGTTTTATGACAGATTCTCAGGGTATTGTTTTGGCTGAAACTCGAGAACATGCAGTAACTGCTTTATATTCAGTTGGTATAGCTACTATTTCAGGGGCTTTATACAATGGAGATGTTCAGGAAACAGGTGAGGATGACGATCATATCGATGGTTTGGTTGCAAGGTTAGATTTACAGTTTAATGATGATCTTTCAGTTGGAACTTCTTTAATTTCAAGTATTGCTGATAGTAATACTCTATCTGGGACAGATGGAGTAAATGGCGGGACAATTCAAGATTCTGTTGCCGGATTTGCAGCTAATATTTCCTATGGTTTTGCAAAATTTCAGTTGGATGCGGAATATATTACTGCATTAGATGAATTTCAGGCTGGCGAGTTGGTGTTTGATGGGGGCAGAGCCTATCAGCCACAAGTATTTACATTTGAAGCCAAATACGATCTTGGAGGGGATTCATTTGTGGCTGGAAGAATTGAAACCGGAGAAGATGGAGGAGATGTAATTGCGGAGAACGTATATGGTGTAATTTATCAAACCCCATTCCTTGATTATCTGACCTTTGCTGCAGAGTATCAAAGGGAAGAATACGAAACTAATGATAATTTAGATAAATTAACTCTTAGAATTAAATATAATTTCTAAAGGTAATTGTTTTTGTATTTTTCTGACTAATCATAAATTCATAAAAAGTGAGTCATTGGTTGACTCACTTTTTTTAGTTATGACTTTCTTAATAAAACATATATCGCACCAGTTCCTCCATCTTCAATTCTGGCGGAACAAAAACCGAGTACATCGCTTCTGTGACGCAGCCATCCATTGAGCATGCTCTTTAAAATAGGCTCTTTTTTTTCGGTACGATAACCCTTGCCGTGTATTACTAAAACACAGCGGTTATTATGTAATGAACA
Organism: Gammaproteobacteria bacterium; assembly: GCA_033852075.1. Taxonomy (GTDB): domain Bacteria; phylum Pseudomonadota; class Gammaproteobacteria; order QZLD01; family QZLD01; genus QZLE01. Next base: position 15,990 of record JAWSVC010000026.1, on the reverse strand, counting down.
GTTATGGAAGAATATATTTACTGCATTCTTAGCTTGTTCAGTAGTCATGCCGTGAAGGTCTAGCTCGCGTTCTATTGAATATTGTCCACGTTTTAGTTTTTTAATTACCTTTTGTTGCAGGCCGGGACGGAAGTAAAAAATCTCATCACCGGTTTCTATGTATTCATGGCAGAAAGGATCACTTTCAAGTTGAGAAATCACATCACGGTCATCTTGCTGGCGAGATAGTGGAATAGGCTTAGGTTTTGGTTTAGATGCCTCTTTTATATTTTTGCTTTCAATCTTTTTTACCCCAGACATCTCCTGTTGGAAAAGATTAAAGTCGTCGTCTTTGTTTGCCATTTGTATAGCTCTTAGAAATTGAGCTTTTATTTTAGTTTAAAAAAGTATAGTGGTGAAGTGGATTGTAGTGAAACTATTTATAGTATTGATTAATTATAATTTATATAAATTTAAAACCTTGGGCAAGATTTACATGCCTTTATTGGGTGTTCTGAAATCATGCCTTTTCTTTGCATCTGGAATTGTTGACTGTTCCAGATTTCATCTAAATTATCTTTTAAGATATTTCCGGTTCTGGTTTCGGGCTGGCAGTCACAAACAGTAATGTCCCCATTAACTAATACAGGGAGTGTTTGCCATGGAGAAAGGCACCAGGTGTGTTTAGTAGATTTTTCAAATATTTGTTCAGGAGTTTTTATTAAAAAGTCACGGATTCGGTTTTCTATTCCAAATTCTTCAATTGCCCTTGAGTTGATTACCGGTTTTCCGTTTCTGTAAGCAGTCAAGATGGCATTTTTTATAGTTTCATAGTTTTTATCTGTCATATTTCTGTTAACAGATTGTTCAATGTTATCTTCAAAATTAAGGTCGGATAGAACTATTGCCTGGATATTAAGTTTGCAGATATCTTCGATAGTTTTTTCTAAAGATGATAGGGATTGTTTTGATATTGCAGTAAAAACTGCTGTACGAAGATCTTCGCTTCCATCTAGTGTTAGAAAGGCGTTAATGTTTTCCAGTATTTTGGAAATGTTTGAGCCTTTTCTAATCTCTTGAGCAATGTTTTGAACGGTTGAGTCAATGCTGAATGTGATTTCATCAAGTCCCGCTTTAATTATATCTTTTCCGATATTTTCTGTAAGCAATTGAGCATTTGTAACTATACCAACATGTTTGTTATATGATTTGGCGCATCTAATGAATTCTGAAATTTGCTTGTGAAGCAATGGTTCCCCAAGACCAACTATCCTCACTTTATATACACTTGGTAATTTAGAAAGTATTTGGTCAAATTCAGAAATAGACATGTCTATTTCTTGAATATTTACATGCTCTCTTGCACAAAAAGAACACTTAAAATTGCAGCGCGTTGTGATTTCAATATTGGCAAAAACTGGTTTATTGTCGATATGTTTTGATAGTTCGATCTCTTTCTTTAAAGCTCTTTTGACTGAGGGGGAATTGACAAGGTTATTTTGAATTTGTGGGCTATTAATAGTATGAGTTACTATTTGAGGATCGATCTTACTTAATATATCAGTATTATTTAGTTTATTTGTCATTAAATTAAGCTCAGTCATTATTTTTTGAAAGATATAATCAGAGTGTTTTTGAATAAAATGGTGATTACCATTTTCTAATCGAATTAATTTACTAGTGGCAGACGAAAGTTTTTCATGCCATTTTTCTGAATCTGAATATGGAACAAGTTCATCATCAATAGCTTGAAAGATTAGAGTGTGGATATTGCATGGATCTTTTTTTCTGGATTGCTGGTTAATTAATGCAATAAGTTCAGCCATCGAGTCCATATCCATTCTGGTATCTTTATTTTTGGTTGAATTATCCCAACGTTCAATATAAGACATGTCAACTTTATATGGTGTAGCCAGCATAATATTTAATGTTGGTGGCTTATTAAGTTTATTAAGAATAGATAAGAGTAAGGTGCCGCCAGTGGAGTGCCCAATTAATATGTATTGCTTTAATTGCTCAGAGAATTTATTAATTCTTTCAATAAGATTATTTTGAAAAGTTTCGGCATTGAAATTAATGTTGTTAAAGTTTGAATTATGGTTTGGAAGCTCAATATTAAGGGTAAGATATCTCTTGTCCGAAAATAATAATTCAATTGGGTATAAGTCGGTATGTGACCCACTAACACCGTGAACAAGAATGATTCCTGTTTTTTCCATTTAAGCTACCTTGTTAATATAATCTGCAATAGCAGTTTCGCCTGGAAGTTCTTTAATAACTTTTGATATCTTTTTAAGTGCTTTTTTACTTTTTGGATTTGTTACTAAATCAGAAATTTTTTGTTTTATTTCATCGTCTGATAGTAGCATAAAACGATTGATGTATACGTTAGAATCACCCGTAAAAACGGTTGAATCAATTATTCTTTGACCGCAGTTTATTGATTCTGCACATATCCCATTTTGAGCTTGCTCTGGATGAAATGGAAAAATCAAAGCCGGAACTTGTTTTTCAAAGGCCTCGAATAAAGTTAGCTGTCCTCCATGACAAATAACAAGGTCGCAAAACTCTAGTGCTTGTTTAAAATGGATAAATTCATAGCAAAATACATTAGAGTTATTGCTGAATCTTTCTTTTAGATTTTTATTTTTTCCTTGGCAGAGTATTACAGCAAATCCAAGATCCAGCATTATATTTACCATTCGGCTAATAAATTCAGTACTGGTATTACATGTTCCGAGGCTTATCAGAACCTTAGGAAGGGAGTTGTTTTCAATCTTAGTAAAATTTGTTTCTGTTGGAAGTAGGTTTGAGACTTCTATTGGGCCAATATGTTGATGAGGATAATTTGCATTTGGATTAAAGAAATCTTTAAAGTCCCATAAAAATGTCATATCTCCGGTTAGCTGATTTAAAATATTATCCGTTGTTTTTGCTCCAAGTGATTTATGAACCTTATTTAGTTTATGAGTAGCGAACTCATTAAAGCACTTAAGATAATATCTTTGGTTTTGGTTATTTTCTTCGTTGTTGTTGAATCCTAAGGTTGTTTTTTGATTTGGAAGAATGCAACCACTTGCAACTGAATAAAATGGTACATTGGTTAGTTTGGCTGCGGTTCTTGTTGTGAATCTAAAAATTCCGATAATTAAATCAGGTTTAATGTTTTCAATAAGGGTTAGTTCGGCCTTAATGCAATTTTTAATATTTGTTTCACTGCTATACCAACTGAATGTTGGAAAAGGGGATAGGTCAGATTCTTGTATGTCAGGAATAGGGTGAAATCTTTGTTTAAAGCAATGAGCATATTTAGGGGTAGTTGCGTAATGAATTTCGTGCCCATTTTCAATTAAGCTTTTACCAATGGATTTTGCCTTTAAAATATGAGATAGAGAATTCGGGCTTGTAATAATTAAAATTTTCATGCAAACAACATAATTTACGTAAACGTAAATCCCCATGATTGATATAAATTATGGTATAAAAAACAAATCACCATAAATAGCTTTTGTATTTTTGCTACTTTATATCAATAAATAGTAATGTTTGCCAGTATTTTTAAAAACAATGTTAAATTTAATTAACTATCAATCTGTGCATACTCAACCACCTTGGCAACAAAATCATCTTTGTAATCCATGTGAGGGTGGTGCCCAGATCCCGGATAGATATGTAGCATGGCATTTGGGGTGTTTTCTTTTACATAGTTGGCAATATCTATGCCGTAGAAGTTACTTTTATCTCCATATGCCAGGTATACTGGGACAGTGATATTGTTTAGTACTTCACGGAAGTCTTTGCGAGAAAGGCTTTTCCAGGTGTCTATCCATGCCTTTGGATTGAAATCTTTGAGACGCTCGGTTCGGTTTTGCATAAAGTCGGAGTTACGAATAAGTTCACGTTCTTCATCGCTCATTTCTTGACCGTGAAGTATCAGGTCGATAACTGCATGAGAAAAGTTATCTTCAAGGCTTTGTTCAAATATTACGTTATCTTCATGCGGATAGTTGTGGTATAGACCTAATTGCCAGCTGTTATCCGTTATTATTTTTGGTGTTTGGTCAATTATGACTAATAGTTTTAATTTGTCGCAGCCGAATAGATTGATATATTCCCAGGATATCAGGGCTCCCATTGAGTGGCCGACAAGGGTGATATCGGTTAGATCTTCCTGATTTATAAGATTTTGAACGTCGGTTGCTAAACGGTCAATTGTTACGTTTTCTTGATAGTAGGTGCGTACATCCCAGAAATAGCAGGTAAAGTGTTGAGATAGATCATCTATGATTGGTTTCCAGTCTTCCATATTGCCGGTCCAACCATGTTGAATTATAAGGGATGGACCTGTTCCAACCTTATTTATATTTAGTTCAAATCCATCATCAAGTTTAACTTTAATATGATTTGTCATTCTGCTATCTCTTTTAAATATTTAAAAAGGGCTCTGGCCGAGCCTTTGTTGGCATTTTGTTTGCCTTCTTGCATGGCTTTGTGTTCTTGCTGTGCTTTGCGGATAAGCTGTCTTAGGTGTTGGCGGTCAAGATTCGGATAATGTTTTGTTATTTTTCCGATTGCCTGGTCGCCTTCGCTAATCAGCATGTCTCGAAATTTTTCCAGGCGATGGAATTTTGCATTTTCTTGTTCATGTTGCCCTTCAATTTTTTTTAGGGCTTCACTTATATCTTCAGTATCCATCTTGCGCAGAAGTTTACCTATAAACAGGCGTTGGCGTTTTAATGCTCCGCGTTTATTTTCTATTTTATGCGCTAATTGAATAGCTTCTTCCAGTTCTGGCGATAGTGGTATTTTCTTTAGATCTTTTGCACGTAGCGCAATCAGTTTTTCTCCCATTTCAGTTAATGCATGGGCATCTCTTTTAAGTTCTGATTTGCTTACATAGATGATCTCTTCTTCATCTTGATCGTAAATGTATTCTTGTTGGTCGTTCACTTACGCTCCCGGGCTTATACTTTAGATATCGTAATTATATGAGGATTATCGTTGCAAGGCCAAGGAATGCAAGAAAACCAATCACATCGGTAATTGTTGTTAGCACAACTCCGCCAGCAAGTGCAGGGTCAATATGTAGTTGTTTCAATAATAGTGGAATGCCAACTCCAGAGATAGCACCAATAATAAGATTAATTATTATGGCTGAGCCGATAACAAATCCAAGGGTGAAATTTCCAAACCAGAAAACAGAAACGCAGCCAACGATAAGCGACCAGAGAAGGCCGTTTAACAATGATACTGCTATCTCTTTAAATAAAAGAGATTTTGCGTTAGTAAATCCGATTTGGCCAAGAGCAAGGCCACGAATAACCAGTGTTAATGTTTGACTGCCTGCAATTCCACCCATGCTTGCAACAATAGGCATTAGTACAGCAAGGGCAACAATCTGTTCAAGTGTTGCTTCAAAAATACCAATAACTGCCGAAGCCATAAATGCGGTTATAAGGTTTACTCCTAACCATACGGCACGGCGCATTGAACTTGTAATAACCGGGGCAAACATGTCATTGTCTTCACCAAGACCTGCCATACTCATTAGGGAGTGTTCAGCTTCTTCGCGGATAACATCAACCACGTCGTCAATTGTAATACGCCCAAGCAGGATTCCTTGCTCATTAATTACTGGGGCAGAAATTAAGTCGCGGTCGGTAAAAATATGGGCTACCTGTCTTTCATGCATGGCAGCAGGTATCCCTTCTACGGTTTGTTTATAAACTTCTGATACTCTTTGAGCGGGATCGTTGGATACCAGGTCTGTTAATGATAAAGTCCCTAAATATTTATTGTGGTGGTCAACCACGATTAGACTATCGGTGTTTTCCGGAATCTTGTCGTTTTGACGGCGCAGATAGCGCATAACTACATCAAGAGTTACATCTGGACGGATTGCCACGGTGTCTGTATTCATTAGACCACCAGCAGTATCCTCCGGGAATGACATAACTGCTTCAAGGCGTAGTCTGGATTGGTCATCCATTGACTGGATAATAGACTTGTATACTGAAGACGGAACATCTTGCATAAAGTCAGCAAGGTCATCCAGATCCATCCCTTCGGTTGCCGAGATGATGTCCTCGGTTTCCATATTTTTAATCAGAGATGCTCTAACCTCATCACCAACGTGAAGGAGCACGTCACCTTCAAATTCCGGGTCAACAAGTTCCCAGATGATGTCACGTTTATCAGGGGTTAAGGATTCAATGATATGAGCGATTTCTGCAGGATGCAGGGCATTAAGCATCAGCCGTATCGGAGACGTAGGTACCCCACGATCAAGAGCGTTATTAAAATCTCTTACCCTGGTACTTTTATTTGTCTCAATGGCTGTATTGGGCATAGTTGGGCTGCCTGTGTGTTTTTTGGTGCGCAATATGTTGATGATTTCTGCACCGATGCTATTTCTAAGCCGCGATTTTATACTATTGATAAAAGAATTATAACAGTTAATCAGACTATTTTTTGGTTCTTTGTGGAATAGTTACAGTAGAATTGTGAGCTGTTTCTTTAAGTGTGTTGATAGTGTAGGAAAAATGCAGAATCAACCGTCATCATCTAGCTTGACTAGAGGATCCAGAGAATCTTGTCGTGTTGTCTCGAGATTCCCAATCGAGTTGAGAATGATATGTTGTGTGGTTAAGGGTGAGATATTCTGTTTTTTTATTTATTAAATGCAGCGTTATTCAGATTCATTAAAACGATTATTTATAAGGTCAGATAGTTCTGTAATTGCCTGGTCAGAGTCTTTGCCTTCTGCTTCTATAGTAATCATTGTGCCTTTTGAAGCAGCTAGCATTAATAGCCCCATAATGCTTTTGCCATTGATAGTTTTTTCACCGTGAGTTACGGATATTTCACATTCAAATTTTGAAGCTATGCCTGTGAACTTTGCTGCTGCTCTGGCGTGCATGCCGAGCTTGTTGATAATTTCTATGGTTATTTTGTTCAAGCTGACTTCTCTTTGTTGATAAGGTTAATACCGTTTGAACCTCCAAAGAGCACCTTAGCAGCGAGTTGTTCCAGATCCAGATTGAAGTAATTGAAGGTCTTAAGAACCATTTGCAGGTTTATTCCGGTAATAATTTTTATTTTATTTGGAATGTCTTGCATTACTTTGATTGAAAGATTGCATGGAGTTGCGCCGTAAAGATCGGTAATTAGAAGTACTCCATCACCTTCATCGAGATTTTCAATGCTGGTTTTGATCTTTGCTTGAGCATCTTCAGGTGAATCTTTTGAAGATACGCCTATTGTTTCGATAGCAAGAGGGGCTGCACCAAAGATAGAGTTGCAACAGCTTAATAATTCTTTGCCACTATTATTGTGGGTTACGATTAGAATGCCTACAGTCATGTAAGTTCCCTGTGCGAAGAGACAATATTTATATTATTGCCTTCTTTCTTAAAGAATGAAGTTAACTTTTCAACAATATAAACCGAACGATGAAAACCGCCAGTACATCCGATAGCGATTGTAAGGTATTTTCTGTTCTGTTCAATATATTTCGGTAGCCATTTTTTAATAAAATTAGCAATGTCTTCTACCATTTCTTTAACTTCATCGCTTTTTTCAAGAAAATCAATTACTTTTTGGTCTAGCCCTGAAAATGGTCTAAGGGCAGGTTCCCAATGCGGATTGGGTAAACAGCGTACATCAAATAACAAGTCGGCATCAATTGGAGTTCCATTTTTAAATCCAAATGATCTAAACAATAAAGACATGGGTTTTTTGTCTTTTCCCAGGCTTTTAATGATTATTTCCCGGAGTTGATGGATATTGGTATTTGAAGTATCAATAATCAGGTCGGCAGTATCATGAATTGGCTCTAAAATTACATGCTCATATTTTATAGCATCTTCAAGAGGAATCTCTGCACCGGAAAGAGGGTGTCTTCTTCTGGTTTCGCTAAATCTTTTTAATAAGGTTTGAATGTTGGATTTTAGGAAAATTATTTCAATATCATCAAAAATATCGTGCAATTTTGTGAGGGTAGATTCAAACTCTGGAAGACTGAGAGCATAGTTTCTTGAATCTATTCCGATAGCGAATGATTTGTATTGGGAATAACCAGGTTCGGTAATATGTTTTGCGAATTCATTAAGTATGCCGATAGGCATATTATCTACGCAAAAATATTCCTCGTCTTCTAAGGTATTAAGAGCTATAGACTTTCCTGACCCTGATAATCCACTGATTATCACCAGTCTCATATCTTGCCTTCCTGAATTTTTTGGTGCAGTTTTGCCGTAAATCTATCGGCGGTAACATGGCCTTCTTCACGTAAAAGATGGTCGCGTACAGATGCTTCTGTAATAACTGCCAAATTTCTTCCTGGCGCTACTGGAATTTTTACTTCTGGAATGGTTACGTCAAGATATGTTGTTTGGCGGCGAGTTCCCTCTAGTCTGTTTTCTGCATCATATGCTATATTTTCTGATGGTTGCATATCTACAATTAAGCGTAGGTTTTTCTTTTGCTGAACGGCTGAGTCACCAAACATGGCTTTAATATCTAAAAGACCAAGCCCGCGTACTTCTAGCATATTTTTGATTGTATCAGGGCAGCTGCCGCATAAGGTATCTGGTGCAATCCTGGTGAATTCCGGGGCGTCGTCGGCTATAAGTGAATGGCCGCGAGTTATCAGGTCAAGAGCCAACTCGCTTTTCCCAATTCCACTTTTACCGGTTATTAGTACACCAACGCCAAATATATCCATAAGAACCCCATGAATCGTGATCTTATTAGCAAGCTGGTCGATTAGTTCGTACTGTAAAACCGACATTATTTCGAAGCTGCTAACAGCGCTTTTCCAAAGAGGGGTGTTTGTTTTCTCTGCTTCCGACATAAAATCTGGCGGTGGATTTAGGTTGTCACAAAAGATGACGATAGTTGGACTAGAGGTAAAGAGTTCTTTGATTAATGAAACCCGGTTTTGTAGCGTAAGGCTATTAATGAAAAAAAGTTCATGTTGGCCAATTATTTGTATTCTGTTAGGGCGGATAAGGTTTAAGTAGCCAATTAAAGGGTATTTGTCTTTGCTATCTTCTTGGTTAGATACAGCGCGATCACCACCTTTTTTTCCAGCTAGCCATTTGATTTTAAATTTATCAATGTGTGAATCGAAAATTAAGGTTGCAGTGATTTTATCTTTCATTGAACTTTCTTTTTAGGCCGCTCTTGCTTTGGTCCAATCATCAAGAAGATTATACATTGGCTCAGCGGTTGTATGTTGCCGCAGTGTATCGCATATGTCGGTATCACTGAACATCTCTGCTAACACAGCAAGTATGTTGAGATGTTCATCTGTATAATGTTCTGGAACGAGGAGGGCGAAAAGGATGTCAACTGGTTCGCCATCAATAGCATCATATGATATTGGTTCTTTAAGCTTGATAAGGATTCCGGTTGCATTATGTAGCCCTTCAATGCGTGCATGAGGTATTGCAATCCCTTTTCCAAGGCCGGTGCTTCCAAGTCTTTCGCGATTTATTAAGCTTTCAAATACAGACTTGGATGTTACTTCAGTGCCAATAGTTCTACTAAAAAGTTCACTAATTAACTCAAGAGCGCGTTTTTTACTGGTTACATCTGCATTGCATATAATGCGATCGACGGTTAGTAAATCACCTATGTACATAGAAAAAATTACTTCTTATCAGAATCAATATCTTAACCATTTCCTTGGTTTTGATGTTGATTTGTAGAAAATATAAGCTCATCAGACAGTTAAACTCCATTTGACCTAGCTGTGAATCTATTGAGCTTTGCTAACGCTATGATATATAGCTATTCATATTTTAAGTTTATACAAAAAAATAAAAAATAGAATCTTTTTGCACCAAAATTGATTGGTTTTTGATTTATTGCCCTTAATTTGCGTAATAGATAAATATATTACAGAAAAAGAAAAAGGCCCATTAAGAGCCTTCTTCTATGATTAACTGTTTAAGAATGGGTTATGCGATTTGTTGCTCCATTCTTTTTAAACCACCATTGCAGCGTTTGTGGTTTTTGGTTTTCTCCTTATGCTTTTTAACTTGTCTGTCTAGTTTATCAACTAGTGTATCAATTGCTGCATACATATCCTCATCTATTGAATCGGCAAATACGATATTCCCGCTTAATTGCATCGTAGCTTCGGCTTTTTGTTCAAGTTTTTCAACAGATAAAATAACGTGGGTATTTGTTACGTTATCAAAATGCCGTTCTAATCTTTCAAATTTACTATCAACATAATTACGTAGTGAATCAGTTATATCTACATGATGTCCTGTGAGGTTAATTTGCATATTCGCACCTCTCTTTTGTCGTTGGTGTTTTTTCAGACGCAAAGCGAAATATCCCTTATGAAAAAAAGGGGTATAGGGACTTATTGAACTGAAAAAACGGTTGATGAAAACTTATAATTTTTATAACGATTAACATTAATTGACTTCATTCTTTCTGCTATTAGATAGTATTTTATCAATTTACGCCTCGTCCTTCTGTTAACTAATGGTCGTAACCATTAATTTTTCACATCTCTTACTAATAAAAATAGTTCATTTTGGAGCCGAAATCTAGTATTATCATCTGTTTTTTTCGGTTTCATTAGGGTGTTTTTTTAAGTGTTTGATAAGTAAGGTTTTGTGATGATTTTCATAAAAATTAATTGGTAATATTGTGAATTTCTACTGAATTTTGACTGCGGTGTTTGTGTGTTTTTAGACTTAAATTTTTCAAGTTTCCTGAGCGTAGCCGAAGGACTAAAAAAAATTTAATAAAATCGACGTAGGCTTCGACTACGCTCGAGATAAACCAAGGTCGAAGGGTAATGAAAATTTTAATATTGGGGTTACCCCAAACGTCTTCTTTCATTTGAAGGTGGGATATTTATCGACTCACGATATTTGGCAATTGTTCTGCGCGCAACGTTTATCCCTTCGTCTTTTAAAATCTGAGATATTTTGCTATCGCTAAGAGGTTTTTGTGGAGGTTCGTTTTCAACCAGGGTTTTAATGCGCGCACGTATTGCAGTAGCAGAAAAATCATCGCCAGAAACAGTTGAAACATGGCTTGAGAAGAAGTACTTAAATTCAAATACACCACGAGGTGTATGCATATACTTTTGAGTGGTGATTCTGGATATGGTTGATTCGTGCATTTCAACTTCTTCGGCAATCTCACGAAGAATCATTGGCTTCATCGCCTCAGGACCATATTCGAAAAAGTCGATTTGCTTATTCACAATACTGTTGGCAACCTTAAATAGAGTTTCATGTCTGCTTTGTACGCTTTTTAAAAACCATCTTGCTTCTTGAAGGTGGGTTTTAAGATAGGTGTTGTCAGAGCTGGTATCTCCACGCTTTACTAATCCTGCGTAGGCATTGTTAATTCTGATTTTTGGTAGGGCATCGTGATTTAGTTCAACAACCCATTCCCCATTCTTTTTAAATACAAACACATCCGGTACTACGTATTGTGTAGAGGAGGGGGCTACCTGAGATCCTGGGCGCGGGTTTAAAGATTGTATAAGGCTTATGACTTCCTTTAATTCATCTTCAGATAGTTTTAACCTGCGCATCAGGGTTGTGAACTGTCTGGTGCCAAGAAGATTAAGGTAGTTGCTAAGAAGTTTTTTTGCTTCTTTAAGCCATTTGGTTTCTTGGGGAAGGGTATTTAATTGTATGGTCAAGCATTCTTGAAGATTTCTTGCGGCGACACCGACAGGATCGTAATTTTGGATCTGCTTGAGAACCGCTTCTACTTCATCAAGTTCTATATCAGATTCTGGGTATTGTTCGCAAATTCCTTCATGTATTTGTTCCAACGGCTGCATTAAGTAACCATCGTCTCCAATAGAATCAATAATTGTGGTTGCGATAATTTCATCTGTTTCGGAGAATCTGGAAAGCCGCATTTGCCATATAAGTTGCTCTTGAAGAGTTTCACCTGAACCTGATTGGTTCTCAAAAAGATCCGAGTAGTCTTCAGACGGGGCACTATATGATGTGCTGCCATCGTAAATATCATCCCAACCTGCATCAATGGGTAAATCTTCTGGAATTTCCGGCTCGGATTCTTTAACGCTTTCGTTTGCTGCAACCTGTTCCTGCTGTTCTTGTATTGCTTCTGGTGTGGATTCACTTTCAAGGTTAGATGTATCGGTATCAACCTTTTCCAGCATAAGGTTTGAATCTAATGTCTCTTGAATTTCTTGTTCCAGCTCTAGAGTTGAAAGTTGCAAAAGGCGTATTGCTTGCTGCAACTGAGGGGTCATAGTTAGGCTTTGACCGATTGTGAGCTGAATTGATGGCTTCATATTCTGTGTTTGTGATTCCGTAGCAATCTTTCTTATAGATAAGTCTACAGCATGATTTGAATTCGTCCAGCAAAATTAATGCCAAAATTTTAGAAAGTATGAAATTAGTCCGGTTTTGATGATTTTTTGTAGTGAGGATTAAATGACTCTGCTCTCATTGATTTTGGAACAAGAAAAATAAAAGATAATTCATAAAAATCTTTATATAATTATCTTTAGTGCAAATAAGGGGTAAAACGTGAACAAAGATATTCGCTGGATACAAAGGCTGGATAATTTTCAAAGAGCATTAAGGCAACTTGAAAATGCGCTTCAAATCATAGAACAACGCGAATTGAATGACCTTGAAAAACAAGGTGTAATTCAGGCATTTGAATATAATTATGAGTTGGCTTGGAATACCATCAAAGATTTTTACGAATATCAGGGAGAAACCGATATCTTTGGTAGTCGTGATGCGTTTCGACTAGCTTTTAGACGTGGTCTGATACTGGAAGGCGATATCTGGATGGACATGATTAAAAAACGTCAGCTTACTGTACATACTTATAACGAAGAAATCAGCGAACAGATTCTGAATTCAATTACCAAAGATTACTACAAACAGTTTTTAGCCCTGCGAGACAACCTTACCAAGTACAAAGAAGGTATGGATAATTGAGTAATAGCGAACGTTTCGGATTAAAAGCTCAGCACATTGATGCTATTCAGCAGGTATTATCCAGCTTTTCAGCTATAGATACAGTATTAATTTATGGTTCACGCGCCAAAGGGAATTATAAACCTGGGTCTGATATAGACCTGACTATCAAGACCAGTGGAAAAGCTGAAGATAATTTACTATTTAATGTTATTAACGCACTGGATGACCTTGATTTAGCCTACAGCATTGATGTTTCGATTTTTGATTCTATTAAAAATGAAAATCTGGTGGAGCATATCCAGCGTGTTGGAGTAGAGTTTTATAAGAGGGGGAATTGATATTCCTCGATTTTGCCTGAGAATAATAATTGGGGGCAGAGTAGAATTAAGTGGCGTCAAATTAATGAATACTTTCAATTCAATGGCTTACAAGCCTTAATTTTACTCTGCCCCCAATTATTTTCGTCATAAAAAATAAAATTAAACAATGGAGGGTTAATCTAAGATTGCCAAAATCGTCATATCTACGATGAAATTTGGCAAAAATGTCGATAGTAATTCGGCTAACTTAAAAAATCATACGACCATAATTTGGTAAAATACCCAAATTATCACCAAATCTTACGATAAATAATTCGGGAAATTTTACGACGTTAATTTAGCGCGCTACTACGCTACTAAGTGGTACGCTACACATATAGAACAAATTAAAAATTTAATTTTAATTGTGGCAAAAGGGATGATTTAAAGTTATCGTTTAACAATTAAGAGAGAAGGTCAATTCGGAGAGTTCATTATGGAACAAATCGCAAATTTACATATCGAAAAACTACCTGAAGGTGTTTATCTGGCTACTTCTGAAGATATTCCCGGATTAATCGCTCAAGGACGCACTATTTCTGAAACTATAGAGATTGCCCGCGATGTCGCAAGAAAGATTCTTGAGGCTCAAGCTGAACGCCACCACGAAGCGAAGTTAGCAGCAACTAAAGATTCTTTTGATTATCCGCTTATAGTAGGGATGTAATGGGAAGACTTTCAGGTTTTAAATATCGTCAGATTATCAAGAAACTTAAAAAACTTGGATTCGAGTTTGACCGTCAAGCAGCCGGCTCTCATGAAATCTGGTACAGCCCCGAGGACGATCTATATACAACTATTCCGAATCACCCGGGCGACATGCCGGAAGGAACGCTTCGCGCCATTCTCAGACAGGCAAATATTTCAACAGATGATTTTTTGAATGCTTGATAATAAGCTCTCCAATATCGTAAACAACGGACATAAAAAATAAAATTAAACTGTGGAGAGTTAATCTAAGATTGCCAAAATCGTCATATCTACGATGAATAATTCGGCAAATTGTATGATGTTAATTTGGCGCTCTACATTTTTGGTGCTTTTTACGAGTTTTTTGAGCTATGCGACTGAGAGCTTTTCGGAGATGATTTTCTTTTCAAACGCTTCTCTGGTGCGCTTTTCAGAGACATGAGTTAGCACTCTACAATTGCTCGGCCGCACACCCCATTGATTTCTTGGCCTATTTCAGCGTACTAAGTAATTCATCAGCTCTCCAAGAACCAAGTTCCTTAGCGTCTTGAAGCATCTTTGCAGCTTTAATTAATTCATTTTCATTTGAGTCATCACTAAAAATCACTAACTCAGCTAAATCAACCATAGCATCAGGCCATTTATTCTCTGCTGCTCTTTCAAGCCAATAAAGATATTGCTTACTATTTTCTGAAATACCACACCAACCGTGCTTAAATAAATTTGCTAAGTGATGTTGTGCTTCTGAATATTCATTTTCGGCAAGTTCAGTAAATAAAGATACCGCTTTTTCTTCATTAATCTCCAAACCATCGCCATATTGAAATATTTGTGCAAGTACCATTACATATTTTTGAACTCCATCATTTGCAAGGTTTTTAATTCTTTCAACATATAGCTTCTGCCAATAGTCTGCCTTTTCATTATCTTCCTTGCTATAACGATAAATGACAGATAAAAATTGCAATGCTTCTGGATTTGGCTCTGGCACATCTATTACAAGAGATAAGAAAAGACTGATAGCTAATTCGTCATTGTCATTTTCATAAGCATTCTCTGCCTGCTCCAAAACTTTTTTTTCATCTAGTAACATACTACTTCCAATTGGTCAGCAAAATCTAAATCACATGCTTCTTCTAATGAATTACTTGTTACGTATTGAGCTAAAGCTCCAAAAACTCCAGCAGCTTTTGCTGAACGACGCAAAAATCTTTTATAAATTGCACCAAGAGCTTTTCTATTATGATGGAAAACTTCCCTAGTTGCTTTCTTCACAAACCACTTCTCATTTTTTGATAAATTCTTACACACTTTAAGCTCTTTTTTGGTGAAATTTTTTGCATCATCAGGCGTTAAAGGTCTATCATTATAGACATCCCACCGAGCATTTTTTTTATCGTTAATATGAACATGATATTCTTTACCTTCTCCGTGACGAGCGTGCTCCCCATAGTTCGACCCTCCATCAGGCTTTGGGTTAGCATGAAACTCAACACCATCTTTTATGTATACTTTTTCCAATCCTAAAGGATCGCTATAAACGGTCGGATTCCCACCCACATAAGCATACGTGTTAATTCCACCAGCTAAACCTATCGGGTCACTGGTGATGTACCTTCCCAAACTTGGGTCAAAGTATCTATGGTAATTATAATAAAGCCCGGTCTCACGGTCGTGATACTGTCCGGGGAACCTTATGTTCTGTTCGTAATAAGCATCTTGGTTTTGGGTTTCTTTTACTTTGCCAAATGGAGTGTAATCACCTTTCCACAGTTCAGTGCCATTAGCATCGGTTACAACCCTTGGTGTTCCCAGGTGGTCATTATGGTAGTAGGCGAAGCCATTGTAGTTTGGATTTTTCAGCTCTACCGGGCATGTTTCTGGGTCAACAGTTGACCCCGACGCGAGTCGTAGCTATAACCAACTTTTTTCCTAATGCACCTAATGACTTAAAGAACCATTCCTCCAGCTTCATCCAGCCGCCAGGCTTTTTTCGCCTAGATGCACTT